>JAKSNK010000001.1 GCA_024399835.1 Paludibacteraceae bacterium
TCTTTAAACACTTCGAGGGTGCTCCCAGAAGTTACCCAGAAATAACCGGTCCAAATAGCCTTACCTTCTTTCATGCTAGCGGCTTTACCTTCGGAAAGGTCAACATTGGTAACCGTGAAGTTTTCACCACAGATTTCCATACCATAGACATTGCAAGAATCAATCATGTCTTGGGTCATGAAAAGATCGTAAGTCTCCCACCAGTCTTGGCAAAGGCTGAAACGGGTACCCGGCAGTTTTTGACCGTTGGCTTTGAATTCAATAGCATCATTTGTGCCATCATTTACCGAAAGGGTAACCGTGATTTTGTTACCAGCCTGAGCAGAAGCAAACTTGCTGGCATCAAGCATAATGGTGTTGTCCCAGTGTACATCTTGAGAACCGGACCAAATAGAGGTTGCGGACATGCTCATTGCAGAAGCCATGGCTGCAATGGCGAACAAAAAACGACAATTGTTTTTCATAAAAATAAAATTTAATGAGTTAATAAATAAAAATTAATATTGTGTCACGGACACATCGGTATAAAGTTGCTGCTCCTCCTGAAAAGTTATGAGTTTATTTGAATCCATACTATCTCTTTTTCTGATTTTTATCTCTTAATTCTTAATTCATCCTCTTAATTCTTAATTCAAAATTATCTTTTCTCCCCTCGTCCTTGTTCACTTTTTTGCTAACAAATGTTGAGCGGTTTTTTAGCGTTTGGATTTTTTGGCTTGTTGGCAGAGGATGCACTTATCCTTTTCGGGAGTGCCGAAGAGAATCGTGAACTTGACACCGGCAAAGAAATTATGCAGCTGTTTACCTTCGGTCAAAGACGAATTGAACATGTGCGCAAGTTCAAACCGGTCAAAATTCCACTTGTTCTCAAAAGTCCAATACAAAGGATAAGCCGTTCCGTCAGGATTGATATTCAACAGTCCGTAATCGACATACGCACCTATACGGTAACGCTGCGTTCCATTACGAAACTCATACCCCACTTCACCCGAAAGCAACACATCAATACGGAACGGCAGCCGGTCGCCATCAGCACTAATCTCCACCGAATAACGATAACCGTGGTTGTCCATCTCGCCATGCGTGCCGATATATTGGTTATACAGTCCCTCGGAAGTGATATTCTGATACATGTGCGTTTTGCCCCACAGCGGTATATTAACCTTAGCGCCCGCCAGTCCGTAAAAGCCGCCGACCGTTCCGCCCATCAGCAACGGCACCTGCAGATAAACAGTACGCGCAACATCCTTCCTTTCGGTAGCGGTATAAGTGAGCCGGTCGATAGGCACTCCATAGGTATCTATGAGTTGTCCCCCATTGCCTGCAGGCAGCCAGCGCGTATCGCGGTCCCACATATTATACGCCAAATCGGCATTGGTGAACCGGTAGCCGTCGCACGAATAAGTGACATCCTGAAAGACGGCACCTGCCCCGACCTGCAAGATGAAATGGTTATGCTGCAACTCGTACGCCACTCCCAGTCCCGCACTATAGCCGCCGGGTCGGTGCGAGACGGTTTCCATATTGTGCATTATACCCGAATAGCCACCGTCCGCCCACAAGCCGAACAGATGTCTTGTGCCTGCATAATCGGAAGTCATCAGTCCCCGATTGTCGGTAGGACGGGGTTTATCCTTTTTGGTAAAGTTCTTAGCATCGGACTGAGCCAAGCCGGCAGAAGACTTTTCGTCGGTAACAATACGCTTCTGCGCAAGTAACGGCAGCGCCGTCAGGAGCAGGAACAGAGATAACGAAAACTTATTCATCCTATAGTTATATATTTAGTGAACAATGACTTTAACTTCCCTTTCGCCTGCCCCTCTATCGAACAGCCGGAAGATAAACGCACCGGGAACGGCAGGGAGACGGACCTGGAAAGCGTTATGATCCAAATTATCGTACGAGCCGGATGTATAAAGCGAGCCGTAAATATCGTACAGTTCGTATTCGCCACCACTGACTGAGAGGATATTGACGACGGGGTTCTCCTTGACCACATCGGTAGGTACGACAGAGACATACGGCGTAGTAGGCGTAGTGGGGTCGATGCCCTGCACATTAGGCGTCATGGCGCACGAGCAGATATAGTAATCCTCTCCCGTACGGCGCAAGGCGACATAATACGACGATGTAGGCAACAGGTAATGCGGGTCGTAATAATAGGGTTTGGTTTCACCCATCAGCAACTCGTTGTCACGATACCACTGATAACCGCTGAAATCGTATCCGCCGTTGAGCGATGGAACCAAGATATTAATCACATCGTTCCAGTGCTGCGGAATAATCCACGAGGGATAGCGCACGGTAAAGGCAATGTCACGGCTGGTAAGCGTAGAGTCGATACAAACGCCCTCGAAGAAGAGTTTGGCGGCATATTGGTCGGGTCGCACATAATCCTGCGGGTCGGAATGATACGGCAAGTCCAAATAGAGCGTATCGTCGGTCATCGGCAGGTAGTCGGCATTCTCAAATCCCTGTGCGAGCGCGGCAGGCGAGTACTCCACCCTATAAGTTCGCGGACGCTTGCCCTGCATGGTGAAAGCGACCTTAACAACAGACGCGTCGGCGCACACATCAAGCGCATGCACGCTAACGCGCGTAGGAGTGATTTCCGTAAGGTAGATAGTGGTGAGTTCGGGGCATCCGTATTGGTTGGTGGAATGGTAATGATAGGTACCTCCACGCGTCCAAACAGAGTCTCTGAACGCATACGAATCACCCGTACAGAGCGTATCGTAGAGCGTGTCGTACCGGAAAGCATACACATGCAAATCAATCGTGAAGACGGAGTCGCAAGCCGTATGGACAGTCAAAAGCGAGTCGTGGAAAGAGTATTTGCTCATGCTATTGGGTTTGACCTCGATATACTGAGATACATTATGCCAACGGAAAGTGAAACTTTGGTCGGCACAGATACTCGAATCCTCGTGGAACTCGTATGCCTGGTTGACCTGCAGCTTGAGGTAAAAAATACTATCACAGCCAAAGCGCGTAACGGTATTCACGGAGTCGTAGATAAGCGTAGCAGAGTCGGAATGATAGATGCGGTCGTGCCACTCAACCGTCTGATTGGAACAGATTTGGCTGTCGCAATAGAAACGATAAGTGGGGTGAACCGTAACAATATGCCGGACGGCACTATCGCACCCCAGCACGGAGAGCAAGACCGTATCCAAGACAAACTCGCCGTCCTGCAAATGCGGATTGACCCACTCGCCGTGTTGATTGTAGATATGTCCGTGGAAATCGTACGGCTCGTTGTCGCAGATAGTGAACTGCTGCGGAACAGCGTCATAAGTAGGCAGCACGGTCAGCGTAAGGATATAAGTGGAATCGCATCCGTGATGCGGTCCAAAAGCAGTCGTTGTATATCGTACGGTATCGGTATGCACTCCAGCCGACCATGTACCTCCGGTGCGGTTGCCCTTGTACCACCTGTTCTGCCACAAGACGCTGTCGTTGTCGCAGATAGTCCGCGTCTCGTCGAAGCGGTAGATAGGCAGCACGGTCAACTGCATTTCGAAGACGCTGTCGCACCTATTGGCACGCGAAGAGAAAGACTTGGTATATGTGTTCGTTCCCGGCTGCGTGAGCAAGATAGGCGCATCGGGGGTAATAACATCGCCGTGCGTGTTGACCCATGTATATTCGGTATGCACGGTATCCTGACAGACCGTATCCGTTTGGGTGAACCTCCAGGTCGGGAAGACGGTAACCTTGTGCAAGACGGCACTATCGCAGCCGTGGACAGACATAACCGTACTGTCCAAAATGAAGGTTTGCACTTCGTGCAGCGGAGAAACCCACTCGCCATGTTGATTGTAGATATGTCCATGGAAATCAAAGGTCTCGTTATCGCAGATAGTATCCAAGTCTTCCACTTCGCCGTAAGTAGGATAGACTATCAGCCCGAAGATATAAGTCGAGTCGCAAGCATGTCCGGGCACAGCCGTTGTGGTAAAGCGCACCGTATCGACATAAGTGCCTGCCGACCATGTACCTCCTGCCTTATTACCCACATACTTATGCCCATGATAGACAATGCTGTCGTTGTCGCACATCACGGCAGTAGAGTCAAAGCGGTAAGTAGGCAGTACGACCAAATCCAATATATAGGTCGAGTCGCAAGCCATCGTTTGGGTAGCGTAACTCTTTTCGTAACGGAAAGTGCCTGCGCGGTCGATTAAGACAGGTTGCTCCAAAGGCACGACATCGCCGTGCTGATTGATCCAAGTATATTCGGGGCGGAGGGTATCCCGGCAGACCGTATCCGTTTCGTAGAACGAATAAGTCGGGTAGTTAAACAACTTGAGGTGGTACACCGAGTCACACCCCACTCCCGTATCACAATCGGGACAAGTGGAAGTACGCAGACTATCGGCATAATCGCCTGCGACACGGTAATACTTGCCCCTCCACAAGAGCGAATCGCTAAGGCAGATAGTGTCGGTATGGTAAAAGTCGTAGTTCTGGCAGAAAGTGACATTGAGGTAGTGAATACCGTCGCAGCCGTAGTCGGTAGCGAAATGCGCGATAAAGGTTTGCTTTTTAGCCACCGACTGCTCGGGGTTGAAGAAAATCTTCTGGTTATTCCACAACAGCGTATCGTTCTTACACATCGTATAATCCTCGTGCGTTTCGAGGGCAGGAACGACGGTCAAATGCAGCACATAGACGGAGTCCATGCCGTGCGTTTTGGTTCGCAGGGAGTCGTAATAAGTGCCCGAAGTGCGGTAGTTAAGGTACTCATACTTGCGCCAGTCAAAGCGGACATTACCGCAAGTAAACGCCGTCGTATCGAAGCGGTAGGTGGGATAGACATCCAGCGTGTCCCAAACGACACTGTCGCAGCCCAAGACATTGACGGTAGTATCCACAAAGACGAAATGCCGGTCAGGGCGCGTGGGATCGGTATAGTCATCCACATGGAAATCGGATGCCGTATGGCAGTTATCCTTGTCCGTGTCTCCGCTGGGGCAGAACGACCACTGTGTATCGTTATCGCCAATGATATGGTGCAAGTGAACACGGTCAACGCCACGAACCTGGATATCCAAGACATGTGTGCTGTCACATCCGAACTGCGAGGGATAAGTGACTTGGTCACGGTGCCAGCCCTCCGAATAGACGATAAAAGTATCTATCTGATGTTCAGCCACCATCCGATTGAGCAGCGTGCTATCGTTGAAATAGTTACCCGCATAGAGGCGGTGCTGCCAGCGCAAAGTATCATTGTCACAGACATGCAGCGAATCAACGAACTCGTACACAGGCGGAATATAGAGCGTCAAAGTCCACACACTGTCGCAACCGGTAACACGGCTATGCATGTTATGCGGATCGGTAAAGTAAGTTTGCGTCTTGAGCGAGTCAACAAAAGTGTACCACCCGGATTCCGCCGTTGCAATCGTACTTGTACGCATGCGGCGCACCTCGTCCCACAAGCCATGGTGCTCGTGCCCTTTCCATTCATAGGGAGTGTTCTGGCAGACCGTATCCTGCATGGTCAAGCGGTAAGTAGGCGACTTGTACAACTGCAGCACATAGATGGAGTCAAAGCCAAAGACAGTCTTCAAACTATCGTAGCAGAACATACTTTCGCCCTCAATATCCTTGCCGTTAATATAGACGGGGTGAGAGCCGCCGTGCTGGTCGGGTTTATCCCACTGATAGATGCAGTTATCGCACACGAAATCAAAAGTGGTATCACGGTACACCTTGCCGATGCGGATGTGCAGCACACGCGTACTGTCGCAAGCGTGCGAACCGACAAGTTTGGTGGGGTAAGTAACCTGATAGGTGTTGTAGGGGTCGGATGCCACGACAACCTTTTCTCCCGGAGTGGGGATATACGGGCATTTGGCACCCACATAAGTAGTGCCTTCCCATACCATATAGTCCTCGTCGGACATCGTGTCCGTTTGCTCCAAATAGTAACTTGGCAGCACGGTGAGGTGAAGCACCATGATACTGTCACATCCCCCGTCGGGGCAGTCGTCACAAGAGCGTGTGAGCGTAGAATCGGCGAACTGATACAAGCCGGCTGTATGAATAGGAATAGTAGTCGGGTCAATGCGTTGGCGTGTGCCTTCGCTATAGACGGTACGCCCCTCTCTGCCTGTCCATTCCCAAGTGGTATTGACAGTATCCCGGCAGACGGTATCGTACAATTGGATATAGTAAGTAGGATGTACCAGCACCACATGCGCCACCACGCTATCGCAACCATACTCCACGGACGGAATGGTATCTACCAAGACATAACGCCCAATGCGTGTATCGTTTGCCTCGTGCGAGGAAACGACCCACTCGCCATGTTCGTTACAGATGCGGTCGTGGTAGAACGAATAGGTCTCGTTGTCGCAGATATGTGCATAAGTGGTATCGGTTGCCTCTACACGCGTATAGGCAGGGTTGATACGCAAGTTCAGATTGACGGTGGAGTCGCAGCCATGGATAGTGGGATAAGTGGTCAAATCGGCATAAAGCGGCTGTGCAGACAAATCGGTAATGACTGCCTTATACAAGTCGGGCTGATATGCGCCGTCGAACTTGACACCCACATAGAGGCATTGCTCCCAAACGACCGTATCGTTTTCGCACATGGTGCGTGACTCAGCCGGCATGTTATACACGCTATCAACACGCAGCGACAAAGCCCATACACTATCGCACAAGTATGCCCCGGCGGTGCCTATGCTGTCGTGGAAGACATAAGTTCCGCACGGCAGCGAAGCAACATATTCGGCAGGATTGTCAATCCACGCATGTTCGGAAGTCAAATACAAGCGGCGAGGGTGGTTTTCCCATTCGTACGGATTGCCCTGACACACCGAATCAACCGTAGTGCGTTCGGCAGTAACAGGGTAGAACGGCAGAACGGTCAATTCCAAATTATACACCGAGTCAAACTCCAGCACGGTGAGATACGTGTCAGAGGTGAAATAGGATGTTTGTCCTTCCCACTGCTCAGGCATAATAACCCGCCGCAGCGAGTCGGCGCCCGTATGGTCTTTGCCCATCCACGCGTACGGTTCGTTGCCGCAAGTGACATCACGCAGCGTATCGCGGAAAGTGTGTCCCAAGCGGATAAACAGCACACGCGTACTGTCGCAGAAGCGGTCGCTATTGGTTACCGTAGTATGCCAATGCAACTCGACGGTTGTATCTTTGGTAACCGTGATATCGTGCGGTTCTACAGCCAACTCGCCGCCATAAGTGACGCCCTCCCAAGTCAGGACTTGTTCGTCGGACATCTTGGCAGTAGTATCCGTATAATAAGACGGCAGGACGGTCAATCGCAGTACCCATACGGAGTCGCAATTGCAGTTATTGGCAGTCAGCAGCGAGTCATAATAAGTGAAGTTGCCTGCTTGGTCAATAGGCAAGGCAGCAAAGCGTGCAGGGTTATGTCCGATCCACTCGTATGTTCCGCCCAGCGTGTCACGGCAGACAGTATCAAGAAACTCCTTGTAGTAAGACGGATTGAGGCGAATATGCAACTGCTCCTGGAACTCGCACTTGCCCTCCGCCGTAATCGTTTGCACGAACAGGTAGTCGCCCGGCATGCTGTCGCGAGGCGAGAAATAATGCCGCTGCAAGCCAAAATAGTCCGCTGCATCGTTTTGACACAAAACAGTATCGGTCACGCGGTCGGAGTTGTCAATCACCTTCAGTTGCAAAGTAACGACACTATCACACAAGTAAGTTTGCGTGAATATGGTGTCATTTATCGTCGTATCCGTATAGAAGACAAATCCATCGTGTCCGTCCCAACGATAAGGCAGGTCTTTGGAGCAAATGGTATCTTTGACAACGACAGCACGCGCATCCTTGTAGGACGGATGTACCGTGAGATGCAAGCGATAGACACTATCACAACCCAGTCCCTTTTCGCACTCGGCACATTCGGGGTTATGCAGACGGTCGTAGAGGACATAATCGCCCCACTCGTCCGTCAAATGGTCAATCTGAATAGGGTCGCCGTCTTCGTCCACAAACGCATGTCCCTCGTGCAAAGTCCACACAAACGGGTCGCCCTGACAGGCAACGGAGTCTTCCTCCTGATAGAAAGTCTGATAGACATGCAATGTCAAATAGTAGGAACTGTCGCAAGTGAACGCAGAAGAGTACTTGGCGGAATCCAACAGTTCCCCGACATCAACGGTCTTGTAGGGTGTTACAGCCGGCGTGCCGTCGAACTTGGCACCCATATACAGGCGATTTTGCCATGTTACGGTATCGTTGTTGCACAAATGGAGCGTTTGCTCAATGCGATAAGTGGGATGGACATGCAGTTGGAGAATCCACACAGAGTCAGTCGTTATCGGCTTGCCGTCTACCACGATGGTCATCTTCATACTGTCCACTATCTCATACATCTCGGGAGCAAAGCCGTCAAAGCCGGACACATGCAGTCCGCTCTTGTTGCCATACAACTGGTCCGAATAGACGGTGCGCATATTCGTTCTATCCCACAAGGCACGCGGAGAAGGAGACATGGCATCGTATTTATCCGACGAAGTATGACCTGTCCACACAAACATACTCGTGTCGCAAATATCCGCTACGACCGTTTCCACAAAAGTATGTCCGACCGTGATTTCCAGCCGGTAAATAGAGTCGCACAGCGTGTAAATCGTAGTGAGCGAATCGTGGAAGATATACGGTTCTTCGCGCTCTGCAAACGGACCGTAGATAGTACCTCGCCACTCAAACTGCTCATTATCCGCCATGTTATGGTTATCAACATGCAGGTACGCCTTGTTGCGCGTAAGTGTCAGTTCGGTAACACTATCGCACCCGAACTCGCTATGGCGGCTATCCACAAACGAGTTGGTTGTGCCAAGAGCCATGTGTTGAATGGAGTCAACAGGTATCATTCGCGCATTATTGCGGTCAAAGACAGAGTCAGCAGTACAAGCAGACCACGAATAAGGGATATCCACCAGTTTGCCTAAAGCAGGGTCGTAATGCTGTCCGCAATAGACATCCGTTAGTTGCTCATAGAATGACGGCGCCACATACAAGTGCAGCACAAAAATGCTATCACATCCGCCCTGAGCACATGCGGGGCAGGAAATCGTTTTAACCGTATCGCGGAACTCAAACCACTGGCATGTGTCGTCTTCGGTAAAATAGAGTTGCCGAATCAGCGAGTCGGTTTCCAAACGCCCGTCACGCCGCCATTCATACGGCAATTCCCAGCGACCATTGGCACAGAAAGTATCCCGTGTATGAATCATGAAAGTGTCGCAGATATGCAGGTTCACCTGGAAGATACTATCGCATCCGTTGAATAGTCCGAGCGGGTCGTATTTGGCTCTCATCTCCTCGCAACCGACTGTTTTGAGCGTATCGTAATAGACGCCCGCCGTATCAAAAGTTTCGTCTTGGAAATACAGACTTCCGGGAAAACGCAAGGGCTCATTCTCACAAACGGTGGTATCCAAAACGACACGCATCGTATCGCACACATAGAGTTCAAAAGTCATCATACTATCGCAACCGGAAACGGTACGATAAGAGCGTGTCCATGTATTCAGCCCCAACTCAAAGCCCATCTGGTAATCGCCTGTAGGCAAACCGTCCCGGCTGAAGAAAACGGTAGAATCCAGAACTTCACCGGCGATAGAATCGTGTGCAGGGTTGTCGTAGAAGAAACGCGCCGTGTCGGTCACACAAACCATGCGCCGCACCGTGTCGTTATACGCGCGGAACACATGCACCATGGTACGCAAAGTGTCACGGTAAGTGGGCAGAGCGTCTTCACAAAGGACATGCTTGCGGTACAGCAACATATCCACTTCGTACAGCGTAAACGGATCACGATCCTCCGGCTGCAATTCTGCTTGAGGGTCGTTAATAAACTGATGGTCGAAGAACTGGTCTAAAGTCTCAATGTCGGTATTCAGGTAATGCCCGACCATTTGACTATAAATGGGTTTGTTCTTTTTGTCGCAAGGGAAGACCTTCCAGACAACAGAGTCCAAGTTCCACTCTTTGTGCAATTTGCCATAAAAATTGAGCACCGTACTATCGCATACATACGCCGTATCCAACCGTACGGACTTTTGGCTACGCCAATCAGCAAACTGCCGCTGATACCACCCCTTGTTCTCCATGTAAGGCAAGTCGTACGAATAGCGCGACATAATAGGCGCTTCGTTCTGTATAAAGAGCGAATCGACATCCGTATAAGGGTTAAAGTCCAATGTGTATTGATAGCCGATACCGTTGGTCAAACCATACACAAATCCGGTAAAGCCATTGCCTGTAGTCTGAATGTCAAACCAATCGTCTTTCGAACTCTCGGAGAGCAGCACGCTACCATGCGACATAGAAGGGTTGCTCGGGAAAGCGGTAAAACTGCCTGCATCCACCGTCACGGGTTGTCCTTTGCTATTAGTAATCGTCAGCAGTCCTATTTCGTTCGTCGGTAAAATCAATGCCACATAGTGCTTTTGCGGAGGAATATAACCGCCCTCTATTTCGACAGGATCCATTTTTTTAATCACCACTCGCGAAGTCTTGACACGCGTTGTCCAATCGGCAATACGCGCATCGGCAGGGTTACCCCAGTTGACATCCATAGACTCAAACTCGGAAATGGGAATTTCCTCCTTGTTGGCAGGTCCGCAGGTAAGGAACTGGCGAACCGTAATGGGCTTGTCACTATGAATAACTATCGTCTCGACTTGTCCCGAACGCATGGTCGTATTCTTCGTAGCAGTAGGCGAGTCGCCTATATTGGCAAGGTTGACAGTCTCCGTCTGCGTTGAACCGGCAGCCGTTCCGTAAGTGTAAGTCACATTCGTATTGGGATACAATGCCACCACATTGAATCGGGCTTGCTTAGTGCCTGTCGGGAGTGCCAAATAGAAGTCCGTTCCTGCCTTGTCAATCGGAATGATTTGCTCTACGGCATACCCCTCGGAATAGGAGTTGTCAAACGGTATTTTCGGTGCTTGGTTACCCGAAAAAACGGCTATCGGTTTATCCGAACAGATAGTGCTACCGGTAAGGTCAACGCGCCCGCTACCCGCCATCGCCTTGGTCTGACTGGCAACCAGCACAGACTGACCACGCTGCAGGACAATGCGAATCTGACTGCCGGCATTCGTGCCTGTAATCGTTTTGGCATTGGGAGTAATCAAAACAGTCGTGTTATTCTCGGTTGCCACCACCGCAAACTGAGTCGATTTGGTATCGTCACTAAAGGTTTGCACCACATACTCCTTACCATACGCAGGACAAGGTATGAGCAAAGTGGCGTCTTGTGCAATAGAACTCTCACTACCCGCCTTGGTGAACGCATAGCAGGAGAAAATGCGTGTATCCGTAGGATCGGTATTGTAGATATGGAAACTCTTGCTCAACGCTTTTTGCGTATTATCACCCGGATTGACAGTAGATGCTTCGATATAAGCATTCTTGGCATTTGCCGCAGGAACGGTCAATTTAGCAACACCGCCCGAAGTGGAAGTAATACTCTGGCGATAAGTAATACCACCTGCCAACTCAATCGTCACATTGACCGATGTATCGGCTGCAATGTAGATAGTAAGTTCCAATGACGGGTCGTTGTTCTTGAAATTGTTGTCGTCAATAAACACACCCCAAAAGTCATTTCCTTTGGTTGTCCATTCACGAGTGGTTTCTTGAGCAAAAACAGAACTAATGCCGGCAATGCCAAACAATGCAATCAACAATAGTCGTGACAAGTGATGATAGTACCTTTTCATATTAGCGCATAAAATAGCATACAAAGATACACATTTTTTTGAATATACGCAAATAAAAAAGTATTTTTTATTTTTTTTATTTTTACCGTCTTGCAAATTCAAAAAAAAAATTGTAATTTTGTGCGTTATTACAAATTGTGTCGTAATCATTTAATTCCTCAATAATGGATAGCAAATACAACCCAACAGACATCGAAGCGCAATGGTATCAATATTGGCTCGATCATCAATGTTTTCACAGTGAGCCGGACAGCCGTCAACCCTTTACGGTAGTTATTCCTCCCCCAAATGTAACCGGAGTGTTGCACATGGGGCATGTACTGAACGAAACAATCCAAGACGTGCTCGTTCGCCGGGCACGGTTAGAGGGCAAGAACGTGTGCTGGGTTCCCGGTACCGACCACGCTTCGATTGCCACCGAAGCCAAAGTTATCAAGCGCCTCAAGGAACAAGGTATCAACAAGAGCGATTTGACCCGTGAGCAGTTCCTCAAACACGCATGGGAATGGACCGACGAACACGGAGGAATCATCCTCAAGCAATTGCGCAAATTAGGTTGTTCGTGCGACTGGGATCGTACCGCCTTCACAATGGACGAAACACGCTCTAAAGCGGTCATCAAAGTATTCTGCGACTTATACAAAAAGGGATTGATTTATCGTGGTTTACGCATGGTCAATTGGGATCCCGAACGACAGACCGCACTATCCGACGAAGAGGTGATTTATCACGATGAACACAGCAAATTTTATTACTTGCGATACAAAGTTGCAGAGCCGGGTGTTACGAATCCCGAAACAGGGGCAGACTACGCCATTGTAGCCACCACGCGACCCGAGACCATATTTGGAGATATAGCCGTTTGCATCAACCCCAAAGAGGAGAAAAACCAATGGTTGAGAGGCAAACATGTAATCGTTCCTATTGTCGGGCGCGAGATACCTATTATCGAAGACCGATATGTGGAAATCGGCTTCGGAACAGGTTGCCTGAAAGTGACCCCTGCACACGATATGAACGACTATGCTTTGGGACAAAAATACAATCTGAAGACGATTGATATTTTCACGGCAGATGCCCATCTCAACATGGACAGTATAGAGCCGGAACTGAGACCCAATGTACTCAAATATAACGGTCAGGACAGATTCGACTGTCGGTCGACCGTCGGCAAAGACCTTGAACAACAAGGGCTATTGGAGAAAGTTGAAGACTATGACAACAAGGTGGGATATTCGGAGCGCACCAATGTGCCCATCGAACCACGATTGAGCTTGCAATGGTTCATCCGCATGCAGCACTTTGCAGACATCGCCCTGCCGCCTGTCATGAACGACGACATCGTCTTCTATCCCGCCAAATACAAGAACACCTATCGCAATTGGCTGGAAAGTATCAAGGACTGGTGTATCTCCCGTCAGTTGTGGTGGGGGCACCGCATTCCTGCTTACTACGAAGCCGATCTGCTGGCGCAAACAGGATTGGAGGACTACCCCAACGACAAGATTATCGTCAGCGAGACCAAGCCCGAAGGCAACTATGTACAGGACGAAGGCGCATTGGATACATGGTTCAGTTCATGGCTATGGCCCATCTCGCTATTCCTCAATCACGGCGAAGACATCACAAAACTGCAACAGGAAGACGGCAAAACAGCGCGTGAGATTGACTATTACTACCCCACTGCCGACTTGGTTACCGGACCGGACATTATCTTCTTCTGGGTGGCACGCATGATAATGGCAGGGTATGAATACATGGGTAAGATGCCCTTCAAACATGTCTATTTCACAGGAATTGTGCGCGACAAATTGGGTCGCAAGATGTCCAAATCACTCGGCAACAGTCCCGACCCGTTGGACCTGATTGCCCGCTACGGCGCGGACGGCGTGCGTATGGGTATTCTGCTCTCCGCGCCTGCCGGAAACGATATTCTCTATGACGATTCGCTATGCGAACAAGGGCGCAATTTCTGCAACAAGATATGGAACTGCTTCCGTATGATACAAGGATTGGCAGTAGAAGATATGCCCCAACCGACCGCCTCAAAGACGGCAACCGATTGGTTCAGGAGCAAACTGAACGCCGTAGCTGCCGAAGTGGATGACCTGATGAAGAAATACCGTCTGAGCGAAGCATTGATGGCTATTTACAAACTCTATACGGACGAGTTCTCCGGTTGGTATCTGGAAATGATCAAACCTGCCTACCAACAGCCGATAGACAAGACATCGTACGACATCACGCTGCAATATTTTGATGAAATGTTGCGCTTGCTGCACCCATTCATGCCCTTTATTACAGAGGAATTGTGGCACAACTTAGGCACTCGCCAAGACGGCGAAAGCATCATGTACGCAATGCTGAACAAAGAAGGGAAGATTGACTCCAAACTGTTAGACGAAGTGGAATTTACCAAAGAGGTTGTTGCCGGTGTACGCAATGTGCGTGCCTCCAAGAACATACCTCCGAAGGAAAAGATGACACTCATCAGCCCGATTGCCCTGTCCGAACTCGTAGGCAAACTTGCCAATGTGGATATTGCAGATAAAGCCGCTGCCGCCGATGTTGCAGCCGGTGCCATATCGTCCTTTATCGTCGGCACAACCGAGTTCAGTATTCCGCTGGACAGTTTTGTCAACAAGGACGAAGAGTTAGCCAAACTGCAAGCCGACTTAGCCCATCAAGAAGGGTTCTTGAGAGGCGTAATGGCTAAACTGAACAACGAGCGTTTCGTTGCCAATGCCAAGCCGGAAGTTGTAGAATTGGAACGCAAGAAAAAGTCCGATGCCGAGCAGCGCATAGCAACCATCAAGGCAGCCATAGCAGCATTGCAGCATTAAATCATTCCTGCACTTTGCGGTAACGACCCTCAATCAGCAACATGCCCGGAAGAATCTCGCCGCCGCTGACTTTTTTGAAGGTGGTATAATTGAGGTTACTGCCTGCGTCTTGCTCCAAAACAGCATTATAGCGATTGTCCCAAATTTGTCCTTTGACAGGTTGGACGGTCGCTATATATTTGTATGAAGTGACTTTGGTTTCAGGGTTATAAAGCCGTTGCACCACCTGGAATTTGCTACTCTCCGTTATACCCTCTTTCAGTCCTATTTTAGCGGTATAGCCACTAATCGTCCCCTTGTTTTCCAGCACACTATAGACGGGCGTTTTGACCTTAAAGTCCTCGTACTGTTTGCCCAAAGCGACGATGTTCTTGTCCACCGAGCGGGCACAAATCGTTTTAACCAATTCGGAACGGTCGTATTTGCCCTTCAGCGTACTCTTCTTATCGTACTCGTATTCGTGAGCCACATAACGCACGCGGAAGGTAGATTGGTCGTCCAAGAATGCCTGTATTTTAGCGGCATTGGGCTTAGCGGTATAGTGATACTTGTAGAAAATATCGGCAATGGAATCATTCCACACCAGTTCGTAAAGGTAACTATGCGTTTTGACATTAAATCCCGTAAAACTATCTGCAATAGCACCTACTCCATCGGCTAATTGCCGTCCTGTTTTTCCTCCCAAGAAGGCATCTAACAGCCCACCTATGATTGCCATACCGGTTTTGGCGGCAGCAGCTTCTTCCTCTGCCGTCACATAAGTGATGTCATTGACCAACACAAAAGTATGCCCGATCAATTCCAAACCCGCGTCGGACAGGGCTGCTACACCCCGCACGGTCTGCAGGGCAAGTTCGACATCCACATCGGAGGCGGAGTATTGTCCGCGCTGCTGAATCAGTTCGGTATCAAAGACGGCAGATGTATCCATAGAGGACATATTAAACCATTTGGCAACCATATACTTACCCACTTGCGCATTGTTGAGCAGAGTCTCGAAATACTGCGCATTCTGCTCAATTTCCGTATTGGACAGCGGATGCCCGTATGTGGCTTTGAACAAACCGCTCTTGCTACGCTGTACACCTTGCACCTGACTATTGTCTATGATACGCCATTGCAGATTGTGGTCGTCGTACTTATCCGGCATAGGCAAAGCCAAATACGCCTCGTGTATATCGGGTCCAAACTCATCCTCGGGGTGAAAAACCAAGATAGTAGCCAACGAATTGCGCTTGTAGTCCAATACACCTACAGACTGCGCCAACAAGGGCACAGTCAATAGGAGCAGACCTAAGGCAAAGAGATTTTTTCTCATTGTCAATATGTGATTTTATAAACTTAGCGTAAGAAACCTATATTGGTCGAAACGGGTTGCTGGTGATTACCGTAAGCAATACCGACCTGACGGGCAGCATCAATGCGCTGTTTCTCCAAATCAACGCTATCCTGATACTTCTTCATTTCAAACTTCCAATCGTCCAATACTTTGGCTTTAATTTCCTTATAAACATCCATTGCCTCGCCATAGCAAGCGGCATCGGGGTATATTTCCGCCAAGTACACGCCTGCCTTGTGTGCGCCGGTAGCGTTTTGCTCAGCAGCCCATGCCATGCGTGCCTTTTGCAAGTTCTGCACACATTGGTAATCCTGATAAGCGTGGAAAATAGCCAAACCCGACTTGATGGCTTCGTCGTAATGTTTGCATTGCGAAGGAATAACCATCACCATCGACAGAGCGCGCTCATACTCGTGCATTTCGCTCAATGCCATGGCTTCCTTGATGATACGAGGCGCCTCGCTGTCGTAGTAAGCGATAATCTTGTTTTTACCGTCCTGAATAAACTTAGCCATTGCAGGGGAATTGGTATTGAGGTGCTTGAGAGCATCCATGTACGCACGCGTTTCGGAGCGACCTACGCCCTTAATCGTCTGTGAAGCGGTGGAAAGTACAATCTTCTGTGCCACATCGGCAACATAGAAAGTAGCATCCATCGATTCGATAATCTGCATGGGAGGACCAGGCAGAACATCCTTGTCCTGAGGAACCATAAAGACGGTCAATACGAACTGTCCATTATTGTCTAACGAAGCGATGCCGTTTTGTGCCAACAATTGGTTTAACTTGTTGGCAACCTGTACCTTGGCAGTCTCGGGGAAAGGTTCAGTCAAGTCCTCGACGGCTACGGTCAACGGCATAAATTCAGTTTGTGCTATCAAACAGATGCACGCTGTGCACAATACGCTGCACAATGTGAGAAATCTTTTCATATCAGTTGGATTTAAGAGTTATTTTTCACCAAGAATAATGACCGCACGCCCCAGTCCTTTCATTACGACCTTAGCGGGGATGTTAAACGGTTCTTTTTTGAGTGCCTTTTGCAGTTTTTTAGCAAACGAAGCGGCATCCATAGCAATTCCATAGTCGTCATAGAGGGGAATACGCACTTGCGTAAAGTCCATGTGCGTTTCGCTGGCGGCTTTGAGGGAGAAGCGTTGGCTCACGGTATTCTGCGCCATCCAGCGTTGGATAATATCACCCAATTCGTCATCGCCGAACTCCGTTTCAAGATCCACGCCTGCAGCATTGCCGTCAAACACTTTGATGTCAATACGCACTTCACGACCGTTCTCCTGCATTTCTGCAAAGTGGTCCATCAAACTGTTTTGGAAATTATCCATACGCGAAACGATGGCTTCCTCCAACAACACAGCCACATCGGCACTCATTGACGGCTCACCCGTACCGCTGACAGCAGCCACAGACTTGCTGGTATAAGCGTCTTTTGCCTCCAGGATGTAGGTAAGCGAGTGCTTGGGACCATAATCTTTCACTTCCCATGTCAGTTCAAGAATAATATCCGCTTTGGCAACCCGACTGATTTGGTCGAGGGGCGTTTCGGCTAATTCGTTGCCGTTCTTAGACATTGTCAGGTGGTCTTCGGCACGCTCCTGGTCAATGTTTTTGAGAGTTTGCTCCAAGTCTTCCAATGGGAATTGGCGTGCGGCAAACAATTCGTTGATTTTAGCGATAGCCAGTTTGAGGTCGGTGTTCTGCTGCAATGCCTCTCTATAAGAAGGTACTTTCTGCATATAGTCCAAGTTCATCACTTCGGTATAATAACCGTTGTTGATACACCAGTTCTCGGATGGGAACACCATCAATTCAGGTTTTTTGATTTGAGCCATCATACTGATGCACATAGCACCAAGCACGATACTCAAGGTAAATAGTCGTTTCATAGCAAATTATATTATAATTCGTACATATTTTGTGCAGGGATGAGTCCATCTGCCTGCAGTTTTTTCTTCAAGTCGTCCCGTTTAACGGTAACAGTCACCATTTGCACCATTTGTTTGCCATTGCGCTCGTAGGTGGTAGTAGCAGTACGCTTGTCATGCAGAGAAGCATATTTAGTCCACTCTCCGCCATCGGCAAAGAAAGCATTAAAGTAGTCCTCGTGTTTGGCTTGGATATTCTTGTCAAAGCATAAGGGTTTGAGCGGTTGTATGCCGTTAGAGCCGGCATCAACGCCCTCGAACATCACTTCCTTAACGGCTTTGCGCTGTGCATCGGTAAAAGCGATAGCGGCATTGCGTGCCTTGACTTGTACGCGAATCACATAAGTACCGTCGTAATTAGCAGTCAGCACTTTGCTGGGAGCATCGTAAACGGCTTGAGACTTGTAAGCGCCACAACCGGCGAACAAAGATAAGATAGCCATAACGGCTACGAAAGAAATTGTCTTTTTCATATTAGAATCCGGCATTAAAAGATTTGATAATTCCGGCACTTTCCATGGCTTTGCGCAGTTCGTCCTTGCGCACATTAACCACTTGACCGACTTTGTATTCCTTGCCCACCTTGACGACCTCTGCGGTGCCACCCACGATGGAAGCATATTTCATAAACTCGCCTCCTTCGCCAAAGAAGGTGTCAAAATAGACTTTGTTGGCATCTTCAGCCCCCGGGATATTGACAATAGCGCGTTGTGCAATGCACCCATTGCCGCCGCTAAATCCCTTGAAGAGTACGCCATGAACGGCATTCTTGCGGCATTGGTTTTCTGCGACGGATGCCTTCTTGCTGTAACTCCATACTGTGACTAAATACGATCCCGGCTGTGCATTACCGGCACACTCAATCTCATAGCGAAACGCCTGTGTGTCTTTGTTGGCTTTTTTTTCTTTTGCCGTTTCGGCACTCATTGGCAGGCAAAAGACTGCTGCCAACAGGAAAAAGATTGTTTTTTTCATACTTGTATCAATTAGGGTATAGTTGTTATTACTTATTCAGTTCACCTGCAAAATACCGGTCATACGATGCCATGTCTATCAGTCCGTGACCGGACAGGCAGAAAAGGATGACTTTGTCTTTGCCCTCTATTTTGGCTTGTTGTGCCTCTTTGATTGCAGCACAAATAGCGTGAGTCGATTCGGGAGCAGGTATGATACCTTCGACTTGCGAGAAGAGTATTCCTGCCTTAAACGAGTCCAATTGTGCTATATCCACCGCTTCCATCAGGTGGTCTTTCATGAGTTGGCTGACGACGGCTCCTGCGCCATGATAACGCAGTCCTCCGGCATGAATGGCAGCCGGCTCAAAATCGTGTCCCAAGGTGTACATAGGGATGAGAGGTGTCAAGCCCTCGGTGTCTCCATAGTCGTATTCAAATTTCCCTTGTGTCAGTTTAGGGCATGCCTCCGGCTCAGCCGCAATAAAACGCGTGTGGCGATTGCCGCACAAGTTGTCACGCATAAAGGGGAAAGCAATGCCTGAGAAATTACTTCCTCCCCCGAAACATCCAATGACAATGTCGGGATAGTCACCGGCTATTTCCATTTGTTTGCGTGCCTCCTCGCCGATAATGGTTTGATGCAGGCACACATGGTTCATAGTCGAACCTATTCCGTAGCGTGTATCGGGCTGCAGTCGCGCCAGTTCGACTGCTTCGGATATCGCCATTCCCAAACTGCCCGGTGTATTGGGAAAGCGCTCGCGCAACTCCTTGCCCACTTGTGTGACAGGCGACGGAGAAGGAATGACATCCGCGCCGTAGGTGCGCATAACGGATTTGCGATAAGGTTTCTGCTCGTAACTGGAATTAACCATAAAGACGGTCAAATCCAATCCAAAGTGTTTGCAAGCGATACTCAACGCCGATCCCCATTGACCGGCACCGGTCTCGGTGGTCATGTGCTGAATACCCTGCTGCTTGCAGTAGTACGCCTGTGGAATGGCAGAATTGAGTTTGTGTGACCCCACGGGCGATATACTCTCGTTCTTAAAGTATATACGCGCGGGCGTGTCAAGGGCTTTTTCAAGTCCGCTGGCACGAACCAACGGGGTTGGTCTCCATATACGGTACAAGTCGCGTACTTCGTCAGGGATATCAATAAAACGCTCTGTAGAAAATTCCTGACGAACGGCTTGTTCGGAGAATAAAGGTGTCAAATCCGCTTCGGTCAGAGGTTGGCGCGTTTGCGGATTCAGCATGGGTTGAGGGCGCGAGGACATGTCCGCCACAATGTTGTACCACTGTGTGGGCATGTCCTTTTCCTCAAGTACTATTTTCTTTGTTATTTTCATTAACCAAGCATAGTCAATAATATACCTGCAGCGACGGCGCTACCAATCACGCCTGCCACATTGGGACCCATAGCGTGCATAAGCAGGAAGTTAGACGGGTCGGCTTTGGCACCTTCCATCTGACTGACGCGTGCAGCCATCGGCACGGCGCTAACACCGGCAGAACCGATTAGCGGATTGATTTTCTCTTTGCTGAACAGGTTCATGAACTTAGCCAGCAGTACGCCTCCGGCTGTTCCGAAACAGAACGCGATAATACCCATCAGCAGTATTCCCAAGGTCTTTAGAGTAAGGAAAGTACCGGCAGTAGCGGTAGCACCTACGGTCAAACCAAGGAAGATAACGACAATGTTCATCAATTCGTTTTGTGCGGTTTTGGACAAGCGTTCCACAACCCCACACTCTTTCATCAGGTTACCCAACATCAAGCAGCCGATTAGCGGAGCTGCATCGGGCAAAACGAGAGCAACGATAGCCGTGATGATAATAGGGAAGACTATTTTCTCCGTTTTTCCGACTGAACGCAGTTGTTTCATTTTGATTTTGCGTTCTGCTTCTGTGGTAAGCAATCTCATGATAGGCGGTTGAATGACCGGAACCAATGCCATGTAGGAGTACGCAGCAATGGCGATAGGTCCTAACAAATGCGGTGCCAGTTTACTGGTCAGGAAGATAGAAGTAGGTCCGTCTGCTCCGCCGATTATACCGATTGAACCGGCTTCGGCAGGATCAAAACCGATAGCATTGGCGCCCAAGAAGGCGATAAAAATGCCCAACTGGGCAGCAGCGCCCAACATGAATGATTTCGGATTGGCGATAAGCGGACCAAAGTCGGTCATTGCTCCCACGCCTATAAAGATGAGACAAGGATAGACACCGGCTTTGACACCGATGTACAATACATCCAACAAGCCGCCTTCCTTGAGGATAGCACCATAACTATGGTACATCTCACTGGCGGGGTTCAGGAACGCATCCCACAACTCCTGATGGAACATGTTTGCTCCCGGCAGGTTGGTGAGTAACATTCCAAAAGCAATAGGAAGCAGCAGAAGCGGTTCGTATTGCTTTTTAATTGCCAAGAACAACAGGAAGAATGACACCAGCAACATGACAACTTGTTGCCAAGTGATATTCATGAAACCCATTGTCCGGATAAATTCTAAGATAGCATCCATGATCTAAAATAGAAATATTGAGATTAACCGATCACAATCAGTGCGTCATCTTGCATCACCGTTTGTCCGGCAGCAACGAGGATTTGCTTAACGGTACCGTCGCACTCGGCAGCTATATCGTTAGCCATCTTCATGCTCTCCAATTGCAGGAGCACATCACCTTTCTTAACGGCTTGTCCTTCGCTAACCATCACTTTGATAACAGAACCGGGCAGCGGGCTAACCACCTTCGTGCCTGCTACGGGAGCAGCAGGTGCGGCGGCAGGTGCAGCAGCGGGAGCGGGAGCAGGTGCGGCGGCAGGTGCAGCAGCAGGAGCGGCTTTGGGCGCTGCCTTAGGAGCAGGAGCGGCTTTTTTCTCGGTTTCTACTTGGTATTTTTTGCCGTTTACGGTTACTTCGGTCAAACCGTTTTCTATTTCTTCTACGCCGGCGACATAATCTACGCCGTTGATTTTGAATTTAAATTCTCTCATGATTGTAATTTGTTTTAGTAGTTGTTTTGTTTTTCGATTGTTCGAATCTTCGATGTTTCGAATCCTCGAATTATCTGTTGATGTTGTTTAATCCGAATGTTTTGTTATTCCAAGCAGAGGAATGTCCCTGCAGAGTAATTTGCGGAATAGCGCTCAGTTTCTCGTTGTTATACAAATGGAGTGCCATAGCGACGGCAGCCATATCGGCATCGGACTCGTTGAGATGAAGAGCCATAGCGATAGCAGCCATGTCGTTGTCCGACGGTTCACCTTTAGCGGTCACATCGGACCGTTTGGGCGCTACAGGCGCAGCGGCAGGGGCGGATTTCCTGTCCAGCCATTGCATGATTGCTCCCAAGCCCTGCATCAGAAAGACGAAGGTACACAGCAGCACTAACACAATGCCGAAACCCAAGAAGGTCACCAACCATGTTTGCGATGTAATTACAAGTAGTGTCATAACTATTATTGTTAATTATGAATTATGAATTTTTGAATTATGAGATTACAACGGAAGGTTACAATGCTTCTTTGCCGGGTTGGAGAGGCGCTTGGTTTGCAGTTTTTCGAATGCGTTGCAGATGCGTGCACGGGTGGTGCTCGGTTCAATCACATCGTCTATATAACCGCGATTGGCTGCCTGATACGGGCTGGCAAACAGGTCTTTGTATTCCGCTTCTTTTTCAGCGATAAATTTCTTCTTTTCTTCGGGGTCTTCCATTGCTTTGAGGGCTTTGGCTTGCAGTACGCCAACGGCACCGCTGGCACCCATAACGGCAATCTCGGCATTAGGCCATGAGTAGCACATGTCGCCACGGAGTTGCTTGCAAGACATGACGATATGGCTTCCGCCATAACTCTTGCGGATAGTAACGGTTACCTTAGGAACGGTTGCCTCGCCGTAAGCGAACATCAGTTTAGCTCCGTGGTCAATGATACCTGCATACTCCTGTCCTGTACCGCAGAGGAAACCGGGTACATCTACGAGAGTGAGTATTTGGATATTGAACGCATCGCAGAAGCGCACGAAACGCGCTGCTTTACGGCTGGCATCGCAGTCCAGCACACCGGCTAACCAACTCGGTTGGTTGGCAATAATACCGGTAGAGCGACCATTGAAGTGTGCAAAACCGCAGATGATATTTTTTGCATAATCCTTGTGTACCTCAAAGAAATCTCCGTCATCCACGATACGATTGATAATCTCGTGCATGTCGTATGGTTTGTTGGGGTCGTTGGGAACGATATCGTTCAGAGCTTCCTCGATACGCATAGGATCGTCGTCGGTAGGAACGACGGGGGCTTCTTCCATATTGTTTTGCGGAATAAAGCTGACCAACTTGCGAACCATAACCATGGCTTCCTCTTCGGTAGGAGCAACGAAGTGTGTCACGCCGGACTTGCTGGCGTGAATCTTGGCGCCACCCAACTGTTCGACGGTTACATCTTCGCCGGTAACGCTCTTTACTACTTTCGGACCGGTGATAAACATGTAACTGTTCTGCTCGGTCATCATGATAAAGTCTGTGAGTGCAGGGCTATATACGGCACCACCGGCGCACGGACCAAAGATGACACTAATTTGAGGAACGACACCCGATGCCAAGATGTTACGCTCAAAAATCTCTGCATAACCGGCGAGTGCGCAGGCACCTTCCTGAATACGCGCGCCACCCGAGTCGTTCAGACCGATAATAGGAGCGCCTAATTTCATGGCTTGATCCATGACATTGCAGATTTTGAGTGCCATCGTTTCGCTGAGTGAACCGCCGATAACGGTAGCGTCCTGTGCGAAAACGAAGACGAGACGACCGTCAATGGTACCAGAACCGACAGCCACGCCGTCGCCGAGGAAAACTTTTTTGTCCATCCCGAAATCGTGGCAACGGTGAGTAAGGAACATATTTACCTCTTCGAACGAACCCTCGTCAAGCAGCATATTGATTCGTTCACGGCAAGTGTAGCACCCTTTGGCGTGGTGCTTTTCGACAGCCGCTTCACCGCCTCCGGCGAGTGCCTTTTCGCGGTTATCGAGTAGTTTTTGCAATTTTTCGTTATCCATATCTCTAAAATGATGAATTTATTTAATGATGAAATGATGGAATTACTTCGGTTGTTCGCAGATTTCGGTCAGTACGCCCTTGGTTGATTTGGGGTGAAGGAAAGCAATCATCAGGTTCTCGGCGCCTTTGCGTGGTGCTTTGTCGATGAGTTGCAGACCTGCAGCTTCAGCTTCTTTGAGAGCTTCCTCAACGCTATCCACATTGAAAGCGACATGGTGTACGCCACCGCGACCGCCGTTTTTCTCAATGAATTTAGCGATAGTGCTTTCGGGGCAGGTGGGCTCCAGCAGCTCAATTTTGGTTTGACCGACTTTGAAGAAAGCGGTACGGACTTTTTGGTCGGCTACTTCCTCGATGGAATAGCACTTGTTACCGGTTAAAAACTCGAAGAAAGGCATTGCCTCTTCCAAACTCGTTACAGCAATTCCTAAATGCTCTATATGAGTAGGTTTCATAGTGAAAATTTTATTTAGTTAAACATTAAACACAATTTGGCTACAAAGGTACAAATTTTTTTTGAGATTTGCAAATATTTATGCCAAAAAAAGCGGAAATAAAAGTTTTATCCTACCCTTTATTTTCTTTGGGTGATTTTTTGTTGCTTCGTATGCTCATAATCACGAAAGGGATGACGGCAATAGCAACCATAACAATCCCCATAATAACGATTGATTTATCCATAATTCATATTTTATTTTTGGTTAATAAATAGGGTTAAAAAGCAGCATAAGCTGACAATCTACGCTATCCGTTCTACCAAAAAACATGAAAAGGGAAAGAGACTTGTTCAGAAGGAAAATTGACAAACAGACCTTGGGTAATATGTATTTGGTCCCTTATTGTGTTTGTCAATAAGTTAGAAAAACATAGTGTGCCCGATAAAGATGTCGGCTGAGTCCATTGTGTAATTGTTCGGCGGGAGCGATTGAGCGAAACAGTCAAAGCAATCGGGCAATTCACATCTATCCGATCCAACACCAATGTGGCAGCCATTGGCATAGAAAAGGTCTGTTCAGCCGACCGGGGTTCCGGAATAGTTGGCATAGGGCGATTATACCCACTTGCCATCACAGGCATGTGTACTGCTAAACCTAACAGCACCACCACTCCGATAATATGTCTGCGCAAGTTCGCCATATAAAATCTATTCCTGCCAAAAATGTACTGCAAAGGTACAATTTTTTTCGGACAATTCCAAACAAATTCGCACTTTTTTATTTTTTATGGTGTGCATTGCGCACCTTTTTCCTTTCTTACTTGTAGCATTTATCTGTCACTATGGATTACAAGGTGAAAAACGAGAGTATTTTACAGTTTAATATACTAATAATCAGCAAGATGCAAGAGATGTCATTATAGGCAAATAAAAGTATTAGTGACAGAGGGACAGCAAATTCTTATAAATATATATCCCCCTCGCGCGTAGGAGAATAAAAGTATATATATTCACTGTCACTGCTGTCCCTGTCACTATCCGTCACAAGACTATCAATCATCAATTGAAAGAATACAAAAACTTACTATTTTTAAGATTGTGTGGTGCAGAATGGGCAAAAATGCAGTAAATAACCGTTCGTTCATCCTATACTCATCCTATACTCACCGTTCGTTCACCATTGCTTGAGGGCAAAAACTGACGATTTTTAAGATTTATCTCATCACTCCACCCATGGCGTTATACATTTTGCCGTTGCGGAAAATCTGCAATTGGTTGTTGCGGATAATCTTGGTGAATCGGTGAGTTGGTGAATCGGTTAATTGGTCAAGACCTGTATAACTATCAGTTTTGAACTCACCTGAATAGGTCTCTAATATTTGCTGTGATGCACTCTTAGCTGTTATTGAATATGTATAGTCAGTACCTGCTTCCAAACCTGTGACAGTAAAGCGGTATCCATTGGTTGTCATTTCTGCATTAGATGACGTACGTTCTCCACCACGAGCAGGAGCTGCAAAAGTGATGTTGGTCATTATGCCTTGGCTATTAAATGTGAGTGTGCAGACTAATTCGCCGTTCTTGCGTATTTCCAAAGTGTATGTATTGGCATTGTCAGTTTGTGGCCAAGTAATGGTAACAGAATGATTGTCAGGAGTTATGATTGGGTCTGTAACAGGAACTTCTTCAGCACCGATAGGTAGTATATTAGTAAACTCTTTCCACTCCTCGGCTTGCTTATAGGCATCAACTGATTGAGCAGGTACATAAACAGGAATGGACATATCTACCCCATTAAAACTATAACAACAAGTAGGCGGATTGGTGGCATAGCAAGTTATTGAGATCAAACCTGTGGTGCAACCGGAAAAAACACCCTTTCCAATCGTTGTGACGGAATTAGGAATAGTAATCGAGGTTAAACCATCGCAACCCAAGAAAGCATAATCGCCAATCGTTTTGACGGAATTACCAATCGTTACCGAAGTCAAACCGCTGCAATCCCAGAAAGCAGAATTTCCAATTGTTGTAACAGAATTGGGAATAGTTACTGAGGTCAAACCTATGCAACCAGAGAAAACACCCTCTCCAATCGTTTTGACGGAATTGGGAATCGTTACCGAAGTCAAACCATAGCATTCATAGAAAGCATAATTACCAATCGTTGTGACGGAATTGGGAATCGTTACCGAGGTCAAACCGCTACAATTAGAGAAAGCAAACATTCCAATCGTAGTGACGGAATTGGGTATGGTATATGTACTTCGCGTATTACTTGCCGGATATTGAATCAATGTATCTTTTGCGTAATTAAATAACACACCATCCATAGATGTATAGTGTGTATTAGCAGCATCTACATTGATAGAGGTCAAACCACTGCAATCAGAGAAAACACCCTCTCCAATCGTTGTGACGGAATTGGGAATAGTTACTGAGGTCAAACCGCTGCAATTATAGAAAGCCCACTCTCCAATCGTGGTAACGGAAGAGGGAATAGTAATCGAGGTCAAACCACTGCAATCAGAGAAAGCATCACCTGCAATTTGTTGGATACCACTAAGAATAGTATATGCTCCCTGATAAGATGTTGGCATATAAGCAAAGCAATTGGCATTATACACAGGAGATGTCAGACCGCTGCAATCAGAGAAAGCATCATCTCCAATCGTTGTAACGGAATTAGGAATCGTGACTGAGGTCAAACCGCTGCAATTATAGAAAGCCCCCTCTCCAATCGTGGTAACGGAAGAGGGAATCGTTACCGAGGTTAAACCGCTGCAATTATAGAAAGCCCACTCTCCAATCGTGGTGACAGAAGAAGGAATGATGACAGTACCCGTAGTAGTTAGCAAGCAACCACAAAGGGTTGTTTTTGTAACATCACTATATACCCAATGTCCATCTACATAACCATTCATACATTTGGCACCCCAGTATTCATTATATTCGCTCCATGTAGCAGAGCCATCATACACAATATTTAGAACCTGAAAGAAAGCATCATCTCCAATCGTTGTGACGGAGTTAGGAATAGTTATAGAGGTCAAACCGCTGCAATCACAGAAAGCAAAATCTCCAATCGTTGTGACGGAATTAGGAATAGTTACCGAGGTCAAACCTCTGCAAAGATAGAAAGCATTACTTCCAATCTTTGTGATTTCTCCACTGCAGGTAATCGTACCTATGCCATTACTAAAGGTGTGCGAAGTGATAGCAGGTCCAAAGGTCGTTGAGCCAACAGCTAAATAGTATTGGTCACTCAAGTCCTCCGTTGCCGTGTAGGTAATGGTGTTACTTGCCCAGAGGGCGGTAGTGGCGACAAGCGCCACGAAAAGAGATAAAAATTTGTGTTTCATAAAGTTGTTATTGTTTTTAGTTTTTGCCTCCACAATCGGCAGAAGGCAGTTGCCGTTTATATAGATTTTTATGCGTTGTCTAACTATGCTAATCAGCCGAGGATGCGCCGAGGATACGCCGAGGATACGCCGAGGATAGGGACATAAAGAAAGCGCAGACCTCGTGCTGTTTACTTACAGTCTGAGGCCTTCGCATTGCCGTACAATTCAAATAAACAACAAGAAACCTACGCTGATATGATAAATCTGTCTATACGAAATGTACAAACATGGTACATCATACCCTAATAGGCATCTATTGCCATCTTTGGTTTTGAATTGTACAAGAAAAGGTTGCGAAGCTTTCAGACCATCAAACACAAAGCACATATAAATGCCGTCCGCGACTACTCCCACAAAGGAAAGCAGACGCTTTCAATATGTTTTGAACCCCACCGCCGTGAGTGTTTGCACACTCCGTTTTGACACTTCAAAACTCCCCAGCGCAGGAATTCTTATCTCGCTCAATTGCTCGAACGATTATTTCGAGTGCAAAGGTACAAAGAAAAAATGATATATGCAAATAAAATTGTAATTTTGAATTAAGAATTTTGAATTATGGGAAAAAAATCGTGCCCTCGTGGCTAAGAATTAAGAGAATGTAAATCGGGTGAGGTTAAATTAAAAAAAGTTTGCATATATCAAAAAAAAAGTGTACCTTTGCAGTCAAACACTTAAAATATGAAAAATCGTTTATCTCCATATTACATCGGTTCGCTTATTGTTGTGGTGGCGCTGCTGATTGTTACCGCTTCCGTACTGTACACCAACCATTTGGCAGCCCAACTGCGTCAAGAGGAACAACAACGCATCGAGTTATGGGCAGATGCTACCAAGCGTATCATTCAAGCCAAGGACACCGAAGATCTGAGTTTCTACCTGACCATTATCGAAGCCAATACGACCATTCCCGTATATATGCTGGACAACGAAGGCGCCATACTCGACACACGCAATGTAACCAAACCCGTAAGCGACCCCAAAGAACTGAACGGACCTATCGAATTGCGCATATCAGACGACATCATACAATACATCTATTACGACGAATCTACCCTGCTGACCCAACTCAAACTATTCCCCTATATCGAGTTTGGCATTATCTTACTCTTTATCATTATCGCCGTAGTCACCCTATACACCGCCCAACGGAGCGAACAAGACCGCGTATGGGCAGGACTGAGCAAAGAGACCGCCCATCAGTTAGGCACTCCCATCTCTTCGCTGAACGCATGGATGGCACTATTGGAAGACAAAGGCATCGACGACAACATGCTAGAATCCATGCAGTTGGACATCGACCGGCTGAACACGATTGCAGAGCGTTTTTCCAAAATAGGCAGTGCCCCCGAACTCAAGCCCACCCTACTGACCGACATCGTGACCCAAACAATCAACTACATGCGCACACGCATATCCAACAAAGTGACCATCGAACAGCAAGGACTGAACGATGACGCTGTTGTACAATTGAACGCCCCGTTATTCAGTTGGGTACTGGAGAACCTTATCAAGAACGCCCTGGATGCCATGAACGGCAAAGGCACCATAACCATCACAATGGGGCATGACGAGGAGAATATCTGCTTAGACATAACAGACACAGGTCGCGGCATAGACCACAACCACTACAAGACCATTTTTCAGCCGGGTTATACGAGTAAAAAACGCGGTTGGGGACTCGGATTGAGTTTAGCCAAGCGTATCATTGAAGATTACCATCGGGGCAAAATCTTTGTCAAGTCGAGCGAGATAGGCGTCGGGACCACTTTTCGCATCCTGCTCAAACAGTCCAAAAACAGTTGAACCGCTTCCACTCATGGCAGCATAACAAGCACCTATATCCAATAGGTGCCGCTTAATCCGTGGCAAAAGGGGATGTTGAGCAAAGACGGACGGTTCGAAATCGTTGGCAGTCGTATCGTACTCCCCCCGCTGCAACCGGTCGGCAATAGAGACAGGGCACGGCGTAACGCCTGCATACGCCTCTTTGGTAGAAACGAAGACAGGCGGCTTAATCATCAGCAGGTGTTTGCCCCGTAGCGACCAATCGAGCGGTGTCAGTTTATCGCCTATTCCCTGCGCAAAACACGGTACATCGTATGCAAAGAAAGGACAATCGGCGCCTAAAGGTTGTACTTCGGCAGCCAACTGTTGCCGGGTGAGATTCAAATGAAAGAGTTCATTTAGGGCAATTGCCATGTGTGCCGCATCGCTACTGCCTCCGCCCAATCCGGCTCCCATAGGGATGACCTTGGTCAGCCGGACCTCGACCGACCCTATTGACGGGAAACGGCTTGCCATCAGGCGATAGCAACGCACCACTAAATTATCTTCGTCCAGCGAAGAAACGATTGTTTGCCCATTCGGCAAATCCAAGGGATTGACCTCTAATGTATCGTGCAAGCCGAAGACAGGATAAAAGACGGTTTCCAAATCATGGTAACCGTCTTCACGCTTGCGCAACACGCGCAAACCCAAGTTAATCTTACAATGCGGAAAAAGAGTCATAGAGCAGTTTAGAACATCTCCTGCATCAACTCTTTAACATCCACTCTGGTATTCTTGAAGGCATTCTTGCCCCACGAAATAATATCTGCCGTAAGATTGACCGTCGAGAGTTTGGAGCAGTCCATAAAGCACTCGTCGCCCAAGGTCTCAATCGGGCTGTCAATCTCGACAGATTCCAACGCCTTGCACTCCTTGAAAGCACGGGCAGGGATAGCATCCAAACGGCTATTGAACTCCAATTTGCGCATATTGAGGCAATGCATAAATGCCTCTTCGCCAAGTGTTTCCAACTGTTCGGGCAGCTTGACTTCACGCAACACTTTGCAATCACGGAAGGCACCTGTCTCAATATGGTGAATATGGTCCACAAAAGCGAAGTCCTCCAGTTGTTGGCACGCTGCAAAAGCACGCTGACCTATACGGAAAGTAGATTCGGGGATATTGATTTTCTCCAAACTCAGGCAGTTCATAAACGCTTCGTCACTAACGGCATACAACCCTTCGGGCAAAGTGACACGGTAAAGTTGACGGCAGTCCTGGAAAGTACCTTTCTTGATCTCGTTGATTGCAGCAGGGATATTAACCTCTACAATCTTCGCACATCCTGCGTACGCCTGTTCGCCCAATACTTGCAATCCTGCGGGCAGCGAGATGCTCTCCAGATTGGTGCAACCGGCAAAAGCGCCGGCATAAATAGCCGTAACCGACTGCGGCAAAGTGAACTGTTTGAGTCCGCGGCACGCAAAGAAACATGCCGTAGGAATAGCCGTAATATGTTCGTTCAAGTTCTGCTCCTGCAGATTGACGCAGTTATAGAAGCAGCGTGCGCCAATCTCGGTTACCGTAGCAGGAAGAGCTGCCATTTTAAGTTTGCCGCACTCGGCAAAAGCCATCGTACCGACTTTGGTAACCGATTGGGGAATAGTGACCTCCTGCAACGCTTCGCAACCATAGAAAGTAGCAGCGGCGATTTCAGTAATAATCGAGGGAATGACCAACTTGCTAATCGTCTTGTTCCCGGCAAAAGCACCTGCAGCAATCAGACGAATGGGCACTTTGCTCTTGAAATCGTATTTGGCAGGTCCGTCCTTTTTCATGGCGATAAGGCAACCGTCCACGATAAGAGCACCTTTGCGCCATTTCTTATCGTTTTTATAAATAGCACTATTGGTCAAAATATCCTGTCCAATCCACTTAACGGAAGGATTGATAGTAAGGCGCTCCAAATGGGAACAGCCCATGAACATGTAATTATCAATCTTATCAATATGTGCGGGAATCTCCACGCGAGCTACCGTTTTGTTGTTTTCAAATGCCCCGCAAGCGAGCAAACGCACATTGGCAGGGATGACAAATTTGGACTTGATGCTCTTGTTGGTAGCGATAAGCACACTATCCACAATGAGGGCACCGTTTTGCCACATATTCTTGTCCGCCATCATTGCCGTGCCGTCAAAAGCGGAACGGTAAACGCGTGTTACCGTAGCAGGAATAACCACGGCAGAGAGTGTCTTGGCACCACGGAACGCCTTATCGCCAATCTCCGTTACGACAAAAGTCTCCTGCCCTACAGGGATAGACTCGGGAATAAGCAACTCTCCCGAAACCTTAGGGTTAACAGCCACCGTAGCCGTGTGATGAATAAGGTCTAATTCAAACTTCAAATCGTTGTAAAAAGCAGTCTCCTGAGCACAGACAGCCGCCGAAAACAAAAGTAAAAAAAGTGTAAATTTCTTCATATTGATGAGTATTTAATTATTATAATGTTGTAAACTGTTCGTTTTGACAGCGCAAAGGTACAAAAAAATTTGCATATTTCAAAAAAAAAGTGTACCTTTGTGCGCTTTTTATCGTCATTTTGTCAAAATTAACTCTAAAAAACATACTTATGAAACGAATTAGTACCTTATTAACTTTGGCGGTAGTAATCCTCCTGAGCGGGCGCACGGATGCGTGCACAAATTTCCTAATAGGCAAGAAGGCATCAGCAGACGGCAGTGCAATGATTACATACGCGATGGACAGTTACACGGCTTACGGTTATTTAGACTTTTCCCCCGCAGCCGACCACCCCAAGGGCAGCAAGCGTGCCATCGTTGACGGCGACACGCAAAAGCCGTTAGGCGAGATTGACGAAGTCGAGCACACCTATTCGGTAGTGGGATACATGAACGAGCACCAACTCGCTATCATGGAAACGACTTGGGGCGGCAGAGAAGCATGCTGGGACACCACCGGCGGAATAGACTATGTAAGCTTGATGCGTATCGCTCTGGAGCGTTGTCGCACGGCTCGCGAAGCAATCGATGTGATGACTTCACTCGTTGCCCAATACGGTTATGCCAGCGAAGGCGAGAGTTTTTCCATAGCAGATACAAGCGAAGTATGGCTGATGGACATGACCGGAAAAGGCGGCAAGGAACGCGGTGCCGTATGGGTAGCCACACGCATTCCAGACGACTGCATCTCTGCACATGCCAACCAGGCACGCACGACCTATTTGCCCCTGAAAGGCAGTCGGTACGACAAGAAAAAGGGCTACTGCGTGAGCAAAGACGGCAATGTAATCTGGTCAAAAGATGTCATTTCGTTTGCACGCAACAACGGTTTCTATTCGGGTGAAGATAACGCATTCAGTTATGCTGCCGTTTACAACCCCTACGAATTCTCGGGATTGTATGTATGCGAGGCACGCGTATGGTCGTTCTTCCGCCGTTTTAGCGACGACATGGACAAATACTTTGATTACGCTTCGGGTAAGACTTTCCTCGAAAGCAACGGACAAACGCCCGGCGAACCGATGCCTCTCTATTTCAAGCCCAATCACAAAGTGGGACTGCAAGAACTGAAAGAGTGCATGCGCGACCAATACGAAGGTACTCCATTGGATATAACACAAGGTACAGCAGCCGGTCCATGGCACAGCAAACTGCGTTACGGAGGTTTGACCTACAAGATGGACAGCACCGTCTATTGGTACGAGCGTCCTACCGCTACCCAGCAGACGGCTTGTGTACTATTGGCACATATACGCCCACACAAAGAAGGCATTATGTGGTTCGGCGTAGATGATGCCGCTACAAGTTTACTGGTGCCCATGTACTGCCGTATCAACAGTATCCCCGAATGCTACCGGTTGGGGAACGGCGATTTATACACTTACTCCCCCACAAGCGCATGGTGGACATTCAACATAGTTGCCAATTGGGTTTATACCAAATACGAGCGTATGATAGTTGATTTGCAGAAGGTCAGAAGTATCTGGGAAGATAAATTCAACAGCCAGATTAGTGTAATCGACGAGTCAATAGCAGGTATGCCGGACGCACAAAAGCGCGAATTCCTCACACGCTATTCCATCGCACAGGCAGAAGAAAGTACCGCAGCATGGAAAGAATTAGGTATTTACCTGATGACCAAATATTTGGACGGCGTAGAGCGCAGGGAAGAGAATGGTCAGTTCCTACGCAACGAATGGGGCAATCCCGAGAGCCCCAACCGATTGTCGTATTCCAAACCCTATTTACAGACGATTTCAAACGAAGTAGCTCATGAATAAAGTAATTTTTGATATTTTTCATCAGATTAGTCAGGTACCCCGTCTCTCCAAGCACGAGGAGCAAATTAGCCAATGGCTGATGGATTTTGCCGCAGCGCACCACATAGATGGTGAGCGCGACGAGGTAAACAATGTTATCTTACGCGTTCCCGCCACTCCCGGATACGAGGATAAAGAGGGACTTATCCTGCAAGCCCACATGGACATGGTAGGCGAAAAAGACGGCAATGTACAGCACGATTTTCTGCGTGACCCCATTGATTATTACGAGGACGGCGATTGGCTCAAAGCACACGGTACCACTCTTGGCGGAGACGACGGAATAGGTGTGAGTATGGCATTAGCCATTCTCACGGACCCCACCTTCAAGCATCCTGCTATCGAAGCACTCTTTACCGCAGACGAAGAAGCCGGCATGACCGGTGCCATCAACCTCAAAAAAGGCATACTCAAAGGTACACGCGTTATTAACTTGGATAGCGAAGAAGACGGATTTATCTATATCGGTTGCTCCGGCGGAATAGATACTTTGGGCAAAATGCACTACACACCGGTTGCCCTTTCCCGCGAGGAGATGAAAGCGTATTTCGCCATGCAGTTGACCGCAACAGGTTTCTTAGGCGGTCACTCCGGAACGGATATCCACATAGGTCGGGCATCGGCAGTCAAAGTGGTGGCAGAGTACCTATATCAACTGAGCGACAAAGGTATTCAATTGGCATACATCGACGGCGGCAACCAGCGAAATGCTATCGCACGCGAGTGCAAGGCAATCTTTGCCGTTCCGCAAGACAAAAAGCACGAAGTCATCGCTGCCTTTAATGTCTATAAAAACGGAATAGAACAGGAGTTTGGACGAGTGGAGACAACCATGCAATTACAATTGGAGTCGTGCGAGATGCCTGCCACCTTTATTCCAAACGAGCATGCCATTCGCCTGCTACACGCCCTGCACGAGTGTCCACACGGCATGATAGCCATGTGCAAAGACATACCTGACATGGTGGAAACCAGCACCAATCTCGCTGCCGTACGCATGAGAGACGGATACATCGAGGTAAGTACCAGTCAACGCTCATCCATCGAAGAGGACAAACATGCCATCAAAGACAGAGTACACAAAATACTTGCTGCCGCTTGCGATGAAGTAACACACGGGGACGGTTATCCGGGATGGGAACCCAATGTGCATTCGCGCATACTGCAAGTTGCCGTAAAAACCTACAAAGAATTATTTGCCGGCGACCCCAAAGTATTGACCATTCATGCAGGATTGGAATGCGGGTTATTCCTGGAAAAATATCCCAATTTGGATATTATCTCAATCGGTCCTGACATGTTGGAAGTACACTCTCCCCGAGAGCGGCTGAATATACCCTCTACCGACAGGTGTTACAATTGGGTAAGAAATATAATCGAAAACCTATAAAAAAAGAAGCGTCTCAACGGCGCTTCTTTTTTAATGCCATATCGTATGCCTGCTCGTAGCAACCGAAGAAGTGTTGCCAGTCAGCCATTTTACCCACCGCCATGGATGCTTTGCGTAATGCCGTGACGGTTTGTTTCGGCAAATTCAAAAAGGCGAGTACCGTTTCGGCAGTTTTAGTTACCACCTGATTATAATTGCTGTCATTGCGCTCTATAACCGTTACCGGCGCAACGGGCAACGAGGACGGTTCGACACTGCGCTTATACCAATCTCCAAAACCGCTCAGCGAAGTAGTAACGGTAGGTACGCCCAATGCCACACTTTCCAACGGAGTATAGCCCCACGGTTCGTAATAACTCGGGAAGACGCTCATATCCATTCCCATCAGCACATCGTAATAAGTAAACGGCATATCGTCATGGCTACCATCCAAATAGTACGGAATAAAGACAATACTCGTTTTTCCTATCCGTACGATGGACTGCTCCAAATACGGTACCAGCACAAAGGCAATCACATGGCGTTGGTCACCATTGCCCATTCGCTCGGCTGCCACATGGCGCATACTATCCATGAAGACATCAATGCCCTTATTCTTCCACTCTTGCCGACCGGCGACACACACAAAGCATGCTTCGTCTTCTATATTCTCACGAAGTTTATTTTGTGCCCATTGTTTGAGCCATCGGCGCACTTCGGCACGGCGTTGGGTGTAAGCACTCCCCTTGGGAACAAACCCCTGCTCAAAACCATTGGGAGTGACGATATCAACAGGTTTATCCAACAATTGCGCGCACTCCTTCGCCGTAATCCCACTCACAGTTGTAAAGCAGTCTGCCCAATAGGCGGCTTGTTTCTCTGCCGAATGCTTGCTGACCATATTCAATTCCTCCGCCATTTGGTCACCGTGATAAGCAGTGAAATAGTCATATAGCGGTTTACCGTTGCCGGCTATAGAGCGACCTATACTTGTAGCGTGCGTAGTGAAGAGCGTACGCACTTTAGGACAAAAAGCACACAAATAAAAGAGCATAAAAGCCGTTTGCCACTCGTTGCTGTGGGCTACCACTTTGAGACGAGGTGTTTTGCCATACAACGGCTTTAACATGGATTCTATCAATTGTCCGGCAGCATATCCGAACAGACAACTGTCGTCGTAGTCACCGTACGCGGCATGACTTTTTACGCCAAAGGCATTCCACGCCCAGCCATAAATATCGTTCTTGCGAGCATATAAATATTCCCAACGAAGCAAAACAGCGATGGGGTTGCCTGGCACTTTCCACCGTCCGATACGCGGACTGCACTCGTCAAACGGACCTGCCCCAAACAGTTGCCACAATTGCGGATCTTCCTCAAAAAACATGTCAGAATGTGCTCCCCAATCGGGACCTACAAAGATTACATGGTCCTTCCATCGTTTCTGCATGGAAGCGGCACGCGTGGACAATACGGCATAGATGCCACCCACCTTGTTGCACACTTCCCAACTGGATTCAAAAATATAATCAGGTTGTGTCATTATGTCTTAATGTTTTGTAGTATTTACCGCCAAGCGTGTCACATGCTGTACATCGTTAATCAGCACAGGCGCAAAAGTTTCCGTATTGGCAACTGTCTGTAGCAACGGATGTACTTTAACACCTTCAGCGGTTGCCCAATACAGGCGATTTCCTGCAACATCCACCTTGATAGCGGTCACTTGTCCGGCTGCCAGTTGGCGCACATACTTACCATTGATGGCGCACACCCACAAACCGTTGCCATAAGCATATATTTTACCTGCCAAACGATCTGCCTGAAAACCCTGTATCGTTTGAGATATCATTTGAGACACACGCGAAACAGTTATCAAAGAATCCCCATGGTGATAAACAGTATCTTGTTCGTTGGCTAAAATAGTGCTATTGGTATCCAGTTCCGTCGGCTGTACTGCAGAATATAACTGTTCGCCTTCTACGACATATCTAAACTGCTCGTACATTTGTTCTCCTGCCTTCACCAGCAACGAAGATGCCGGCTGATGGTGTACATCCACATACTTGACAATAGGGAACAACTGTTCACCGATACTGAGGTTTAGTGCCAGTTCTGCGTTTTGGCACGGTTCAACAAAATAGCACTTTACCGCAGCAGTATCTGCATTCGCATTAGTCAAAGCCACCGCTTGTGCAGGCAAACGCCAACTGTAATGCAGCACTTTGCCCCACGGATTGTACACATAAGCGGACAAACGAACAGGCGTGTAGGTATATAGCGTGTCCGGACTGATACCAATCGTGGGAATCGTATCCCGGATAGTAATCGTATGAGTACGGACTTTCTTTTCCACCTTGTTGCGAATAACCTGCAGACGAACGGTGTAAGTACCGGCTTTCTTATAAACATGTATCGGGCTATTGCTCTCCGAAGTGGAATTATCCCCAAATGACCATAAATAGTCATCCGAACCCGTACTATGGTTAGAGAAAGTAACCTCTTCACCGACACATGGAATAGACGGGTAATAATCAAATTCGCATGTCAATCGTTTACAACCTGCCAGTATCGGCAACCAAACGATCCAAAATAGATATTTGTTCTTCATAATCTTTGCTTGCATCTATCCAATGGATATCCGTATCTTTTCTAAACCAAGTCATTTGCCGTTTGGCATAATGCCGGCTGTTTTGTTGAATCAACCGTATTGCTTCGTCGCGTGTTATCTCTCCCCTGAAATAACTGAACATCTCCTTGTATCCCACAGTATTCAAACTGTTAGGAACGGGTTCGCACCATACACTGCGTGCCTCCTGTTCCAGTCCCTGTCGCATCATTTCTTCTACCCTCGCATCAATGCGTGCATACAATTCCTTGCGGTCTCTATTCAGTGCTACCTTAACAATGGCAAACGGGCGCTCCGCTCGTGTATGCCGGCAGTACGAGGAATAGGGTTGACCGCTGACCAATGTCACTTCGAGACAATGCATCAGTCGCTGCGGATTATTGCGGTCCACCTGATTCCAATACACGGGGTCTGATGCCTGTACGCGTTGTTGCAATGCCGTCAAACCGCCTTCAGCATACCATTCGCGCACCTGCTGCCGAATATCCGAAGGCACATCGGGGAAAACATCCAACCCGTTGCATACCGCGTCTATATACATCATACTGCCACCCGACAGAACCGCCATTACATGTCCATTCTCCGAATCTGCCTGCAACGACTCCAACACCGACAAACAATCACGCTCAAACTGCCCTGCATTATACTCCTCATCCAACCCTTTCGTTCCTACAAAATAATGTTTGACTCTACGCTGTTCCTCTGCAGTCGGTGCGGCAGTTCCTATCGGTATATCGCGATACACTTGCCTGCTGTCCGCATTCAAAATAGGACAACACCAATGCTCCGCCAAACGCAGGGACAATTCCGTCTTACCTACCCCCGTCGGACCTGTCAATACTACCAATATTCCCGCCATCTGACTCTATGGCTGTATTTAGAACATCGAACCGTCCTCAAAACTCAGGTCTTGGAAGCCCTCCATGTCCAATTCTTCTGCATCGTATGCACTATCTCCATAGAAATCTTCCTCTGTCTCCCATTCTGCTCTTCCGTCCTTGCCCACTATTCCTGCCAATCCGTCGTCTGTCTGCAACTGTTTAGGCGCACGACCTTTCTTTTCTGCCAAACGGACACCTTCTATGTCGCCCGCCACTATCTCGCGCAGCGAACCAAAGAAATAACGCTCAAACATCGGGTCAAAGATATAAATCAACCGTTGTCCCTGCTCCAGCATCAAGTCGTTTAAGTGGGTTTCTTCCATCACCATATTGTCGTACTCGAAATTGTTGTCCATTTCCACCAAGGTCACTTCCTGACCTTTCTCCCATTGGTCGTTGCACATGAAGAACGAAGTCATTTGATCATCCGTGTACTTAACCGCCGACAAAATTGCTTTGTGAAGCTCTAAAAAGGTCGAATCCGGATTCGCCTCAAACACCATGCGGAAACCATCCACTTCCTCACACGAAAAGGTAATTTTATATATCATAAATTTCAAATTTTGCGCAAAGATACGGCTTTTTTTTCAATTATGCAAGAGAAAGCACTTTTTTATTGTCTTAAAATTTTGATATTTGCGAAAATATTTGTATCTTTGCGCCGTTAATAATATAGCTTGTATAAATACACCCTAAAAGTATGAACCATTTGATTTTAATTGCCGAAGAAGGCGAACGCGAACTGATCGCCAAGTATTTACCCGATAATAATTGGGATGTGTTAGTCACCGGAGTTGGTGGAATCAATATCATTCGGGCACTTCGAGATGTGCCGCGTGATACGCATGTCATCAATATCGGGTATGCCGGATCTGCCAATTTTGACATCGGTACACTCGTCGAAGTAACACAAGTTTTTACCAACCATCCCAATTGCCGTTTTCACGAACCGGACCTCGTTTTGGACGGGTTCGACGACGGTATGTTTCCCATAGCCAATCGCAAAGCGGTTTGTTATACCAACTCGGATTTTGTATTGCAGTCGGACTACAAGGACTGTGTCTTCGACATGGAACTTGCTTACATTGCCGCCATGGGGTTTGCTAAGACGAGCGCACTCAAGTTGGTCAGCGACAACCTCTCTTTGCACGACTATCATCAGTTAACCAACGGAGTAGAATAACTTGAAGCGGCTGCTGGTCATAGTAGGTGTTACCCTCTTGTGCTTGTTGGGCACAGGAACGGCATTGGTACTCGCACTTCGTTCTGCGCGAGTGCAAACGGCTGCCGTACAACTAATGACCGGTGAACTGAGCCGAGCCCTGCATGTCAAGGCACACATAGGCAAAGTAAACATTCGTCCGCCGTTGGCACTCAGTTTGGACAGTGTCTTTCTTAGCGACCAACATAGTGACACATTGCTCTATGTTCCAAGCATAAATGTGCGATTTAATCCTTTTGTACTCAAACAAAAACGATTGTCGTTCCCTCTTGTGCAGTTAGATCAGCCCTTCATTCGTATCGTCAGAGACTCTACCGGGACGAATATGGACTTTCTTGCCAATGCTTTTCGCAACGACCAACCGCGCGATTCGTTCACTTATGCCATCGATTGCCGGCGAATCGCCATTCGGGATGCACAGATTCGCTATATTGACCGTACCAACGGCACCGATGTGCAGATTTCAGACATCCGCACCGACTTAGGATTGCACTATGCCGGTCGTGATGACATTACCGCTCAACTCCAAACGCTGCATATCCGCGCACAAGCACAACCCTATCGCGGTTGGCTGCAAGCTGACCTACACGGATCACTGGACACCCTGTATGCCGACCGATTGGTTGTCTCTTATTTAGACCGTACCATCATTCAGGCGGACTTGCAGGCAACACATCTACTGCAGCCCGACTCGTTGTATATAGTTGCGCAATGCAGCGACCTCTCTGCCAATACAGCCCTGCTATCTTCCATCATCGGGGATTTCACCCATCGTCCCGTTACACTTCCTGCTGCGCTCGATGTCTTGGGTGATATGCACTACACGGGCACACTTGAGGGTGGCAAAGACAGTATCTACCTACGCGGAGCACTCTCTACGCGCGCAGGCACACTCACTACCGACGCCTACATACGCCAATTGCAACACATACATGGTGCGCTCTCCACACGCAATCTCGCCTTAGGACGGCTCACACACAATGCACGCCTCGGACGACTGATGGCAGATGTACAAGTGGATGCTTCCATAGATTCGTCTAATCCTTTTGCACAAATAGACGGTACATTCTCTGTGCACAACTCATATCTGCGCACCACGGTGCGTGGGCATATTGATGCCGATTCGTCACTAATCAGCGCACGCGCCAACATTGATGCGCCCTTAATTGACTTGGCAGGTCTGCAACTCACAGACTCGCTTCTCAATCACCAAGCATCATTCACGGCGAACCTGCGCTTACAAGCCGACCCTAAAGCACCCGTTATCGTGGATGCCATGCGCGGACAACTGTCTATTGACTCACTTCGTCTATCCGGAGCAGGGCAACAAGTGCTCGTACCGCATGCCTCGTTAAAGGCAGAGTCCGACAACCAATACCGCTCCCTGTCGCTAACTTCACCACTCGCCAATGCCGCCGTACAAGGCAATTTCAATTGGTCAACCCTGCCTGCCACTATATGTTCATTTGCACACCGCAACTTGCCTTCGCTTGTTCAAGAACCGGCAGGGGAACATCAAGCCAATGATATGGACTTCTTTATAGATCTGCCTAATCCCGATTTATTGGCAGACCTCATTCGACCAAATACGATTGCCATTCCGCAGTCTCCGGATATTTACGGTTATATCCACGAGTCCGACTCGGCTTACTCATTGCTCGTTCAACTGCCACAAATCACAAAGGGCAACACTGCCTATCAGGACATACTCCTTCGGCTTGACAATCTCAATCCTTCGCGTCAAATATCTGCTCGACTATCAGCCCAGCAGCACCCCGTCGTGCGCGACTCCGTACGCCTCAAAGTAAAGGATTTCAGTGCCCTTGTGCAACTGAACGCCATCCATGACACGCTGCGTGCAGGAATTGAGTTGAGTGATGCCGATGCAGCCGACGGCGTGCCGGATATCTATTTAGAAACATCCTTTGCCCAATACAACCAACGCTGGGCTGCACAAATGCACATTCTGCCGGCTTCTTTCTCGCTGGGTAGTGAGCAATGGACTATTGGCGATGCCCAATTGCACTACACGGCAGCAGACACTACGCTGCGTATTGACATGCTGCAGGTCAATTCACAGCATCAACTTCTACAAGCAGACGGAGCACTATCCGCTCGGGATGATGACTCACTCACCATACGCTTGCAAGACATTGACCTTGATTATCTGCTCTCTGTCACACGAGTACCCGATGCCATTGATTTGCAAGGACAAATCAGCGGTTGGGCTACCCTATATAGTGCTTTTTCCACTCCGCGTTTCCAAGCCAACTTGACCATTCCACATGGTACTATCAATGGAGCTTCGCTTGGACAAGTCGATGCCGCTGCTACTTTTGACCCTACCACACACAACATAGTCATTGACGGACAATCCGTACGAAACGACTCAACGATTCTGCAAGTCACCGGACTCGTTGTACCGGGTAAACCTGCTTCGTGGGAACTGAATATGGATGCCAACGGAGCACCTCTCGAATTGATTAACTATTGGACATCAGGCATTGTAGAAGACATACACGGCAGTGGATTTGGAGCCATACGGGTTGGAGGACACAATCATCAAACAATCGTAACGGCTGATATATATGCGCGCAATGCCTCGTTGGTCATTCCTTATACGGGTTGCCGGTATTTCTTCTCCGACTCGTTGCGTATGGATTCCACATCCATCTCGTTCCCCCATGTGCAAATTCACGATGCAGAAGGGAATAAAGCGATGGTTACCGGACAGATTACGCATAGAAATTTCACCGACATGCAGTACCTGATTGATGTGCAGTGCACCAATCTATTGGCTTTGGATATGCGTGCCAATGCTCAACGCTCATACTATGGGCGTGTTTATGCCGATGGTAATGTGCATATTGCAGGTCAGCCGCGACAGGCACGCATTGATGTCAATGCTACTGCTACCGGCAATACAGACTTCTATTTCTCGCTTGCCACCGCTTCTGATGCTTCCGAATCGGACTTTATCACTTTCAATGCCCTAGAGCAGAGCATTACTGCCATTTCGACCGCAGACGATTCATTGAAAACGGCACAAGCAGACGAACTGCCCTCACATTTTCTGCTCAATATAGCCGTAGAAGTGACTCCGACTTCGCGTGTACACCTCGTCTTGGACCCTCACAATGGCGACGGTATTGTCGGACGGGGAGACGGTAACTTGCGTTTTAGTATGGATGCTTCTACAGGTGAAGCGCAACTCGTCGGAACTTATACCCTTCGTAGTGGCACTTTTTCCTATTCGGTAGGCAATCTGGTCCATCGTGATTTCTCTATTGACGAGGGGTCTGTCATCACTTGGCTCGGTGATCCTGCACAGCCGCAAATGGATGTCACAGCCCGATATCGTTGTACTGCTTCCCTGCGGGATCTGTTTGGTGCAGATACCAAGTCAGTCACTTCCCGCACTTCCATACCTGTCGAATGCACCGTACACATTACAGGAACGCTGCAAGATGCAGAAATGGCGTTTGGCATTGAGTTCCCACAGTCCGAAGAGAGTGTAGCAGCACAAATCAATGCCGTCATCAATACCGAAGCCATGCTTATGCGGCAGGTGGTTTATCTGCTTGTCTTCAATCGATTCTTTACACCCGAATACCTCCGTACTGCCACCTCTGCTACGGGAATCAACGATGCCTATGCCCTACTCTCATCCACCGTTACCGGACAAATTAACGCATGGCTCAGCCGCCTTACATCCATGGTCAATGTAGGTTTTAACTTACGCTCTGACATAGAGTCCGGACAGCAAGCTTATGAGACCGAAGCCAATATACAGATTCAGCCCATTGATCGGCTCACTATTAACGGCAATGTCGGTTATCGATACAATGACTTGACCAATCAGCCGATATTTGGAGATGCCGACATCGAATACGAACTTACACCCGACGGGAAGTTCCGTGCCAAGGCATTTACCCATTCGGTGGATAAATACTCACTTCACCAATCGGGTATGCAAGAGGGAGTCGGATTTATCTTCCGGCACGATTTCAACCGGGGCGATGCAAAGAAACGCCGCGAACAGCGTGAACAAAACAAGCAACAAACAATAAATAAACAATAATATGATACCAACAGCTTTTATCACCGGCGGCGCACGCGGCATTGGCGCAGCTACCGTCCGCAAATTTGTTCATGAGGGCTACAATGTGGCTTTCACCGATATTAACACCGTTGCAGGCAATGAATTAGCCGACGAACTGGGGCACGACCATGCCTTGTTTATTGCTGCCGACACACGCGATTTAGCAGCTATGCAAGCGGCTGCCGAGCAGGCAGAGCGGACATTAGGACCTATCTCTGTACTTTTCTGCAATGCCGGCATTCATCGTTGCAACACGATGTTAGATATTGACTTAGACGAATTTGACTTAATCATTCGCACCAATATCTATGGCACTTTTTATACCATGCGTGCCGTAGTACCCCACATGGTTGCCAATGGAGGGGGAGCCATTGTGATTAACGATTCTGACCAATGGTTTGTAGGCAAGCCATTGAGTTTCGCGTATGGACTGACCAAAGGGGCTTTAGGGCAGATTACCCGCTCTCTGTCCATTGACTTGGGATCTAAGAATATCCGCGTCAATGCTGTTTGTCCCGGAACTATCCATACGGATTTGGTGGATAATCTCTTTGTGGACTTTGCCAAACAGAACGGCAAGTCGGTGGAAGATTATTGGAAGGGTGAAAACCAACTCTATGCGCGCGGCAAAGCTGGGTTACCTGAAGAAGTGGCTGAATTGGTTTTCTTCCTTGCTTCCGACAAGGCATCTTTCTGCACCGGAGGACACTACCTGATTGATGGCGGTCTCACAGCTCAGTAACCACACTTTATTGCAAAAAAGCACCCTTGTAATTGCCTGATTCCCAATACCCCAAAGCAACGGTTAACGAACGGTCAAGCAACGATGAACCTAAGGTGAAGCAACGGTGAAGCAATGGTGCGCACTTTTTAATACTATCAACTACTATGTCTTGTTTACAAGTTTTATTAGCCATTATTTTTCCGCCCTTGGCGGTTATCGGGCACGGTTGCGGATCCATCCTCATTGTCACTATTCTCACCTGTTTCGGATGGGTACCTGGTGTTATCGCTGCGTTAGTTATCTTAAATAAAAATACTGAATCATGAAAGTCCTTTTACTCAATGGCAGCCCCAAACAGGGCAATACTTACCGTGCTTTGCAGGAAGTAGCCAACACTCTGCACGAAGAAAATATCGAAACACAGATTATCGGCATTGATTACGAACCGCAGCCCGATTGTATCGGCTGTGGCGCTTGTCATGGTTGTGAAGCGTGTGTTATGGGAGGTAATTGTTATGAACGCGTACGCGAAGCATTGGCAACAGCGGACGGACTTATCGTGGGTAGTCCCGTCTATTATGCAGGACCTTCAGGTGCTATTTGCTCGTTATTGGACCGCGTGTTCATGTCTTGCAAGCAGATGTTGGAATACAAACCTGCCGCAGCAATTGTCGTGTGCCGTAGAGGAGGGGCAAGCGCTGCATTTGACCGGCTGAACAAGTACTTCCAGATTTATAATATGCCGGTTGTCAGTTCACAGTATTGGAATATGGTGTATGGACACACACCCGGTGAAGCAGATTTAGATGGCGAGGGACTGCAAACAATGCGTACACTGGCACATAATATGGCATGGGCACTCCGCCATCTCACTTCCACCGCACATCCTACTCTTGAAGACAAAATCAAAACCAATTTCATCCGTTAATCTTTTATCCCATTCCGCCCATCATTTCAGGAACGGTATAAATGAACAACGAATTAGTACACATTCCACAATCCGGGATAGAGATTTTTACCAATCCTGACAACACTGTCCAATTGAAGTTAAATTGGAAAATGAGACAGTGTAGCTAACGCAGAAACAAATGGCAATACTATTTGATGTCAAAACACCTGCTATAAATAAACATCTAAAGCACATTTTTGAAGATGGTGAATTACAGGAAAAAGAGGTTGTTTCCAAAATGGAAATAACTACTTGCTAACTAAGAAAATCAATAGCCATCGTCAATGCCGGAGCGTGCGCAGTAATTGGGATATTGTAAAACTAAATAGTGATTATGAATGATTTACAAAAAAATCTATTAGATTGGGCAGAGAAGACTGTCAAAGTTTATGTTGATTATGCTAATGCGCATGACGACGCTCCTGCATTTTACACACAATCACCACTAAATGAGATCACACAAAGTCCTGAACTTTTGATTATGGGAATCAACCCAGGTTCCCATGGAACTTATAAAGATCAAAAAATATCAAATCCCAATTGGCATCTTAATGGAAAAGACATGACAGGGGAAGATTTATTGAAAGGAAACTTTTGTGCCAAAGATGACAAAACGGAATGGGAACATTTTTGGGAGTATCCATTTGGTAAGAGGATTATGGGATATTTGTTAAGAACGAACATTAACCCATTAGCTTGTCCTCAAAAATATGTGTTAACTAACGCAACATTCTTTGCAACTATGCACGCCACGGGAATCAAAGAAGAGTTGCCGAAAACTTGTCAATGCACACTTCAACTAATAGAAACGCTAAGACCCAAGAAGATTTTAGTTTTAAGTAGTATAAACACCATTAATCAAATGATTAGTTGGACAAAATCGGAATTGATTAAAAGAGATGAACAAAGAATGTTTGGTAGTAAAAACTGGAAATGGAACAAGGGTACTATTTGCGGTATTCCTTTCTTAGGAGTTCCACATCCTTCTGCCCGATTAAAAAATGCAGATAGAGTGATTATTCAAGATATGATTGCCGATTTTATGGCATCATAATACGATAATTATATTTTCCCCTACGACTGCTATATTTTGGTAATGTAATTTTGCACCAAAATTCAAAGAAATACTTAAGAATGAGGCAATGAATTTGTATATTAAATATTTTTTGTACTTTTGCATAAAGATTACGAAAGTGGGAGATAGGTTTTAAATAATGTTCAAACATATGGATTCTGATAATAACATTTTTTTTGACAGCATCAAAGCCCCATGCATAGAGTACATAAGTACAAAACCAAAAAAATTAGGTTTTAATATTTTTAGTATTGTTTCTAATACATACTATAGAGAAAACTTTCATTCTGACATATTGAGTTTTCTATTAAATTCACAAATCAATCAAGATGAAAATGGTATTTTATTAAATCGTTTCATCTTGCTACTAAATTCTATTGGAAAAGCCATTGATTATAACAATTATATAGATGCAGAATCAATACGAGAAGAAGGAAGGATAGATATACTTATTAAATCTGAATCAACAAAACATGCAATTGTTATTGAGAATAAAATGAACAATGCAGTTGATATGCCTCGTCAAATACCCAGATACTATGATTATTTATGTGACAATGGTTATACGATAGACGCAATTGTTTATATACCTTTAGCCAATAATAAAATGCCAAATACCGCCAGTTGGAGTGGCGAAGACTTGGCTCATATATATCCACTACTCGTCATTTTACCGGCATATAGCAAAGATGGTTCAAAAAACATGGTGGACTCATGGCTCATCCCTACGGTAGATGAATTACATAGTGAAGATATGAGAGTCGTAGTTAAACATTTTGTAGCATTAATTAAATATCTAAACAATAACCTATTGAATTATACTAATATGCAAGAATTTTACAATCAATTACTTCAAAACAAAAATATATCTTTAGCAATTGCTATGCATGATATGGTGGAAAATTTATCAAAGTTTTTAGCAGAACGCATAAAGAATAATTTTGCAAATAATTTTGAGCCATTTAAAAACATATGGATATATAATGAGAAAAAAACATTTGATACAGTATTCGAAGGTGCAATAATTAAAGATGTATATGTTAAGTTAGACATTTGGTGCCATTGTGATTCAGAAAATCAGAGATACGATGTATTAATTTGGAATCCAAAAGACAAGGAAATGTCCAATAGCAAAGAAGTTCTTGCACAAATTATGGAATTACCTTCCGTACAAGCCAAGCCATACGAACAAGTAGAATTTGACAATACAGCTGCTGCATATGTGCTACATTTCGGTCTTTATGAAGAAAGGAGTATGATAGAGTTTTTAGATAACTTTCTGAAAGACTTACGAGAAGGTCATTTAACAGTCTAAAAAATGTACTTAAAAACGAATTGTGGCAATTGCATAACTTTCCCGTTTTAGGATCAAACACTGATAGCATCAGAGAGCATCGGTAAAATGAGTACGATGTTATGTTGATGTTATGTTTAGACAAGGGATAAACCCAACAAAATACATTGGAGACCCCATTAAAGAGTTCTCACTATATCCTACAAAAAATGCCCAGCCAAAAGACTGAGCATTTTTGCGGTGCGGACGAGACTCGAACTCGCGATTTGAATAAAAATCGACTTTTTTTCGGCTCAAAAAACACAGATGTGCCTCCCATTCGCCCCAAATGCTATATTCCGCGATTTTTGCGAAAAATCTGACAGGGTTAGTTGATTATACTCTGTTCTGTTTCAGTTCTAATTATGGTTGAGCAGTGTTCTACTATTGTTCTATTTTTTTTGCCCATGAAACAATGTGAAAGCTATTATGCTTAAAATAGCCTTATCACTCTGTATTAGCACATCCTCAACTTTTTCCTCGCGTAACTCCTTACGCAAGTACTGATGAAAGTTTCCAAAAAGTTTTGCAGTTGTATAGTTCTGATACTTGACAGATTTTGATTGGCTTTGCCATCTTCCATCAATATGTAGAAACTTATACAAAGAAAGAACTTTCGTCAGAACTTTCACGGTGCAAAGGTACTGCTTTTTTTGATATATGCAAATTTATTGGCTAATAATTGCTAATAATATTCATTTTAGAAACAAAATCTCACAAAACAAAGATTAAAATCACATATTTATTTGGGAAACTTGTAGTTTTTTGACAAAAATAATAAATAAAATTTGCATATATCATTTCTTTTATGTACTTTTGCAGTCCAAAACTAAGAAAACGATAAGTATGATAGCTGATTTTTCTGTAGAAAATTTCTACTCTATCCGCACTAAACAGACCCTAAGTTTTGTGCCAACGATAGAAAAGTATCTCTCCGATACCTATCTCGTAGAAGTAACGCCTAATGTCAAACTACTCAGATTGGGCATTGTGTATGGTGCTAATGCTTCAGGTAAAACAAAACTGCTGCAAGCATTAGATTTCTTCCGTAAATTACTGATGGTCTATCCTTCATCTCGTACAGATGCTATTGACTATTACCCGTTCCTTTTAGATAGTGATAGCAAAACGACACCTTCTAAGATGCAGATGAATTTCTATTTAGAGGGGGAACGCTATTGTTTAGATTTGGAATTTGATCGTCAGCACATTCTAAAGGAGCAACTATCGGTTTACACATCAGTGCGTCCCTCTATGCTTTACGCACGTAGTTATATAAAAGGGAACGACAGCACGCGCGTGGAATTTGGAAAAGCCCTGCAACTTAACCGACATGATCAAGACATTATTTACGGCAATACCCTAAATAATTGCTCGGTTCTGGCTGCATTTGGTAAATCGAATGTTGAGAAAACACGCCTCAATACGGTGTATGAATGGATAAACCACAATTTTTCCGTATGTATCAATCCCACCAACACCTCTATGGATTTTCTGCACAAGCAATTGCAACAAGATGAAGACAAAACATTGCACACATTTATCAAACAGTTCTTGCAGAAATCAGATTTTAATATCAGCGAGTTTGATTTATCACCGGATGGAAAAAGCATCACATTCCATCACCAGACCTCATCAGGAGACGGGACATTACCGGAGGCCCTTGAATCAAACGGTACGCTACGCTATATGAGTATAGCAGTCTTACTTAAATACTTACTCTACAATAATCAGTTCATGATAATAGATGAATTAGAAACCAGCCTTCATTATGAACTAATCTCATATTTCTTGCGCTTCTATTTGAATAACGATACCGGCACATCACAAATGCTTATTGCTACACATGACATCAACTTGCTCAAAGAAGATTTCTTACGTAGGGATGTGGTTTGGTTTACAGACAAGAACGAGAATGCAGAAACCGAACTGGTACGGCTCTCACAATTGGGTTTACACAAAAACCTTTCTCCGTACAATGCCTATCTACAGGGTAAATTAGTTAAACTACCTTTCACGGGTGAAACCTATATTGACAAATGAGAAAAAGTTTAGCCATATTTGGAGAGGGACCAACAGAATGGTACTATATTGATTCCCTACGCATTGCCAAACGCTATCCGTTTACAATGCGCCCATCGCTGCCACAGCATGCAGATATCAAACACATGTTGGCGATGGCAAAGCAATGTCTAAACGAAGGTTTTGATGAGGTGGTATGCTTGTTGGATATGGATCGTCTGAATAGCCATCCGGCTGAAATGCAAACTTATCGTACTGCCAAACAACAGAAAGCATATCGCAAAGTGACTTTCATTGAGACAGACCCTTGTACGGAATATTGGTTTCTGCTACACTTTATACCGCAATTATCACAACGACATTTTGACTCGTATACAGCCATAGAGACTGAGTTGCATAAATATTTACCTCAGTATGAGAAAACAGAGCAATACTTCAAATGTAACAAGTTATTTCCCACGCTCACATCGAGTGGTGATCTTGACCGCGCATTAGAACTGGCACGGCAGTCAGTCAAACTCCATGAAGAAGGGATGCCCAATTCCTATACAGAGATGTTTCGTTTGTTTGATAAACTGGATGAATTTGCAAAATAAAAGTAAAAAATAACGATTTTTATTTGGTACTTACCCCATCAATGGGAGGTTCTATGGCAAATAAAATGCAAAAATGCCTATTTTTATCAATTATTTGCTTCCATCAATTCCCATAAAACACACCCCACAAATGAACGTATCCGACAACAAAAAAGCCCAGCGTTATGCTGAGCTTTTTGCGGTGCGGACGAGACTCGAACTCGCGACCTACGGCGTGACAGGCCGGTATTCTAACCAACTGAACTACCGCACCTTCGTCGGAATCCGCTCACCGAAATAAATTTGCCTTGCAAATTAAGCGGTTCGCGATTCCTCCTCTTCAACTCGAAACAAGTTTCTCGTTGAGTTTTTGAAGTGTCAGATCACTGCTTCCTTTCAAAAGCGAGTGCAAAGGTACAACATTTTTTTGAATTGACCAAATAATTTGACAACTTTTTTTGAAAAAAAATCATTTTTGCACAAAAAAGCATATTTTTTTGTATATTTCGAAAAAAAATACTATCTTTGCAACACTATGGCAACGCTATCCGAATATATACCCTACTATAAACGCAATCTCAAGGTCGCTTTTCCCGTTATGCTCACCCAATTTGGTGCATCCTTAGTGGGATTGGTCGATTCCATCATGGTGGGACACTATGCGACTGCCGACTTGGCTGCAGTCAGTTTTTCCAATGCCATCTTTTTTACTATCATGGTCTTCAGCATGGGTGCATTAATGGGACTGACCCCTCTCGTCGGATATGAAGTAGGCAAAGCCCCCTCTCATGCCGGTGACGATTCAACTACCGCCATCGCCAACCTCTTTCATAGCGGCATTCTATTTACCCTCATACTCAGTACCGCCATGATACTGCTACTGGGAACATGTATTCCGCTTTTAGGTTATTTCGGGCAAGAAGAATCGGTCGTTATTGCTGCACGCCCCTATTACACATTTATCGTTATATCCATTGTTCCCTTCCTCTTTTTCTGTCTGCAACGGCAGTTTTTAGAGGGTTTAGGCAACACAATGGTTGCCATGATTATTACAATGGGCATGAACCTGCTGAATATCCTTCTCAACTGGGTTTTTATCTTCGGTCATTGGGGTTCCCCTGCTATGGGTGCTACCGGCGCAGGCATTGCGACACTCATCTCACGCACGCTGATGCCCTTTCTATTCTGGATAGTGATTCGCAGCAAGACAGAGTGGAGACCCTACATACAACATGCCGTGCTGAATGCCCATCAATCGACCATCCGAGACAACTTGCGCCGTCTATGGCATATAGGTGCGCCTATCGGCGGACAGACTGTATTGGAAACCACCCTCTTCACCTTGTCGTTCGTAATAGTAGGTTGGCTGAGCAAAGAAGCCCTGGCTGCACACCAAATAGCTAACCAAATAGCGGACTTGACCTTTATGTTGGCATTAGGCATAGGAGCAGCCACAACTATTCGTGTGTCCCATCAATTGGGCAAAGGAGACATATATGCCGTCAAAATGGCTGCCAATGCCAGTATTCATCTGGTATTGGTAATGAACACCATAGGTGCCATATTGATGATTAGTTTGAGAAATTATATTCCTATGCTCTTTACCGAAGATCCGGAAGTGATTCGTATCGGTTCGACATTGGTAATGATAGCCGGTTTTTTCCAATACGCAGACGGATTGCAGTCGGTCGGCGCAGCCATGTTGCGCGGAATAACGGATGTCAGGCGTCCCATGCTGTACGCATTTATCGCCTATATAGCCATTTCGCTGCCGTTGGGACTGCTGTTGATGTTCCCTTGCCACATGGGAGCACCCGGTATGTGGATTAGTTTTATTGTAGGACTAAGCACCGCAGCCCTACTCTTTCATATACGATTCAGAAAGCAAATCCGTACTATGGAGAAAGAGTTACCCTCGAATGGCATCTAACCTGTTTTCCATCTGAAACAACTCGTCGCGCAATAATGCCGCCGTTTTGAAATCTAAATCTTTGGCGGCTTGCAACATTCGTTTGCGCTGTTGCTCAATGGTTTTTGCCAAATCTTTGGCGGACATAGTCTGCCATTCGGCATGCTTCCACCCGTCCCTAATCTTATCTTCCAATTGCTTTTGTTCCTGCTGTGCATCATGGAAGAGCGCCTGCAGCGGATTGGCAGCAATGGCTTTTTGTACGGCACGGGGGGTGATATGATGCGCCTCGTTGTAAGCGATCTGCTTGGCACGACGGCGATTGGTCTCATCTATCGTCATTTGCATGGAGCGCGTAATCTTGTCGCCATACATAATCACTCGTCCCTCCACATGCCGGGCAGCACGCCCTGCTGTCTGTGTGAGCGACCGATGGTCTCGCAAAAATCCCTCTTTATCCGCATCAAGGATGGCTACCAACGATACTTCCGGCAAGTCCAATCCTTCGCGCAACAAATTGACACCCACCAATACATCATACACTCCCTTGCGCAAGTCCTCCATTATCTTGACACGCTCTATTGTATCTACATCCGAATGAATATATGCCGACTGTATGCCATATTTGCGCAAATACTCGTCCATTTCTTCCGCCATTCGCTTGGTCAGCGTTGTGACAAGTACACGCTGGTGGCGATGAACACGCAGGCGTATCTCTTCCATAAGATCATCCACCTGGTTCTTGGTCGGGCGAACTTCTATTTCAGGGTCCAATAACCCCGTCGGACGAATCAACTGATCTACCACTATGCCTTCGGACTTAGTCAACTCATACTCCGCCGGCGTGGCTGAGCAGAAAATGATTTGCCCCACTTTGTGCTCCCACTCTTCAAAGGTCAGCGGACGGTTGTCCCGGGCAGCAGGAAGACGGAAACCATAATTAATCAGGTTATCCTTACGCGCCTTGTCGCCCCCGTACATAGCGTGTATCTGCGGAACGGTGACATGGCTTTCATCCACAATGAGCAACATGTCTTTAGGAAAATAATCAAGCAGACAATACGGCGGCGTACCTTCCTCACGACCATCAAAATACCGACTATAGTTCTCTACGCCTGAACAATAACCGAGTTCCTGAATCATTTCCATGTCATATTTGACGCGTTCCTCTATGCGGTTGGCATAGATTTCTTCGCCTATTTCCTGAAAATAGTTCACCTGATTGGCAAGGTCCAGTTTGATTTGCGCAATGGCTCTTCCTAATCGTTCAGGCGAGGTGCAGAAGATAGTTGCCGGATAAATATTCAAGTGCTCTAACTGCTCCCGGTGTGCAGTTTTCGCGCCATTATCCCCTATACTACGCCTCTCTACACTAATTTCGTCCACTTCATTACCGAAGAAGACGACCCGAAAGACCTCGTCACTATAGGCAGAACATATATCTACCGTGTCTCCCTTTACTCTGAATCTTCCGCGCACAAGGTCAATATCGTTTCGCACATACGAAGCATCCACCAATTGGTGCAACAGGTGATCCATGCCTTTTGTGTCGCCTCGGGTGACTGTGAGACACGATTTGGAGAAATCCTGCGGGTTGCCAATACCATACAGACAACTGACCGACGAGATGACAACTACATCTTTGCGTCCACTCAACAGAGCCGCCGTAGCCGACAAGCGCAAGCGGTCTATTTCCTCGTTGATGCTGAGGTCTTTCTCAATATAAGTGTCCGTAGAAGGAATATATGCTTCGGGCTGGTAATAGTCGTAATAGGATACAAAGTACTCTACCGCGTTTTGCGGGAAGAAACCCTTCATCTCGCTATACAGTTGGGCAGCGAGAGTCTTGTTGTGGGAGAGAATGAGCGTAGGGCGGTTGAGTTGGGCAATCACATTTGCCATAGTGAAAGTCTTACCTGAGCCGGTCACGCCTAATAGTGTTTGTGCCGATGCACCACGATGAACGCCGTCCACCAATTGGCGGATAGCTTCGGGCTGGTCTCCCGTAGGGGCAAAAGGCGATGTTAAAATGAACTTGTCTGCCATAAGAGACGCAAAGTTACGAAAAAATTTGCATATATGCAAAAAAAAGTGTACCTTTGCCGTGTCAAACGATAAAAAACATAACATTATGAAAACATTATATTCTGCATTTATCGCCTGCATGGCAATATCTGTGATGGTTTTCTCGTCGTGCAAGAAAGACGAACCGCAAGCACAAGTATCTCAATCTTCCACCGAACAGAACGGCGGTAGCAACAAAGGCGAAGCGGAAAACCCGTCATTCGGACAAGCAGTCAAAGGCAAGCGAACCATTGACCAAGTGCAACCGATGACAGGATTGGTTCTTTGGAACGACTTGTCAGCCGGCAGAAATAGCACTTACGGCAAATGTTTCGCCCTCGAATTTACCTACTGCTTGCCTTGCGATGTCGTCAAGGGGAAAGATGCACATGGAAACATTATCTACGATTGGACATCGTTGGAGAACACGCTGAATGGCGTTAAGAGCCGTAACCACCAGTCGATATTGCGTTTCCGCTACGAATACCCCAACGCCAACACCAATGGTGTGAAAGGAGGAACGGCTGTGCCTAAGTATATCAAAGATATGGATGGATATAATGAGACCTATACCGCCAATCCCGGAGGAGACGGTCCTACCTATTATGCCGATTGGAGCAATAACGAGTTGCAATGGTTTACCAAGCAGTTCTATACCGATTTTGCAGCCAAGTACGACGGCGACCCGCGCATTGCCGTCTTGGAGGTCGGATTCGGGCATTGGTCAGAGTACCATATTTACGGCACACGGTTGCAGTTAGGGAAAAACTTCCCCAGCAAGGCATACCAGACTGAGTTTTTAAAGCATATCGACAATACCTTCAAAGTTCTCCCATGGGCCATCAGTATCGATGCCGCTGATGACAGTTACACCCCCATTGTGGACAACGCTTCGCTGATGGCGTTGGGTTTCGGTCTGTTTGACGACTCGTTTATGCACGAAGGGCACGAGATTGGTTCGGGCGACGGATATAACGAGCGCAACTGGAAAGCCATCGGCAAAGACACCCGTTGGCAAAAAGGTCCGTGCGGTGGTGAAATCAGTTATTATACCAATGCCGACCAACGCAATTTCCTCAATCCTGCCGGCATGTATGGCATCACATGGGAACAGGCCGTCAGCAAGTACCATATATCCTTTATGATTAGTAACGATGCACTTGGTGGCAGTTATGCCACCCCTGACCGTTTTAAGGAAGGATCAATGACATGCGGATACCAATTCCGCCTCACTTTCTGCCGCACAGATGGAGAAAAGACACAAGTCACCTTCACCAACGAGGGCGTAGCGCCTATTTATAAAGACGCTTATCCTGCCATTGGCAATGTGAGAGCCGAAGTATCACTCAAAGGACTGTTGCCCGGAGAAAAATGCACATGCACTATACCCGCCAAATTGAGTAAGATAGAAGACCTGCAAATCGTGTGCGACTATATTCTGCCCACCCAACAAATCCAATTTAATGCCAATCTATGATACAATTTCTGACAGATGGCTGTGAAATGCCCGTCATAGACCCTTGTTCAACGGAGCGTTGGTTGCGACAAGTGGCAGCAATACATGGATTTTCCTTGGGCGATTTGACCTACATCTTCTGCAACGACGAGCGCATATTAGAGGTCAACCGTCAGTTTTTGGGACACGATTATTACACCGATGTTATTACCTTTGATTATAGCACGCCCACGCGCGTGAGCGGAGATATTTATATTTCGTTGGATACCGTGCGCAGTAATGCCGAAATGGTAGGAGTGACCTATGAAGACGAATTGCACCGTATTTTGGTACACGGAGTGCTGCATTTGACAGGGCAAGGAGATAAAACACCTGAAACGAAAATCGAAATGACACGCAAAGAAGATGCCGCATTAGCATTGCTCAATGAACAAAAAGTGTAAAAATTGACGATTTTTGTGTTAAATTGCACATTTATTTGTATATTTACAAAAAAAATAATACCTTTGCATAACTTTTTTGAACAAGATATGAAAAAGAGTTTGTTTGTTTTGTTTTCTTTTTTAGCGACCATGAATGCATGGTCGCTTAATTATTGTCAGTCATCTGCTTTTGGTTATGGCAAGAGTGCTACCGGTGGCGGCAATGCAACACCGACTGTGATTACCAGTTTGGGTTCTATCAGCAGTTCCAACAAGGTGTATGTAATTACCCAAAACATCACAGTCAGCAAAATGGTAAAAATCAGCAAGTTGAGTAACATTACCATTATTGGCATGCCCGGAGTCAAACTGATTAGTAATAAGCAGGATAAAGACAATTCCGGTATATTGTACTTCAGCGGTTGTAAAAATGTGATTATCCGCAACTTAACTTTTGAAGGACCTGGTGCGTACGATTGCGACGGAAACGACCTGCTCTGCTTTGACGGAGTAACCAACGCATGGGTGGACCACTGTGATTTTCAGGACGGTTGTGACGGCAACTTTGACAACAAGGGCACTACCGACAATGTGACTGTCTCTTGGTGTCGTTTCCGCTATCTGAAAGCCCCTAAAGCCGGTGGAACAGGTGGTTCTGATGACCACCGCTACACCAATCTTTTGGGTTCGGGTAGTAGCGACAAGCCATCAGACGGTACCTATAATATGACATGGGCTTATTGCTGGTGGGATAGTGGTTGCAAGGAGCGCATGGTGCGTTGCCGCAATGCCAGTTTGCATTTTTTGAACTGCTACTGGAATTCATCAGTAGCTAATTATTATATAGGTCCGGAAAATGTGGATTGCTACTTGGAGGGGTGCTATATCGAGGGCAAACCCAGCAAAGCCAATATCTTCAAGAGTTACGGAGGCAAGAACGGACTTACATGCAAGGATTGCTACAGTAAAAACGGCTTACCCACGGCATCGGGTCGGACGGTAGTCATTCCTACTTATTCCTATGAGACCGTTTCCTATACTGAAGCCAAGACGATGGTTACCAACGCCACTTGTGGCGCAGGGGCTACATTGACTGTCACTACCGCAGGGGCTGTATCTTCGTCGTGTGATAGCGGCACACCACAACCCGAAGCAGCGCCTACTCTCAACGACCCCAGCAATAAATCGCAATCGGTCAGCACAGGTTCTGCTATTGCTGCCATTACTTTTACAGCCAGCGGGACTGCTACTGCCATATCGGTCAGCAATCTGCCGGCAGGACTGTCTTCAGCGCCCAACGGACTATCGCTCACAATCTCCGGCACTCCTACTGCCGGTGGTACATATACCGTTACTGCTACCAATGCCAGCGGTGCTACTACCACCAAACAGGGCACTATCACTGTCAGCGGCACTCCGGGACCAGGTCCTACACCTCCTACTCCTGCCGGCGAACATTCGTTTACATGGAACATATCGAATCCTAACTTTGCTGCTCTTGCCGGCGATATTGCTGCTACTACCACAGTAGACGGACTCACTATCGTGGCTACATCGAGTAGCAAAGTAACTATTGATGAGCAAGAAATCAAATACGGCTTTGCAGAAGGCGATACAGTGGTGTTTGTCAACCGTCTCAAGACAGGCGGTTCAGGGAAAGCCGATTGCCGTCATATCAAGTTTGCGGTTACAGGCAATTGCACCATCGAAGTATGGGCAAAGAGCAGTAGCAGTAGCGAAGACAGAACGATAAACATCTACACCAATTCATTGGACAGCAAGAATCTGATTGGCACGCTTCCTGCTCCGAAGGGCGATCTGACCAAACAGAGTTTTACTTATACGGGTGGTCCAACTACGATTGTGATGGGAAGTGCCAGCAGCGGTATCAATTTCTACGCTATCAACATTGTTTATCCGTCTCCGACCGACTTGCAACGAGCAAAAGAATCCCTTATGCCGAACAAGATTATCCGCAACGGGCAACTATTTATTCGGCACAACGGTCACTACTACAACTGCGTAGGACAGCCAGTATTCAGATAACAGGTAACAGATTAAAGGTATAGGATTAAAGATAACAAAATAGCCGTCTCGATTGAGGCGGCTATTTTTGTCGGTTGACGATGCACCATGCACCGCCGGATATCAGTCTTGGAACTTAGCGCAGAGGTATTCGCGGTTCAAACGGGCGATATTAGCCAGTGAAACGCTCTTGGGACATTCGGCAGCGCAAGCGCCTGTATTGGTGCAGTTACCAAAGCCGAGTTCGTCCATTTTAGCGACCATTGCTTTTGCCCGTTTGGCGGCTTCTATCTTACCCTGCGGGAGCAGCGCCAATTGGCTGACTTTAGCGCTCACAAAGAGCATAGCAGAGCCGTTTTTGCAAGCCGCAGCGCAAGCACCGCAACCGATACAAGAAGCAGCGTCCATTGCCTCGTCTGCCACGGGCTTCGGAATAGCAATAGCGTTGGCATCGGGTACACCGCCGGTATTAACCGATACAAAGCCACCGGCTTGCATAATCTTGTCGTATGCCTGGCGGTCAACCATCAAGTCCTTGATAATTGGGAAAGCACGGCTACGCCACGGTTCAACGGTGATTGTTTCGCCATCGTGGAAATGGCGCATGTGCAGTTGGCAGGTCGTGATGGCGCTGTCAGGTCCATGAGGATGACCGTTGACATACATGGAGCACATACCGCATATACCTTCACGGCAATCGTGGTCGAATGCAATGGGGTCTTTCTTCTCGGCAATCAGTTGTTCATTCAGGATATCAATCATCTCAAGGAACGATGCTCCCTGGAAGATATGATTCAGTTCATAGGTTTCAAAATGACCTTGCGCTTTGGGTCCTGCTTGACGCCAAACGCGCACCTTAATATTAATATAGCTATCCATAATTGTTATGCTTTATAGTTACGCGTTTTTCTTTCGGTAAATTCGTAGTCGAGCGGCTCTTTGATAAGTTCGGGTTCGCTGTCCTCTCCGGTGTATTTCCAGCAAGCGACATAACTGAACTTATCGTCCTGACGGAGTGCCTCGCCTTCTTCCGTCTGGAACTCCTCACGGAAGTGACCACCGCAACTCTCTTCGCGGTTGAGGGCGTCAACAGCCATCAAACGACCTATCTCAATGAAGTCTGCCAAACGAAGGGCTTTCTCCAACTCATTATTGAGGGCATTGGCTTCTCCCGGGATATAAACATTGCTCCAGAACTCTTTCTTGATTTCGTCAATCTTGGCGATGGCTGTTTTTAACGATTCTGCCGTACGTCCCATGCCGACGAAGTCCCACATAATGAGACCCAACTCCTTGTGGATGCTATCGACGGAGCGTTTACCCTGAATAGCCATCAGGCGTGCAATCTTGTCGGCTACCTTCTTCTCTGCCTCGGCGAACTCGGGCAGGTCGGTGGACATACGCGGTACACCGATTTGGTCGCTCAAGTAGTTCTGAATGGTATAAGGCAATACGAAATATCCGTCTGCCAAGCCCTGCATCAAAGCACTGGCACCAAGACGGTTGGCACCGTGGTCGGAGAAGTTGGCTTCGCCGATGCAGAACAGACCTTTGACGGAAGTCTGCAACTCGTAGTCAACCCATATACCGCCCATTGTATAGTGAATAGCCGGGAAAATCATCATCGGGTTCTCGTAGGGGTTCTCGTCCACGATTTTCTCGTACATCTGGAAGAGGTTACCGTATTTCTGTGCCACTACATCTTTGCCGAGACGCTGTATGGCTTCGCTGAAGTCCAGGAAGACAGCCAAGCCGGTATTGTTGACGCCGTAGCCCTTGTCGCAGCGCTCTTTGGCAGCGCGGGAAGCGACATCACGGGGAACGAGGTTACCGAAAGCCGGATAACGGCGCTCCAAGTAGTAGTCGCGGTCTTCTTCGGGTATGTCACGACCTTTGATTTCGCCGCGTTGGAGCTTCTGTGCATCTTCGAGTTTTTTGGGAACCCATATACGCCCGTCGTTACGAAGCGACTCGGACATCAGTGTCAGTTTGGACTGGAAGTCACCGTGCTTGGGAATACAGGTGGGGTGAATCTGTGCGTAGCATGGGTTAGCGAAATAGGCACCGTGGCGGTACATCTGCATGGCAGCACTACCGTTGGAAGCCATAGCGTTGGTGGACAGGAAGAAAGTATTGCCATAACCGCCTGAAGCGATAACGACAGCGTGTCCGAAGAAACGCTCGATGCGACCTGTTACGAGGTTACGGGCGATAATACCGCGCGCACGCTCTTCGCCGTCGGCATCTTTTACCATGACGATGTCCAACATCTCGTGACGGTTGTACATCTTCACCTTGCCTTTACCAATCTGACGGCTCAAAGCGGAATAAGCGCCGAGCAGCAGTTGCTGACCGGTCTGTCCCTTGGCATAGAAAGTACGGCTAACCTGTGCACCGCCGAAAGAACGGTTGTCGAGCAGTCCGCCGTATTCACGGGCGAACGGAACGCCTTGTGCCACACATTGGTCAATGATGTTGTTGCTGACTTCAGCCAAGCGATAGACATTGGCTTCGCGGGCACGGTAGTCGCCACCCTTGATGGTATCGTAATAGAGACGATAGACGCTATCGCCGTCGTTTTGGTAGTTCTTGGCAGCATTGATACCACCCTGTGCAGCAATAGAGTGCGCACGACGGGGGCTATCCTGTATGCAGAAGTTAAGTACATTAAAACCAAGTTCAGCCAATGTAGCGGCGGCACTTGCGCCTGCCAAGCCCGTACCAACGACGATAACATCCAAACGGCGTTTGTTGGCAGGATTGACTAATTTCTGATGGTCTTTGTAATTGGTCCATTTCTTCTCAAGCGGACCTGCGGGTATCTTCGCCATCTCAGGCGTGATAACCTTTGTATCTTTTTTAGTTGACATAATTTTTGTTGGTTAATCGGTTAATCGGTGAACCGGTGAATCGGGAGATTGAATTAAGAATTAAGAATTAAGAATTATGAGATTGGGGGATTAGTTAATCATCTGACCGATATTGACACCCAAGAAATAAACGACTACAATCATAAACAAGCCCACGGCGAGAGTGGCGAAGATAATGCCAATCACTTTGATACGCTTGAGCCAAATGAGATTGCTCCATCCGAGCGTCTGCAGTGCGCTCCATACACCGTGCGAGAGGTGGAACCACAGCGCAGCGAGCCAAACCATGTAAAGCAGGCAGAAGATGATACCGCACCAACCGTTGGTGAACAGTCCTTTAACGATAGCACTACCGTCCTGCGGGTCAAACATGGATGTGTGAATGCCTGTGAGTTCGGCAAACTGCATTTTCCACCAGAAGTTAATCAGGTGCAGCACCAAGAACCCGATAACGATAATACCGAGCACGAGCATGTTTTTGGAAGCCCACTGTACGCCTTCCTGCCGTGCTTCAACGGCATAACGGTCGTTGCCACGCGCAGCGCGGTTTTGGATAGTGAGATAAATGGCATAGCAGAAGTGTACGACTACGCCGAGAGCGAGAACGAGCGTGCCGATGATGGCGTACCAATTGGCACCCAACATGGCGCAGATCCAATTGTAACCCTGCGTACCAAACAAGTCGTCAATGACGAGACAGAGGTTCATCGAACCATGGAAGAGCAGGAAAAGGACCAAAAAGAGACCGGTAATACTCATAATGAATTTACGGCCGATAGATGAATCTTTTAACCACATAATGATTTAATTATTAATTATTTAATGAATTTGATTGCCTAATATATCTATGCACATCTGTCCCTTGCGGATATAGATGCGGCCATTGATTAGTTGTTTCCGCACAACATGCGGCATGGATATGCTCTCCATACCTGATGGTTTGTCAGCAAATAATATTCGCCCCTGAACATCGGCATATTGCGTCGGAATTTGTCCGCCTAATGTATCCGTTACATATTGCACCAATGCATCTTGGTCAACCATTACTTTGTCCAAAAGTACAGTTGCCTTTTTCATAATAGCCAGACCTGCCACGTATGAGGAAGTGGCTACCGAATAAGCCTCATCGGGTTGCAGCGGCTGCCAATCTTGACCGTCCCATATATAAAAATCATACACACGGCGTTCACCGGTCAAGCACCATTGTTCATCCTCTATCTTTTGCTGATTGTGAATAGTGGTGTCTATCGTGTATCGCAAACCGCTGATTTGCATAAAGTCACCATTTTCTTGGGGACAAAAACGACACATATATTCCGTAAAGTCCATCAGTTGCTGCCCGGAAACAGACAGGACGCACATATCATTGGCAAAAGGCGATACATCAACAATCTGCTGATACGTAATGTCTCCTTGTGGGATAGACGCACGCACGCCCCCACCATTGCATAAACCGATCTGCGCCTGCAGCACGATACGATAGGCGTCAGCGACCATATCTCCTATGTTCGTTTCTTCCTGCCTTACGGCTCGTGAGCCATCGGGACGGGAGATGGTCAAGTCATAGGCCGTATAACCGACTTTTTTGTTCAGCAACGAAGCAGCATCGGCATATATATTACGAATAACATCATCCACTTGGGAACTGTGAGAGATACCCATGGTGTCCAACAACTCGCAAGTGGCAACGCGGTTGTCGCCCTGAACCGTCAGGGTCAGTTTGCCTATTTTTTGGAACTTGGTGCCCGTTTGCGTCAGTAGCACATCGTGATTGTCGGCATCCTTGATGTATTCGCTTTCATTGACGGTATGAGAATGTCCGTCCAACACCACATCCACGCCCGTGAGTTGGGCAATGAGACCGGCACTGGTTGGAGACCCTTTTTCGCCAATATGCAGCATAGCAATCACAAAATCCGGGTTCTGTGCCCTGACTTCATCTATATTGCGCTGAATGACTTGTACCAGCGAATCCCTGCACAACGAATAGAGCGCATTGCCCTGTTTATCCTCAAAGGCATAATATTCTTCCCTCGTGGCAAGCGGAGTCAAAACGCCTACAAAAGCGACTTTGATACCCCCAACAGTTTTAATGGAATACGGCTGAAATACCCGATGATTAGCCGCATCGTATAAATTCGAACAAATCACGTCAGATGTCATTTGATTCATCAGATTCATCATCTGTTGTCCTCCGTAATCGAACTCGTGATTGCCTAAGTTCACCACATCATATTGGGCAGCATTCATTGCATCCACGCAGTACTGTCCCTTTGAAATTGCGCCATATACGCCCCCTTGGGCAAAATCTCCGCCGGACACCATCAAAGTGGCAATTCCTGCTTGCTGCAACGAATCGCGCAAGCCTGCCATTACGGGATATCCGTTTATTTGACAATGCACATCGTTATCATACAAAACAATAGCGGAACGGCTATCCACGCTTTGAGCCAATACATGCAGCCCCAAACAAGCAATAAAAAATAGAGTGTAAAATCTTCCCATGTTTTCAAATTTCTTTTGAGGGTACAAAGGTACAAAAAAATTTTGAGATGTGCAAATTTTTTGTTCAATTTTGAATTATGAGAAAGGGGAAGCGGGGACAAATAATCACAAGCAACACTCTTTTTAAATCACAATGTCTTGTCGGGTAGTTTTTACCGCAAAAGCGCGACCCGTCGCGAGGCGGCAAAACATCCCCAAACAAGACGACACAAAAGGACAAAGGACACAAAGATGGGGAATCGGTGAATCGGGGACAAATTGTACGATTTTTGAGCAAGTTGGAAGAAAAGTTACTTGGCAGATTTGCGCCGGTTGCACTCACGGCAGAGCATTTGGCAGTTGTCTGCGACAGTACGACCTCCGTCTTTCCACGGTGTAATATGGTCTGCTTCCATTTGTTCCAACTCGAAATGTTTGCCACAAATGGCGCAAATGCCGTTTTGACGCTCATAAACCTCGCGTTTAGTATTGTCGTCAAAAGCGCGTATGTCAAGATGGTGCTCGTCGTGGTCGAAAACATAAGCATAAATACCGCGTTTATTTTTGACATCGCTGTCACGCATTAGTTGTGCTACTTCTTCGCGTAATTCACTCTCTTTCAGATTAGTATCTTTGTATTTGTTGTAGAGAAAGCCCCATTCGACACCTTTCATTTCTTTGCGTTTTTGGGTAAAGAGCATGGCGACCCATTGAATGACTTTTTGGTAGTATTGCCATAGTTCGTCGGCATCGGTGTCTTTTTGGTGCCGTACCATGTATTCGTCTATTTTGTTGTTGGAAATCCAGCGTAAGACGGTTTCGAGGTATGTCTGCCTAATGGGAGAGCCGTCCATGTAGTCGCTACCGATGCGGTAGGCGACACAGCCGGTCTTGCTGAAGCGGCGTTTGGCTTGTGTTACCCAAGGACCTGAATAGATGGCGTTGCGAAGTTCCTGCTCGGTTAGGCGTTCGCCGGCGATGTTGATTATGCGGAACCAGTCCAGTTGCTCGTCGGGTGAGCCCTCGCAGATATAGATTTGCAGTTTGTAGTCTAAGATGCGTTTTTGCATTTCTTCTGACATGTTGTTCCATCCGCGTAGTGTGCCGTCAAAGTTCATCATGTATTCCCCGGCGATAAAGGAGCAGAAGGAGATTGTCCGTTGCTGTCCGTCAAGGAGTTCGTAGGTATCGTCTGCGTTGTGTACCCAATACATGACATTGAGAGGGAAGCCCTTCCAAATGGTCGCCATGACGGCACATTTTTTCTTGTCGTCATAAACAAACTCGCGTTGGTACTTAGGGCGAATGTTCAGTTTGCCATGATAGCCGACGATACCTTCTTCCTGCATGCTGTTGTCGGCATATCCGGCAACAACTTCACCGATGGTGATGGTGTGTAATTCAATCTTCATATTTGTATTTTTTACCTAAATTGTCTTTGTAAGATTTCGAGTTCATATCCTTAATCTATCATTTATGTACCGTGTATGTACCGTATATGTACCGTAAAGAGTAGGGAAAAGACACGGGGGAACTATTGGTTGTTTTTGGATCGTTTGCGGATAAGGATGCGGAAATAAATTGTATGTACATTATCAGTTTCATCTACAAAATATGGATTTTGTACACGCCAAGTGTGGTCTTGCTTTTTATATTTAGCAATTCTTTCTGCCGAAGGTGGAGTAAAAAAGTCACATTCACTTTGCGCCCATTCTATATCTCCTGTTCTACCAATTATCTCAAACTGGTCAGGATTGTATTTATCCAAAAAAGTTAGAGGAACGCCCATAACTCCCTCATAATCACAAGGGATATCCGTTACCTTATCCACATTGATAGCATCGTAATTGTCGTATTTTTTGTATTCTTCGGGCGTATATGATTTATACAAATCTAACTCCTCATGGCGTTTTTGAATATCTAAATTAGTGTACCAAGCAATGGCAGGTGTCTTGACAAAATTATCATCCGGATTGTAACCTTTTGAAGCAACATATTTTCGATTTCCCTCGTTGGTGTTCGCGTATGTAGTCTTGAATATCATAGATAAATTAAATCCTTGCCCTATCCACATCTTGTTATTTTGAATCAATGAAAATATATCTCGATATGTGATAGCATTCATATTGCCCAAAATGATATATTTTTTGTCATATTCGACTAATTGTGCCACATATTCACGGAAAAGCGAAAAAGGCGGATTGGTAACGACAATATCTGCCTCTTTGAGCAGTTCGACACACTCGGGACTGCGAAAATCGCCATTGCCTTTGAGAATAGAAATAGCGTTTTTGTCGTTTTGCAATAAAATACGCACATCGGAAAGGTCAATCGCACCATCGCCATTTTCGTCTTTGACCTCAGTTATCTCCACTTTGTATGCCTTTTTGCTGGCTTCGTTATGGAAAATATCAAAATCAAAAACAAGTTCGTTGCCCATAAATGGCGAACCGTCATAACAGGTACAAATCAACTTTTTGAGTCCTAAATCGTTGAAATGGAGTGCAAAATACTTGAAGAAATTGCTTTCGTAAGGGTCATCACAATTACAGAAAACAACCTTTCCATTGAAATGGTCTTTGTAAAAACGGAGTTCTTTCTCAATGTCCTCTAACTGGGTGTAAAACTCGTCCTGCTTTGCTTTTTTTGCGTTGGATAAATCTGTTCTTGCCATAATAATAGTTTTTGCGCTATTATTAGGCACGAAAAAGGTGCAACACCTTATGTTCGCCAAGGTATCTCACCACCTTTACTCTAATAAGCATGCTACACCTGTGAGGTGTTAGCATCAACTTTATTTGTTAGAGTAACTGTGAGATACACTTTTTATTATTTCAGTAGTTCGATAATGTGAGATTTCTGGCGAACGCGAAATAATAGCTAATGCTTAATTAATATTTTCCGCTATTTAAAGTCCAGCGGTCTAAGACTATATTGCAGGGTCATGTCCTGCTGCCGAAAGCACCTTTCGGCGTTATTCAACTGCAAAGGTACTACAAATTTTTGGAATAAACAAATAAATTTGCATATATCAAAAAAAAAGTGTAACTTTGCAGGCGTTTATGAAGAAAGACACCATATATATTGTAATGGTTTTAGGCATTGTTCTGATGCACACGGACTTGTCCTTTGCCCAGATACGCGCGAACGGCAGCAGTGTGTATTCGTTTTTGAGTTTGCCCTATTCGTCACGCTTATGCGCTTTAGGGGGCGACAATGTAGCCGTTCAAGACGGAGAAATAAGCATGGCGATGCACAACCCTGCGTTACTATGCGGAAGCACGGACAAAGTGCTGGAACTGAACTATGCCCACTACCTACAAGGGACTAACTTAGGCAGCGCCTTATTCGGATGGAACTTCGGCAGGAGCAAAATAGAAAAACCCGCAGCCGAACCCGACAAGCCGAACTATTTTGCCGTAGGTATTCATTACTTAGACTACGGCAGGATGTCCTACGCTGACGAGAAAGGAAATCTGACGGGAGGAGAGTTCACGGCGAAAGACATGCTGATAGATATCATGTACGCCCGTCAGTTGGGTCCACAGTTCACGGTAGGCGTGAGTTTGAAACCGATCATGTCTTTTTACGAGAGTTATTCGGCGTTTGCCCTTGCGGCGGATGTAGGCGGACACTTCCAGTTGCGCGACTCGACGCTGCAGATAGGTTTGAGTTTGCGGAATATAGGTTGGCAGTTAAAAGGTTTTTACACGGAAGAGAGCGGACAGATGCGCGAGTCGCTGCCGCTGAACCTGGAATTAGGTCTTGCCTACCGTTTCAAGCACGCTCCTATCCGTCTGCACATGACAATTCACAACATGCAGCGGTGGAACCTGAACTACGAGTTGACCAATCAGCCGGCAGACGACAGCAACACGCAGATACAATGGTACGATATGATGTTCCGTCATACGATATTTGCGCTGGACATCGTTCCGAAGAGTGACAAGTTCTACCTGACGCTGAGTTACAACCACCGCCGCCGTGCAGAGTTGAACATCAAAGACCAGCGCAGTTTGGCAGGATTCGGCATAGGTGCCGGCGTACGCATCAAGATGGTGCAAATAGGTTTTGCCGTGAGTCAGTACACGAAAAGCAACATGACCTATCAGGCTAGCATCAGCATGGATATCAATTCGATGTTGAAATAAATACGATATGAAAAAGATAATAATAGCCGTAGACGGTCCGTCGTCGAGTGGCAAGTCCACCATCGCCAAGACGATAGCCAAGCGTATGGGTTACCGGTACGTAGACACAGGAGCCATGTACCGTGCAGTAGCGCTGTATGCGTTACGCAACCGTTTGAGCAACGAGGAGTTGTTAGCCGAGTTGGACAAGATAGTTATCTCGTTTGCATTGCAGCCGGACGGCAGTCAGCACACGCTATTGAACGGCGAAGACGTGGAGCAGCAAATACGCACCCTGGAAGTAGGCAACATGGCGTCGCAAGTATCTCCGATAAAGGAAGTGCGTGCCTACCTGGTAGCGCAGCAGCAGGCGATGGGCAAAGAGAAAGGCATCGTGATGGACGGCAGAGACATAGGAACGGTGGTTTTTCCGCAAGCGGAACTGAAGTTATTCATCACCGCCTCGTTGGAAGTGCGCACCCGTCGCCGTTATGACGAGTTAATAGGCAAAGGTCAGAACCCCGTTTATGACGAAGTGGCGAAGGACCTTGCCGACCGCGATTACCGCGACACGCACCGTGCCGAGTCGCCCTTGCGCCAAGCGGAGGATGCCATTCGATACGACAATTCCGACAAGACGATAGACGAACAGATGGAAGATTATCTCCGTCTCATCAACGAGCGCATTGGCTAATGGATACACAAGCCGTTTTCAACCAATATTACCGTGGTCATCACAAGGGTCTTTTCTTTTGGATCCGCAATTCGCGTGCCATTGCCCTGCCCCAGTCCGCCCTTCCGGCACTACTGGCAATAGCCATGTGCGCCAATGAGGAAGGTTTTGTATGGTGGCTGGCAGTAGTGGCTATGTTGGGCGTGATGATTGGTCACCTTGGCATGAACCTTGCCGACGATTACTACGATTTCTGTCGCGACAGCCGTATCCGTTCTACGCTGAGTGCGAGTTCCGTTCGTGCGCGGATGGACAAGTGCAGTTATATCACCAACGGAGATGCGAGCATAGACGACTTGCGCAAGGCGATGATTCGCTTTCTCGCCATCGCCGGGCTACTGGGGCTAACCGTCGTAGCAGGGCAATGGTACATGCACGGCTGGCGTTCCGCCGTTGCTCCTGCCGTTTATGCGCTATTGGGGTTAGGATTGGGTATCGGTTATTCGGGCAAGCCCCTGCAACTATGTATGCACGGGTTAGGCGAGCCGGTAATCGGCGTGATGTTCGGTCCGCTGCTCATGTTGGGCATGCAAGCCGCCGTATGCGGAAGGGTGTTGTCGTTGCCCGTAGCAGGAATGGGAGTGGCAGTAGGGCTATTGGTGACGAATATACTCTATGTTCATTCCGTAATGGAAGTTCAGGCGGACGGCGAGTTGGACAAGATGACATTAGCGCGCCTGCTCTACCGCGAAGACCGCAAGCCGGAGACAGTGATGGCAGGTGTATTTGCCATGTTGCCGTATATGATTATCTGTGCAGGCATCGTTCTGCACTGGTGGTCAATATGGATGTTACTCACGCTGCTGACCCTGCCGATGTCGGTCTATCTGATATATTCGCTCTACCGCTTCGTACACGGCTTGCCGACACGCGATGTGCCGCAATGGTGGATGGGACCGATGACGGAATTTAAGATATTTCAGGATGCCGGAATGGACTGGTTTCTGATACGATGGCTGTTGGCGAGGAACATCGTTATGTATTTCTGCATAATTGCAATGGTAGTCAGTTGGTTATGAACAAGATAGGACAATATATCTATTTAGGTTGGTGGTTCGTAAGGGCACGCCTGTTCGGTCGCAAAGCGCCGCTGCAGACTGTTCTGTTTATCACCGATGTATGCAATCTGAAGTGTAAGCATTGTTCGGTACACGGCATTGTGGGCGGTCAGCACCGCCGTTACGAAGATATCGTGTCGGACTTGCAGTACAGTTACGGACTCGGTTCGCGATTTGTGGATATAGAAGGCGGCGAGCCCACCCTATGGCGCGAGGGCGACAAGACAATAAACGATATCATCCGTGCAGCGAAAGAGATTGGTTTTTTCTCGATAACGATTACCACCAACGCGCAACAGGACTTTTCGCAGGTACACATGGACTCGCTATGGGTGAGCATGGACGGCGTAGGCAAGTACCACGAGGCAGTACGCGGAGAAGGCACTTTTGCCCGGTTGGAAACGAACATCCGGCACTTTGCAGAAAGTCAAGCGCACTTTGACAAGCGCATGCTCACCGTCAACATGGTGGTTAACAACCTCAACAAAGACGGGTTGAGCAAGGCGATGGAATATGTTCGCCGCAGTCCGTACATCGGGCAAATCAGCGTTAATTTTCACACTCCTTTCCCGGGAACAGAAGCGCTGATGCTGAGTGACGAAGACAAGTGCAGGGCGTTGGACACCGTATTGGACTACAAACGGCGCGGTTACCCGATAATGAACAGCCGTTCGGGACTGAAAAAGATGTACCCCGACTATATGCAGACGCACCCTGTAGGAGAATTATGCTGGGTGACCAACTTCATTTACCCCAACGGGCAAAGAGGACTGTGCGTGGGCATTCAGCAGGAGATACTGCGGGGGCATGTGTCCTATGTTCCTACCGACACCTGCAAGCAATGCGGCTTTTGCATGTCGGGCGAAATGGCAAGTGTGTTCCACTTCTGCCCGGACACATTGTTAGCCGGCTTTAAACTACGCATGTGATGTCCATACAAATTACCATAGATAGCGGTTCGGGTTTTTGCTTCGGAGTGACCAGTGCCATCCGCAAAGCCGAAGAGGAACTGAAAAAAGGTTCGTTATGCTGTCTGGGTGATATTGTTCACAACGGTCAGGAAGTAGGTCGGCTGGAGCAGGCAGGTTTGCAAACGATTGACTACACGGACCTGCGGCAGATGCACGGCGGTCGTGTGCTGTTGCGCGCTCACGGCGAACCGCCCTCCACATATACCACAGCACAGCAGAACGGCATAGAAGTGATAGATGCTACCTGCCCCGTTGTAAAGAAACTACAGGAGCGTATCCGTGCCACATACATTAAGCACCCTAACGCACAGATTGTTATCTTTGGCAAAGTGGGGCACGCCGAAGTAATCGGGTTGCAGGGACAAACCAACAATACGGCGATAGTGGTGGAAGGGTTGCAGGACATTGAGCAACTGGATTTTAACCGGGATATTTACCTTTTTTCGCAAACGACCAAGTCGGTGGACGAGTTCAATCAAATAGTAGATACTATCAAACACCGGCTTACCGATTCACCGGCTCACCGACTTACCGGCTCACCGACTTTTGAATACCACGATACGATTTGCCGCAATGTAGCCAACCGTGTAGCACAACTCAAAGAGTTCGCTTCGGCGCAACACCTGGTAGTATTTGTCGGCGGCAAAAAGTCCAGCAATGCCAAAGTGCTGTTTGAGCAATGCCGCGACGCCAACCCGAACACTATCTTTGTATCCTCGGCGGAAGAGATTAGCGAGCGTTTGATTAGCGACCACCCGGCAACCGCGGCGGCACAGGGTGACACCCTGCGCGTAGGCATTTGCGGGGCGACCAGTACGCCACTATGGCTGATGGAACAAGTGCGCGACCGCCTACTCGATTTACCGATTAACCGATCAACCAATTAACCTATAAATATGGAATACAAGATTAAAACAGTAGGAGTACTCACTTCCGGTGGAGATGCTCCGGGCATGAACGCAGCCGTGCGTGCGGTGACTCGTGCCGCAATAGTCAACGGTATGCGTGTCAAAGCCATCTTTCGCGGTTACAAAGGACTGATGGACGGCGAAGTACAGGAATTTACCACACAAGACGTGAGCGGCATCATTCAGCGTGGCGGTACGCTACTCAAGTCGGCACGCAGTGAGGAGTTTAAGACCCCCGAAGGTCGCCAACGCGCCTACGAGACGATTGTCAAAGAAGAGATAGATGCACTCGTTGTGATTGGCGGTGACGGCACTTTTACCGGCGCACGATTGTTGGCACAGGAATATAATGTGACCGTAATCGGTGTGCCAGCCACCATAGACAACGACCTATGGGGAACAGACTCCACGATTGGCTACGATACGGCACTGAACACCATCATGGACTGCGTGGATAAACTTCGCGATACGGGAACAAGTCACGAGCGCGTATTTGTAGTGGAAGTGATGGGTCGCGATGCGGGCTTTTTGACCCTTAATGCCGCTATCGCTTCGGGCGCAGAGGCAGCGATTATCCCTGAGCGCAAGACAGTAGAAGAGCAGATAGAAGAAGCGATAGGTCAGGGGCGGCGCAAACACAAGAACTCCGCCATACTGCTGGTACAAGAGCATGCCATAGAGGGCGGCGCCAATGCCGTGGCAGAGATGATAGAAAAAGCACACCCCGAATACGGTACACGCGTCACTATATTAGGTCACTTGCAGCGCGGCGGTTGTCCTACGGCAGCAGACCGCATATTAGCTTCCCGTTTGGGCTGTCATGCCATACTCGCCCTGCTGGACGAGCAGCGCAGTATCATGATAGGAATGCAAAACGGCAATATCGCCTATGTACCGCTTACACAAGCCATCAAACAAAAGAAGGACATTGGCACCGACAGGTGGAACGCCCTTCATATGTTAAGTATTTAGTCCGGCTCACAGTTCGAGTTCGCCAAAGAACTGCGGACAATGGAAATCCGGCTGCGGTAATGCTATCGGTTGCCAACTGAGGAAATGCGGATAGCGCGTCTTATCTCCACACTTGTAGAAATTGGCTCTAATAACCACTTTTTCTCCTTGTGTGGGGATTGTTGTATGGGCAAAAAGAATGGCAAAAGGAATCGTTATTTCCACCTTCCAGTCGAATAACCCGTCCCGCTCAACTATCTGCTTATGCTGCAACGAGCAATGTCGCTCTATCTTCGCCATCTGTTCGGGGGACAAGAGTTGCACATCCTCCGTGCGCGACAATCGCCGCGAAGCGACCATCGTGCCGATGCAGTTGGTCTCAAAATTCATGTAATGGTCATCTCCGGGCACTTGGCAGAAGAACTCCACGCACGAATCTTCCCATACAGGTTCCTGGTCATTAACCGCCATGGCACGCAGTTGGCGACCGTGCACACGATAGGCAACGCGCAACCCCTCGCCGCTATTATCAGCGAGGGGAACACGCGTTACATCCACTTCGGTCAGCGGCGCTTCAGGAAACGCTTCACGCCAGTTGACATGATTGATAAGCAATGCCATAGGATTTAGTTTTTCGCACAACGCGCAATCACCTGTGTCATGGCATCTGCCATCTTTTCCTGCTCTTCCAACAGGCGTATTTGTGCACGAGTGCGGACTAAATTGTGCTCGGGATACTGAATCTTGTAGTAAGTGTCGCCGTTCAGATAGTCGGTAAAGAAGCGCACGGCTTGCATATAACTGAGCAGACGGCAGCCATAAGGCAGCAACTCTTTCTCCAACGGAGTAAGGAAAGTGGCACGGCTGAGGTAACCGCGAGTGTATGCCTCAAAGACTTCCATATTGACATGTATATTGTCAAGATTACGGTCATCCTCGTCGCCCGTATTGGCAGCAGTACGCATAAAGTCGCCGAAGTCCGACAATACGAATCCCGGCATAACGGTATCCAAGTCAACGATACACAGCGGTTTGCCTGCGGCATCAAACATCATGTTGTTTACCTTCGTATCGCAGTGGTTGATATGCTTGAGCAGTTTGCCTTCGCGATAGAGGCGCTCAGCCAGGCACATGTCTTCACGGCGGCGGTTGAGGTCAGCGATGATGTCCTTGCACTTAGCGACTCTGCCTGCTTTGTCGTCGGCAATGGCGTCATCCAGTTGCTGCAGGCGGAACTCTATGTTGTGGAAATTGGGAATTGACTCAACGAGGTCTTCGGCACGCAAGTCACTGAGTTGGCATTGGAACTCGCCAAATGCCTGTCCTGCGAGGAAAGCAGACTCGGGTGTCACTTTCTCCTGTGAGGAAGCGTTCTCGATAAGCACATACACGCGCCAATAGTCTCCTTCGGGCGTTTTGTAATAGAGTTTGCCGTCCTTGGTAGGAACGAGTTGAAGCACACGGCGTTCAACATCCGTCACTCCCTGTTCGCGGAGTTTGGCACGAATATGATCGGTGACTTTGCGGATATTGTCCTGCAGACCGTCCACATTCTCAAAGATATGATGATTGATGCGCTGCAAGAAATAGGATTTCTCGCCCGGATTGGCGGCACGCAGGATAAATGAGTCATTGATAAAACCAACCTTGAGCGGTTTGGGTTCCTGTACCTCGTTTTGAAGGTCAAATTGTCGGATAATAGTGTTCATGCTTGTATCTTTTTGAAATCTATATTGCACAAAAGCTTCGATTGCCTCGTAATCAGCCAATCCCAGTCGGGCATACATTTCCGCGGTAGCGTGGTTACGGTCTTCGGCGCGTTGCCAGAACAGGCGTTCGTCGTTGCCGAGGAACGGCGCTGACTCCATTTGCGACTGGTGGCAAAGGATGGTATTGCGCTTGTGGCGCAGTTCTTCGGGTGACATAGGCACTGCCATTTCAATCAAGTCGGGCTCCCATTCCATCCATGCGCCACGATACATCCATACACGGCACTGGTTGAGCCAATCCTCACTGTCCTTGAGTTCGTCAATGGCAGCGAGTACGGCATCCAAGCAGACTTTGTGTGTGCCATGCGGGTCGGCGAGATCGCCTGCAACAAACATCTCCTGAGGTTTGATTTCGAGCAAGAGGCGTTTGACTATATCGACATCACGCTGACTGAGGTCTCCCTTTTTGATAGTACCTGTCTCGTAGAAAGGCAAATTGAGGAAGTGTATATGCGAGGTATCCAATCCCATGTGACGGCAAGCGGCAGTCGCTTCGCCACGACGGATGAGTGCCTTAAGGTCCAACACTTCGCGGTCAGAGAGAGTGGTATGAGCAAGTTTATCCTTGAGCGCCGCAGCTTCGTGGCTTAATTGCGCATTGGCAGCAGGCAGTCCGTTTACAAAGTCTATGAAATACTGCACATGCGTATCGTCCACGGCTATGCAGCCACTGGTTTCGTAGGCGATATGCACATTATGTCCCTGACGAATGAGCCGCTGGAAAGTGCCACCCATAGATATGACATCATCATCGGGGTGCGGCGAGAAGATAAGTATATCCTTGGGGAAAGGCAATGCCCGTTCGGGGCGTGCCGAGTCGTCGGCATTAGGTTTGCCACCGGGCCAACCGGTAACGGTATGCTGCAGATCATTGAAGACCTTAATATTGCAATTATACGCCGAACCATATACGATAGCGAGGTCAGACAAACCATGCTCGTTGTAGTCACGGTTGGTAAGTTTGAGAATGGGCTTTTCGGTTACTCCGCAAAGCCATACAATAGCGTGCCGAGTCAGCCGGTCATCCCAATGGCAGGCAGTAACCATCCAAGGGCGGTCGATACGCGTGAGTTGTGAAGCAGCGCCGAGGTCGCACACGATACGCGCATTGGGGTGCATTTGCAGGGCAGATGCAGGAGTAAGGGTGTTATTCTCACCCTCTACGATAGAGCGAATAGTGGCAGCCTTGTGGTCGCCCCAAGCGACAAGGATGATTTCGCGGGCTTTCATAAGGGAAGCCATCGTAATACGCCCCAATCCCATTCTGCCACAAGACAAAACGAGAATATCACACTCGGCATTAACGGGTGTATTGGCGTCCGGGATATTGAGTTGCACGCCGTCAAGGACCAAACTATCCTCTGCTATCCGGTGCAATTCGGCAACTATATCCGTTTTAGAACGACCGGCAGCAACGGTAATCGAGATAGGTCGTTCGGCACGCTGAGCATGTGCAATGCTGTCTGCCAAATACTTAGCGACGAAAGTAGATCCCTCAATGACAGAGTCAAAGATGCTTGTCGGTATTTTCTCAAAGCGCGTCATTTGCGCCCTTTCAGCATCGTTGTCAAAGCGATACAACCGTTTGTCCACCTGGGACAATACGATTTGTGACGAAAGATTATTCTTCATTGTGATTTAAACTGAATAAACGATACTTACATGGCTTCGCTCGGATCGCCTTCTCCCTGATAAGAGAGATTGGCATTGGCTGACATGAAACTAACACACATTTCGTCTAACGAACGCAAATCAATAATGTGCGTTGTAGGATGATTATACATTTTCATATTCATTATATTTGATAGTTATTCTTATTTTCTACGATGACCTTCTACGCCATACATGTGTCCGTTGTGACGGATGTACAAATGTTGGTTGATAATCATCTTGCCATTGAGCATGGTATCCGTTACTTCGTCCAACTCGGTAACTACGGTTGGCAAGCGTCTGCCAATCGAAATGCCGGCGCTGCGCATAGCTACGGATATTTGCGCACTGGTAATATGGAAGTATGCACGAAGACCTTTCATTTTGGAAATCTCGCCTGCTTTGGGAGATTTGACAGCATTGCCGGAAGTGACGAACAGCAAATCCTTGTCTCCGGGAGTGAGTTGAGTGGGAACCAAAGTAGCCACAAATTCAATACCGGGCACAACATCTGTCAATCCTTCGTCCTCGGTAATCTTCACGCCGGTGAAGACCATTTCGGTAGTTGCTTGAGCAGGGATAATGAGGTAAGGCACACCTGCACTGATTTCGTCCACATAATCGAAAGTGATGCTCAAACTTGCACCGTCAAAATCGGCATCCGTTAATCGTACGATTTCCGATCCAGCCAAGTCGCTATTGGCTATCTGGTCTGCGCTGAGGTCGAACGGCAAGCAGAAAGTATTGAACATGCCCGGAGTAAGAGCACGGATAACCGTAGCATCTACGGTCTTATTCAGATTTTGGGTCAAAACAGTGTTGTCTTCGGCATTCTCGTCAATAGTGATTTCGGAAAGCGGAGCATCATCGATAGTGATTTTTTGAATAAGAGACCAGTATGGGTTGACAATCTTAATCACGAATTTGGTATCTTCGGTTGTGGTGTAAGGACCATTAGCTGTTTTAGCTTCCAAATCTGCTATTTTAGTTCCATTAGCATCTAATTCGGCTGTACCGTCTCCACCTTGCCAAGTACCTAATTGGATAGTAACTTGTTTGCCGGCAGGAACCCAGAAGGAGAATTCTCTGTCACCATTTTCGCTCTTCAGACCTGCATCATAGGATTCTTCACCCTGATTATCCCATTGTGTATTACCGAGAGGAGACATAGTGTAGTGATATAAATCCAAAGAATCTTGTACATCATTGAATCTTGTATCCCAATTGTATCCTCCCCATTCGGCAGATTTCACAAAGTTCACAGATTTGGCATATTCTGCCCAATGAGCGTGGAGGGTGCAGTTGTCAGCGGGGTAGTAGGTTGCTCCGGCAGCACCAGCCAATGTACCACCTGTAGCAGCGGTGTACCAACCATCGAAGATATAGTCCGTTTTAGCAGGAGCATCGGGCAACATAATACCTGCGCCAAAAGATGCTTCGGTAATCGGGTCGATTGTTTCCGGTGTACCGCCATTGGTGTTGAAGCTGACCGTCTTGGGTGACATGTCGGAGATGGTAATCTTTTGAATACGGTTCCATGCATAACCTATATAGTCAGGTAGAGTGGTAATAACGAATTCGGTTTCTTCCTCCGTTGTATAATACGTTTCTGAACCTTCTGCAATGGTAATAGGAGTACCACCGTTCATAGTAAGAGTAGCCTCTTTCGGAGTTTGGTCTCCATTGAGTCTACCTACTTTTATGGTAACTTTTTGGTTTGCTTTAACCCAGAAAGAGGTAGTCGATTCACCCGTTATAGCAAGACCACCATCTAACTCGTGCTGTTGCTCATCCCAATATGGACTTTTTGGATCTGGGGCAACTATCGTGTAGTGCTTTTGTAATAAGAATGTGTTCATGTCAGTTGGGGAACCCGAATTCGCCTCTGCATAGAAATCTGCGTTTTTGGCGTATGCCTTAACGGTAATAGTAGCATTAACCGATTTGGCGTTGTATGCACCTTCTACGCGTGCTTGAGAAGCAGTAACGATAGCCGTACCAGTAGCGGTAGCGGTGAAGGTTGAACCTGAGATAGCAGCACCTGTGATACCGGCATCTTTGACGGAGTAGGTAACAGCACCTGTGCTATTGGACTTGAATAATTTGCTTAAATCCAAAGTGCTTTCATCAACAATGTAGATAGAATCGCGGAAAGTGATAGTTGGGTCAACGAGTTTCACTTCCCATTGAGCGGTAAAGGTAACATCGTCCGTAATCTGTAACGAAGTGCCTGCAGCATAAACCTCATCATCTATGCTTGATTTCCAGCCAGTAAAGACGAAACCTGTTTTCTCCAACGAGGTCGGTTCTGCCAAAGTATATGGTGAACCCTCATATGCTTTATCGTCAGCAGGAGCAGTACCTGTAGCTCCACCGGCATCGTAAGTTACATTGAAGGAAGGTAAAGATAATTCGGTAACTTTTACTTTCAGGTAGTACAAATATGTTTCACCTGTTGCATTGTTTTGCGAGGTAATACGCGCCGAGCGAACACCTGAAGGTATGCTTAAGGTATAGAATTCCTGATCCTCTCCTTGTGCATTACCGTTGGTCAATTCAATGGCACTCCCTAATGCTGCGTCAGCATCAAAATGTTGTGAAGAAGCATAAGTGATATGTAATTTAGGACCACCTAAATACCCGATAGAATAAGTTAATTCGCTTATTTCCATCGTAGAGAAAATATCTTCCGATAACTCTATGTCCATATAGGTAGGACTGCCTTGTGTTTTGTACGCCGATACTGTTTGGGGAATTGCCCAACCATTTACATTGTTGGCCACTTTTATACCGCCATAAGCTTCCCCATTATAAGCATTAATTTTGACATTATTGATATAGGTGGTCGTGTTAAAACGATTAATTGGAGTATTGTTTTGATATTCTCCCCATTCTGCAATGTAACCTACTTCCCATTGTGCTGTGTAGGTGACGCCAGCAGTACCCATAGTCATTTGTGTGCCAGCGGGGTAGATATTGTTGTCTGCACTTGATTTCCAACCTGCAAAAATATGCCCTGTATAGGTCAACCCAGTCGGTTCGGGGAGAGTGTAAGCAAAATCCTCTCCTAAAACTTTTTCTTTAGGTGCAGTTCCTTGTGCTTCTCCAGCAAGGAAAGAAATAGTGTGATATACTACTGTGCATTCGCGCGTTTTTGCTCCCAATTGTGTCACAAAAGGTCCCCAACCTGTTGCAGACGCATAAATTTTAGCCGATTTAGCACCCGTAGGAGCAGGAATGGCAGATGAACCATTAGACAAGGCAAGAGGTTCACCCAACTTTGCATCCTCATCATAAGTGGAGGTTGTAGCAAATTGAACAAGCAAGTAAGTAGCATTTCGGAAATAATCATACGCATCTATTTCGGCTAACTCTAAATCATCTGCACTAATTCCAAAATATAGATATGATGATGTAGTAAAGTCCTGAAAATTATAGGCACTTTGATTACGATTATCCAACCATGCAGTAGCAGCAGATAAAGAGGTGGATAAAGCGATGCTATTCACTGTTGAACTTGCGTTAGACGGTAGTGGAGCATCGCAATTATCTCCCCATAGAGCTTTTGTACCAATAACCCATTGAGCAGTATAGGTAACATCAGCAGTACCCATTGTCATTTGCGTACCGGCAGCGTACACTTGATCATCTGCACCGGATTTCCAGCCAGCAAAAGTGTGTTTGGTATAAGTCAAACCAGTTGGTTGGGGAAGGGTATAGGTTTTGTTTTCTGCTTTCTTCATATCCGCAGGAACAGTACCAGTTGCACCACCGGCAGCGAAAGAAACTGTATATTTGGTAACAACCGGTGCTTCCGTGGTTGTGACTTGGATGTCGTATAAATAATTCTCATTGTCGCCTGCTGATGTTTTAATAATAGCATAATGAGAATCTTCAGGAATAGAACTAATTGTACAAGGTTGTTCGGTCGCAGGAGTTTTTGTACCTGTCAAAGAAGAAGTTCCTAATAATTCACCACCTTCTTCGTCATAAAACTCAATATAGAAACCTTGAGTACTACTGTTGTTTCTAATGGATACCGTTACCTCAGCCAATTGCTGCTCTGCTATTGTAGAGAGAGCCACATAGGCATTAGCACCTTCAACATTAGGATTAAAGCGATAGGTTCTCCAAGACCATCCATTACCGAAGACATTGCCATTGGGGATAGGATCATTAGATGGCATCAAGGTTATGCCATTTTGCGTAGCACCAGCAGTACCAGGCAAAGCGATACCACTCTCATTTAAGCGCCAATGGGCTATAGCACCAACTTTCCATTGAGCAGTATAAGTAACATCAGCAGTACCCATAGCCATCTGCGTACCGGCAGCGTACACTTGGTCATCTGCACTTGACTTCCAACCAGTAAAGATATGACCTGCATAAGTTAGACTAGTAGGTTCTGCCAGTTTGTAGGTTTTGGATTCTTCTACATCTTTGGAAGCAGGGGCAGTACCGGTTGCATCACCGGCTTCATATTTCACTTTGTGAGTCGGACCGGCAGGAGCAGCAGACTTGGCTTCGACTTTTAGATAATATAAAACTTGGTTTGCAATGTAAGTATGAGGTAAAATGCGTGCGCTGCGTGCACCGATGTACCCTTTATCTTCAAGATCCAATTCTGATATAACTTGTCTCGCGCTAGTTGCATGCCCAACCAAAACTTCTTCACCAACAGTTTGGGAAGCATCAAAAGGAACTTCGGAAGAGAAGATAATTTTCAAACAATTGCCTCCACAATTGGCGGAATAAATTTTACATATTTCTAAGCCGTCGTCCAAAGAGATATCCAATTTGTCTGTAGCAGGGGTGTTAGGATTAATTATTGCAATTCCCTCAACGAGAGCATCACACCACCATGCTGATGTTACATTTGTATAAGTTTGGATTGTAATACTATTATCTGATGATGTGGTTGAATTTGGGAAATGCAGTTTATACTCACCTGCATTCCATCCAGATTGAACAAAGCCCCACTCAGCAACAATGGGTTCGCCCATAATGCTCAGCGAACATATCGCTGCGAGGGCTAATAAAAGAAAATGTTTTTTCATGATAATAAATAGATTTTGTTAGTAAAAATTGTGTGTGTTATATGTGTGTTTTTCTTATATTCTAAAATCGGGCACAAAGGTACAAAAAAATATGCAATATTCCAACTTTTTTTATATGTTATAAAACATGTTTTTCGTCAGAGCAAGCCGAAGGAAGGGTAAATCGGTTAATCGGAGGCAAATAATAAATAATAAACAATAAATAATAAGCTCGCACTAACGCAGAGGAATTGGAGAGAGTTTGGTGGTACGAACAGAGGGGAGAAATTGGTGAACCGGTCAATCGGTGAATCGGTGAGTTGGAGGCAAATAATAAATAATAAATAATAAGCTCGCACTAACGCTGAGGAGTTGGAGAAAGTTTGGTGGTACGAACAGAGTTTAATCGGTGAACCGGTGAATTGGTGAATTGGGGAGTCGGAGGCAAATAATAAATAATAAACAATAAATAATAAGCTCGCACTAACGCTGAGGAGTTGGAGAAAGTTTGGTGGTACGAACAGAGTTTAATCGGTGAACCGGTGAGTTGGTAAATCGGTGAATCGGAGACAAATAATAAACAATAAATAATAAGCTCGCACTAACGCAGAGGGGTTGGAGAGAGTTTGGTGGTACGAACAGAGTTTAATCGGTGAATCGGGGAGTCGGTGAATCGGTGAGTTGGAGAGTCGGGGAGAGAAAAAACTTACGATTTTTAAGAATCAGGGGCGGCGGAATGGTGAAAAAACGGTAAAAAAGCGGTAAACGACCATTCGCTCACCATTCGCTCATCGTTCGTTCACCATTCGCTCATCGTTGTCTTAGGGCTAAAAATGACGATTTTTAAGAAAAGCATAGTACACCATAAGCGAACGAAGCGATTATCCTATGATGTCAAACAAACCAAGCAAGCCAATTAAACAAGCCAAGCAAGGCAAACAAGGCAATGAAGGCAATGAGTAAAAAAGAGACCGGCTAAAAAACTTATTAGCCAGTCTCGAAACAAAATAAATATATGTGATTATTTACTCAAAGCGTACATCGCAAAGGCAGCACAGATAAGTCCTGCGATTTGCAGAGGATTAGGAATGACACTCAAGATAATCAACGACAGCAGCACGGTTACCATAGGACTAAGTCCCTCCATAGGACTAACCACCACCGCCTTGCCGTAACGATACGCATAGACAAGCGTCAAAGCACCTATACTATTGAGAATCTGAATGCCAAAACTGCCCCAGAATTGGCTATTAACAATTGTACTATCCTGTGCAAAGAAAGCCGCAGCCGAGCCGTCCATAAAGTATGCCACAGGTACCAAAACAAGTCCCGTAAGCGCCATCCAGAAGAAAATGCCTTCGGCATCCATTTCATTGTTGGCAAACTTCATAAAGAACCCTTGAATACCCCAAGCCAGCAGTACCAAGACAGCCAACACAATCCACAGCCATCCGCTGACAGGACTATTGTCTGCCTTACTCTCCAACGAGAGCAACAGAATAGCTACCAGCGCGACAACGATACCGGCAATTTGCCAACGGGAAGCACGCTCCTTGAGGAAGAGTGCTGCCAACGAAATGACAATAACAGGCGACATCGAAATGAACGGATAGATGATGTAGGACGGACCCAAAGTGAGCGCCTTAAACAACACCAACTGCCCTCCTGCGCCCAGCAAACCGACAATGCACCCCAACAGGATACTGCGTTTGCGGAACAATGTGCAACAATTACCGACCTCCGCCTCGTTACGACGGCGAACCAACAGTGCCACCAGCGCGCAAGGAATCATGGACAACGCCCAAGCAATATACACGATGGTGTCAGGAATACCATGTTGAATCTGATACCCCGAGAACGCACCCCATACGCCCCATGTAAGGACGGTAATGAGGATAAAAACTAACCAGAGACGATTTTTCATAATCAATAACCGAGTGAATTATAAACAGTATTTTTGTGGCGAATATAAAGATGTCCATTGCGGATAAACTTAGCCGGCATGCAATCAAAGACAGATTCCAAAAGACCGTCTGTCACATTCGTACTAAGCCAATGGGCAGGAGCAGATACATTGCCCATATCGTCTAACGCAAATGCCGAATAGTAATACACCGTACCCACATTGCTGCCACCGTCAAGATAGTTTTCCAAAGCGCCTTCGTAAACTGCCTCGCCATCGGTGATAGTAGCGGGATAGTCCGTAGTGGAACGACGAATAATGGTCTTCTCAAAGTCGGGAGCAGGGAGAACCTGACCCGTGAGACGGATGTCGTCGAGGTAATAGGTGCCTGAGACTTGCTCCTCAGTAGAAACGGCAAAGCAGATGCGCAACATACCGTCGCACTTGTTCTTACTATCGGAGTTGGCATACCAGTCAAATGCCTCCAACTTGCTCAAATCGAGGGTGTAGTCCTTCCATGTAGCGTCCGACAGATTGATTGACTCGGTAAACCACCAGTCCTCGTGACCAAATGCCATGTTCTTGCAGACAATACGGAGATTGGTGGCGGTACCATTACCTTTCATGCGAAAATGTAGAATAGGTGTCTCGTAGCAGTTGGTTTCCTCCGAGAAGACATAGTCAGCCGATGTTTGTGCCCAATCGCCTACGGAATAGGTAACCTTGAGTGCGCCATTGTCGGCTTCAAGTTTGCTGGACGCAGGAGACTCGCTGTCCTCTTGCATGCAAGAAATGCCGTCGGAGAAGTCGGTGAGGTCGCGCGCTTTGTCAACAAGGTGGGTAGGATTGGACCATGTGAGGTGAAAATGTCCGTTGTCTGTATATCCCGTAAAATCAGTAGGAGCAGGGGGAGGCGTGGTATCGTTCACAAGGTTGACAGCAGTAGGGCATTGCACCACATAGGTCTTACCGCCCGAAGTGAGCGTAGCATAGATATAGTATTTACCCTTGGGAGTAATGCTTCGTGTTTGCCAGAACAGGCGCGTAGTAGCCGCTGTCAGATTGGAAGCAATAGGTGTGAGACCTGCAACAGATGTCAGTCCTGATGTTTGCGAAGCATAGAGATTGACGACAGCATCCTTTTGCGGGTCGAACACAAACCATTGCAACAGCGTGCTATCAGCTACATCGGTTTCAGCACTCGGTGCAGTGAAAGTGAGCGAAGGAGTGATGACTTGTCCTTGTGTCTTGAAAGTATAGTCGTAGAATTGTGTTCCCACCGAGTCGCGCGTAATCATGTGTATAGTCGAACCGTCGGCAGAGATATCCAACGTAGAGTAGCAGGATATCTGACGATAGAACATAGAGTATTTGGCATCGGCGATGGTCTTAACTTGGGCGTAGTTGGAGTTACGACCGCAAGCAGGGCGGACATAGTGAACACCATCCTTGTAAGCATGTTCAAAGGAATGGTCGTCGCCACAGAAATAGATGATATGTTTGCCAAGAGCAGCATATTTCTCAAGCAACGCACGCCAGTCGTCGCGGTATTCAGGCGGCCACTGACCATGGTAACCGGAGGAGGTGAGACCCACATGACCAAAGATAAGAATCCACGATTGGGTAGCGTTTTTTAGTTCATTCTCCAGCCATTTGTATTGGTTACTTGTTTTGTTGAAAGCAGGAGCAGCAGGTCCGCCGTTGACATCAACAGCGAGGATGCGTGCATTGCCATAGTCGTACGCAAAATATCCTTCACCACGAGGGTCTTTGATAGGATCTTCGCTGGTGCCGTGACTGAACTGGGAGAAATAGTCGAAGAAAGTGGACCAACGGTAGGTAAGAGGATCGTCTGTCTCGTGGTTACCTGCGGCAGACATGAAAGGTGTTTGGCTGAGGAAAGGTTTGCCAGGTACAAAGAGGGCGGTATTCCAATCGCGTCCGGCACCATTGTTGACAAAGTCGCCATTGCACATAGCCAAATCGCAACCAAGGGTGCAGATATAGTCCTGCATATTCTCCCAAATCTTACGCGAATTGACATGGGTATCGGAGATAGTGAAGATGCGGCAAGCAGTTCCTGCAACGGGGGCAGTCTTGGTGCTATTCACCTGGTCGTACCACTGGGTGCCGTCGCCTACTTGGTAGTAGTATTTGGTGAAAGGTTGCAAGCCGGTCAGTTCAACAACATGCACATAGCCCTCGCCTGTAACATACCAGCCGTAACGGCTTTGTGCGGTCATATTCAGGTTGCTTGGGTCGGTGCCGTATTTGACTGCGCCCAGCGAAACAGTATCACTCAATTGCCACAGAATGCGGATAGAAGATGTGGTTGGCGACATAGAATAGGGAGTTTTCATCATGCGTTCCTCCAAAGGAATAGACGATATATCTGCATCTTGTTGACTAACGCCCCAACGCGGGTCACCCATATTGGATGAGTTAGTTCCCGTGCCGACAGCAGGCGAATTACGGAAGAGTTGGAAATTACCATTCTCTGCATCCACAAAGAGCGGATTTTGGTAGGAACAATTATCGGTAGTGGCACTGGAACTGGCTTTGATAGGAGCGCCATAAGCGATAGAGTTCTTAACAATGGAGTTAGCCCCATAGACTGCATACGCATAGCCATCGGAGACAGTCTCGGTAAAGTAGCAAATACAATTGGAAATAATAGTTCCATCGTATGCAGGACAATAGACAGTACGCGTATTGTTGCACGCATAGAAGGTACAATGGTCGATTGTGCAGTTTACGGGTGTGTAACTCTCGTCCTCGCCATCTACGGCAGCAAAATAGAGGGTACGCTCGTTAACATCAGCAGCAGCATCATATTTACCGCACTCCACAAATGTACAGTTCTGAACAAGAACATTCTCAGTAGTACGGCGTGCGCCTCCTACGGACAAGCAGCGCATATTGCGCACGAACATCGAATTGGTTACCGTCAAATTAGGTATATTGACATCAGTACGGGTGGTAGAATAGTTATCATCGGTTGGATCCAAATAACTTCCAATATAAACAGCGCGCGTTACATCGGTGAAAGTACAGCCATCAATAGTAAGGGTGCAGTTGGATGTATTCGACCCCAAATAGAAGGCACGATCCATATTTTGGAAAGTGCAGTTATAGACCAAATATTTCTGATTGGCAGTAATAGCACCATCAGAGCCATAGTTGCGGATAGAACGCGCATTGGATTGTCCGTTACCGTCAATAGTGATTCCGTTGAGAGTAAGTTCTGTACCATCGTTGCGCACGCGCAAGCAGTAGCCGGCAGTCATTTTGATAATAGGCGAAGCACCTGTAGCAGCTTTGATGGTCATGGATTTTTTGACATCAATTTGACCTTCATTGTAAGTACCGTCAGCAAGCACCAATACATCACCGGTAGAAGCGTTGCCGATGGCAGTTTTGAGTGTACCCGAACCCGGAGAGACATTGGTAGTGGCAGCAAACACGGATAGTGTCATTACAACTGCCACGAACGAAAAGAATAGTTTTTTCATAAGTAGTAAATTTAATTGTTTTGGGTTAATAAAGACATCATTTTTTGTGCTATCTCAGCATTCTCTTGTATTCCTGTAAAGCGTTCAGCCCCCGGTCCGAAAGCATAAACGGGGACAAGTATATTGGTATGACTATGATGAGCAAACTTGCAACCTACCTCACGACGCTCCAAATTGCCACTTAGGAGTGCCAATCCGCCTGTCTCGTGGTCTGCCGTAATCACCACCAATGTTTGTCCATCCTGTGCAGCCCAACGAAGCACTTCACCAACCGTACGGTCAAAGTCCAAAGTTTCCTGCATCGTGCGCTCAAGATTGTTGTCATGACTCCAATCGTCAATACAACTGCCCTCAACCATCATAAAAAAGCCCTGTTCGGTAGCATTGTGCAGTAGCGAGATGCCGTGCATCGTTTGCCGTTGGAAGACATCGCCACGCATGGGAGCAGGTACATATTCGGAGTCTGCCAACAAAGCAAAAACAGGTAATTGAGTAGCAGAAAAGAGTGTAGCAGTATCCGTAACGGGCTGTTGGAAGAAAGCAGCTCCTCCACCGACTATATAGTCAGCCGGCGTATGTTGGTAATCCTCAATAATGTCCGCATAGTCTTTTCTATTAGGCGTATGGCAGCAAAAATCGGACGGTGTCGCATCGCACAAGCGGCACACTACACTTACGCCGGTGGTCATTCCTAAGGCATGAGCGAAATCAATCAGCGACGGGATGGACTGACCATTGACATCCGTTCCTACAGAACGGTAAGTAGTCTTTTGCCCACAAGCCAAAGCCGTGCCCCCTGCGCCCGAATCGGTAATCAGCGTATCGGCACAATAAGTGCGACTAAGACCCACATAGGGGCACGCATCCAAATTGAGATGTCCTCCGTTGAGCGTCCACGCAGCAGCAACATGAGTCAGACCCATGCCGTCACCAATCATCAGAATGACATTGCGCGGTTGCTGACCAGCAGCTATTGCGGGGAGCGTATCCACCACAGGGCAATAGGGGTCAGGATTGCAATAATACTGTACCTTGGGGGAAGAACATGCCACCAAGAGTACGGACAAAAAGATTAAAGAAAAGTGTTTCATAATGTATTAAAAACCCCAAGCGGAATATATGCTGTTATTGTTTCTGATATAAAGATGTCCGTTGCGGATAAACTTATCGGTAGCCGGACCGGCTTGAATTTGCTTACTATCTGTAGAAACAGAGCAACCCGGATTGGCAAGTGTTACCGACTGAATATACGCTTCTGTCCATTCAAGATTATTGACTAATTTGAGCGTATATGTACCGGCAGTAAGATTCATTGTACCATATTCATGAGTAACATCCCCCTTGCCATTGTCGTCGTAGTTGGCTTTAGACACTATCTGTGCCACAACCTGTTGTGACGCGTCCAGAACATAAAATTCCAATTTATAGCCATTGCTTGTATTGGTCACGGCAGAGAGCGTATAAGTACCGGTGCATTGCACTTGTACCTGCCATGTAGCATAACAACTTTGAGCCGTTTCGGGGTCTGCCTGTATCATATTGCCCTCCAGCGTAAAGCCGGACAATGTAGCATCCGTTGCCGACAGTGTACCCGGCAGAGTAAAGACATCGCCCGACGGCGGAGGTGTAGGCGTGACTTCCTTGTCCGTCGTAGCATTGGCTTGGCAAACGGTAGAAGAGACAGCCGTGCCGTTGTAAGAATAAGCGGCATAGTAATATTTGGTATCGGAGGACAGTCCATTGTCGGTATATGCCTCGGCATTGCCGGTATAAACCACCGTGCCATCGGTAGCGGAAGAGGGATAAGAACCCGTTTTGCGAAGAATCTTCACGGCAGTAAAATTAGCAGGAACGGAGCCCCCCGAAGTGAGATTGAGCGTAATATCCGTTATCGTGAACGAACCGGAGAAAGTGCCGGTGTAATCATCTTGTCCGGGATTAGCCACCAGATTGAGTGCCACCAACGGCTGCGTGCCGTAAGTATATGTTGCGGATGTCCATAGTTGTGCCGACGGTGTAACAGTATAAGTCGCAGGCGTTGTGCTGCTGAGCGATTGCGGTTCCCCACTCCACCATTGTGCATCTCCGGCATCTTTTACATACGCCAAGAAATCTACATCTTGTCCGTTACCTGTGAGCGTGAAAGAGATACTTGCTATATCCGTGCGATCGGCGAGAACGAACTGCACACCTGCTACATCCCAATTGGGGATATTGGCATACGAAACCGTATTGCCACTGATTGTAGCCGTACCACCCGAAGTATAGGATGATGCTTGCATCAGAGAGAGTGCTTCGGTAGTGCTACCGCTTGAACCCTTGGGAGTAGTCCAACTCAGGTTGACAGAGGATGTACCATTGGCTGCTGCCGCAAAATCAGTAACGGCATCAACAGTGGTAACGGGGTCGGGGTCATCCTGTCCACCGCCTGCCGTGACTGTAATGGTATTGTTCAGCTTGTTATACCCCGTGCTGCTATCCCATATATTGCTATTGGCAAAACGCACGGCATAATTGGCATTGTTAGCAATCGAAGCAGAGGCGTCGGGCAACCATAAGTACATCGTATAAGAGCCAGCCACCATATTGGACGGCAATGTAATACTTTCGTTAATAGCGGTCGTAGCACCATTGGGCAGCCAAGTGCGCGGGTCGGATGCCAGTTGCACCTTATAAGTATTGGAAGACGACTTGAAGACAATGTAAGCATGACGCTCGTTATAGAGAGGTGCATAGCCCACATTCTTTATATTGAGTTGAACATTGATTTTCTTGCCAATCGAGCCAGTCTCGGGCAGCGTGGCTGTAGTGAGTTGGAAACGATAGCCGAGGTTGCGTGACATGTTCACAAAAACACCTTCGGTTCTCCATTGGTTCGTGACGAACTCCGAATATCCGGAATTGAGATACGAGTAATGCAATTGTGCCATTTCGGCTTCTGCAATGGTACCTTTTGCCCATTTATTATAAGCAGTTTGACCACTTTCCATGTTGGTTTCACCGCCATTGGGCACATAGAGACATTCGGTAGCAAGGTATGTCATGTCGGTAGTGCGATTGACATAAGTGCCCATATTGGTTTCATCACTAAGGAAAGCATCGTTGTGATGTCCCAAACGCCCTTTCGCGGTATTTTGGTGGGCATCCGAAGCAGACATAGCAGAGGAAGAACCGGTGTAGTCCTTCTTAAATTTAGGTGTACGCAACTGTACGCAACGCGAAGCAGGAACGCAAGCCAACAATTTGTCTATCAAAGATGTTTTAAAAGAAGCATCAATGGCATTTCCCGTGCCATAGGACGAATAATACCACTCTCCCCAACGCCCGAGGAAACCGGCTTGCACAACATAGATGACATCCACATTGTCCTCGAGAACGGACTTGAGTTGGTCCAAATGGCGCTGCCATTGTGCCAAAGAGGCATCTCCCGTATTGGAAGAAGAAGTATAAGCAAAACGCACAATGGCTTTGCAACCATGTGAGCGAAACTTAGCAAAGTCAGCACGAATTTGATTAAGCGCACCCTGACTCAAATCTTGCGCAGTAAAATCACTCAAGTAATACAAATCCAACAACAATGTGCGATTGTTATTTCGAGCACTCGTGAAATAGCTGTCACTCAATTTGGACGAGCCATTGCTATTTCTTGACAAGGTCTGCTCCAAGTGGTCGTAGAAGCCACGCTCGGGATTGCAGAAATCCGTTGTGTTGTCAGCTGTGTAAGTAATTGACTTGGCTTGCATACCCACAATAGTAACAAGGCAAGCCACCAGAATCAGATTTAAGCGTTTCATAAGCATATTTTTAATGTTATATTTTCCGAATCAATTGCAAAGTTACAAAAAAAAATACATACATAAAAACGCAAAAGCATGTTTTTTAGCATACTTTTGCGTTTCGAAATATATAAATACTTACAAATTAGGTACTTAACTTATTTTCGTAACTATTTTTTTTCTTTCGAAAGGTTTCGAAAGAATCTTATCTGATTGTCTGCCCCAATGCAGAATAAACATGTTTCCCCTGATGAATCGAGAGAGTATGATTCTTGATGTATTTCTTGGACAAAGCGGAGGAAACGACTTTGTCCAAGGCATCAAAAGGGACGCCGTCCTTGATTTCAACCGTCATGTTGAGGTCATTCATGCCCTCTATCCAGTTCATATTTTGGTTTGCCAAACGCACTGCATAAGCGGGATCGGCAGCGATGGACTCATAGACATCAGGCATATAGAAATATACATGATACAGTCCGTTTGCCATATTTTGCGGCAAAGGCAGATTCTCTACGACGCCTGTTTCCTGTCCGCTTTTCCAGCGGCGAGGGTCAGACTGGAGAGGCAGCATGTGTGTCTCGCCGTTGCCCTTGAGGACAATGTAAGCGATACGGCGGTTGTACAGATTGGAGAAGCCGGCATTATAGACGATAAAGCGCACGGGCAGAGCATACTTAGGGTCGATGGAATCCGGCAGGGTGACACTACGCATTTGCAAGCGGTAGCCAAGACAGCGCTGCATCGTCTCGTAATGAGACAAACTGCTGCCTTCGGGTTTGGTATTCTTCCATGTACGGAGAACAGAGAGATCGTAGTCCATATTGAGGAAATCGTAGTGCAATGTTTGCATGTCTGCCATCGCACGAGCACCTGTATTATAAGGTGCTTCGCCACCGTTATTCTCGCCGCCGAGAGGTACATATTGCCCTAAATTAGCCAAGTAGGGGCGTTCATTGTAGGCATCATAATAAGTACCATCGTTGCTGGAGTTGGCAGCAAAAGCATCGTTATGGTGCGCCAAGCGCGCCTGTGCGCTACCGTTAAAAGCCGTCTGGTCGGTCAATTGGGTCTCATAGTCGCGCTTACCGTTGCCGATATATTCGGTGATATAGTGTACGGTACGCAATTGTACACAGCGGTCAGCAGGTGTCATATCCAACAGACCATTGATGATGTCGTTACGGTCGCTGACTGCATTGGGTTTTGACCAGTCTTTACCAAAGGTGGAAGAGAAGTACCACTCGCCCCAAATGCCTACAAAGCCGGCTTGTACGCAAGCAATCACATCAGCATTGGCAGCCAATACGGGTTTGAGTTGCGCCATGTGCGCCAACATACCTTGCTTGGATGGCTCGGTGAACGACCAGTTATTGTCGCTCTTATAGCCCTGTGAACCGTAAGAGAAACGGACAATGACTTTGAGACCGTTGTTGCGTGCCACCTCAAAATCGTTGGCAATCAGTTGCAAGTCCTTGTTGGTAATAGGTGAACCGTCGTTGTACTTATTCATATAGAAATAGCGGAACAGCAAGGTAACCTGATCGCGCTTGCAAGCAGATATTGCGTCCGAGCGATTGGTCAATCCGCCAGTTCCGTCGCCGTTAAAGCGAATATCGGAATAGTGGTAAAAACCGCGTTCGGGGTTCAAAATCATGGTGTTGTCGTCTGCCACATAAGTCACGGTGGCTGCATTCATGACTACTGCCAACAGCATGGCACATAGTGAGAGAACAGTCTTTCTCATATCAATAAAGAATTATAATCCAAGTGCGTTATAGGCATGTCCGTCGCGAACAATATGCAACTGCCCTCTTCTGTCCAAATACTTGACTACCACAGGAGCCGTTTCGTGAACGGTGGGCAGGGGAGTAGTCGGCAAGGAAGTAATCGTAATCTGCTGAATACGGTTCCAAGACCAACCCTTGCTGTCAGGCAAAGTAGAAAGAACAAACAAAGTAGGTTCGGTAACGGTATATTCGGTAGTGGTATTGGCATTGATAGTAACCGCACTACCTCCGTTCATGGTTATCGTTGCCGTATTGGGGGATCCGTTTTGGGGGTCTCCGTCTCCGTTGAGAGAACCGACGGTGATTGTTACCTTAGAGTTGGCTTTTACCCAAAACGAGATATCGTGTTGCGTATTGGGGTTATCTATTCCCAAACCGCCGTCAGGACCTGATTGGTTGTCCCAATATACATTACCGTCGGAGGAAGAAGCAATGGTGTAATAGTGGGCACTTAATTCGGTTTGTATGCCATTGGTACTCTTGTCTCCAGCCGGTGCGTATTGCGCTGCCAAAGTCATAAAGTCGATAGAAGTAGCATAGTCGTGGGACGGGTCGTCATCGCCTTGTCCTTGTTCTCCGCCTTGTTGACCGCCTTCTTCTCCGCCGCCTTGCGCACCACTAGTCTTAATGACAATGGTCATACCGAGGTCATTCAGTCCGTCGTTGCTCCAGCCCATGTTCTTGTTTGCCAATTGAATAGCGTATGCTTTTTTGTCGGCAATAGAGGCGTACATATCCGGCAGGTTGATATATATATTATAGGTGCCTGCAGAAATATTGGACGGCAAAGTAAGCGTTTCGTTGATAGCAGTCGTCTGTCCGCTTTTCCAGAGGCGCGGATCAGATTTGAGCGGCAGTTTGTAGGTTGTGTTATTGCCCTTGAGTACAATGTATGCGATACGCTTGTTGTAGAGATTGGAGAAGCCGGAGTTTTTCATTTGCAGTTGTACACTCATAGTGCCTCCCACATTTGCCTCGTTGGAGAAAGTGGCGCTAAGCAGTTGGAAACGATAACCGAGACGGCGTTTCATAATGTCGTAGTAGGAAACGCCATCTTTCGTCTGCGATTTCCAATTGTTAATCGTCCCGCTATAGAACTCGGTATTGAGGTAGTCGTAGTGGAACTGCTCCATGTCAGCCATGGCTTTGGCGCCTGTGGTATAGGTGGAGTTGTATTCATTGTTCTCTCCCCCGACAGGCACATATTGACCAAGATTGGCAAGATAGGTGCGCTCGTTGTTGTAGTCACGGTAGGTACCCTGGTTCTCCTTATCGGCACAGAAAGCATCGTTATGGTGTCCTATGCGCGATTGTGCAGAGCCGGAGAAAGCCGTTTGGTCGTTGAGGTTGGTAGTGTAGTTGCGCGTACCATTGCCTATATATTCGGTAATATAATGCACAGAACGGAGCTGCACACAGCGGTCGGCAGGCGTCATATCCAGCAAGGAATTGATGATGTCGTTACGGTCGGACACTGCATTGCTCTTAGACCAATCTTTACCAAATGTGGAAGAGAAATACCACTCACCCCAAATACCTACGAAGCCGGCTTGCACGCAAGCAATCACATCGGCATTGGCAGCCAAGACGGGTTTGAGTTGCGCCATGTGGGCTTGCATGCCTGATTTAGAAGGTTCGGTAAATGACCAGTTATTATCGCTAGAATAGCCATTTTCACCATAAGAGAAACGCACGATAAGCTTGACACCATTGGCACGCGCCACGACAAAGTCGTTGGCAATCATATCAAGGTCTTTTTGCGTAATCGCCGTACCCGTATTGTAACGATCAAGGTAAAAATAGCGGAAAAGCAATGACATATTGTCGTTTTTGCAACTCTGTATGTTGCCACCACCGAGTCCGCCACCACCTTGGCCATTAAGTTTAACATCAGAATAATGGTAGAAACCGCGTTCGGGATTCCAGAAGTCGGTGTCATCATCTACTGTGAAAGTTTTGGAAGAAGCAAACACGCCAACCATAGTCAGCATGCCAATAACAAATAAACTAATGCGTTTCATAATATTAATATTAAAAGTATTATTTAGCAAGTATAGGGAGTAATCAGCTCCCTACACCTAAGTTTATGGGCAAATTAGAAACCCAAAGCGTGAATGTATTTGTCACCGTTCTTAATCATGAAGCGACCGTTGCGAATCATCTTAGCAGGTGCGATTTCAGTTTCTGCTCTGTCAAAGCCGGTAGGCATATTGGGGTTGATAAGAGTAACGGAAGTCACTTTGGAAGTAGCCCAAGCACAGAAGTTCTTCATTTTGAGCATATACTTGCCTGCAGGAACAGCACTCAAATCCCATTGACTATGTTGGAAACCACTTGCAGGAGACCAAGTACCGTAAGGATAATTATTGGCAATAGAAGCAACCACAGCGTTAGTAGCCACATCTACCAAGTCAAAACTAAAGCCAGTATTTGTCTCGGTGAAAGTTCCTGCCATCGTAATCGTATAGGTACCAGGAGCAGTAAGTTCAACAGGCCATGCTGCCCAGAAAGCAGTATCTTGAGAACCACCGGTCAAATTGAAATTCAATTCACTTCCACAAGCCAATGCTTTGTGAGTAAATTTAGCATCAGCAGCATTGTGTGTGCCATTGAGGTTGGTAAAAACAGCATCTGCCGGACCTACTTCAAAAGGATGATGTTGATTCTCACTCCAGCACCAACTATCAGGATCTAAGGGATCTTGCAATGTCGCATCAGGTGCACTTGGCAAATAATATGCGCCCCAGTTATAAGTCATTTGAACATTGCAACTGCCTGAGAAAGGAATCGAAGTAAATGAGGAGGTAGGAACAACCAATTCATAAACCTTGCCACTAACAGCAGCTGTACCCGTCCAACTTGCCATTTCATAATCCTGACCCATGGAAGCAATTGTCCAAATCTTCTCATCAATATATGTTTCAGCAGATTTATCTGCATCTACATAAAAAACAGGAGCATCTTCAACGACATTATCCGTTTCTTGCTCCAACATAGCAGCAAAAGCATTGCCAGAACCGGCATTCACAGTAAATTTCAAAACAGGATAAGTACCCGGTTCTGTAACCATCGGGATGTTAGCCCAATCGGAGTTGTTACCATCAATGGTAATAGTTTGTGCATTCATAGTCAAAGCGGCTACCATTGCACTTGCAAAAAAGAAAAACTTTTTCATAAATTGTTTGTTTTTAATTAGTTATTGAATTTACTAGATTTTCCGGATAGTCCCAGATGTTCTAGATTTTAGTCGATATAGTATGTTCGTTTGGTCGTCTTCTCTAAAAAACGGTGCAAAGATACATTTTTTTTTTCACATATAAAAATATTTTTATATGTTATAAAACATGTTTTTGGGTGAATCGGAGAATTAGTGAGTTAGCGAATCGTTTTTTTTCTTTTAATCACAATGTCTTGTCGGGTAGTTTTTACCGCAAAGCGCGACCTGTCGCGAGGCGGTAAAACCACCCCAAAAAACAAGACGACACAAAAGGACAAAGAACACAAAGCGCCGTTTTTAACAAGTGAAGGAGTAGCATAAGAGTGGCTCGATGTATAATTCGACCGTCGGTCGACCGTCGGTCGACTGTCGGCAAAGACCCGTATAAGGAAGGGACATAGAACTCCCTAAGCAAGGAGAAGTTTAATAAGCGTTGTTGATAGTTGATAGTTGAAAGATGTTTAGTGTTTAGTGTTTAGAGTTTAGAGTTGTTGAACAAGTTTAGAGTTTAGAGTTGATAGTTGATAGTTGAAAGTTAGAAAGTAACCGTGCCAAGTTGATTATAGCCGGTGGCAGATTCCCAAATGCCCTTGTTGGCAATACGAATCGAGAACTCGGGGTTATCGTGCAGCGAGGGGAACGGATCCGGCAAATTGAGGAAAACAGTATATTCGCCGCTGATTGACTCCGGCAAAGCAGCCGTCAAATGCAAGTCAATCTGCTCATTCGGTTGCCAAAAACGCGGGTCAACGGGCTGCCGGTCAGCCACATAGGGATAAAAACGGTTCTGCGGGAAGACAAGCGTGTCCGTTCCCTGCACCAAGACAAGTTCGACGGCACGCGGATTCATAGGCGCGGCAAAGCCCTCGTTATGCAAGGTAACATTTACCACCCAGTCACCATCGGGTTTGCCCTCCTCAAACGAAGTTTTATCCAATACCAAACGATAGCCCATACGGCGGCAAATATCATCCCAATGCCCGGACGATTCCCATTTGGTACGAATATCGTTCCAAGTGCCGTCATTGAGGAAAGTATAATGGTAATCCTCCATCGTCTGTACGGCACGGTCACCGTCGGAGTATTCGCAATTCATACAAATCTCGCCTCCCATAACGGTATAGCGCGTATCTTGCTTCCAGAACTCCCTATCATCGTTATCCAAGAAAGTGCCCCAATCGTCGCCACTCGAGAGAAAACAATCGTTGTGGGCAGCCAACCGCGCCAAAGCGGTGGCTTGGTGCGCAGTCGTTTCTGCAATGGGCTGAACAGGCAGTTTACGGGCTTCCAAATACCACTTTTTATAATACGGTGTCCGTAAGCAAACTTGTCTGGAAGCAGGCAGCGCTGCCAGTAAATTATCCAGTGTCTGCCAACGGTCTTCGATTTGTTCCGGTGTATAGGGCCATTCGATTTGCGTATATCCAGAAGTAAAAGCCCATTCACCCCAAACACCGATAAATCCGGCTTCCATACAGAAGATAACATCCTCGTTCTTAATCAAATAGGGTTTTAACTGCTCTATATGCCGATTGACCCAATCGGGCGTAGGGTCATACGGTTTGCTTGCCTCGGAGTCGTCGTATTTATAGGCAAAACGCAAAATACACTTGCAACCCGACTCGCGCAGGACCTGCATATTGGCATCCAAAGCATCCAAATAGGTTTGCGAGATATCGCTCTCCATGAAATCGGAGAGGTAATAGATATGCTGATGCAGGGTAATATTGCCCGTTTTGCGTAACAAACGATAGATATTCGCATTGGCAGCATTGTTAAAGGGAGCATGCTCGAAATAGGTCAAGTACTTGTATCCGCGTTCGGGATTACTGAAATTGACATCCGATGGCTGATAAGTCCAGTTGGAAGTCGGATTAACAGACACAGAGCGGCAGCTCACAAGAGCTACCGCCAGTGTCAAGACAATAAAAAGCGTATGTCTCACGGGTATGATTTATTTTATTTTTTCGAAATAAGGCAAGCGGGACAACGGCACTTGGATAGTATAAGATTTACCGCCTTTGTATTTCTTGCCCATGTCGTCACGCCAAGTTCCCTTGGGCAACCGTACGACACGCTGCGTGCCGGGAGTTGTCATAGGAGCAACCAAATAGCGCTCGCCCAACATAAACTGGTCTTTGCAGTCAGCCAATCCCTGATGAGGGAACTGATACTCCATATTGCGGACAATCGGTTCGCCGTTACGGGCACTCTCCTGGGCGCACGCAAAGATATACGGTGCAAACTGCGTATGCAGCAAGGCGGCTTGTTTGACAATCTCCATATTCTCTTTAGATAAGATACGCCACGGAGCGACCGAGAACTGCATCATCGGCATCAAGGCATGAATCTGTGCCGAGCGCACGATGAGTGCCTGGTCAAACTGGTCTTCGGCTATATTGAGGAAAGATGTCCATTGTCCACCGCCAATCATGTCGGGGCATGCAAAAGTATATCCCAACAGTCCGGCAGTACACATTTGCGGGATGAGCGAAGCCACGGCATCCCAACTGTAATCCTTGTCGCCCAAGCGCTGAACAAGGGGCTGATTGCCCATTTTCCAGCAAGCACGGAACTCGTTCACGAGGAAAGCCAATCCCAAACGGGCATACGACTCGGTGTGATCAACCGTCGTTGCTGCCGATTGCAATTGAGTAGAAGCATAGCAGTTATTGTCGCCGGCATCAAACTTGAAGCCGTCTATGCCATAGCGTTTTTGTGCATCGTGCAATGTAGCCACAAAAGCAGCCAACGCATCGGGATTGGTCAAATCGTAGCAAGCCGAAGCACCGTTCCACCAACGCAAGATAGCAGTATCGCCGTTCTTATCCTTGAGCAGATAGCCACGCTCAGCCAACTGGCGACCTTCAGGACTATCGGCACTGACAAAGGGGCAGACCCAAACCATCACCTTGAAACCCATTTGGTGGAGTTCGTCCATCATGGCTTTGGGATCAGGGAAACGCTCTGCCTTGAAATCAAAATTACCATAATAGCGCTGCCAGTTGTCGTCTATCATCAGCACGCCTGCAGGCAGACCGTTGTCAATAATCGCATGCGCATAGCGGAGAATGTCTGCCTGATTCTGATTGTACATGAGTTCAATCCATGTATTGTACTGCGGACGGACAAAGAAAAGCGAGTCGGGCATCAGTCCCGAAGGCGGGAAATGCTGCCGCATAGCAGCAAGGTAGGCAGAGCGGAGGGTCTTGAGGGGGGAATCGGTGAATCGGTGAGTCGGTGAATCGGTAAACTGGGGTTGACCGTTCTTGAAAGAGAAGGTAACGGCTGTATCGGTCCAAATATACCGACCCTCGTCGGAAACGAGAAGTGGAGAGAGTTGGTTGTTCGAGTCCTCCACGCGCATATTATAGGTGCGAAAATCCTTATAGGGCTGGTTGTGACCTTCGCCCACGGCAAAGCCCCACCAGTTCTCGGCACTTGCCATTAGCACACACGCCGAAGATAAAGCAATCAGAAACAAACGATGCATATTATTGTACAGTAATGTTAGTCAAATAGTTATAACCAGTTGCCGGCTCCCACATATCCTTGTTAGCCAAGCGAATGGAGAAATCAGGATTGGTATGAAGCGAAGCATACGGATCGGGCAAATTGAGATACACGCGGTATTCACCCGACATATTGTCATCCAAACCAAAGTTGGTGATGACATTGTGGCTCTCGCCAGCCATCCAGAAGCGCGGATCAACATCCGAAACGGGGAAGATGTGCTTGTCAGCAGGATTGGAAGCATTGACGAAGACAAACTCCACATCACGCTTGTTGACAGGTGCAGCAAAGCCCACATTGCGGACGGTAAACTTAGCCGAGAAACCACAACCGTGTACGGCATTCTGCGAGAAATAGATTTTATCCAATACCAAACGATAACCCAAGCGGCGTTTGATTTCGTCATATTTTTTTTCCTGTCTCCATAGACCGATAACCGGTGCATAATAACTATCATTTATATATGTCCAGTGGTATTTTTCCATTTCGGGGATAGCATATTCCGATTTCGAACGGGCACACTTTTCACATGTCTCCCCCCCCATAATGGTATATTTAGTATCTTCTGCCCAAAAATCACGATCAGGAAGGTTACGATAAGTACCTACATCGTTAGAACTGGAAACGAAACAGTCGTTATGACCAGCCCAGCGTGCTTTGATAGTCGGCTGATATGCCTCTTCAGCAGTCAGAGGTTCAACGCTCAAACCGCGTGATTTGAGATATTGCTGCTTGTATGCGGGTGTACGGAAGCAAATTTGACGGTCTGCCGGCACGGCACGCATCATGTGTTCAGCCACCTGCCAACGCAATTCCATATCCTTGTCAAAATATTCGGTATAATACCATTCTCCCCAAGAGCCAATAAAGCCACATTGCACACAGAGAATGACATCGGCATTCTTTTGCAGATAAGGAGTGAGTTGGTCAATATGACGACTTACCCATTCGGGAGTTGCATCCCACGGTTTGTCACTTTGTTCAAAACCATCCTTGTAGGAAAAACGGACAATTGCTTTTGCGCCTCCCAAACGGAGGGCATTCATATTATCGTCAATGCGTTGTAAAAACTCATCGGAAATATCAGACGAAATAAAGTCGGTTAAATAATAAGAAGTTAAGTATAAGGTTTTAAAGTCGTTTAGACGAGCGTCATGCATTCCCTCTGCACTAAGATGATTTTTCAATGTGCAATATATCTGAGTGTGAAAACCACGCTCAGGATTGGCAAAAACCTCGTCGGATTCTTCAAAATAAATAGTGCCCTTGGGGTCGGTTGGAGTCGGTTCCTCCTGCTCATTACGGTCTTTACAAGCCACAAATGACAAAGTGCAAAGAGTCAATAAATAGAAAGTAATTTTACGCATAACTATGCATTGGGTTAAGAAAAAGTCACGGGGCGCAGCAAGCCACACCCCGTGACCATAATTAATTATCAATCAATGTTTATAAATCGTTGATTACTCGTAGAAAGTAGGATCGATTGTGATAACCAGTTTAGCAACTTTGCCCTGAGCACCTGCATTTTCAGGACCTTGTGGCAAAACACCGTTGGAAGTCCAGTGCGATTGGATATCGAAACCGATTGTGAAAGTAGTCTCGTGCCATGTAACAGGAATCATCTCACGCATGATTTGGATTTCAACCATACCCTTACCACCAATTTCTTGGCTCTTACCAATACCGCCTTCACCGGTAGCAATGATAGCACCCCATTTATTGGCTTCTAACCAAGCTTCATCTTTGGTAGGATCAGTCCAGAACCAACCGGTTTTGTTGGTTTCATCAATGCCATCACCCCACCATTTGAAGTAAGCGGGATCATAGTCAATAGCTTCCTTTTGAGAATAGATACCACCCTCGAGCAATACCTCTGCATCACCATCGGTGAACTCGTCGTCATAACCGCCGGTCTTAGCATCGTTATCAGCATTGATATACATGTGAACAGGCAGCCAATCCCAGTCATCTTCACCGGCAGCATCTACACCAAATTGAGAAGGATCGTATTCCATCAGCACATTGATGTATTGTTGGTCAGCATACACTTTCACGCTCTTCATAGCAGTAAAGAGAGCATCCTCCGGGCATTTAGCTTCTACCAAATATTGAGCAGGAACATTAGCCCAATCAGCGATAGAGTTGTCACGAACACTAATTTTGGAAACGAATGTCGGATCATCGTCGTCATCGCCACCACCACCGGTGTTGTTTTTGGGTTCATCTTTTTTGTTGCAAGCTACCATAGCAAGCGTAGCAACAGCCATTAAGGCAAATGCAAATTTTTTCATAACTGTAATGTTTTAAGAGTTAATAAAATTTGTTAGTTGATTGATATTAATTTTAATATCCATCATTCTGTCCTATATGAGATACAGAATGTTCATTATATGGAATAGGATATTGCAGTTTTAAGTTATTATATTCGATAATACCCCAAGGATGAGCACCCGGATAACGACGGTCTATATTCATTTTGTTACGAATCATATCCATCGGGCGGAAGCCCTCAAATGCCAATTCCAAACGGCGTTCGTCTAATACAACACTCAATACATCGCTATAGCCGTGCATCTTCCCCTCTTCAAACAAGCCATCGGCACCAATACCGGCACGGGTACGAATAGCGTTGACGCACTCCAATGCATTGGCATTTTGACCTTGCTTAGCGTATGCTTCGGCAGCATTCAGGATAACCTCACCCCAACGGGAGAAGGCAGGAGAGCACAAGGTAGGACTACCGTCCTGATAACCGAATTTCTTCACGAAATACTTGGGATACATATAACGGTTGTTCATCGTCTTGGTGACGCGCGCCATGATTTCCTGTCCCTTGTAGTTGATGTAATAAACATGGTATTCACCATTGATGGTCTTATCAATTATTTCGTATTGAGGAGTCTTTGTTTTTACATCCTCATAGGCAACCAATTTCAGAGGTTCCTTGGTTACCGTATCAACATAGAGCATCAAGTTTTGACGACCTGCAGCATCATCGGGAGTCTCAGGATCGGGGAAAGTGACACGGATAGTATCCTTTTCACCCTTGTCATACTTAACTTCGGTGTATTGCGGAGCAATCAAGTCGGTATAACGCTTATCCATCGGGTAGCGCTCATACATATACAGCAACGGGTCAGAAGGATAGATTTCGCCCCATCCGCCACCGTCACCGTTGTACATAGAACCGGCACTGGCTTGTGCTTTGTCATCAACTGTCTCGTGAGCGATGCAGAACAAGGTCTCTTTGGATGTCTTGGTATTGGCAAAATAAGTACCGATATTGGCATCCAATTTGTCGATAGGTTTAGCACCTGCCAACAGAGTGTTGTAGGTAGAAATAACCTTGTCGTACTGCTCCATATACAGATATACGCGAGTCAGCAAACCAAGAGCAGCATCGTGGCTGGGGTAACCAGCATTGCCGCGAGAAGCGCCAAGCAACTCAGCTGCCTTGTTGAGGTCAGCTATGATTTGGTTGTAAACCTCACCTACGGTAGCACGAGTAATCTCTGAACCGGAGTCAGAGGTGGTACGCAAGGGCACACCTGGATTACCTTCGCCAAAACCGTAAGGTTTAGCATACAGCGTAACCAAATGCAAGTGCATCAAAGCACGCATATAATATGCTTCACCTACAAATTGTTTTGCTTCGCCCGTCTCTTCGTTATTCTCAATAACGGTATTGGACATATAGATAACCTTGTATGCCAACCACCAAAGTGTGCCGACATTCTTTAAGTTATCCGTCATCATCAATGCCATTGCCTCATATAGAGGGTCGGTAGTTCTACCTGCCAAGCAGATATTGTCGCCCTGGAACTCAGCCATTTGAGTATAATGACGAGGATAGGAGTTACCGCTGGCGTAACCAAGGTAATCCACTTCATCTTTCAGCGTAGCATAGCAGCCGTCCATGATGTATTTAGCACCGGCAGGATCTGCCATCAACACAGAGGCATTCAATTCGTCATCGGGGAAATAATCCATCTTACAACCGGTAAACGAACCTGCCATCAGAACTACTAAAGCATAAATATAATATCTCGTTTTCATAATTGTACTATTTTTAGAATTAAACATTTTAATTAATAAGATTAGAACGAGATTTCAACACCACCTTGGAAAGTACGACCAACAGGATAAGTTACAGAATACATACCTGCCAGGTTGTAGGTAGTGGTAGTCATATTAACTTCAGGATCCATACCCGAGAACTTAGAAACTGTGAACAAGTTGTCAGCAGTAAAGTACAGACGGCATTTGGTCATCTTAGCTTTGCTAATCCACTTCAACGGGAAGTCATAACCAAAGGTTAAGTTACGCAAACGCAAGAAACTGCCGTCCTCGAGATAACGAGAAGAAATAGCATTGGAGTTCTTGTTTCCGTTGAGGACTGCCTTCGGGTGAGTAGCATTGTCACCCTTTTGAGTCCAACGAGACCAACCGTATGCATCCAAATCCAACTGGTTGTAACCAATGTATGCACCATCAGCATCGGTACTCATACGAGTATAGTTGTAAATCTTGTTGCCATAGGTGAAGTTGAAGTTCAAATTCAGGAAGAAACCATACAAATGGAAGTCGGTTTGCAAACCACCCGAGAACAAAGGAGTAGCTTTACCTACAACGCGCTCGTGAGTAGCATTATAGTCATTGGTAGTGGTCTTGTTGCCATCACTATCCAAAATGTATTCACCTTTATCATCTACGCAATACCACAGAGGATCACCATTGTTGGAGTCAACACCAGCCCACTCTTTCATGTACCATGAGTAGATATCCTGACCTTCCTTAACCTGTTGGTTAACATCAGAAGCTGTTTGCAAGAAAGGTTCGTGATTAGGAGTTTCGGTCACGCGGTTGCGGTTGAAACCGATATTGAAACCGATATTCCATTGGAAGTTCTTCATCTTAACGGCTTGGGCATCCAACTTGAACTCGATACCCTGGTTACGAACAGAACCTGCATTTTGAGTTACATTAAAGAAACCGGTAGATGGAGCAACGGGTACATTGAGCAGCAAACCGGTATTGTCGGTATTGTACAAGTCGATAGACATGTCAACGCGGTTGATGAACGAGAGGTCGATACCAATAGCAGCCATTTTAGCTTTCTCCCACTCCAAGCTGGCATTTGCCAAACGACTGGGATCTGCACCTACCTGGCTTTGATACAATTTAGTCAATGCATAAGTAGCCAAGTATTGATACGGGGCAATATTGTTATTACCCGTGATACCATAACTGGCACGCAGTTTCATGAAACTAACCACATTCTGATTCTTCATCCAGTTCTCGTTGGTAATCAACCAGCTGGCAGCCACAGATGGGAAATAGCCGGTGCGGTGACCTTTGGCGAAGATAGAGGAACCCTCAGCACGGAAAGTAGCAGTAATGAAATAGCGCTTTGCATAGTCATATTGTGCTTGAATGAAAGCAGCCCAACTTGCACCAGGAATCTTATAACCGGCAACACCATAAGGAGAAGTTGCATTCAAAGCATCTACACCATTCGGCATACCTACACCTTCTGCAGTGGTATATTCGGTTTTCCAAACACCTGCTTCAAAACCAACCATAGCATTGAAGCTATGTTGACCCCACTGGTAACCACCTTTTAAGATATTGGTAGAACCAAAGGAATGGCTGAAACTGATATTGTTGGACAAATAACCATTCTTGTAGGTTGAGTCAAATGTACGCGCGTCTATATATTGTGTACCTTTGTAACTGCCATACGCATAAGTATTGGTAGTCGAGAAGTGCAACCAATCGGTGATATGGAAATCCAATACCAAGTCGGTATGGAAACCAAAGTTGCTGGCACGATTGTAGTTGTACTTGGTAGCTTGCAGAGAGTTCCACTGTGATTGAGAATACCACTCTTGACCGTTGTCCGAGCGTTTGTTGCTTGATACATACAGATATTCACCGGTATTCACATCATAAGGATTATCCCAAGGCATCTTGTTGAACGCATCATCCAACATCATCCAAGTGGACTCGTAATCAATATCCGATTTCTCGAAGCTGGCGCGCAACTTGAGGTCTAACCATTTGTAAAGATTAGCGTTCAAGTTGAAGCGACCGCTGACTTTCTTCATACCGGTACCAATCATAGTACCTTTCTCATCGAAGTAGTCTAACGAACCGTAGTAGTTAACTTTGTTGTTACCACCGTGAACGGCTACATTATAGTTCTGTACCAATCCTGTGTGGAAGAATTCCTTCTGCCAGTTGTAATCCTGATCAAGCAGAGATTTCGGGCGAATGGATTTGAACACAGTCTTCGAGTAAAGCGTTTTTTGGAACGCATACAAACTTGCAGAGTTCATCATGTGGTAGTTAGTCATCAGGGCTTGTTTGCCACCGACAGTTGCCTTTACATCCACATGAGTACCTTCGTTGCGGCTACCCTGTTTGGTAGTAACGACGATAACACCACCGGCTGCATTGGCACCATAGATACCTGTAGCACCGGCGTCCTTCAATACAGAAATAGTCTCTACATCGTTGGGGTTGAACGAGCCACCCATCACACCATCGACCACATAAACAGGGTCACTGCTGGCGGTAATGGAACCTGTACCACGAATACGAATGGTAGCTGCTTCACCGGGTTGACCATTGGCGTTGCTGATTTGCACACCGGCAATCTTACCTTGCAGCATGTTACCTACATCGGGAGTGGTAACATCGGTTAATTTGTCGCCGTCCAAGCTGACAACGGCACTACTCAACTCAGCTTTCTTGGTTGACGAATAACCCAAAGATACGACTTCCTCCATCATGAAGGCATCGGACTCCATGGCAACATCAATCTTTGCCTGAGCTTTCTTCTCCACGGTCTTATAACCCATGTAGGAGAATTGAATCATTGATGATTCAGGTACTGTCAACTCGTAGGCACCGTCAAAATCGGTAACCGTACCCGTTGTCGAACCCTTCACCAAAATACTTACGCCAATCAGCGGCTCACCTAAGTCCTGATCGGTAACTGTTCCTCGAACGGTAATGTCTGCCGCAGTGGCAGTCATGGCTGCGAGTACAATCAAACACAATGTTTGTAAGCGTTTCATGTTTGAAAATTTAAGTTGTTAATAAATAGGGTTAATTAAAAATAAAGTTATCTAACTTTTTGAAAGTTATTCATTATTATTCTGCAAATGCATGACGATACCCATCTACATCCTGCCAGTGTCCGCGAGTAAAGTCAGGAACTGCTACAGCGGCACAACCGTGATCCAAACTGAGTTCGCCCAATTCAGCCAAGCAGCACCATTCAGCCAAATCATATACATCCATATCCAATGGCAAACCGTGATGCAAGCAGTAAATCAAGCGGCTATCCATGATAAAATCCATGCCACCGTGACCGCCGACCTCTTGTGCCAACTCGCCGTATTGCTTCAAAATAGGATGACGATACTGCTCCACCAACGCATTGTGTTCTGCCTCCGGCATAAACTCATGTCCACTCAAATCATCGACCGCCTTTACTCCACTCTGCTCCATTTGTTCACCGGATAATGCATAATGTTCTATAGGATATTTGGTAGCATACCCTTTGGTACCTATCAACTTATACAAGCGGTTATACGGCTGCGGATTCATCACATCATGTTGAATCTCTATCACCTTGCCCAACTCGGTACGAATCAAGGTAGTGGTATGATCGCCATTGCGGAAATTCTCGCAGGGTTGACCGGTTTTCTTCTCCACCAACTCCTTGCCGTGTACACTCTTGGTATCCATTGCCACCAATGTCTTGAAGCGGTCACCACGATGGATATTGAGCAATTGTGCCACAGGACCTAAACCGTGTGTCGGATAGACATCGCCACGGTGCTCCATGTTGTATTTCAAGCGCCAATGCAACGAATCAGGGTCGCAAGTCGGATTGGACCAGTATTGATCCCAATACTCGTCCAACGGATGGATATAAGCACCCTCTACACGAAGTATTTCGCCGAACACACCATGCTGTGCCATATTGAGGGTATTCATCTCATACCAATCGTAGCAGCAGTTTTCCAAAATCATGCAATGCAAACGCGTGCGCTCGCTCAAGTCAATCAATTGCCATATTTGACTCAAATTCATGGCAGAAGGAACTTCAATAGCCACATGCTTGCCATGCTCCATCGCATACTTGGCAATAGGGAAATGATGGTCCCAGTCGGTAGCGATATAAATCAAGTCTATATCTTCGCGTTCGCACATCTGCTTGTAACCTTCTTCACCACTATACACATCCGCCATAGGCAAACCCTTATCAGTCAAAATATGTTGGCACGAATCAGCACGAGCCACCTCGTAGTCGCAGAGAGCTTTTATCTCCACACCGTCAATGTAGGTATAACGCTCAACCGCAGCAGGACCACGCATACCCAAGCCGGCAAAGCCCATACGAACAATTTCGATAGGCGCTACCGTCAAACCCAATGCAGTCTGTTGTCCCTCAGGCATAGCAGGAGTTTCCACTACAATAGTGCCGTCTTCCCAATGCCAACGGGTTTGATACGGGTCTGTGCTTTTCGTACATGATGTCAGGGCGATAATGCCTAACAAGAAGATTCCAAGTAGCTTTTTCATATTCATATTTTTTAAAAAACACACAAAGTTACAAAAAAATTTTCATAACGAGAAATTTATTGGCAACTTTTTTTTATGTTATAAAACATATTTTTTCTGCATATTGCTATTAATCAACAGATTAATATATTTACTCAGCAGGTGCAACTTCTATCAAATAGCTATGTTCAAACCGAATTTGCAGTTTTTCACCGCCTTTTATAGTCCGACCGGTAGGATTTTCAGCCGCATAATCGGTCACTGTATATTCCTTGCCGTCTTCCAATCCACGCAACTCCACTTCACCCTCAAAACTATCATCTGCATAGAAGGCATAATACATCTTGTCGTTTTGGCGAATTACATGTGTTTCCGGCATGTCATAGCCCCATGTGTACAAGTTGAGATATTCTCCGCGTGTAAGGTTCTTTTCCTTAAAGATACGCATCCAGTGACGAATCAGTTGCTCCTTTTCCTCTGTCAGCAAGAAGGATTCCGATGCATTGGGATTATCTTTGGGATAGGTGAACTTTGTTCCTATCACGGCACCGACACCTATTTGCGAAGCAAAGTCACATCCGCCGTCGGTCAGTTCCACATGGTCGCCGTAATATGCCAATTGGGGAGCCATAGCGGCGTACGCCTTACGCTTCATACGCACCTGCTTGCTGGAAGTGGGGTCACTGGCGACTGCCTGATTAAAGAACGGCACCAAATAGTAGTTAACTGCGCAACCGCATGGACATACCTGCACTACGGCATTGGGTTTGAGCAATCGTGCCTCATTATAAATATCCTCAAAGAAGGACGGCAAGTTTTCCTGGGCTTGTTGAGGATTGTCCAACCCGCTATGCTCATTGTAATCCGGCGGGCAACAGTTCAAATGCTGACCATCTATCTTCAATCCGTCAAAGTTCCATGTACCCAAAAAGCGATCTACCAAATCTTTGGTATATTCCTTGGTAGAAGGATTGACCGGACTCAAATAATAACTGTCCCACCAACTGATATACTGAGGAATATATTCCGCCGTGCGCAGCATGCGCTCGGGGTGTTCGGCAAGACATTTGGTGCCGGGATCGGCAGCCAACGGTGCCCACCATAGTTTAGCCAACATGCCCCGACGGTGAATTTCGTCAGTCAGACGACGCATATCTTTGTCTCCGCCCGGAAAACGGCTATTGGTTTCCCAATCGCCCTCGGCAATCTGATATCCGTCATCCACATCTACCCAACGGAAACCGAGTTCCTGCACCTTGTCCAAAGTACCGATAACCTCGTCAATAGTGAATTGGCGTTCATATCCCCATGCGCACCATACCGGCTCAAACGCCTCCGGCTCGGAGGGTTGCATTACAACACCTTCCTGCTGTTGCATATAGGTAGAGAAGGCACGCAAAGTATTAAAGAAGTCGCCATCATGAATGTATTCAAAACTCCTGTATGTAGTCAGCGTGTCGCCTTCATTCAGTTCTACTGTTTCGGGATATTCATACTGTAATGCCATATTGAGGTTATCCTCGTTATATTTCCACTGCACGGGCATTTTGATATCACGCAATACCGGCTCAAACAGACCGATGGCTGTTCCTCCGTCTTTTTCCCATACATCAATCAACGGAATACCGCCTCCGTAGTCGGTATTGTTCATTCCAAGGTAGTTATCCTTGTCAAAACCGCGTTTGACAGGCAGAGCCCAGTCTAACCGTGCGCCGGTGCTGGAGGGTTGGAACGACCAAATTACACTATCTTGCGGAGTGATTGTATGCCGTTGCAGTTCGTATGCGCGGACATGAACGGGGGCTCCGTGATTGACAAAGCGTGTCTCTGTAATGGTCAATCCGGGTATTTCGTCTATACTGTGCGAAGTAACTATCTTCTCAACACGGATTTGTCCTTTTCGATAGGGGAAATGGTCCATTACTCCCTCTTGAGTGATTAGTACTTCACGCGAGGGCGTACTGCACCCTACCAGCAGCAGTCCGAGGACGGCTGTTAAAAATATCGTCTTTTTCATACTTGTTTATTTATATTCAGTCATTAGTCGAATGGCATTGGTGCGATAAATCTTCTCCAGCACCTCATCCGGCAGATAAAAAGCACTATAATACCAGTGATATCCGAACGACGGCATATAGAAATGCTCGTCTTCCGTTTCCAAGATACGATAGGCGTTACGGTAGGTACTTAATTCCATACCGTTGTCCGTTCCGTATAAGACGCGGTCTTGATATTTAATTAGGAACGCGCGTGTAGCTCGCGGCGTTTGTGCCGATTCACCCAAACGCCCTGAAATGTCGATATACATATTGGGATACTTATCCAGCAAGGCACTCAACCGTGGCAGATCCTGGTTCATATTCAGATAATGACATGCAATAAAGATGGTATTGGGATTCATTTGCAGAGCATGCTCAAACGATGTCATCAGTTCATCGTAATCCAAGCACTCCGGATCGCTTGTATCCACATGCCATATACCGCCATTTACCAATCCGTCATTGGTAGCGTCAATCGGCAAATACATCCAATAGGGTTCTGCCACATGGATGTTTACGGGCATTTTTAGTTCGGCACAGTGTGCCAAAACGGGACAAAGAGCCGGGTCGTCAATATGAATACCCTTCCCCTCTACGGGTCGTGCATAGAGGTCACCCATACCTTTATCTCCTAATTCACCTATACCTTTTGCACCCATGGCGTGATATTTATCCAATTGTGCATTGGCATACTCGGCAAAATCGGGTTGCCCATAGTGACTGTAGTCGATACAGCACCACATCTCAAACCGGTCGGGATATTTGCTGTACTTATTGATGCAGGTCTCAAAGTCCTCTCCTATCCAATTGCAATGCAGCACAACTGCTTTGTCCACATGGCAGGAGTCCATATTGCGAACCCACTGATCGATTTCTTCCTCAGTAGCGGCATAGTCATGCGAGTGCATGTCTATGACATTGTATTTAGGTGTCAATACATTCGTTACAGGGATATTGTTAACATTGACCGGTGCAAAATCTTTCAACAAGATTTGATTTTCGGGTCGTTCTTCTGTGTTTTGTTCCTGTGCAGCCGGTTTGTTGCACCCTGCCAATAGAGCAAGGGCCGCCACACATACCAATATTTGTTTCATAATGCTATTGTAATTATTTCCATCCTAATTCATGTCCTTTTTTCTCAACATCCTCCCGGCTGGTGAATGCCCCCGTACCACCGGCAGCAGTTGTATTGACGGCTCCGGTCATATTGCCGTATTGCTGGCAATCTTCCAAGCTGTCGCCTTGCACAAAGCGGCTAAGGAAACCTGAATTAAAACTGTCTCCGGCACCGATAGCATCTACCACATGGGTATTCAGATAGGGTTTGAGCATGCGCTCGCTACCGTCCTTTTTGAGCAGAAGAGAACCCTTGTTACCCCATTTAATGACGGCATTGTTCATATACGGGCGAATCTTCTCTACGGCTTCCTCTACGGTTTTTGAGCCGGTCAGACAGCACAGTTCTTTCTCGTTGGGGAGGAACACATCAATCAACGGCAACAATTCACGATAATCCAAATCCCATTTTTCACTGGGGTCCCATTGAGTATCCAAACTGGTAGTCATACCATTGGCTTTTGCCTCTTTGAGAATGGCAATGATATCGTTGCGGATGCCTGTTTGCATAAAAATACTGGAGATATGCAAATGCTTTCCTGCAGTAAAGACACCTTTGTTTATATCACGCGCGCAAAAGAAATCCATTGCACCCTGATAAGTAACATTGGCACGATCTTCATTATAGCTGAGACAGATAGTAGCACCGGTAGCGTATTTGCTTTGACGAATCAGATAGCGCGTATCGACACCTTTCTTCTGCAAACTGCTCTCCACCAAATCGCCAAAACTGTCATCGCCTATCATACCGCAGAAAGCGACTTTGCTGCCCAAGGCAGCAGCATTGGCTGCAAAAATAGCCGTACTGCTCCCCAAGGTCAATATCATATCTTGACAGAATTTCTCTTTACCCACTTCGGGTGCGCCGTCTATACGATTGAGAATCAAATCGACATTCAGTTCGCCCAAGGCGATAATATCAAAAGTTTTCATTTCAGGTGGTCATTTAAGTTAACGATATTAAATGCCTCATAATACTTGTCCATATTATGCTCAATATGCATCAGAACGATTTCTTCGGCGTGAATGCCAAAGCGCTCCAAGTTCTCATACAAGGCAGCACGGGCAACGAGTACTTCGGGATTTTGCCAGATATAACGGCATCCGGTTTTAACGAGCCACACTTGGCGTTCCTTGCTGCATTCGCCCAGGTCTTTGCCCACTTCTTCGCCTTTGAGCCATTTTTTCCAACGGCCGCTTTCATAAACGGCTTTCCAAAGGGTATCGTACATCTTGCTCTTTTGTGCAATCAGACCTTTGTCAAACAATTCATTCTCTTTCTCTTCCAACTCCATCAGTCCGTCGTATTCGCACATGGTGAATTCAGGACCTACATTGGCAGCGCCCATACCGGAAGTGGGATAATCTTGCGGGTTGTCCACATCGTCGCTATAGTGTCCCTTGATGTAACTGCCATAAGGACGCACTTTAGCGGTGAGCTTGCGTGCCACTTCGCTATCAAACAATGTGGTATGCAGGTCTGTACCTACTTTACCCACAATAAAGATAGGCCATATCTCAGGGATTCCTGCCTCTGCCAAGCCGGCTTTGAGGTCTTTGAGGAAAGTATCAAAAGTCTTGTCGTCAGCCAGTCCGCCGTGTACTTCTTCCGTACCGACCTCGTAACTGATGGGAGCGATATTGTGTGCTTTGCGGAAATCCTCTGCATGTTTAATCAATTCCACCGTGCGCTGTGCCACTACATGGATATTGATAATCTCGCCCTTGGGGAGAGTAATATCTACGGTCGGATCAACATGGATAAGGTCATACCCTGCCAAGATGGCTGCCTCGTATGATTTCTTTACGCCATCCATTGCCTGCTCCAAAGTGTAGTGTTCCAGAGTCTGTTTGTCCTTGAGCCACGGACCTCCGTGGTCAATAGCCACTACATAAGGACCTGTATAGTTGACTGCGGCTGCCTCGCGTGCCAAAATCTTGGTAAACTCGGCTTGGGTCATGCCGGTATAACCGCCGTCACAGTCCACCTGGTTGAGTGTGGTGGCGAAATAAATAGGGGCATTATTGCGCTTGGCACTACGGAAAGACGCCTTGATAACGCTTAACGAATTGGGGCACGCAGCAAAGAGGGTCATAGGAACACCTGTTTGCGCTTTGCGTTGCTCCATCACTTCCATGATATGTTCTGTCTTTTTCATAATTGTATTTGTTTTTAATTGATTTACGAGTTGGGGATATTAATAAATGGTAACACCTTCCACCACACGGCTGATATTTCCGCTTACGCTGGGTGTATCGGGATTGAGTCCGTGACTGATACTGGTATTAATACCTAACAATTGTCCTACCAGCACATAGGGCAAATAGCCGTACAAACCTGTTTGTGCTTTACCGTTAGGCATAACGATGGTCAAGTCGTAATTGACACCGGTCTCGGCTTTCTTGCCTTGGCAAACTGCTATTTGTGCCACGAGTTTGTTATTGCCATCCACTTGACGGATTAAGTCTCTCTCATAGCGTTGTACATCTTCGTCATCCGTAGTGAGATAAATAACAACCGATTTGCTGTTAACTACGGCTTTTGGTCCGTGACGGAAGCCCAGGAAACTGTCAAACTTGCAAACCACTGCACCGTCAGTCAGTTCCTGCAGTTTGAGGTGGCACTCTTCTGCAATGCCCTTCATAGGTCCGCTGCCCAGGAAAATGCCGCGTTCAAAACCGCGACCGGCAATTTCACGGATAGCGTCCTGGCAATTATCCAAAATGTATTGTGCATTCTCGGCAGTAGCACGAACCATTGCTTCCTGACGCTCTATTTCGTCAATATGGCTCAGCATGACGCATGCTATCCACATGGTCGAAAAGCTGCTGGTCATTGCCAAACTCTTGTCGTTCGTCTCTTTAGGCAGCAATACTGACAGGATATTTTCTTTGCCTGCCATCTTTGCCAACTCGCCGTTTTCGTTGCAAGTAATGAAAATATGTGCTACATGCTTGCAATAAGCATTTACCTTGTTCACCGTTGCCACGCTTTCGGGGCTGTTGCCGCTACGGGCAAACGAAATCAACAGCAAAGGAGTATTCTGGTCCAAATAAGCAGCAGTATGGGTTACCAAATCGGTAGTAGCGACGGCACGGCAGTTTTTCATGCGTCCCTGACGCAATACGGGAGCCAGCGAATCACCGATGAATGCCGATGTACCGGCACCGGTCAGTACCACTTCCGTTTCTGAAGTCAAATACCGGTTGAGAAAAGCCACGATAGCGGCTTTGTCGTGTTTGAGTTGTTCATACTCTTGCAGCCACATGGCAGGTTGCTGCATAATCTCTTTGTAAGTGAATGTTTCCATAATTTCGTATATTTATTGTTTATATTTTTCTAACACGCCACAAAATTACAAAAAAATCTTCACATAACAAAGACCACAAATATGTTGTAAAACATATTATTTTTTTCATTCGTCCTTTTTTATTTGACTATCAGTTTCTTACAATCTATTGACACACCTTATTTTTTGTTTCGAAACATTTCGAAATTTGCATGTTTCGAAAGTTTTTTGTAACTTTGTGTTTTCAAAACGAAAATACTATGTTTATTAACGAGCGTAGAGCAGCCATTCTAAAGATGTTGGATACCAATCACGAGGTATCCGTCACCGACTTATCCACTCAGCTAAAAACATCCGAAGTTACCATTCGTAAGGATTTGAACGAATTACAGCGGCGCAATTTGGTGATTCGGACTCGGGGAGGGGCAATCCGCGTACCTTCTACCGTCAACGACCCTGACAATACGGTGGAGTACAAACAGATGTTCAATTCACCGCAGAAGCGGGCTATTGGCGAAAAGGCGGCAACACTCATACACGATGGAGAAACAATCATGGTGGATGCCGGCACAACCACGCTGCAGGTAGTCAAACACTTGGACAAGTTCCACCATCTGACCATTATCACCAATGCCATCAATATCGCTACTGAAGCATTGCGTTACCAGCGTTTTCAGGTCATCCTGTTAGGCGGTCATTTGCGTGCCGCTTCATTGTCAACGGTAGGACCGTTGGCGGAAGCTACACTAAAAAATTTATATTGCGACAAACTCTTTTTGGGAATTGACTCCTTCAATTTGGAAGAAGGTGTCTCTACCCCCAACATTGAGGAGGCGAACATCAACCAGACCATGATGTCCATGTCGCGCGAGACAATCGCCGTCTGCGATAGCAGCAAGTTCAACAAGCGCAGTTTGGCACACATTGCTTCCGTGCATCAAATCAACCAATTGGTAACCGATGCACATATCGAGCCGTCCACGCTGCAGCGGTTGCGCGAACAAGGAGTAAAAGTACACATTGCTAAATAACTATGTTTCAGGCATTCTTTTTTGATATGGACGGTGTTTTGTTTGATTCCATGCCCAATCATATTTTGGCATGGAGCGAAACATTGGCTCGATACGGTATTCCTTTTACGGCGCGCGACTGCTATTTGAACGAAGGTCGTACCAGCCGGGATGTCATTATGCTGCTTGCCAACCGGCATCATGTGCCGGTTAGCGAAGAACAGTTGGAAGTCATATATCACGAGAAAACCGCTTCCTATCGCCGTCGGGGCGGAGGCAAACCCATGAAAGACATAGACCTTGTGCTGCATTTCCTGGAGCAGCGGCATGTTGGTATATGGGTAGTAACCGGCGGTGGACAAACCGACCTGTATGAGCAGCTGGAAGGGTTCTTTCCGGGTATTTTTCATCCCGAGAAGATGATTACCGCCTTTGATGTCAAACATGGCAAACCCGACCCTGAACCCTACTTGAAAGCATGGGAGCGCAGCCGGCTGGACAAGTCACAATGTTGTGTGGTAGAAAATGCGCCACTCGGGATTAAGGCAGGCAAGGCAGCCGGACTGTTCACCATCGGTGTCAATACAGGTGCTTTGACACGCGAAGATTTGGAACAGGCAGGGGCTGACATTGTCTTTGACAACATGGCACAACTGCACCAATGGTTATTGGCTCAGCCGTAACGCCATTCTCCTGACAAATAGTATTTCTTAACAAAGCAAGCAGCCCTACAAGAGGACTGCTCGCCAACAACAATACTATAAAAAACCTTTTCTTCACGGTATCAGATTTAGGTATTCCGATTAGTATCGCCGTCCGATGGCATTATACATTTTGCCGTCGTGTAATATCATCAATTGCCCATTACGGATAAACTTATGTACAATCGGGGCATGGTGCGTGAATTCCAATGCTGTTGAAACTGAACTTTCAGGTCTAACCACCCGAATGGCAGACACGCCAGTTCCCGAACCTGTCGCACGCTTGAAATAGAGTTCATTACACGATTGGTTCAGTACCACAAATGCCGTTTGATAATCCGTTTTACTCGTACCGGTTGCCAATGAAGCAGCGACATCGCCATCGTTGGCAGAAGTCATCGATATTGTCCATGCATTATACCCACAAATATAGATGGTATCTCCCGACTGGAAATTGCCGTCTGTAAGTGATATTTTTATAGACAGGGCATTCGCTCCGATTTTCAATCCTTTGCCGTCCAAAGCTTTCATTTCATCAGGTGTCCCCTTGGCATAGGCAGCATTTTCCACCGTAAATGATTTTTCCTTGTCTGAAGTAGCGGTTACGACAACCCCACCCGTGGCTGTTAGCGTTGTGCCGCTTCCCGGTGCAGAAGTGCCGGACATCTGCCAGGAGAAAATCACATTACCTCCAGGCGTTGGAGTAGGATCAATAATGGGATCTATGACAGGGCCAGGATCGGAGCTGCCTGACAAATTGGCATCAAATTGGATTTCCTGAGTGGAATAGATATAGTCACATGCTATTTTGAGGTCGTTGCCGTTGGCAAGTCCTGCATTGATTGTATAGGTCTGACTGCTTCCCGGCTGCAAACCTTTGAGCGAAGCGGTCGCGCGCGTGCTGCCTATGCACATGTAGGCGTCTTTATAAATAGGTGCCACACCGTTGTTTTTAACGGTCACTTCCGTAACAGAGCCGTCTGTTTTGCATGCCGTTACGGCGAAGTGATAACCGCAAGCCATTGACCCTTCCTTAAAGCGTGTCGTGGTGGCATATTGACCGCCTATCGCATCGTTGGCAATCATAAAAGTCAAGTGATACTTAGCGACTTCTGTCTCCCATACCATGTTGTACATGCCGGCAGGGTTCAAGAAATTCTTTTGGTCGGAACTCTTGTAATAACTGATTTCACCGCCGCAGGCGCTAAACTGATAGCGGTTTTTTCCGATGGCATCCCAGTTCTCTTCGTTGTATCCTTTTTCTCCACCCGTTGATCCCTTGTCGTGACCGTTGCACATGAACGAGTCGTCGAATACACCAAAGTGCAAATTTTTGAGAGAATTACGTTCGGTGACGGAAGATTGGTCTGTTTCCGCAGCATCGACGCTGATGCACCATGGCATTTGGTCAAATTGCGCTGCCACATGGAGCAAAAACTCCTCTTGGTAGTCCTTGCTGGGGAAATTGACACCCAAACGGAGGGATGGACCGTCGCTGATATGATATTCGCCCCAATGCCCAAAGCCGATTTCCATAATGGCGATACGGGGGTCTTTGTCGTATTTGGCGGCAAAGTCGGTATAGAACTGTTTGGCGAACCATTTCAATTCGCTATTGCTCCAGTCGGCATAATAGCATTTGCCTTCATCGCCGGTATAAGATGTCTCTTTGTAACCGGACAATGCTTTGATGTAAGCAGGTACAGCCGTAACGCCTATTGTCTTACCGTCGGGTTGCTCACCGGGGTATTCAAACCAGAAACGCAAAATGGCTTGGTGACCGCGCCCCTTGATGGCGTTGAGAGTAGATTCCAAACTGCTCCAGTCGTATTGAATTTTGCCGTCTGAACCTTTGCCGGTAACGACATCGGAGTATTTGCAATAGGAGTACTCAAGGGCAAAAGTATTGCCGTAGTTGCTCTTTTTCTCACTTGCCAAGTCCGGCCATAATACGAGACCGGTCATGGGCTGAACCTTGTCAACCGTGCGACTTACTGCCACATCGTGCATATTGGCTGCCTGACAAACAGACAAAGTCAATACAAAAGAAATCAATAAAAGTGTTTTTTTCATGTTGATTAAGTAATGATTGTTTCGCGAATAGATTTTTCGGTTGACGGATACGATGCCAACCGAAATTCGAGTGCAAAGATATAAACTTTTTTCTAAAAACAAAATTTTTTTTTACTGCTTTTTAGCATGTTTTTTATGCTAAAACTGCACTTTGCTGATTATCAGCTATTTAGTAATGTGCCTCTCGCGTTTTTTCTCTTTCGAAACCTTTCGAAAAATTTGTTCTATTACCACTTGGTCGTTTTGCACGCGAAACTCCACACAATACCCCTGATAATCCAATTTATAGATTCGGTCATCGTCTTGATAGGCGGGACGGGGGTCTTGCCGCAGTATTTCTGCCAGGTCTTCCAGCAATTTCACATCCAGTTGGTAGTTCTTGGTCGGTTCGGCAAAGCCGTTGGCGGCGTCCGCGTGTGCGTCCGAGAAGGACAAATAGGGCTTAATATCATATATAGGTGTGCCGTCCAACAGGTCTGCTCCGCTGACAATCAGATCGCCGTCCTCTATGCGCAACAGTTGCACGCTGCTCAGTCCCAAATGATTGGGGCGGAAGGGTGAACGGGTGGCAAAAACACCCATGCGTGTATTGCCGCCCAGGCGAGGGGGTCTTACCGTGAGTTTGCCGACGGTCGACCGACGGTCGAATATACAATCGTCGGACGATGGCACTTGGTTAAAACCCCAAATCAGCCACAAATAACTAAATCCGTCTATTCCGCGAATGGCATCCGGGTGACGGTATGCCGGTTCAAAAACGATACGCGTTTCTATGTGACTTGTTTCACGCGATTGACGAGGTATGCCAAACTTGTCGGAAAAGCCGTTTCGGGCATAAGCGATAACTTGTAAATCTGCCATTTGGGTGAAATTTTATGCAAAATTACACTTTTTTTACAAAAAATGCAAGAAAAATTTGTGTATGTCAAAAAAAAACAGTACTTTTGCACTCGCTTTCGACAAAAAGCAAGGTACCTTAGCTCAGGTGGTAGAGCAATGGACTGAAAATCCATGTGTCCTTGGTTCAACTCCAAGAGGTACCACTTCTACCGAAAAAGAGTCCCCATAGAGGACTCTTTTTTTGTGCAAAAACATGAGTGTCGGTCAAAATGACGATTTGCCAAGTGTCGGTCAACGGTCGGTCAACCCTCGGCTAACCCTTTGACCTACAAAACAACTAATATTTATTCAGTTCACGATGCACAATGCCGGTTTTCATCTTTCAGCTCTAAACGCGTACCCCTCTATTATTTTGATTACGAACTTTTTGGGCAAATATTACATTATTTCTTTTTCGGGTTTTCGTCCTTAAAGTCTATATGTGGCTGCAAGGAATCAAAGTAATCTTTGGCATTAAGAGGAGAAACGACTTTTTTGCCCGTTTGTTGCTCAAAAGCCTCGCGTGCCACTTTAGCCACCTCACCACCTCGTGCTGCCGCGTGCGCATGCTCGGACATAGATTGCGGTTGTTCTGCTTTTTCGATATTGGTAGTGGTCAACTCTGCTAACATATTCATCACCAATTCTTCATTGGTCATATTATCGCGCAAATTCTCCTGATGCAATCCCTTGAGGTGCTTATATTCTTTTGCTGTCAATCCTGCCCATGCCTGATAAATAATATCCGTTAAGGTAGCATATTGTACACCTTCCTCTACACCGTGTCCGTCCCATTGGTCGGTTAGGTCTTTGCGAATCTCTATACTTTTGAGTCGTTGGTTTATCCAATTATCTGAATACCCCAATCGTTTGTAATCCAACAACGACATTTGAATGCCTCGCTCCGGGTCTTGCATTTGGTGCAAACGTTCAGCAGCAACAGCAGCCATCCATTGTTTGATCGGTTCTGCTTTTTTGGACGGGATAGATTGGATTATACGGAAAGCCCCCTTAAGGTCGGTACAATTCACCTGCTGTTTACCTCCGGGGGTTGGCATAGAAAGGGGGGTTACAATTTGTAACCATCCTTTAGCTAACTCTGTGTCCCGATGCTTAAGTTGTTTAATATAATTAGCAGGATTTGTACTATCTGTAAGTATTGCTACTACATCATTAATGCAGAAAAACCACTTTTCCTGCTCGTCATCCCAGTAGGTGCGGACCTTTTGAGATTCAAATTGTTTTATTGCTTCTTGTTGTGACATGATTTTTATACCGTGCGGATTATTTTTTTCTCGGGGTCGGTTAAGGTGTAGAGGTCAAGTGAGTGACATTTTTTTCGATTTTATTTGCATATTTCAGCAAATTGTTGTACCTTTGCAGCGTGAATCAGAAATAAGAGATATTCTAAGGCTCCAGATATATTTTATATACTGTAAGTTTTTGTTTTTCTTGACACCGACCGTTCCCATTGAGCCGTGGGGACGGTCATTTTTTTATTTCACTAATTCTTGATACATTTCCAAAAGGCGTGCGACGCAGTCGGATTCAGTAATTTTGGTGTCACATTGTATTTTTTTGTTTTTTTTATACATTACTGCCTATTTTTTGCTGCAAGGCAAAAATTTCTTTCTGACGCTCTATCTTACGAGTAAGTTCTTCCTTGTGGGCAATACTATCTACTTATGCGTTTGACCATTTTGGTAGTTCTATAACATCGGTCTATCATCACCTTATCTTCACCTTTGACAAATATGCCAGAAATTAAGTTACAACGGAGTTGCACGGAGATTCTCCGATTTTCACACACAATAGTGCTAAGATTTTTCACATCTACAAATCTACCTGCATTGCTGTGTTAATCTTTTCCCTTTCTGCCTTGTTCACTTTTTTTGTGAACATATTTCTTTGTAAACAGGCATGTTCGGTAGCACCCAAAGACCAACCATAAACTATACGGAATGACCAAACCGTGTATTTATCAATCCAAATCGGTTTTGATTAGTTCAAACGACTTATTAAAAGTAAGTTCAGCACCCGACATCAGCGTAATCTCATAATCTCGTCTATCCACACTGTATTCGCGGATACCCTGATTAGGAAAACATCGGTTGACATACGCCACAATAGCGGACGGAATCAACTCCATCGGCAACGCCTGTACCGAGTTATCCAAACTCTCTACAGCACCATTTTGGTCAAATTTCCATTCATTGCCATTGGCAAAGCGTATTTCATATTCTGTCTCAAACAGGTCTTTTTCCATTACCACAACCGCTACTGTCTCTTCAGCCGCGTAGGTCGCTACTATCGTTTGAGCCGGCGCAGGCAATTGACTCATCTGAATGATTTGCTTATTGTCGTTCGCACATGCGCACAAACTCAATATGCCAAGCAAAAGGGATAATATCTTTTTCATAGCGCGTTACTTTATAGATTTCAAATAGCGGTCTGCCTCAATGGCGGCTTTACAGCCCGAACCGGCAGCCACAATGGCTTGACGGTAATGGGGATCGGCACAGTCGCCTGCAGCAAAGATGCCGGGAGCCGGTGAATCGGTAAACCGGTGAATCGGTGAATCGGATGCCATAAAACATTGTTGAGAGTCGCCCTGAGTGATGATATATCCTTCTTCATCCAACGCAAGGTAGTCCTTAAACAATGCCGTATTGGGTGTATGACCGATTGCCAGGAAGAATCCGTTAATAGCAATATGCCGGATTTCCTCTTCAGGCGTACCTTTCTTATAAACAAGGTCTGCACCTTCCACTTTATTTTCGCCCGTGAGTTGCAATGTGTTATGTTCAAACAGCACTTCTATCTTGGGATTATTCAACACTCTGTCCTGCATAATCCGTGAGGCACGAAGGAACGGTTTGCGCACAATCAGATACACTTTTTCGCATAGTCCGGCGAGGTACTCCGCCTCTCCGCATGCCGTATCCCCGCCACCTACAACGGCTACGGTCTTTTTGCGGTAGAAAAAGCCGTCACATGTAGCACAGGCACTTACACCACGACCGCGATAAGTCTGCTCGGACGGAATGCCCAAGAACTTGGCACTCGCCCCTGTAGCAATAATGACCGTATCTGCTTCGATGGCGGAACCGTCTTCGAGGGTTAACCGGTGAACCGCCGGTTTGGAACCGGAGCAGTTAAAATCCACTTTGGTAACGATACTGGAGATGAACTGTGTGCCAAAGCGTTCTGCCTGACGACGAAGGTCGTCCATCATCTGAAACGGCTCTACCCCGTCGGGATAGCCGGGGAAATTTTCGACTTCGGTCGTAATCATCAGTTGTCCGCCCAACTGGGGACCTTCCACCAAGACGGGAGCAAGATTAGCACGCGCTGCATAAATAGCAGCAGTATAACCGGCAGGACCACTGCCGATGATAAGACATTTCGTATTCATCGGATATCATTGATATAAGCACCATCTTTCTTCACGACAAACGACGGTGCAGTTGAAACATATTGCGGATTCTTCAGCCGCAGCGAAACGGTATATTGCGGTTCTTGTACCTCTACAAAGATAGGCAAACCGTTCTTAATCTTGAGCACCACTTTCATCATCTCTTGCGGCGTACCTTTAGGCACCAGTGTGACCGTTGTGACCAAGCCGTCCTTACTCACCGTCTCACGCGCCGTACTCACTTGGGCTATCGATTGTGCAAAGAGCAACGGGTTAGACATTACCAAATCCTCCTGGATAGGATGAGAGAGAGTCAATTCGTTGGCATCAGGGTCGTACATATACATGGTCGAACCGTCGTATGCCACTTCGTAGCCCCGTGCCGAACCGATAAATTTCTGTCCCTGCATGGTTACTTTACCGGGAGAGGTTAATGCCACTTGTCCCTTTTCTTGCATAGTGAGGGATATATCCGATTGAAGCGTCTTGGTTGCCAAATTCGACAACAATGTCGATAAGGCGGTTAATAAAACTAAAAATGACATGACTAACAGTTAATTTTAACGGTGAATATCAATTACACCCGTATTGCTGCAATAATTGTTCCAAACTTTCCAAATCCTGAATCAGCACATCTCTTCCCTTAGGTCCTTTATTCGGTCCGACGATACCTACTGCCTCCAGTTGGTCAGAGAGTTTGCCGGCACGGTTATACCCTATTTCGAATGCGCGTTGCAGGCGTGAAGTCGAACCTTCCTGCTTGCTGACTACATAGCGTGCCACATCGGCAAACATCGGATCAAGGCGTTTGGTATCCACGCTACCCGGCTGAACGGTATCTTCCTGTCCTTCAGGCACATACTCCGGCAATTGGTACGGTTCCAAGAAATGTTGCTGCTGGCTGACATGCTCCACCAATGCCTCCACCTCAGGCGTATCGATAAAGGCACATTGGATACGCGTCAGGTTGCCACCGCCCGAATAAAGCATATCGCCCTTGCCTATCAACTGGTCTGCCCCCTTGGCATCCAGCACGGTACGGCTATCCACAACGGACTGCGTACGGAAAGCGATACGCGTAGGTATATTCGCCTTGATAGTACCCGTTACAATCTTCACATCCGGACGCTGCGTAGCCAAAATCATGTGCATACCTACGGCACGAGCTTTTTGAGCAATACGCTGAATAGGACGCTCCACCTCTTTGCCTGCCTGCATGATAAAGTCACCGTACTCGTCTATCACAATTACCAGGTACGGCATAAACTTATGGTGCAAAATCTTGTGCGTAACCACATTCTCAACATCTTTTGTAGGATTCAGATGACGGGAATTGAACTTGTCGTTATAATCTTCCAGATTGCGGCAATTGGCATCTGCCAGAAGGGAATAACGGTCTTCCATCTCAATAACCAACGAGTTGAGCGTATTGATAACTTTTTGGCAGTCGGTAATGATGATATCCCTGTCCTCCTGATCCGGCATGGCTGCCATATAGTGACGAATCAGCGGTTTATAGATGCTGAACTCCACCATTTTGGGATCTACCAGCACGAACTTGAGTTCAGCGGGGTGTTTCTTATAAATCAACGAAGCAATAATCGCATTCAATCCCACAGACTTACCCTGTCCCGTAGCACCGGCTACCAGCAAGTGGGGTGTTTTGGCGAGGTCAAAAGTAAAGACTTCGTTGGTAATCGTACGACCTATAGCCACCGGCAGTTTCATCTTGCTCTCCTCCTGGAATCGTTTGGAAGCAATCACAGAGTGCATAGACACCACTTGCGGCTTTTCGTTCGGCACTTCTATACCGACCGTCCCCTTACCGGGCATAGGAGCAATAATACGGATACCTATCGCACTAAGCGACAGCATAATATCATTCTCCAACGACTGAATCTTAGAGATGCGCGTGCCGGCTTTCGGCACCACTTCGTACAGGGTGACCGTAGGTCCGACGGTCGCCTTGATGGATTCTATCTCTACATCATAATTACGCAATGTCTGCACAATACGATTGGCATTTGCCTGCTGCTCTTCGGGGTCGATGACAGGAGCCGTCTCATTGTCATACACCTTGAGCAAACTCAACGGCGGGAATTGGTAATTCTCCAAATCCTTGCGCGGATCGTATGGTCCCATATCCTCAACCGGCTCATGGATTGCTTCTCCCTGTATGGTTTCCTTGGTCGGAGTGGTAATATCCAGCACAGGATTTTGCGGCTCGACCTCAGGTTCAGGTGTTACCTCGTTGTTTTTGGTTTCAGGTGTCTCGGGCTGGTCATTTCCAACGATTTCTATGGTAACGCCTTCGGCAGTTTTATTTTCATCCGTATTGGCTTCAGGCGTGTCCCGGTTGCCGGTTACATCCAGTTTGATGGTTATAGCACCTTGGTTATCATCAGGTTCACCCTGTACGGCAACAGATTCATCCTGCTTGCGACGATGCAAAGAGCAAATCATACGCTGCCACATATACTGCACTTTTTCCACAAAATGTTTGTCTGCTATAATCAGGAAAATGACCAGTGTCATTACAATCAACACCCCCATACAAAAGGCATGCATATAGTTCGTACCCAATGTAGCCACCCAGTTACCGAACGCACCGCCTAAACGGAAATACAACTCTTCTCCGACGAACAACTGAACAAAACCGCAGGCAATAGCACCCCACAACATCAAGAATGCAGAGCAGAAGAACAGTTTCAACCCATGCACATTGACTTTAGGGTTGATTATTTTCAGTCCGTACACCGTTCCCATGACAAGGAAGAGTATGCTGAACAGACCAAAACAGCCGTCAATAATTGCTCTGGACACTACTGCCCCCGGCAAACCTAACCAGTTATGGAAACTTGGCATTTGTGACAGGCGTTCGGTATGAATCAATTCCACCAACGAGGCATCCTCTTTACCCGTTAAGAAGAAACTAATCACCGACACCGATACAAGAAAAGTAACGGTCCACAATACCAATCCGCAAATCACTCGTACCCGTTCGTTATGCGACAAAGCATCCCAATAAGTCTGTATGGATTTGTGCGACGCATTTTTCTCTGACGACTTGTTCATTTTTGCCTGATCTGAATCAGTTTTTTGAGGTTTTCTCGGCATATTAATCAATATTTAGCATACAAAGATACGAAAATCATTTGGTATAAACAAGGGGATACCTTATTTTTATATAAAAAAAGACAAATTTATTTGCTTTTCTCAGAAAAAATATGTAACTTTGTGCGTTAATTTGTATAGATATGTCCCAATCGGAATCCAATAGTCATTTTTCGCAGGAAGAATCATGTCATTCATGTGCCTTAAAAACGGTGTGCAAGCAGACAGAAGAGGATTGCTTTACCCGTGGTCAGCGATGGAAAGCCATCACGCTGGCATATTTGGTGCCGTTGGTTCTTGTAATAGGTTTGATTGCTATCGGTTCCTTTTTTAAGAGAAGCGAATTCGAAATGGCAATAAAAGCGATTTTGGGGGTTGCGTTATATTACTTTATTCTCTGGTTAACAAAACCAAAAATATAGATAACATCAAACTAATAACATTATGGATTTAATCATTATTTCATTGCTTGTTCTGGGCGTGACGGGATTAGTAGCAGCCATACTGCTCTTTTTCATCGCTCAGAAATTCAAAGTAGAAGAAGATCCACGCATTGACGAAGTTCAAGCCGTATTGCCCGGTGCCAACTGTGGCGGATGCGGATTTGCCGGTTGCCGTGCATTGGCAGAGGCATGCACCAAAGCTTCCTCGCTGGATGGTCTTCTTTGCCCGGTGGGAGGTGCTCCCGTCATGGAAAAAGTGGGTGCCATTCTCGGAATGGCAGCACCTGCAGGCGAACCCAAAGTAGCCGTTATCCGTTGTAACGGTACTTGTGAAGCACGACCGAAAACAAGTGAATACAACGGTACTCGCTCGTGCGCTATCATGAGTGCCATGTATGTCGGCGAAAGCGGTTGCGCGTACGGTTGCTTAGGTTGTGGCGACTGCGTAGAGGCATGCGCCTTCGGTGCTCTCAAAATGAATCCCGAAACGGGACTGCCCGAAGTGGACGAGAACCTCTGTACCAGTTGCGGTAAATGTGTCAAGGCATGTCCAAGACATATTATCGAACTGAGAAAGAAAGGTGAGAACAATCAACGGATGGTCGTTAAGTGTCTCAACCAGGACAAAGGACCTGCTGCCAAAAAAGTATGCGCCAACGCATGTATCGGTTGCGGTCTTTGCGCCAAAGTTTGTCCGCAAGAGGCAATTACCGTTGCCAACAATGTCGCATACATAGACTTTGACAAGTGCGTCGTTTGTCGCGAGTGCGAACCGCAATGTCCGACCGGTGCTTTGTGGGGCATGGGATTCCCCGAACGGCTGAGCAAGACGGCTGCCGCTCCTGCACAAGAGACCGAAGCTGTCAGCACCGACAAAGACGAGAAATTCGATTCTGCTATCGCAGCCAAGATACAGGCAATCAAGACACCGCGTGCCGTATTCCCTGCTTGCCTGCCATATAATAACAAGTAAAAAAGTTTTTCTGTATGAACACTTTCAAAATAGGTGGCGTTCACCCTAAAGACAATAAATTATACTCGGCACATCAACCGATTATAGAGTGTGGACTGCCCAAGCAAGCCATTATTCCGCTTGCACAACATATTGGTGCTCCCGCCAAACCCGTCGTTCAAAAGGGAGACAAAGTTAAAGTAGGACAACTGATAGCCGAAGCAGGAGGATTTGTCAGCGCCAATGTACACTCAGGTGTCAGCGGTACCGTCACTAAAATAGATGTTACCACCGATGCTTGGGGCATGAAAATGCCGGCAGTCTTTATTGATGTAGAGGGCGACGAATGGATGGAAGATATCAACCGTACATCCGATGTACTGCGCGAATGCGCCATGGAGCCCAAGGAGATTATTGACAAGATTGCCAAAGCCGGCATCGTCGGTTTGGGTGGCGCCTGCTTCCCCACACATGTCAAATTGTGCCCGCCTCCCGGACAAAAAGCCGAAGTGCTGATTGTTAACGGCGTAGAGTGCGAACCGTATTTGACTTGCGACCATCAACTGATGTTGGAGCATGGCGAAGAAATCATGATAGGTATTCAGATTACGATGCGTGCCTTGGGTATCAATCGTGCCGTCATCGGCATAGAGAAAAACAAACCCGATGCTATCGCCCGTATGACTGAGTTGGCACACAAAGCCCTCGGAATAGAAGTTAAACCGCTCAAGCTCAAATATCCGCAAGGTGGTGAAAAACAGTTGATTGATGCCTGCATCGGTCGTCAGGTGGCAAGCGGCGCACTGCCTATCTCCGTAGGAGCCGTAGTGGATAATGTGGCTACTATCTTTGCCATATACGAAGCCGTACAAAAGAACAAGCCCCTTATCTCCCGCGTGATGACCGTCACCGGCAAGAGTGTCAAAAAGCCCGGCAACTACCTCGTTCGTTTCGGTACTCCGTTGGCACAAGTGATTGAGATGGCAGGAGGCATTCCTGAAGATACAGGCAAGATAATCGGCGGCGGTCCGATGATGGGTCGTGCCATGAACTCTGTTGACATGCCTGCACACAAGCGCACCAGCGGTCTGCTCTTCTTGCCCGAAGACGAGAGTCGTCGCGGTGAGGTTGCCAATTGTATCCGTTGCGGCAAATGCGTAACTGCCTGCCCGATGGGATTGGAACCGTACTTGTTGAGCAGAATGAGCGAACTGAAGATGTATGACGAAATGGAACAACACAATGTAATGGACTGCATCGATTGCGGTTGCTGCATGTTCACCTGTCCCAGTCATCGTCCGTTGCTTGACTATATCCGTAGTGGTAAAGGCATCGTAGGCGGCAATATCCGTGCCCGCCAAGCCGCTGCCAAAGCTGCTGCCGAAGCAAAAAAATAACTCCGTGAAATTTGTAAATTACAAGATATGAAAAATTTAATCGTTGCTCCTGCACCTCACGCTCACAGCGGAGATAGTGTACGGAAAAATATGCTTCTGGTGATAGCCGCTTTGATGCCGGCATACGCCGTATCACTGGCAGCATTCGGTTGGGGCGCTCTCATTGTTACGCTCATCAGTATTGCAGCGTGCTGCGCTACCGAGTGGCTTATTGCCAAGTTCATTCTCAAACAACAGCCCACTTTGTGCGACTGTTCCGCCATTCTGACGGGTCTGTTGTTGGCTTTCAACCTGCCCAGTAATCTGCCCTGGTGGCTCATCGTTATTGGTGCTGTAGTTGCTATCGGGGTCGGTAAGATGACCTTCGGCGGCTTGGGACAAAACCCCTTCAACCCTGCTTTGGTAGGCCGTGTATTCCTATTGATTGCCTACCCTGTCCAAATGACCACATGGCCTCTGCCGCAAGGGTTCAACGCTGTTGATGCCGCTACCGGCGCTACTCCGTTGGCTTATATGAAGCAGATTGTCAAGAACGGCGATATGTCCCTCATGGATAAACTGCCCGATTTGCAGGATGCTTTCTTCGGTTTCATGGGCGGTTCGTTAGGCGAAGTGAGTGCTTTGGCTCTGATTGCCGGCGGTATATTCCTCATTTGCACAAAAGTTATTACATGGCATATTCCTGTCAGCATTCTTGCTACGGTGGCTGCTTTTGCCGCATTGGGTGCTCCCGCAGGTATGTGCCCATGCCACTATACGGCATTAACCCTGTGCACAGGCGGTATCATGTTGGGTGCTTTCTTTATGGCTACCGACTATGTAACCAGTCCTATGACCGGTTGGGGTAAGATTATCTTCGGTATCGGTATCGGTTTGATTGTAATGGTCATTCGTACTTGGGGTGCTTATCCCGAAGGAATGTCCTTTGCCATTCTCATTATGAACGCTACCGTTCCTTTGTTAAACAAGATTCGTCCCAAACGCTTTGGGGAAGTCGTAAAGAAATAAGGAGATACAACTATGGCTAAATTAGAAAGTACATTTAAGAATATGGTGCTCTCGCTGACTGCCATCACTCTGGTAGCCGCAGCGGGTTTGGCTGCCGTCTATATGGTGACCAAAGCACAAATAGATGCCCAAAAAGAAGCAGCACAGAATGCTGCTAAAATAGAAGTATTGAATGGTCAGGAAGGTACCGCCATTGAGTGTTCTGCCGACGGTTTTGGTGGTCCTATCCGCCTGATGGTCGGTTTTGCCGCCAATGGCGACATACTCGGTTACAAGGTGCTGGAGCACCAGGAGACTCCGGGTTTGGGTTCACACATCGCAGAGTGGTTCCAAGAGGGTGGCAAAGGCAATATTATCGGCATGAACCCCGGCAAAAACAATATGACCGTCAGCAAGGACGGTGGCGAGGTAGATGCCATTACTGCTGCTACTATTTCCTCGCGTGCGTTCCTGAAGGCAATTCACAATGCTTACGGGCAATTCTGTGAGCAGAACGGCAATGCCGTAGCAACCGACTCTGTGGCTTGCTATACAGGCGCTTCCATGCCGAAAGACAGTGCGGAATGCGTAATGCACCATTGCTGCTCAGAAGGAAAGGAGGTAAATCATGAATAATGCTCTAAAAACACTCACCAACGGCATTTTAAAAGAGAACCCCACATTCGGTTTGGTGCTCGGTATGTGCCCTACACTCGCCACGACCAGTAGTGCCGTCAACGGTATGTCTATGGGTTTGGCTACCATGTTCGTATTGATTTGTTCGAACATCGTCATTTCGTTGCTCAAGAATGTAATCCCTGACAAAGTGCGTATTCCTGCCTTTATCGTCGTGATTGCCACATTCGTCAGCATTCTGCAATTGCTCATGCAGGCGTATGTACCTGCTATCTATGCGACTTTGGGATTGTTCATCCCTCTGATTGTGGTTAACTGTATCGTCCTTGGTCGTGCTGAGGCATTTGCCTGCAAGAACAGCGTTGGACTGAGTGCTATCGACGGATTGGGAATGGGACTTGGATTTACCCTCTCATTGACGCTGATTGGTGCTGTCCGCGAACTGTTGGGAACAGGTTGCATCTTTGGCGCACACCTCTTTGACGGACAATACGGGGCACTTATCTTCGTGTTGGCTCCCGGAGCATTCATTTGCTTGGGGTATATCATGGCTTTGGTTCAAAAATTAATGAAGAAATAATATGATTTACTTTTTGATATTTATCTCTGCGATATTCGTTAATAATATCGTATTGAGTCAGTTCTTGGGTATCTGCCCGTTCTTGGGGGTAAGTAAGAAAATCGATACCGCACTCGGCATGGGTGCAGCCGTAACCTTCGTGCTGACACTTGCCACTATTGTGACCTATTTGCTACAGAAGTTATTGGTAGTTTTAGGCGTAGAGTTTCTGCAAACAATCCTCTTCATTCTCGTTATTGCTGCCTTGGTGCAGTCAATTGAGATTGTGCTGAAGAAAGTATCTCCATCGTTGTATCAGGCGTTAGGTGTTTTCCTGCCGCTGATTACCACCAACTGCTGCTTGTTGGGTGTTGCCATTCTGGTGGCTAACGGTACCTATAAGATGCCCGGTGGTGCTCCTGCCGAGGGATTGTTAAACGGTACTTTGTTTGCTTTTGCTACCGCATTAGGTTTCTCGCTGGCACTCGTATTGTTCGCCGGTATTCGTGAGCAACTGAGTATGAACAAGATTCCTAAAGCCATGCAAGGAACACCTATCGCCCTGCTCACCGCCGGTATCTTGGCAATGGCGTTTATGGGCTTCAGCGGTGTGGTATAATCCACAGTACAAAATACCTCTGTATAGAGTACCATTGTATAAGGATTTCTGTACAGAATAAAAAAGGGACTGCTTGATGTTTAATTCAAGCAGTCTCTTTTTGTGTATCCTTATAGGGTCTTTGCCGACGGTCGAATTATATGTGACCTAATGGCAATACTCCTCGTAATGCTCCATAAATGTCTTAACAGCATCCTGCAGCGAACCGTAGAACTCTCCTCCTGCAGCGTTCTTGTGTCCTCCGCCATTAAAGAAGTCGTGGGCAAAGGTATTGACAGGGCGGTCACCCTGACTGCGGAAACTGATTTTAATCTTGTCCGTATCTTCACGCATAAAGCAACTGTAATAAATCTTGCCAATCTGCATAGGCATATTGACAATGCCCTCTGCATCGCCGCTTTGGAAATTGAACTGTTTCAATTCTTCGGCAGACAGGGCAATTAGTGCCACATGATTTTTGGGGAAAGTGCGCATCTTGCGATACAAGCAATAGCCGACCAAACGCAAACGCCCCGTATGGAACTGGTTGAAGACCTTGTCATAACAATCGTCCTTATTAACTCCTGCACGCATCAGTTCTGCCACTATTTCGTACATATCGGGGTGATTGCTGTTGTATTGGAAATTGCCGGTATCGGTCATCATGCCCGTATAGATACAAGTTGCCAACTCGCGGTTCATTTGCCAAGTGGCATCGTTCACTTTCAGTTGTCGAATCAGCCGATAGACCAATTCGCTGGCAGAGGCACAATCGGGATACGAAATAGTCACATCTGCCATGTCGCTCGGATATAAATGGTGGTCAATCATGATGACCGGTCGATGTGTAGTGCTTTGTGTATTTTGCGCAAGCCAATCTCCCAATACCTCGCCACAACGCTTGGGTTCTTGAAAGTCCGTTACGATGACGAGATCTGCATTATTCAGTATTTGTAGTGCCTGTTCGGCATCTTTGTCGCACACTTTGTCCTCTTTAGCTCCCGGTAGCCAGCTAAGGAAATTGGGAAAATCGTTAGGCACTACCACTTCCACTTCTTTGCCTTGGGACAATAGGAAATGCTTCATTCCCAATGACGAACCCATAGCATCCCCGTCGGGTGACAAATGAGTGATAACAGCCACCCGATGAGCATTGGCAATCAACTGCCCTGCTGCATTTACCAATTGGTTATCTATCAAATTTTGCATATCTTATACTTGTTGTAGCAGAAAGAGTTTATCTCCGCGGTGCAATGGTTTATCCGTCTTGACGGCAAACGCATGTCCTTGATAAACGACAGAGCGTACATTCCCAGGTTCGTCATGCAAGTCATGTGCCACCAGTTCATAAGCACCCGTAGTCTCGCCTGTAACGAGCAACTCGTCACCCTCTTTGATTTGTGGCACCGCCTCCAGGAAGAACTCCGCCACATTGATTTTCTTGAAGTAATCGGTACATTTGCCGGCATATACTTTTTTGCGTGTGGCTTGCGAACCGTATTCGTGTGTCCACTCGCCCAACCGTTGTCCCTGATAGTAGCCGTCCCAAAAACCGCGATTGAAGACTCGCGCCAAACGGGTATTCCAATCCTCGATGCGTTGAGTGATGCCCGGCTGTTGGTACTCGCCCCGTTGCCATGCTTCCACCGCCTCTTTGTAGCAACCGACAACTGTCTGCACATATTCGGGTCCGCGAGCACGCCCTTCTATCTTGAGAACGCGCACTCCGGCATCCAGCATTTTGTTGAGAAAACCGATAGTCTTGAGGTCCTTGGGAGACATGATGTATTGATTATCCACCTCGAGTTCGAGGTCACTCTCTTTGTCTTTGACTATATATCCTCTACGGCAAACCTGCATGCACGCACCCCGATTGGCAGAAGCGCCTAAATTATTGAGCGACAAGTAACATTTGCCGCTTACAGCCATACAAAGTGCGCCATGACAGAACATCTCTATACGGATGAGTTCGCCCTTAGGTCCACAGATATGTTGCTTCTGTATGTCCCGATAAATGGCAGCCACCTGTGTCATGTTCAGTTCGCGCGCCAATACGACCACATCGGCATATTGGGCATAAAAACGCAATGCCTCGGTGTTGGCGATATTCAGTTGAGTCGATAAATGCACCTCCACCCCTTGACTGTGTGCGTATTGCAGAACGGCTATATCGCTGGCAATGATAGCAGACAATCCCACTTCTTTGGCGGTATCTACTATCTCTCGCATCAAGGGCAAGTCTTCCGGATACATGACCGTATTAAGTGTCAAATAGGTCTTAATCCGTGCTTCCTGACAGCGTGCCACAATGGTACGCAGGTCGTCGGTAGTAAAATTGGCAGACGAACGGGCACGCATATTCAGGTGCTCTATGCCAAAATAGACGCTGGTTGCCCCTGCTTCTATCGCTGCCGTCAGCGAGTCCCAACAACCTACAGGTGCCATTATCTCGACGGGAGAAACGGGAACATTGGTTGAAGATGGAAGATTGGTTGACATATTACTTAATCAGATATTCGGCTATTTGCACGGCATTGAGGGCAGCGCCTTTGCGTATCTGGTCGCTTACGCACCAGAATGCCAATCCGTTCGGGTTGGACAGGTCTTTGCGCACACGACCGATAAAGACTTCATCTTTGCCGCTTAGGAACAATGGCATCGGATAAACATTATTGGCAGGGTCGTCCATCAATACACACCCCTTGCCCTGTTGAAAAGCCGTTTTTGCCTCGTCAGCAGTCAGAGGTCGCTCGGTTTCCACCCACACACTCTCGCTATGGGCGCGCAAACTGGGAACGCGCACACAAGTAGCACACACTTCTATATCGGAGTGCATGATTTTGCGAGTCTCGTTGTACATTTTCATTTCCTCCTTGGTGTAATCATTATCGGTAAAGACATCTATATGAGGAATCAGGTTGAATGCCAATTGGTGAGCAAATTTATTTACGGTAACGGGGTCTCCTGACAACACTTCCCTATATTGCTGTTCCAATTCGAGCATGGCTTGTGCTCCGGCGCCTGAAGCGGCTTGATAAGTAGCCACATGCACACGGCGGATGTGACTGACCTGCTCTATTGCCTGCAGTGCCACTACCATCTGAATAGTCGTGCAGTTAGGATTGGCAACAATGCCACGAGGACGGTTAAGTGCATCTTCGGGATTGACTTCCGGCACTACCAGCGGGACATCTTTGTCCATACGGAAAGCAGACGAGTTATCTATCATAATAGCACCATGACGGGTGATATCGTCAGCATACTCTTTGCTGACACTTCCTCCGGCAGAAACAAAAGCGATATCTACACCACGGAACTGGTCGCCATGTTGCAATTCCTGCACCATGACCGGCTTACCGCAAAAGTCATAACAAGTGCCGGCACTCCGTTTCGAGCCATACAAACGCAACTCGGTAACGGGAAAATTCCGTTCACTCAGCACTTTTAACAATTCTTGTCCGACGGCGCCCGAAGCGCCCACAATAGCGATTACCATTTTTTGAACAATAAACAGGCGTTTTGTCCGCCAAAACCGAATGTATTGGATAATGCGTAGCGCAAAGCACGATGTTGGGCTTTGTTGAAGGTGAAGTTCAGCCGATAATCGATTTGCTCGTCCTCGTCGCCTTCCTCATGATTGATAGTAGGAGGAACGATACCGTCGCGCAAGGCAAGAACAGTGGCAACCGCCTCAACAGCACCCGTAGCGCCCATCATGTGACCGGTCATAGACTTGGTGGCAGATATATTCAGCCGATAGGCATCTTTGCCCCAAACCGACTGAATGGCTTTAATCTCACAAACATCGCCCAAGGGGGTGGATGTGCCATGTGCATTGATATAATCGACTTGGTCGGGCGATATACCGGCATCGGCGATAGCGTCAAGCATCACTCTTGCCGCCCCGGCTCCTTCGGCATCGGGAGCAGTCATGTGATAGGCATCGGCATTCATGCCTGCGCCGACCAACTCGGCATATATTTTAGCACCGCGTTGTTGCGCGTGCTCCAGTTCTTCCAATATCAGACAGGCAGCCCCTTCGCCCAATACAAAACCGTCACGCGACTTGCTGAACGGGCGCGAAGCGGTAGCAGGTGTATCGTTGCGGGTAGATAGGGCATGCATCGAATTGAAACCTCCTATGCCGGAATAGGTAACATCCGCATCACTACCTCCGGTAAAGATGATGTCTGCGCGTCCCAAACGGATGGCATCAAAAGCGGCTGCCACAGCATGACCCGAAGAGGAACATGCAGAAGCGACGCCATAGTTAATGCCTTGCAAACCAAGATTCAGCGATATATGTCCCGCACCCATATTGATGATGGCTTTGGGAATATAGAACGGACTGAAATGAGGAGTACCGTCGCCTTTGGAGAATGCCATCAGGTCTTCTTCCAAACTTTTTAATCCGCCCATGCCGCTTGCCCAAATAGAACCGATACGCGTTTTATCCTCTCGGTCTAAATCTATATTGGAATCTGCCAATGCCTGCTTGGCGGTACAAACTGCGAATTGGGCAAAACGGTCCATTTTGCGTGCATCCTTGCGGTCTAAATAGTCGTCAGGATTAAAATCCTTGACCTCGCAGGCAAAATGAGTCTTGAACAAACTTGAATCAAATGCGGTTATCTCTTTTGAGCCACTCTCGCCATTGATTAACGCTTTCCACATTGATTCAACATCATTCCCAACCGGTGTTAAGACACCCATCCCCGTCACTACCACTCGTTTGAGTTCTTTCATATTCTATCAATTATGTGTGTATATATAACTACGAGTCCACAGGTAAAGCTGCAGACTCGTAAAAAAATGTTTCTTTCGCTGATTAAGCAATTGCTTTTTCGATGTAAGCCACAGCATCACCTACCGTACTGATTTTCTGGGCATCCTCATCAGGAATGGAAATATTAAATTCCTTCTCAAACTCCATCAACAAATCAGACAAATCCAACGAGTCTGCATTCAAATCTGCTGCGAAACTTGCTTCCATTGTAACTTGCGCTGCATCTATCCCCAATCTGTTTACAATGATAGCTACTACTTTTGATTCAAGTTCTGACATAATATAAAAGTTTTTTAATTATTAATAATTAATATTATTTGCACGAATTGAGATGCAAAGGTACAAAAAGATTTTTAATTACACAAATTATTGGTACAAAAAGTATGTTTTTTCGTGTTTTTTCAGAATTTTTTCTCCAATTCGTCGTTTGTAAGTACGGATACTACGGTTTTTCCGTCCTCCGTATAGCGATATTGTTTGAGAGCGAGCAGGCGTGTCATAAGGTCTGTCATCTCTGCCTGTGACAGTTGTTTGCCGTAAGGAATAGCAGTATCTTTGGCGAGTGTAAGAGCAACTTGCTTCTGCCACTGTTCCTGCACGCTCTGTCCCGATTCTACGACGGCAGACAGTATTTTGCGTATGGTAGCAACAGGGTCTTTACTATCCAACGAGGCAGGTACGCCCTGTATGCTGTAACTATTCGGACTAAGTTGGTGCAAGTCAAACCCCACTTTCCGGAGGTCGTCCAGCAGATTATCGACTATTGGCACTTCGTCGGGAGTGACGGACAGCACTTCGGGGAAGAGCAGTTGCTGGGAAGCGCTTTGGTTTTCTGCTATCTGGTGCATATAGGTGTGATAGAGCACACAGATATGTGCACGATGCTGATCTACCATCATCAGCCCTTGTTCGGAAGGCATGAGCAGGTAGCGGGAATTATACTGATACACCTTGTCGATAGCTACCGTCTGTTCAAACAGTTCCTGCTGGGCAGGTTGCAAGGGTGTCCGTTCAGCAACGGGAGGGGTATATAGTGTCTGCCAGTCCAATGTGCGCATGCGTTCGGACGACTGCGCAAACGGATTGTACGGTTGACTGTGCGTAGTGAGAGGGGCTGATTTAGGGGCTGTGCCTCCTACTGGCATTTCGATATAACCGCTACGGTTAAAATCCAATGACGGACTGACATTAAACTTGCCCAATGCCTCGCGCACGGTGGCTAAAAGGATTTGGAAGATGGGTTGTTCGTCCTGGAATTTGATTTCCGTTTTAGTGGGATGTATATTGACATCGATGGTCTCGGGATTAACCTCCAAATAGATAAAATACGAAGGGTTGGCTTCTTGCGAGAGCGTGCCCTGATAGGCAGTCATAACCGCTTTGTGGAAATACGGGTGACGCATGTACCGCCCATTGACAAAGAAGTATTGTTGTGCATTCTTGCCGGATGTCTCCGGTTTGCCTACAAATCCGCGAATACAAACAAGTTCGGTATCCGAATGAATTTCTACGAAGTGGCTGGTAAAAGATTTCTTCTGTCCCTTGCCAAACACATCTTCTATGCGTTGTTTTTCGTTTCCTGCCGGCAGGTCCATCAAAATCTCGTCATTGCTGATGAAGGTGAATTGTACCTTGGGATAAACCAATACGATACGGTAGAAATCAATTAAGAGGTTCCTCAGTTCTGTTTGGTCTGTTTTGAGGAACTTACGCCGAACGGGGATATTAAAGAATAGGTTTTTGACTTTAAAGTTCGTGCCTACCGGGCATGCGCATGGTTCTTGTTCGATGACCTGTGAACCGTGAATGACCAGTCGGCTGCCTGTTTCGTCTTCAGGTCGGCGGCTCTGTACCTCCACTTGTGCAACGGCGCAAATACTTGCCAGCGCTTCTCCACGGAAGCCCATTGTGGTGAGTTGGAAGATGTCGGCTGCTTCGCGGATTTTGCTGGTTGCATGCCGTTCAAAAGCCATACGCAAATCCGTGTCACTCATCCCCTTGCCGTTATCAATCACCTGCAGCATAGTCCGTCCGGCATCGCGAACGATAACATCTATTTTGGTAGCACCGGCATCCAGCGAGTTCTCCACCAGTTCTTTAAGACAACTGGCGGGACGCTGAATCACCTCACCTGCGGCTATTTGGTTGGCGACACTATCCGGTAGTAAATGGATGATGTCCATTTTAGTTTAGAGTCAATTATCTCAAGAAGAAGTAGAACAGCAGTCCCAGTAGCAGCAATGCTATCCAAAAACCCAACTTGGATTTATTGCGTTGTCGCTGTGTGGACATGTTCTTTTCATGCTCCTCACGGAACGAACCGTGATGAAGGCGCGCAAGTTTATCCTTGCGCGCCTCTTTATCCTCATCGTAGTAAATGGGTCTATAGTCCCACTCACGAGGTTTCGGAACTTTTGGGAAAAGAACCGACATTATTTCACGATAGCTTTGAATGCCTCGTCGTCAGCGAATTTAGCGAATTCGAGGTCTTTCTCTGCTCTTGCTTTCATTTTGCTGCATTTAGCGACAGCATCTTTGAGGTTGCTGTACACAGCGTCACGGTCGTTGGTGCGGGCACCTACTACAGCGAGCAAGTAAGCAGTCTTGGCATCCGGGTTAGCGATAGCGTTGAGGGTCTTGCGAGCGCCGGCGTAGTCCTCGTTGAGGATTTGTTGCAGAGCAGCGTTGTTGTTAACGGCATTTCCGTAAGCGCTCTTAGCTTTCTGGTAGTCACCCATCATGGTGTAGTAAGTACCTTGAGCGGAAGCCATGTCAGCTTTGGTGCCGGCAGCTTTGCCTAAATAGAGTTCAGCTTTAGCCAGGTCGTTGTCAGCCATAGCAGCGAGAGCTGCGTTGTAGTTGATATCAGGATCGTTGGCGTTCAGTTGGAGAGCTTTGCTGTAGCAACGGCGTGCCTCAGCAATGTTGCCTTCGTTGAAGTAAACCATACCGAGGTTGTTCCATCCGCGATAGTCTTCGGGGAACATTTCGGTAACTTTGCTGTAAACGGCTTTCTTGTCGTCCATGATGGTAGCGGCATAAAGCATTTCCTCTACATTGAGTTTAGCGGGGTCGCTTGCGAAGAGAGCGATAATTTCCTCGTCAGATTTACCAATCAGGTCGATGGTAACCATCATACGGCTACGACGGAGAGCAGGAAGGATGTCATCAGCAATATTTTTATAAACAGCGCTTAAGTTCTTGATTTGAGCTTCGCGTTCTTCGGGGTCGTTGTACATGCGCAATACATTGAGGACAAGGTCTTTGTCTTGGATATTGCTTTCTTCCATAGCTTTCTGGAAGCCATCCCAGTCTTCAGCTGTAACATCAGCAGCGATAGCAGCATCTACTTTGTTTTTCTTCAAGGATTGAGCCAAGAATTTTTGAGCAACGGCTTGACGGGCGTTAGCCAATTTAGTATTGAGGTCCAAACCGCCTTCGGGGCTGGCATAACCGGCAACTTCTACTTTGCTGATAGCTTTTTTCTCATCGTTTTTAGCATCTTTGATAGCGGCTTGCAGAGCTTTCACATCTTCAGCGGAGGTCTCCGAGCTACGGAGATTGCTTTGTTGGAGGAGGAAGTTAATGTCTGCCTCTTGCATGTCTTGAATAATGCGTTGGAATTTGTCGGGAGCGATATTGCCCTTCATACCTTTAGCGTCTGCCAATTTAGCGGTAGTGATGATACCGTCAGCGATTTTCATATCAGGTACATCGTATGTAGTGTTACCTTTGCGTGCTTCGAAGCGGAGATAGAGTTCGCAAACTGCCATTTCGTCGTTGTAGTCGAAACTGATGCTTTGGCTGTAAGAGCCACCGTTTTTGTAGCTGACAGTTTTACCGTTTTCTTTTACTTTCTCACCTACATAAGTTACAGGTTCGCCAAGCAACTCTTTGCCGTTGTACTTCAGCACAGGAGTAACTACCAATACGCCCTTGCGGACGAATTTCTTTGCGGGGAAAGTACCGGAGATTTGTGCATTGACTTTGTTACCTACTACCATCAGGGGGTTCGGATTAACACTAATTTGGTCGGGAGAAACAGGTTCTCCGCAGGATGTCAACAATGCCATAGCAAGGATTGACATAAAAAAGAGAGTTTTTTTCATATTTAACCTAAAAGTTAATTGGGTTGATTGATAATGGTTAATGATTTACGAAATCTTGGCACAAAGGTACAACTTTTTTTTGACATGTGCAAATTTTTTTGTAATAAAATGCATTTTCTATCGTTGATGGCTATATTTGAGGGCTGTATTAAGATCACACTTTGTTTGTTTTTGGGGCAAAAACTCCATAAAGCATATATTCACCCTAACAGCACATTTTTTTGTGCAACAATGCAACATTGCAACAAATAGTGCGTAATAGAGTGAGTAAGATTTTTAGTACGATTATTAAGATTCAGAGCCGAAATGCGCTCTGCACTTCGGCTCTGAATCCTATACTCATCCTATACTCATCGTATACTCATAAGATAGTGTCCTCAAAACTGACGATTGTTAAGATAACAAGTTTAACAGGTTTAGCGGGTTAAGAGTTTAGAACCAAAGACAGAATATACTTTGTCATTGTAAAGTATATACAGGTGATTATCTTTGAGCAGTTTGATGACATGTTTGCCTTTCATATCCATTGTAGGAGATTCCAATCCCGTTGGTTTCTCATAGACAACCTCCGGCGCACATTCTTTGGTCTCTTGCCAGCCCACCTTATCGGTAGCCACAATCCAGAAGCCCATCTTATCTGCCACAATCGGCAATTTCATTGTGTTTCCGCTATATGCAACTTCTAGCACACCTGTGATGGTATCATTAAACTGAGCCCAGACTTCGTAGGTAGCAATACCCGATTCGGTATCCGTACCCGAGAAGGTGAGTAGTAAGCTGTCGCCTACTGCCTCTACCGAAACAACAGCCGAAGAGGGGGCCACCGTATCGACACGATTGACAAAGTCGTTAGTAGCAATCGGATCATTGGTATCGAAGACGATGGTGGCTTTGCTGTGAATCGATGTACCGGAAGCCAGACTTGGTTTCTGCGTAATACGGTATCCTACATAGCCCTCGCCGCTACCCTTCTCGTCATTAGGAGGCAGCACGCCCAGATCGGGGTCTTCTTCCTCCTCACGAGTGATGGGGTTAAGCGACAGAATCGTCCAATCGGCAATACCCTTGATGGTATCTAACTTACCGCTGACGCGCACAATCAGTTCCTTAGCGGGACGCAAATCGACATCGCGCGTGAACTCTTGCACGTTCGTTCCCTCAATAGAGAAAGTCGTATCTCCCCAAGCAAAGTGGGTAAAGCCGAACGAGGAAAGGTCAAGCGTAGTGGTATCCAACGTATCGCGAATGGCAATCGTATGTGCAGGAGCAGTGGCGGTAGATTTATTCTCGAAGAAGATGGTATAATCCATGTCTTGATTATGCTTGAGCCAATGTTCGTCTCCTGCACCTGCGGGACCGACCATCTCGTTGGGGTCAAGTGACGAGACAGAACGCACTTGCTTTTCAGTTGTGTTGGGGTCGCCGAGACACTCCTTCACGGTATGATAGTTACTAATCATGCTGGAAATAGTGCCTACAAGGAAACCTGTAAGGGGTCCCATCAAGCTGGCTGCACAACCGATGGCTGATCCTCCGAAGTTCCAAAGGGCATTGCTGACTATTTTCTTGTTATCGTCTTTGACGTCGTTATAAAAATCGTACACCGTGAATCCCATTCCGACCAAGCAGTCGCCACCAGGGATAGCTCCGGCTGTGCCCGAAATGACTCCTCGACCGATATATTCCATCAAACAACCGGCTTTAGTAGTCATATCGTTCATCGCTACGCGGCGGATATAACGGACAGGAGCATGCGAAACGGGTTTCACTAAATGTATCTGTTCCCATTCTTCGTAACTGATACGATAAGCACCTTGGGGTGCCAACAGAGGTGCGGAAACGCCACCTAAAACATAAATGTCCCCATTGCCTTTGATGCGTACACGGAACTCTTCCGAACTATTTGCCTCTAAGATAGGCAGTATCAAGAAATAAAGACGAGCAGGTACAGAGTCCTTTAAATTAGGTGTCTTAATCTTGCACATTCCGTATTCCCCAATCGAATCGCGGAGGTGATTTTGGTACTCCTCCGGCATCTCCTTAATAATCGGTTCGCCCATCTTGAAGTTGATAAACTCAACATCTAAGTCCTTCACATCTTGAACGAACAGATAGAAAGGCACTTGGTGCATCGATGTGTTATTGCGGTTGCGGATGGTGAAAGTATAAGTCTGCCACTTGTCTTTGAGCAGTTTCTCACGTCCGGTAAGTGTAATTTCGGGTGACCATCTGTCTTCTGCCTCACTGATATAGACGGCAGAGTATAGGGTGTCTTTATCCACTATCAAATTCCATGAACCGACAGCAGCTTGTTCTACGGTAAAACGCACTTTCATCTTGCCGTTTTCGTAATTCAGAAGCGAGTCACACGGAATGAGAACACTATCTTTAGCAAGGAAAATCTTGCTTATATCTTTGGTGAGTGCACCGCCATAGATAGTAGGGAAGTAATAACCACTATTGCCCACACCACGAGGCGAAATATCACTCAGTCCTGCCACAGATACCATTTTCTCGCAGCCCCACGCAGCCGAATCGCTTTCCGCAATCATCTTGACGGCATAGTCGCCCACCTTGTAATAGTCGTGTTGTGGGTGACGTTGATCGGATGTATAGCCATCGCCAAAATGCCACTTGATAGCGGCTCCGTCCGGGGTCTTATCAATAGCCGATAGGCGTTTGCCCTCGATAATGGCATTGAAGTCTGCATGAGGAGGAGTGAGGGGTTCATGGGGTGTATATTCCTCACCAAACAAAGGCACAGCTCCGTGTCCGTGTCCCGAAGCATCGGCTAAGGTATTATTGAAATCTAAATATACTACGCGATTGTCTGTACGAGGCGTCTTGACGGGCAGTTGTGCCACTTCCTCAGGCGTTAGGGCGCAGTTCCAAATGCAGAAATCATCGTAGTTCACACTCGCTTTCGCGTAATAACCTAATCCAAGAAGGATAGGCGTAAAGCCCCAATCTAATTTTCCCGTCATAGATGCCTCTGCTACTAAGATACCGTCGGTATAGACGCGGAAATTATTACCTCCCATGCGTGCATCATAGGTGAAGAGGACATGATGCCATTTGCCGGGGCCGATAATGCGCCAGTCTGAATTATATAGTTCGGTCCCCTTGTTGTCGTCACTCTTGTCGGTTGTTAAACCTACATTGAGATACATTTTTTTGTCATATCTATCACGATAGAGTTTCATAAACCACCCCCTATCGAAGATAGAAGGTTCCTGTGTGGCATAGACACTATGCCACGCCATATATATGTCGCCGTCGTTTATGCTATCTACTTTCACCCAAAGCGAAACAGTAATAGCCGAATCAATACGCAAATCCTCTTTAGGTGTAATGGATATTGGCTCGATATATCCTGATTCATTTTTGGCTATATGCAACGCCATCTCGCCCGAAGGTTGGGGCTGACGGTCTTCGGCATGATAGAAGAAGATATTAGCATTACCGTAAGACTTGGTGCGAACAAAGAAATGGCGTTTGCCTTGATTATCTACGACAACATGTCCTATCGTGTTTGAACCATTGGTATCCTTTATGCCTACCCCTAAACTATTGGCGGCACTAATCGTGCGGAAACCGTCACGAGTATAGAGCCACATCATGCGGACTGCCACAAAATAGACGGAGAGTCCCGATGGGTCATTGGGGTCAAACTGAAGCGAATAATCCTCCGTTCCGTTCCAATACTGTCTTGAGTTTTGGGCAGTGAATTCGTTATGATGCTCCCACGTTGCGCCGTTGTCGTGCGAGATGTGTATGCCCACACGCGACGACTCATTCACATCTGCCACATACACATGTCCATTGCGTGCGATTACCTGCTTGAGATTACCGCTTTCGGACTGACTGGGAAGAATAATCGGGTCGGTCCATGTCACACCGCCATCATCACTGCGGCGATAAACCGTTTTACGACGTACACTATCTACCACCTGCGCATCCATCACGATATGAATCGTATCGCCTATTTGACACATAACAGGATGATAGTTACTCGTACCGATAGTAGACATATTGGCTTTATCCTTGCCACTATCCGTTAC
>JAKSNK010000010.1 GCA_024399835.1 Paludibacteraceae bacterium
GCCTAACAGCTGGACTGGAACGCTACCGGACGAAGATGGCAATTGGTATGGCGGTGTGTTCAATTTAAGTGAGGAGCCCACTCCCCAAACTTGGGGTGAGTGGGAAGACTTTGCTCCTCTTGGCAAGAGCACGGGTAAATATACCTACGCTACTTTAGGTGCTTACACCCAAGCAGGTATTCAAGTTCAAGTACGTAAGGACAATACCGGTTTGAAACAATACACCCTCAAGAACTGGGGTAAAGGTTACTATGATGGCGTTGGTCAAGATTTGGTTCTCAACATGAATCCTGACTACACGTTCACCTTCACTTCTGACGTTGTCGATCTCGGTGCCGAAATTTATCTCCAAGACGTTGCTACCGCATACAACAACCCTGCTTATGCTTCCTACAACTCGTACGATCCTGAGACAGGCGTATTCAGCTTCTATACAGCTGTTGTCCTTGCAAGCAGTGGAAGTGTCTATACCGCTGCTGAAGAGTCCCTCGTTATGGATAAGCTTTTCACAGAGCGTGATACCGTGGATATCGTAAGTACCACTTTCTCTTATAATGACCTGATTGCTTCGAATGGTGTGGTTATTTATTATGCTACTGACGTTGAAGGTTATTATCTCTTCCGCGTAACGAGCAATAACGCCACTTCTGTTGACGGTACGTTTAAGTGGTCTGATGGTACCATCAATGATCCTAACTCTTACTTCTCTGTAAGTGGTACGGATAAGAACTACTTCCAAGATGGTGAGTTTACCATGGTTACTACTGATGCAGGTACATCTCTGACTGGTTGGATGATTGGTGTAGATGAGAAATACTATCGTCTCAATTGGTCTAAAAAAACCGGTGTGCTTGACTACGATTCCGACGCTCCGTTTGACGCTACATTTGCTTATGAAGATATGGAATCCTCCATTGTAGATGGTGTGATTAGCATCTCCGCTACCAACGCAGAAGGTCTCACGATTGGTTTGGAACTCTATGCGGATCCTACCGCTACTACTATTCCTGAAGGAGTTTACACTATCTCTGACAGTCAAGAAGCCGGTACGGCTCTCAAGTCCGTTGGTATGACCGGTGGTTTCCTGAACGAGTGTTTCGCTGGAATAAGAGCTGCAAGCGGTGCTTTTGCTGACACGTGGTTCATGGTTGAGGGTACCGTTATACTCAGCTATGACGAATATGGCAAACTCAAAGTGGTAGTTGACGCCATGAACTCCTATGAGCAACCCGTTACCGCTCTTGTTCAATATTCTAATACTCCTACGGCTCTGCCTACCTTGTTTGACGATGGCGTGAAAGCAAACAAGTTCCTCCGCAACGGTCAACTGATTATCCGCAAGAACGGCAAACGCTACAATGCTCTTGGAGCAGAGTTATAAACTGAGTATTAAATAAATTATTAACCAAAAATTAAACATTTATGTTAAAAAAACTATTTTCTTTTGTGTCTGCTCTCTTCTTGAGTGCAACGCTCTTCGCACAGGCAGGCGAAACTGAACTGTTTGTAGCTGCTAACGCCCGTGTTGAAAACACTTGGGGGCAGTTTGAAAGTCCCGAAGCTACATGGGATGCCCCATCCGGAACTCTCTCTATTGAGATTAAGGCACAAAGCGAATGGCAATGGGGTAATCAAGTATTCCTTGCTACCGGTATCACTGCCTTAGACGTTACTAAGGAGTATCAGGTAAGTTTTGACATCGTAGCATCTACCGCTGACTGCGGTGAAGTTACCTTCAAAGCTTTTGACAACCCTCAAATTGCTTGGGCTGACCAAAACATCTCTGTTACCAACGTTGTTCAAACTTGGACTTCCGAATGGACCAAAGCTCCGGCTGCAACTGCTAATGGTCTAATGGTTTGGGACTTTGGATGGGATCCTGTTCAAACCGTTACTATCACCAACATCTCCGTCAAGGAGAGAGAGGTTCCTTCCGCTCTGCCTACCTTGTTTGACGATGGCGTGAAAGGAAATAAGTTCATGCACAACGGTCGCCTGATTATCCGCAAGAATGGCAAACGCTACAACGCAGTAGGGTTCTAAAGGTTCTAAAGAATAAAGAATATATAATAAATAATAAAGCCCGCACCAACGCTGAGGGGATGCAGAGGTTTTGTGCTCCGCAAGGTATTTACTGCCAAACTCTTCTCGCGAAGCGAGCGCACCAAAGCCGGTTCAATGCTTTATTATTTATAATTTATAATTTATTATTTCAAAAAGCGTCCTTCGGGGCGCTTTTTTTGTGTCCGTCCTTCGGGGCGCTTTTTTTGTGTCCGCCTTTCGACTTTCTACTTTCGACTTTCGACTCAACCTGCTAATTGCCGTAAGTATAGAAAAACTAAAAACTTACAGCATTATGGAACTGAATCATTACGAGCAACAACTCGTGGACACTTTTATTGCGATTATTCCGCAAATCATTACAAACGATGTATTAATAGATTTTGAGCAAGTGCAGCGCGCCTGCGCACAGCACCTGCTTTGCGCCGCCTACAAAACCAAAAGCAACCCAAGAACGTGGGTCTGCGAGACTTTTGGCGTCTCAAAAAAGTGGCTACTCCGCAAAAATATCTAAAAAACTACCAAAAAGGGTCTGTCCCTAATTGGTAGTTTTTGCGCTCCCTATAAAAAAATTTTCCAAAAAGACGAGACATTTTGTCCCCTCTTTTGATTTTGTTTTGTGTAATTTTGCATCGTAAAACTTAAAAACTACCAAAAGGGGTCTGTCCCTAATTGGTAGTTTAGAACCGAGTAGTAGCAAAAAAACAAAATTATATGGCTATGAGTTTGAAAAGTTTCGGCTGTCACGAATTGCGAGTAGTGCGCACGAAAAAGAATCGTCCTTATTATTTCGACCGTTCGGGTCGTGCATGGGTGCATAATGGAGGCAGAGTAAGAATGTGCTATTTCCATAGTTGCACCAATCCAGGTGGGCACTTTAAAAAAGGCACTACCCATTATTACGAAGTTGGCAACGGTGATTTTGGTCACTTGACTATTCATCGCAGTGTAGCGTTGGCATATCCCGAGATATGCGGAGTGCCGGACTTGTTCCGCTGTCAAACCGACCACATAAACGGCAACAAGTTCGACAACAGGGCTGTAAATCTTCGCTGGGTAACAGATAGCGAGAATAAAAAAGCGCGCTTTGCGCTTGAAAAAAAACATAATAATTAACCAAAAACAAAAACATTATGAAACATTATCCATTAGAACTGACGAACCGCGGAAAGCGGGGCGTAGAGGGCGGAACATTTGAGATTACCTACAAGATGCAGCAGTTGTTGCGAACGGACAAAGAGGCGGCATTTGAGTACATGGCAGAGTTGAAGACGATGCAGCGCGTACTGGATGCAGCCATCAAGCGCATGGACGACCGCTTAATCGAGGAGTGGCTGGAAGTGAACGAGGTAGGCAAGAGTGTGCAAATAGGCGAAGATGTATTTGCAGTAATCGACAAGCCCGAATACAACTACGAGGGCAACGACGATGACGGTCTGTACCGCCTGAAAGTGCAGGCGATAGAGAGTTTGGAGCGCGAAAAGAAAGTGCTGACGAAAGAGCGCAATGTCATCCAAGACCGCATCCGACTGGAGCACCCGAACATGCAGGCGGAACATCACTACATCTTCGTGTACAAGGGAACGGCAGCGGATGTAAACGGCTGGCAGCAGTCGGATGAGCAAGACGATTAACAAAAGTATTAACCACCAAAAAAGAAACGATTATGTTATACGACGAATTTGAGTTAGACGAAATCAAGAGTATTAACGAGCAGGACAAGCAAGCCACCTTGCAAGTAATGAATACCATGCTGAGCAGTTTCAACACCTTGGGCAGTTGTCATCACATGGAGACCCCCATTCAGCAGTTTTACAACGCGCGCATATTGTTGGAGCGGTTGGATGATATGTGCTACGATTTGTACGGTTTGGCAATCGACTATTTGCGCAAGCAGCATCCCGAATTATTCGAGGAGGAGGAACTGAACTATGACGGCACATACGCCATAGCGGCATTGCGCAAGCGCGAGTTTGTGGAGATAGACGGCTGCCCCCTGCATGTACTGACCACGATGCAGTACAAGAGTTTGGAGAATACCGACCCAATTTTGAAAGAGTATATCCGCCAACGCTTGCGCAATTCCAAGCAGGTTGAGTTGTACTCGGACAAGATAGGCAAGCGCGTGAAAGAGTTGCTTCACGAGCAATCCAACCGTCGCAAGAAGCCCAGCAGGATATGTCACTACTTGGAAACGACCTGCACATCTCCAGTCCGAAAAACATTGACACCCCCCAGCGAGCGCATACTGATTGGCAGCCATAATTTCGGGTAAAAAAATCGGTCAAGCAATGGCAGTTTTTGAGCGTCACCGTTCGCTCATCCTATACTGACCGTTGCTTGACCGTTCGGTAACCGTTCGATAGCGACATTGAAAATCAATAACATACAGAGTACAAAAATATGAGAGGAATACAATTTGAATTTAATGCGGAAGACATCGAAAAGGCAGGTCGCGGAGCGTTATTTTTGAGCACGCTGCACCTGAACACGGAAGACTGCAAAGAACTGACCAAAGGATATATAAAATATATCCGCCTTGGAGAAGAACTGCGCGCGTATCAGCCCGGAGGCGCGAAATACACCTTGGCAGATACCAGTTGGATAAGTTACCGTAACCAACTGCTACTGAAACGCAGTACAATCAAAGACAACATAGTGCTGTTTATGGTCAAAAAATACTTTGACGACTATTTGTATGTGTCAGTCCTTGACTTTCTATTTGGCAAGGGCAATTGGCAATCTCCCGACAGAGATGTACTATAAGATGGACAAGGACATATTAGACCGTGTTGGCTTGGTAGGAGCAGAGGCGATGGTATATAGCGCGCTGCTGTACCTGTGCAAGAATCAACCATGGACAGGCAGCGCACAGGAACTGGCTGCCTTTAGCCGTTGTGGGAGTCATGACACAGCCCTTCGTATGCTGAAAACTCTCGACAATAAAGGACTAATCTATGCCACTTTTGTCAAAGGCGGAATCACACAAATAGCATTAACACCTACGCAAATTGCGTCACAACCTACGCAAATTGCGTCACAACCTACGCAAAATGCGGAGGTTTCAAAAGAAAAAAGAACCAAAAAAGAAAATTATATAAATAATAACGAAGTGAGTGTGAGTAATGCGCACGCGCACGAGAAGGATTATTTATTATTAAATTTTGACGACATGGAAAAACTATTCCCCGACAAGATTCCAGCGAGCACGGGATATTATAAAATCATCGTTGGCGAGAAGGGTTATTTGCACCCGAAGAAGTATGTAAACGAGATGTACGAATACTATAATGCGCACGGTTGGGCAAGCGACAACAAATTGGGACTGATGCGCACATGGATGACACGCGAGAGCAGGATGCGCGGAGGCAGGCAACCGCAATTGAGCGAGGACGAGCAGATATACATGCGCACGCTGCTGGATGTAATGGATCAGCGCGTAGTGTGTCGTTTTTGCGACCTGTTGGAGCGTTTTGAGCTGACGGAGGAAAAAGCGGCATTCACTTTTCCCGAAGACAAGGCAAAAGCGGTGGCGGAATGGATGACCGCCTGCCGATTGGACGAGAAAATGAAAGCGTATGGGAGGCAGATGGTGGTGAGAGGGAATTAAGAATTTTGAATTATGAATTAAGAGAGAGCGCGTGCTCGGTACAAATGCATTTTTTGCACTTGTGGCTAAGAAAAAAGTGTCAAGCACACCAACGGGCAGGCAAAAGTGTCGATTCATGGATTAAAAATCTATTTGGTGGCGCATTTATTTGCGTATGCCAAAAATTCTTAGTACCTTTGTATGCTGAAAAGTGTACAATCGGATTTATTATGGATTATTTGGTGTTTGACGATATGAACAGTTGCTCGGAAGAGGCAGTGGCACGGTTGCTGCCGTTGGTCAGCGACCAGCGGAGAGAGTACGCCCTTCGCTACAAGCACACTTTCGGTCAGTTCTGCGCCTTGCAGTCATGGCTCATGCTCAAGCAACTGCTCGCTAAACAGCATTTCAATCTGTCAGAGGCGACACTTCTCTATAACCCTTACGGCAAGCCCTACATCCCCGATTATCCGCAATTCTCCATTTCGCATTGCAGGAACGCCATAGCCGTAGCGGTAGATACACACCCCGTCGGCATAGATGTAGAGAGCCCCAGGAACATTAGCGACGACCTGATAGCATACACGATGAGCGAAGACGAACAGGCACGAATACACAATGCCGACCGTCCTATAGACATGTTCCTCCACCTGTGGACCCGCAAAGAAGCATACCTCAAAGCACAAGGAACAGGCATCAACAACCGTCTGCAACACACCTTGGAGCCCGTGGACGAGAAGAACTTCACTACCATAGCAACCCCTAACTATACATTATCCGTTTACCGCCATGTTTGACAACTCCATTGCCCGAAAAAAGATTGTACTGACTTTTATCGGTCCGTTCTTAATCGTTTTCGTAATAGGTCTGCCTATTCTATACCAAATGTTCGTCACGACACAGATTCGCTATTATGCCAGCGAGAACCTGCACGGATTGTCCACTTTTCGTGACTATACAAAGCAGATGTCCCGCAGTTCGTTGGATTCGTTGATGCAGACGGTCAAATTCACCACATACGAGCAACTGACCATTACGGACCCGCAAGGGCACATAGTGGCAGGCGACAGCATGCCGCAATTCGACTACGACATATCCCATTACGACGGCATTCTGTCCACCCGTATTGTGAACGGGTCGCTCTATACCGTCATTCATGTTCATGACGAGGACGGTTATGCACATTGGGATGTGGTTCCTCACTTCAAGTGCTTTGAAGTAATCTATCGCGGAATGCTCTTTTTCCTGCTGGCAGGTTTGCTGTGCATTATCGTTTCTCTGCTGATTTATCGTTTCCATTTATTGCCCCAACTGAATACCCTGATATCAGGCGATGCGCGCATGAAAACCGAACTGAACATCGCCCACGGCGTTCAGCAAGCCATGTTGCCTCACGATTTTGAGCCCACCATCAATTCCGTATTGATTCCGGCACGCGAGGTCGGCGGAGATCTGTACGAATACATTTGGGTCGGTCAGCGTTTGTATTTCTGCATAGGCGATGTCAGCGACAAGGGCGTACCTTCCGCCATGGCAATGGCGATTATCCGTTCACTCTTTCACCAGACAGCCGAATTGGGCATTCCGTTGGACGAGATTATCCGTCAGGTCAATCACACAATGAGCGAGAACAATACCAATACGCTGTTCTGCTCGCTATTCGCAGGGTGCGTAAGGATGGATACACTAAAAATGGAGTACATCAACTGCGGGCATTGTCCACCCATACTGGTTGACAACAACGGTCTGCCGCATCTATTGGAAGTTGTGCCGAATATCGTACTGGGTGTAGCAGACAACTTCGACTTTCAAAAGCAAGTTGTTCAATTGCATACGGACGACACCTTGCTGCTCTATACGGACGGCGTGACGGAAGCGATGAACAGCCGTCGTGAGCAGTTTGGCACCGAACGCCTGCTGGAGATAACCGCACACCACGCTGCCCATAGCGCTCTGATAGACGATATTCTGTCGCAACTGGACGGGCACAGGGGAGAAGCAGAGCAGAACGACGATATAACCATGGTAGCCATTCAATTGCACGCCATTCCTCCAATGCACTACGACACAATCAGCAACCGCACAATAGATATTGTGGACGATGTACTGAAACAGGCAGACAGAACGGACGATTTGCGCTTGCGTTTGGCGGTAGAAGAGGTGGTGAACAATATTGTCTCTTACGCCTACGAAGAGGATGGGGTATTGGATGTATTCGTACACCAATATGCATTCTCCAACCAGCATGTCGTAACAATGGAATATGTGGACAAAGGCGCTCCCTTCAATCCCCTGCAGAAAGAACAGCCAGACCTCACATCCGGTGTCGGTCAACGCCCCATAGGAGGTATGGGTATCTACCTGGCACGGCAAATCACCAACCTCAATTACCGTTACGAAAACGGTGAGAACCACCTGTGTATGACCTATTTCGCCAAATAAAGCAATTACTAATAAAACGATACAACTATGCAAATCTCTGTAAACGACCATGTCATTGCCTTGTCGGGCATGCTGGACACCAATTCCGCTCCGGAATTTGAGCAAACCGTACAACAAGTGCTGGAGAATGACCCCGCCCATTGGGTACTGGACTTATCCGACCTGAATTACACATCGTCGCAAGGGTTGCGCCTGTTCCTGACTTTGCAGAAAGGTCTGACGGCAAAAAATGCCTCGCTGACATTGCGAGGCATTCAACCAACGGTGATGGAAGTATTCAAAATGACCGGCTTCACCACCTTGTTCACTATCGAATAAAGCGTTCTGTCGCTATTTCCAATCGGCTTGTGACCAAATATGGTTGGCAGTATCCAAAGCCGGTTGGTAAGTAATACTGTGCTGCTTGAGTTGGTCGGGCATAAACTTAAACCGCTTGTCCAACTGACCTACTACAAAGACGAGAACAAGGACAATAATGCACCACTTGCATGTGCCCAATATACATCCCAAGAGGCGGTTGACCCATCCTAAATGAATCTTCTTAAGCAGCGATTGCAGCAAGTGACCGCAAAAATTGAGCGCAAGGGCAATAGCCAAAAAGAGGAGCACATAGGACAAGATATTGCAAAATTCTTGTGCCCACGATGTCGTTTGGTGCAACCATAGTGCCAACTTACCGCCCCACAGGCGCGCACCGACTACCGCCAACACGACTGCCAAAATGGCGTTCAACTCCGTGACCAGTCCGCGCATCAGTCCGCGAACCAGTCCGACCAGCACAGGCAGGAGTATAACTACATCCAGCCAACATATTTTACCAATCCACTCAGCCATTATTTCACGCGTTGTAGTACAAAAGTATTCGTTTCACCATTATCGCGCAGACCGGTCCATGTCATGATGTCACCCTGTATATCCAGGTCCCACCATTCGTAATTGACACCATTGTTCGTCCAGCGTGTAGCCATCCAATCACCATCCACCATATATTCACCATCGTTGGTGGCAGATACGACCCATTTGTCGTTTATCCATTCATAGTAGTTGAACCGACTGATACCATCGTCCCCAGCCGGCAAGTATTCCCATCTATGGTGATAGTCGCCGTAGGCACCACTTCCGGATGTACCTTCCCACATGCCTACAATGGCATCCGTATAGTCTTCGTTCACCCTGCGGAACTTAATTTCATGATACGGCATCTCCGCCGTAACGGGACGGCTGCTTGAGAAAGCGAACGAAGTGAACTCGTTGGCATTCATCTCCGCCAAACTGGAGCGCCATTGCACCAACTTACCCGTATTGTCATATCCGCTCTCGACCAAATATGCACCCTGCAACGAGTAATTCATTTCCATGTGATTGTGCCACTCGGTCATCGTCTTGGTAGTATCGGCGATGGTATAAAGCACCAGCCCGTTGCCGTCGAAAGTATGCACGGACTTGCGGTTGGTAACGATAGGCGTTCCGTCTTCCTCTACGGCAATCCATTTGCCAACCAACATGCTTTGCGCCTTGTCAGCCGTAGGTGATACACGACGCATCGAAAAAGTAGCATGAAACAAATTGCCACTGTCATCCCGGCGAAGAGCAGACCAGTTCATATTATTATCCAATATGCTGATGTCCCAGAACTCGCGGTCCTCTTTGGCATCAGCCGTTTGTTTCCACCGGCAAGCCAAATAGTCGCCATCCACATCGTATTCGTTGAGCGCGTTCTCACTAATCACCCATTTGCCTGTCCACTTGCCGTCAAGCGAATCTTGGCTATAGTAGAAATATTGACCACTGGGCAAATACAGCCAACGGTGATTGGCATCGCCGTATGTGATACCGGTACACGATGTACCTTCCCACAAACCGATAATATCCGTGCTGAAATCCTGAGGAATACGCTTCCATAGTGCCTGGGGCATATTCTCCATAGGAGTCGTATTCAGGAAAACACGAGACGGGTCGGTAACAAACATATCATTGTTGATAGACGACACGGTAGCCATCCACTCCAAGACAACGGACGAGTTGCTCCATTGCGTATGAAGCGCATTGCCGTTGAGGTTGTACTTTAATTTCTGCTGCACATACCACGCCTTTTCGCCTATTCCCTGCAGGTCTTGCGAGAGCGTTTGCGACCCTATGCCGTCTGCACCGAAAGTATAGATAATGCGGTTGTCGGTAAGCACATCCTGATTGTCCAACTGCGCCAATTTCCATTTACCTATAATGGATTTAGCGTCTGTATTGTTCACATCTTCATGTCTATTACATGCTGCGAACAGAACGATGATTGCCAAAAGACAAAATATATTCTTTTTCATATTGCTTCAACTTAATTAGGTGTATATTCCAGCGGCGTCCAAGCCACTCCGTTTTTCTCGAGATGCAGATCCGACAAATCGCAAATAGAAATAGCCCAGTTGGTAGCAGCCGGAGCGTATGACGCATTGTCCATATAATAACTGAGCACCCCATGTACCGAGCCGACATATTCGGAGCAATGTACTACTCCCAACGCTTTTGACCACATATCCTTGCCGGTGGCATCCTTGCCGATGCAGACAAACCCTTGGGCTTTTTGGCTGTCCGTATAGACGACATCGTCCATTCTCCACCCTTGATATGCTTTTCTGCCGTCAACGGGAACAACTACGGAATGTCCGTCGTTCTTTAAGTCTGCCAACAAATACGGCTGCGACAGGTCAACTACCGCCGCTGAATCGTAAAAGAACACTTCTCCCTCTTCGGCAGCCGTAGCACCGGGAAGGTAGAAATTGGCTTCTTTGGCATATTCCGACATGGACACGCATATAAAGTGTTCATCCTCCTCGTCAAAGATAACGCGCGACTGCGGATAACCCACATTGCCCGTAGTAGGAGCAAATACATTGGCATTCCCGTCGTCGGCAGGGTTACCCGTTGTGCAGTACATCAGGGACTTCTTGTCTTGCGTTAAGCATTGTCCCGAATAGTGAATATCCTCAATATACACCAGTTTGCCGTCTTCCTTGCGCGCCGTAGCCAAATCATACAATGCGGTGATGTCCGCTATCGTGCGCTTGTCATACTGCAGTGCCTTCTCGTCCGGTGTGCCGATGTACTTGGTGGCTGCCTTGAATCGAGGCAATGGAATACGACCGGGCGCCCAACCCACTTTTTGAATGGCTTTGTCCGCAAAGACATTGTTGTTATACGACGGAACACACAACTGCGGCTGGTTGGCATAGCGCCCGATAGCCATTCCGTTGCAGCGGATGAGAATCATCTGACCGCGAGGGTAGAGTCCCGACACGGAACCGGCATCCACAGATATGCGCAATGCCTGCTGTTCGCCGTCAACGATTTGCTGAATGACCAGCGTCTTATAGAAGTTCCCTCCGTAATCGTCTGTCGCTACACGACCCATAATATAAATACCGCGCCCGTTGGTAGGCAGCGTGTCTAACGAGAACAGGTACTTGCCCGGTATGGCACTACCCGTTGAGCGTGTGCGGTAAAGGGCGCTATCGCTCAGGTAATTGCCCTCTTCCGTCATAAAAGAGTCCTTAAATTCCTGCAATGTGAACAGCCGTCCGTCAGCCGTCAGTTCGGCTATCGTGGCATCGTCTGCAGCATAAAACATGTCTTCCATCACAGGTTCTTTGACCTTGCATGAAGACAATAGGGTAGAAATAGCCGTAATACCAGCCACAACTACTAAAGAAAATATAGATAATCGCTTCATATTCATTAGAATTTATAAGTGATGGTCGCATAAAAATTCATTCCCCACGCATAGTAGTATTTGGACGGGAACTTCCAAATATTGGCATTGATAGTGGAGTTCTCACGATCCGAAACACCCTGACGGGTAGAACGCGGCAAACGCGCCTGCTGGTAACCGCCTGTCTTGAAATGCACATTGTTGGTCAGGTTGGTAACCGACAAGTTGATAGACAACGACTGACGGTTAGGCAGATAAATCAATTTGCCCAAACTCATATCCAAGATAAACCGATTCCAAGGGTTCTTGTCCACCAGCGACTCTTGGTCGGACAGATAATTATAGGGCTTTTCCAACAACGGAATACCGTATTTATCCGTCAGTACATTGCCCTCGGCGTCGTGCTGGCGAACATCAATATAGTTGTCATGATTGCCATACACCTGGGTATAACTGCCGTTGACGGTCGTTCCGTCAGCACGCATGCCCGTAAACAGACCTTGCATACGGCGCGAAGGTGCTACGCTCAGGTAATTCCAATCGAAATAACTCAATGTAATATCTGCGAACCACATCTTAGGATGGAAGAACGACAGTTTGAGAGAAGCGTTCAATTGCGGTCCGTTGCTCACGCGAAGACCCTTCATCAATACGGAATCGTTCAATTCGTACAATTGGACATCTTTATTCAATTCGGTGTCCAAATAGGTGTCCAATGCCATTCCGTTTTCGGCAGAAGTGATGCTATATGCGTTGGACATATATCGTTGGTCGCTAATCGAAGTGGCAGCCGTCAATGTGAAATAGGTTCCCAACTTGACAGCCATTGCTGCTTCAATACCTGCATGGCGGCGGTTGAGCCCTGTGATGGCTTGGTTGACAAAAGTACGCGCCTCATCGTCGTAGTAGCCGTTCAACTCGCAGCCGTCCCAAAAGCGTGTGTAGTAAGCCGTTACCCGACCGCGAATAATCGGATAATTAAACTCATAAGTCAAATCTCCGCCCACCACTTTCTCGGAAGCGGCATAAAAGTCGGTCAGATTTCTTGCATTGTCATGGATATAAATCTCACCCACAGCGCGGTCGTGTACACGCGGAGAAATATACGCATCCCGTGCCAAAGGAGCACGCGTTTCAGCCAACGCATTAAAGCGAATGCGATTGCGACCGTTAATCTTATAGTTAAATCCAATCTTGAAACTCGGGTCAAGGAAATTATGCCATGTGCCGATCATCATATCGGGGCAGTTGCCCTGCTGCACCTTGAAATAGTCGTTGTCGCCACCCAAATAGAGTTGTGCGGTCTTAGGGTCGTGTTGTGCGGTAACCGATGCCAAATAGACGGCACGACCGTTAATCATATTGGTGGTGCGCTGCATGCTCGAATAGGTCAGTTGCAGACCGTAATAAAGGTCTATATTCTGCCATTTCCATTCGTTTTGCGCCCAAATTTTGGCATTCGACATATTGATGCGGTAGTCATATCCGAAGCGGTCACCCGTCTTAATGGCTTTGGCAGCATAGTCATGATTGTTCCAATACTGCAAGTCGTTCTGCTTAACATAGTCGATTTGCGCTTGTGTCATACCTATATTGGTCGCCAATTCACGGATATCACGCTCCGAAAAAGCATCAACATCCAGCCACTGATTACCTCCCAATAAATCGTCCATTGTCTTGAAGTGAATACCTTGCGACTGTTTCAGTTCAAGTCCTGCGGTTATCTTCAGATGGTCAAAGTGCGTGTCTGCATAGTTAATGGCAGCCATTCCTTCCTGCAGGTCATTGTGACGGCGTTCCACGATATAACGCGCCGAAGCAGTCGGGTCTAATACATTTTGTGCCAGGTTGGCGCCATAGAGCGCTTCCCAGTCAATCTGTGTCGTCTTGTCGTCACGGGAAGTCCACAAGTCCGTCATTGTCTGATAGGCAGCGTAGTCCATCGAGTGACCTATCACTTGGTCGTTATAATAGCGTGTAATCACTCCTAATTCGTTCTCGTTGGCATCGTGAGTGATTAAACCGCCACTGGTGGACAATTGCCCGTCAAACATTATGGACGGCAGATTACGATAGTAGTCCGGACGGGGGTCGGGAGCGTTATAGAACGAAATGGCAGAGTTGGAATACATCGAATAGTGGTATCCGACAGCAGCACGCAATTTGCGGTTGGCGTCAATATTGAACTCATACGACAAGATGACTGACGGGTCGTACGACTTGACTACACGCGAGTTGCGAACTTTGCCGTCCTGATAGCCCCAATAGGGATTATAGTTGTTCCATCCCCATTGCGTTTTATTGTACTGATTGGTCAAGTCATACACTTCTTGCGTAACGGCAGCCGACTGACCGCGCATCGTTGGAGCACCGAATGTGATAATGGACAGGCGATGACGGTCAGCCCATTTCTTTTCTGCCGAGAAGAAATATCCGAGCGAATAGTAATTGATACCTTCGCCTATTTGACCTTTCTTGTCTATATATGGCGAAAAACGGAATGCCAACTGCCCCATGAACGACCAACCTTTCTTAAGCGGACCGGAACTGTAACTGATACGCGCAGCCGCTTTATAGTTACGGTTGGTACCGGCAGCAGAGACCTTAAACCCTTGTGCATAATTGGATGCTGTCATCAGGTAATTGGTCGATTTGCCAATCGTTCCGAACGAGAAATTGGTGGCTTCCAGCGGATTGACTGTTTCCTTATACCGGCTGGCATCGTTCAAACCTCCCATTGCTGAGAAATTGAATTGCCCACGCTCTGCGGAATTGAATGGCAGACCCTCAATATAATTGTTTTCGTACTTACTGCTATAACCGCGCTGGCGATAACGAGCCGTTGACCACGACCACGAAGTGAGCGAATTAAACACATCCTGATCCGACGATGCCGACGATGCCTGTTCTTGCGTTCTACCTTCGTCGTCGTTCAAATCCTGGTCAAGCAGGTTGAGCAGCACTTCGTCTTTGGCATCTCTCGACATGTCCGGCTGAAGCGACAATTCTCCTAATTCGTTGGTTTGATCGGCACGAATTTGCACAAGTTCGATACCTGCATTAAATCCATCGGCTTCAATAATCATTTCTTCGTCTCCCGCTTCCAAATAGAGTAGGGTAAACTCACCTTGCTGATTGGTGGTAGTACTGATATTCTGATTGGCAAGAGTAATCGTGGCGCCAATGACGGCTTTACCACTTTGCGCCTCTACGATACGCCCTTTCAGGGATGTTTGCGCATGTAGAGCCGTTGCCACCAGAATGACCATAAAGGTCAAAAGCGTTTTTCGCATAATATTTGTCTGTTTTTATTGTATGAGTGATTAGAATTCTGCTGTCTTGGGTGTACGCGGGAACGGAATGACATCACGGATGTTTTGCATGCCTGTTACAAATAGCATCAGGCGTTCAAATCCCAATCCGAAACCGGCATGCGGGGCTGAACCGAAACGGCGAGTGTCTAAATACCACCACATATCTTTCATCGGTATATTTCTGCGCTCAATTTCCGCGTTCAGTTTATCCAACGACTCTTCGCGTACCGATCCACCGATGATTTCTCCTATTTGCGGGAACAGTACATCTGTGCCTTGCACCGTCTTGTTGTCCTCGTTAATCTTCATGTAGAACGCCTTTATATCTTTGGGATAATCGTTCATAATGACGGGCTTGCCGAAGTGTTCTTCTACCAAATAGCGCTCATGCTCTGACGACAAATCATCGCCCCAGTTGCAGGAGAACTCAAACTTATGACCGTTCTTAATGGCTTCCTGTAATATCTCGATACCTTCGGTATAAGACAACCGTACAAAGTCTGTATTTACTACGGCTTGCAGACGGGCAATCAGACCTTTATCCACAAACTGATTCAGGAACTCGAGGTCGTCCATGCAATTATCCAATGCCCAGCGGACGCAGAACTTGATAAAGTCCTCCTCAAGGTCCATCAACTCGTCTTTCTGTATAAATGCCACTTCGGGTTCTATCATCCAAAACTCTGCCAAGTGGCGTGGTGTATTACTGTTCTCTGCACGGAAGGTAGGACCAAAAGTATATATCTTGCCCAATGCCATGGCTGCCAATTCTCCCTCCAACTGACCGCTGACGGTTAAGCTGGTTTGCTTGCCGAAGAAGTCGTCCGAGTAGTCAATTTTCCCGTTCGCATCCATTTTGAGGTTGTAAAGGTTCTTTGTGGTAACTTGGAACATCTGCCCGGCACCCTCGCAATCACTGGCTGTAATCAACGGTGTATGGAAATTAAAGAACCCGTGCTGATGGAAATAGGTGTGTATTGCCATCGTCATATTGTGACGAATACGGAATACGGCACCAAATGTATTGGTTCTTGGGCGCAAGTGAGCAATCGTACGCAAATACTCCATACTCAGTCCTTTCTTTTGCAGAGGATATTGATCGGGATCGGCTGTACCGTATATTTCCAATTCGGTCAGTTGTATCTCTACTGCTTGACCTGCCCCCTGCGAAGGCACCAAAATACCCGTAGCAGAAATACAAGAACCGGTCGTAACGGGTTTTAATTCGTCTTCCGAAAACTTGGTCAAATCGACTACAATCTGAATATTCTTAATTGTCGAGCCGTCGTTTAGGGCGATAAAACTGACTTGTTTATTGCCTCGACGACTGCGAACCCACCCACGAACATTGATAGGTTGGTCAAATGCTGTGCTCCGAAGAGCGTCAATAATAACTGTGCGTTGCATATAGTGTTTGTTTCTTGTTCTGTTGTTTTATCTTAACGGGTCGCCTATATCGTCTCCCAACCGTGCGCCGTCAGGCGATTCGTACTCGTTGGCATCATTGGATACGGCACCACCCATAGAGGATTGGATGGATATTTCTGTTCCGGATGGTGCTTGCAACTCCGTGTCGTCAAATTCTTCGTTTAGATTTTGGAATTTAGCCAGTTTGTCTCTAAACCGAAGATTGATGTCACCCACTGCACCGTTACGATGCTTGGCAATAATGATTTGACCTATTCCGCGCAAATCGGTTCCTTTTTCATCGTTGTATAGGTGGTAATACTCCGGACGGTGAATAAAGCAAACCATATCTGCGTCTTGTTCGATTGCTCCCGATTCGCGCAAGTCGCTCAATTGCGGTTTTTTGCCTTCTACACCCGAACGGGACTCTACGCCACGATTGAGCTGGGAGAGGGCAATTACGGGAATATCCATTTCTTTTGCCATCGTCTTCAGGTTGCGCGAAATGATACTTACTTCTTGTTCCCGTGAACCGAAATTCATACCTTGGGCGTTCATCAGTTGGAGATAGTCAATAATTACTAATTCTACATGCTTCTCGTGTACCAATTTGCGCACTTTGCTCTTGAGCTCAAAAACCGACAAGCCGGGTGTCTCATCCACATAAATAGGGGCGGCTGCCAATTCGCGAGACTTGGTTTCCAGCCGTTTCCATTCTTCTTTGTTCAGTTTGCCGTTTTTGATTTTATTACCTTCTATCTCGCAAACATTCATCAGCAGACGGTTAGCGAGTTGCACATTGGACATTTCCAGCGAGAAGATAGCCACGGGGCGATGATAATTGATGGCGATATTTTTAGCCATGGACAGCACAAATGCCGTTTTACCCATTGCAGGACGGGCGGCTATAATAATCATGTCGGACTTTTGCCACCCGGAGGTTATCTTGTCCAAGTCGGTAAAACCGCTTGGAATACCGGATATGTTGCCTTCGTTCTTAGATGCTTTCTTTATGCGTTCAAATGCCTGTGAGATAGCTTCGTCAATAGGGATAACATCTCTTTTTTGGTTGCGTTGCGAGATTTCAAAGATATCTTGTTCCGCTTTGTTCATCAAGTCCGTTATATCTTGTGTCTCGTCATATCCCAGTTCTTCTATCTCTGTCGCCATGTGAATCAGGTCGCGTGCCGTTGCTTTTTGGGCGATTATCTGTGCATGATAGCGCAAATGGGCTGCCGACGCCACGCGACGGGTCAAATCGCTCAAATAGGTCACGCCGCCGGCGGCTGCCAATGTGCCGAGTGATTTGAGTTTTTCCGCTACCGACAATACATCAATAGGTTCTTCTGCTTGCGCCAATTTGGAAATGGCTTCAAATACATACTGGTTCTGCTCTTTGTAGAAAACGGCAGGGCGTAACAGATCCGACACGACCATAAACGCGTCTTTTTCTATCATGAGTGCGCCCAATACGGATTCTTCCAATTCGATGGCTTGTGGGGGCAGTTTGCCCATATCATTCGGTCCCACTTTAACAGGGCGTACCGCTTGCTGCTTGCGGGAGTTCTTATTTGAGTTTGTTGTAGGCATTGAGTAATTCAGTTGCAGCGATAAAACTGCTTATTTCATTGTTAAGTACTTTCTTTTCCATTAGTTGGGCTAAGGCCTCTATTTCCGGGTTTTGGTAAAATCCGTTCAGCAAGTGCGAATTGATGGTTTCATACATCCAATATTTGGCTTGCTGTGTGCGCTTGCGGTCAAAGTAACCGTTCTCACGCGCGAACCTAATATATTTCTCTATCATGCTCCAAACTTCCTTTATTCCCGTCTTTTCCACTGCGGAGCATGTCTCTGCATAGGGTTGCCAGCCGGATTCGGTCGGAGGAAAGAGTGCCAACGCATTCTTAAAACTGACTCTTGCAGCTTGGGCACGCTCTATGTTCGAGCCGTCGCATTTGTTGATGGCTATTCCGTCTGCCATCTCCATAATGCCGCGTTTGATACCTTGCAACTCGTCACCTGTTCCTGTTACTTGCAGCAATAGGAAAAAATCTACCATCGAGTGGGCTGCCGTTTCCGACTGACCTACACCGACTGTCTCTATCAATATGGTATCAAATCCGGCTGCTTCACACAATACGATTGTTTCCCGTGTCTTGCGTGCGACACCTCCTAAAGAACCGGCAGAAGGACTGGGGCGGATAAAAGCGTTGGCTTGAACCGACAATTCGTTCATACGGGTCTTGTCGCCCAATATTGAACCTTTTGACCGCTCGCTGGATGGGTCAATGGCTAATACTGCCAAATGTTTACCCTGTTGGCACAATTCTGTTCCCAATGCCTCTATAAAGGTCGATTTGCCGGCACCGGGAACGCCGGTTATACCGATGCGAACCGATTTGCCGGCGTGGGGTAGGCATTGTTCTATCACCTGTTGTGCCACAACTTGGTCCGAAGGCAGATTGCTTTCCACCAATGTGACCGCCTGTCCGAGCATCGTGATGTCTCCGCGAAGTATGCCTTCTACATATTCTTCGGCTGACAATACGCGTTTTTGGCGACGGAACTTGGCGTAGGGGTTTACTTGCGGTAAATTCTCTACGCCTTCGTTCACGGTCAGTCCTTTATATGCCTTATCGTTCTCAGGATGTTGCATCATTATTGCACTTCCCAAATCAATCGGATGGTTTGAATGGGGTTCTTCGGGTCGTTGGTAATAACGGTAATGGTTCTTTGATATTTGGTTTTAGCCATGTTAGTCGTGTTGACGGAGAAGTTCAGCAGTTTCTTGCCGGACTTGACGCCACTCTTCACAGCGGGGAACGACATGTCGTTGGCAGCGATGATTCGACGGATAAACAGCGGATTGACACCGGCATTGGCAAACGGCAGTTTCTTGGCTACTTTGCTTTTGCCTGCGGGCAGTACGCCCAAGTCGATTTCTTTGGCGATGTCGGCGATAGGAGCATTCAGCAATTCCTCTGCGGTCATTTTGGAGAAGTCCTCTTTCACATTGGCTACAATGGTGATGGCGTATGCGTCGGATACTTCTGATTTACCGTTGACTTTTACATAAATGACTTGTTTAACCGGACCAAAGGTAGGACATGCGGCAGCATCAAAAGTGATGGCAAATTTGCCGCTTTCTTTGGCTTTTACCTCAGGCAGAGTGGCTACTGCGCCGATAAACGAGGTCTGAGACACTTCTACCGTAATGTTTTTGTCTGTCTGGTTGGCATATTCGATATACAGGGTGTTGGAAGAACCTTTGTAGATATCTCCAAAGTCCAAGTTCTTGTTTTGAACGCTCAATTCACCGATGCTGAACGGATACTTGTTCACGGGTTGTGCCGGTTTCGGAATCACTTCACCCTTGATGTACAAACGCAAAGTTTGCTCTTTGGCATTGGAGGTCACGGTAATGGTCTTGGAGAATTTACCGGGTCTGCCGTTGGGGTTGTAAGTAACGGTAATGGCACCTGTCTGTCCGGGTTCAACGGGCTCGCGGGTCCATTTGGGAGTTGTGCATCCGCAACTGGCGCGAACATTGCTCAATACCAGCGGAGCCATACCTTCGTTTTTGAAATTGAACACGGTGCTCACTCTGCCGTCCGATTCTTGGATTCGACCGAAATCATGACTTGTTTTTTCGAAAGTGATGACGGGCTCTTGCGCCATCATTGCGGCTGTTGCTAACAGACCGGCTACAATAGAAAAAATCTTTTTCATTTTGTTGTTTTTTAGATTTATGTATTTAGTGTTTGTTGAATGCGCTCAACAAATGTCAGTCCTTCTATCGCGCGAAGTTTGGTGCACAATGTTTCTGCAGACTCTTCGCTGTAAACCAGTACCTCTATTTGACAATCGAACAGTTGATTGTTTGTTTGAATGTGCAGGTCTGTCATATTTAATTTCATGTCTTCGGAAATGGTGGCAATAATTTGCACCAGCATGCCGAAGCGGTCTATTCCGCGCATTTTGATAGAAACGGAATAGGGGTCTATTTGTGTGTCGTTTTGTGATAGCGATTGGCGCTTCAGGTATTTGCGGATGGCATCTTGCGCTTTGGCTGTTTCCACCATGTTCAGCCATTCGGGAATGGGCTGGGCGTTTTGTGAAGTCAGTATCTCCACTTGGTCGCCTGACTTGAACCTGTACGAAATGGGCTGTAACTGGTGATTGACCTTGGCGCCTATACAGTGTTCTCCCAATTGGGTGTGAAGCATATACGCAAAGTCCAATACGGAGGCATGTTGTGGCAATGTCTTAATCTCTCCCGTCGGCGTGAATACAAACACTTCATGCGCAAACAGACTCAGTTTGAAGTTGTCAAGGAACGCCATCGCATCGGGATCGGGGTTCTCCAATACCTCTTTTACTTCCTGTAACCAATGGTCCAACTCGCTATCTTCTCCGAATACATCCGTCTTGTATTTCCAGTGTGCAGCCAATCCGTGTTCGGCTATCTCGTGCATACGCTGGGAGCGTATCTGCACTTCCACCCAACGGCCGTTATTGCCCATTACTGTTATATGGAGTGCCTCGTAACCGTTGGCTTTCGGGGTGGAAATCCAGTCGCGAATGCGCTCGGGGTGAGGGTGATAAATCTCCGTAATGGCGGCATATAGTATCCAACATTGGTCTTTCTCCGACATTGCCTCGTTGGGGGTGAACACAATGCGCACAGCCAATAAATCGTACACATCGTCAAACGATATGTTCTTTCGCTGCATTTTCTTGAAGATGGAATACACCGACTTTATGCGGGCTGTGATGCTGAATTGGTATCCCATGCCTTCCAGTTTGTCTCTCAGCGGCTGGGCAAATTCCTCAAAGAACTCCATTTGCGCGTCTTTGCAGGCAGCCAAACGGTCTGCTATCTGCTTGTAAGTGTCCGGGTATTCGTAGCGGAAACTTAAATCTTCCAATTCGGATTTGATAGGGAAGAAACCCAAGCGATGGGCTAACGGAGCGTAAATGTATTGTGTCTCGCCGGCTATCTTTCGCTGTTTGTCAGGTGCTTGTGCCGATAGTGTTCGCATGTTGTGCAAGCGGTCTGCCAGTTTGATTAGCACGACACGGATGTCGTCTGACATGGTAAGCAGCAACTTGCGGAAGTTCTCTGCCTGCTTGGCTGCCTGGTCGGCAAATACACCGCCTGAAATCTTGGTCAGTCCATCTACTATCTGTGCGATTTTCGAACCGAAATGGGTCTCTATGTCTTCCGTCGTAAAGTCGGTATCTTCCACTACGTCATGGAGTAGGGCGGCACAAATACTCGTACTGCCGAGTCCTATTTCTTTTACCACGATGCGTGCCACGGCGAGCGGGTGCATGATGTATGGTTCGCCGCTCAGACGACGCACTCCGTTGTGCGCCTGCTTGGCAAACTCAAAGGCACGGGTGATAATTTCTATCTTTTGCCGGTGGTGGGACGAGGCATAATCGTCCAAAAGACGCTGAAACGCCTCCTGAATTTGTTGTTCTTCCTCGGGTGTAAATTCACTTGTTTTCATAGAGTATCGGCAAATAACGCACAAAGTTACTGATTTTTTTTGAAACATGCAAATATTTGACACATTTTTTATATAAAATAAAAATACCTCTTGCAAATCCACTTTATTTTTGGTATCTTTGCAACCAAATTGAAGTGGTATGGCTAAAAAATCTTTTTTACTTGGTATATTTTTATGGACTGCTTTGGCAGGATGGGCTGCACCTTATACGGTCGTGATTGATGCCGGTCACGGTGGCAAGGATGCCGGAGCCATAGGCAAAAAGGGATTGATGGAAAAGAATCTGAATTTGGATGTCAGTATCCGTTTGGCGTCTAAGATTCGTACCCAGTTCCCCGAGGTAAAAGTGCTTTTGACACGCTCGACGGATGTCTTTATCCCTTTGCAGGAGCGTGCCGATTTTGTCAATAGGAACAATGCCGATTTGTTTATTTGTGTGCATACCAACGCCGCCGAAAGTCGTAGCGCACACGGCACCGAGGTCTTTATCCTTGGTACGGACAAGATGGACCAGAACTTGGATGTGGCTATGCGAGAGAACTCCGTTATCAAGTTGGAGTCCGACTATCAGACTGCTTATCAGGGATTTGACCCTAATAGCATTGAATCCTATATTATGTTCGAATTGATGCAGAATAACTATATGGACCGCAGTCTGCAATTTGCCTCGTTGGTGCAAACCGAGTTTACGAATACTTTGCATCGTGAGGATAGGGGAGTGCGCCAGGCGGCTTTTTGGGTGCTGCTCAAGTCGGCTTGCCCAAGCGTGTTGGTCGAAATGGGATTTGTCAGCAATGCCGACGAAGAGAAATATCTCAGTTCTGACCAGGGAAAACGGGAAATAACCAACGCCATTTTCCATGCTTTCTGCTCGTACTACAAACCCGGCGAAAAAATCCTGGACGACGAACCCGAAACTTCGGCTGAAAATGCATCCGATAATCCGTCCGTAGATAAGTCTGCTAATCAACCTGCATCTTCGTCTTCAAATCAGTCCGTAAATCCGTCTGTAAATGCGTCTGAGAATAGTAAGCAGTTTACCGATACTTTGCCGACGGTCGACCGACGGTCGAATGATAGTAAACAGTCCCGTGACAGGGTGGATAATGCCCCCTTGAAGACCACTCCGAAAGAGTCGTGGAGAGTGCAGATTTTTGTCTCAAAAACCACACTGCCGGAGTCTGACCACAATTTCAAGGGAGTGAAGGGATGCACTTACCGTTTCAGCAACGGTTTGTATAAGTACATGGCGGGCGATTGTGCCACCAAGGAGGAGGCAGTACAGTTGCGTGAGCAACTCAAAGACAAGTTCCCCGACTGCTTTGTCGTAAAAGTTGAACCATAATTAACGAATAAATATGAAACATGTAAGAGAGATAAAAGTGGCTGCGTTGGTTTTAGTATGCGGCTTTTTGGTATATTTCGGATTGAATTTTTTGAAAGGCATTGATATCTTTTCGCCCGTCAAGCATTATGTGGGCATTTTCCGCAATGTAAGCGGTCTTACCGTGCAGGCGCCCGTCTATGTGCGTGGGTATAAAGTAGGTCAGGTGGAGAGTATCTCGTACAATTTTACGCAGGAGGATGCCTTTACGATTGTCATTTCGCTGGATAAGAACATCGTTGTTTCTTCTCCTGCCGAGATGCGCCTTTTTGATGACGGTGTATTGGGTGGCAAAGCGATTGAAGTCGTTGTGCCGGCAGGAGATCCGCAGGGGAGACATCTCTATGCGGACGGCGACACATTGCCCGCTATCGTTGTTCCCGGCTTGTTGGAAACATTGCAGGAGGGCTTTATGGCAAAAGTGGACGACACGATGGAACACATCGATTCGCTGATTGTAAATGTTAACAGCCAAATTGACAAGCATGCTTTGCAGGAAACGCTGGAAAATGTGCAGAATATGTCAGAAGACTTGTCTGCCAGTGCCAAGGAAATCAAATATATTTCCCAGCATCAGTTGCCTTCTGTCGTTCAAAACGCCGATACGATGATTGCCGATGCCAAGCAGGTTGTCCGCACGGTCAAAGAGGTAGATTTGCAGGGAACGGTAAATCGTGTGGACCAGGTGGTGGACACCTTACATAATATATTGGCATCTACCGACGGAACGGTCGGTTTGCTCCTGAATGACAAGAATTTGTACAATCATATCGACTCTACGGTCGTTTCCGTAGATAGCTTGGTCAGCGACCTCAAAGCCAATCCTAAACGGTATGTCCATTTCTCGCTTTTCGGGGGAAAAGACAAAGAGAAAAAGAATAAAGCGAAATAACTTATTTAGTCTTTTTCTAATTTATTTTCGACTTTACAATTTCGCTAATATTGCCTTTTTCAGCAAGTTAGCAAAATATGTTTCACGCGACTTTGTGGAACAAGCAGGCGTATCTTATATGAAAATCAGGGATTTACATGTTGAAAACTTTCGTAACTTGCAGATTATCAATTGCGTATTGCGTAACTCATTGTAAATCTCTAAAATATAAAAAAATGAAAAAGACCATTATCGGATAGATTTGCTCAAGTCAAAAAAAAGTAGTACCTTTGCATCGTTTTTCGGTGTTAAAAATACCAAATACCCAAATAAAATTGGAACAAAATGTAAACATATTGTGGAAACAATGCGCTGATATTTTGCGCGATAATCTCAAGCCGAGTGTTTTTAATACTTGGTTCGCTTCGTTGGAGGCGATTGAGTTCCGCGATAATCGTTTGGTTTTGCGTGTCCGCAGTCAGTTTGTGGCTGAGTATATCGAGGAGAACTACATCGACCTGTTAGGAAAGGTCATTCGCCGCGTGTTTGGCAACGAGACTACTTTGGAGTATCGCGTATTGGTAGATTCCACTTCCGGTGCTGCTACCACTTATCCTTCGGATAACGGTGCTACTTCTGCTACTCCGAATATGCCCGGCATTTTGCCCACGGAGCATTGGGATGCGCGTTTGAATCCGAATTATACATTCCAGACTTTTATTCAGGGAGAAACCAATAAACTGTCCCGTACTGCCGGTGTCGCCATTGCCAAAGATCCGGGCAAAACGGTCTTCAATCCGCTGTTTATCTACGGAGGAAGTGGTGTCGGAAAAACGCACTTGGCAAATGCGATTGGCAACCAGATAGCGCGCGAAAATCCGTTACTGCGCGTGCTGTATGTAAATGCGAATACCTTTAAATTGCAGTTCCAGGAGGCATTCAACCAAAATAAGATACCTGATTTCCTGCTTTTCTACCAAAGTGTAGATGTGTTGATTTTGGACGATATACAGTTCTTCTCGGGCTTGAAAGGTACACAGGATACATTCTTCCATATTTTCAACTACCTGCATCAGATGCGCAAACAGTTGATTTTGACTTCCGACCGCTCGCCTTTGCAGTTAAAGGATGTTGAGGAACGGCTGCTGACACGCTTCAAGTGGGGGCTGCCGGTAGAGATTCAACGACCGGATTTGGAATTGAGAAAATTGATTTTGCGTGACAAAATGCACCGTGACGGCATGCATTTGAGCGACGAGATAGTGGATTATATTGCAGTTAATGCCTGCGAAAACATCCGCGACATTGAGGGTATCTTGGCTTCGTTGATGGCTTATTCCACCTTGATGAACAGCGAGATTGACATGGAGTTGACCAAGAATGTCGTTTCGCGGTTGGTGGCTGTTATGCCCAAGCAGGTACAGGTTGCCGATGTCATGGGGGCTGTCTGCGAGCATACGGGAGTGACGGAAAAAGCCATTGTCTCCCAATCGCGCCAAAAGGATGTGCTGCAGGCACGGCAGATGTTCATATATCTGGTCAAGACGCTGACCGATTGCTCGTTGTCGGAAATAGGCAGTACGATGGGAAATAGAAGCCATGCGACTATCCTGCACGCGCTCAGCACGATTAAAAAGCAAATGGAGTACGACAAGGTGCTCAAGCATGAACTGCAGTTGTTGGAATACGAATTGAAGAGATAATCTTTGATTCGTTTTCTTTCTCTGTCGGAATTGCCCACAATTATTTGAATTATGCAAATTTATTTGCTTATTCAAATTTTTTTTTGTATCTTTGCAGACAAATTGAAAACTATATTTTGTTATGAGCGACTATATTGTTTCTGCCCGTAAGTATCGTCCTGCCACCTTTGAGTCGGTTGTAGGGCAAAAGGCATTGACGGAGACCCTTCGTAATGCCATTCGTCAAAATCATTTGGCACACGCGTATTTGTTTTGCGGACCGCGTGGAGTAGGTAAGACCACTTGTGCCCGTATTTTTGCCAAAACGATTAACTGTCTCAATCCTACGGCAGACCACGATGCTTGCAACCAGTGCGAGAGTTGTACGGCGTTCAATGAGCAACGCTCGTTTAATATCCATGAATTGGATGCCGCGTCCAACAACTCGGTGGAAGATATCCGCACTTTGATACAGGAGGTGCGCATTCCGCCTCAAATCGGCAAATATAGTGTCTATATCATCGACGAGGTTCACATGTTGTCGCAAGGCGCTTTTAATGCGCTGCTCAAAACATTGGAAGAACCGCCTTCGTATGCCGTCTTTATTTTGGCTACTACGGAGAAGCATAAAGTTCCCGCTACTATCCTCAGCCGTTGCCAAGTGTATGATTTCCAGCGTATCACGCTGATGGATATCGTGCATCATTTGGAGTATGTGGCTCAATCTGAAGGTATTCAGGCAGAGCAGGAAGCATTGCGTGTAGTGGCAGAAAAGGCAGATGGCGGTATGCGTGATGCCCTCAGTATATTCGACCAGTTGGTGGCTTTTTGTGGCAATACGGTCACTTATGCCCAAACTATTGAGGTACTCAATGTGCTGAATACGGAGTATTATTTCCGTCTGACCGCTGCTGCTGTGCAAAACCAACATACCGAGGCATTGCTCATCTTGAACGAAGTGCTGAACAAAGGGTTTGATGCAGGCAGTTTTATTGTCGGTTTGATGCAGCACTTGCGTAATGTGTTGGTCGCCAAGGATACGCAGACATTGGAATTGCTGGAGACATCCGAAACGGTTGCCAAACAATATGCCGACCAGGCAGCCCAATGTGGCGCAATCTGGTTGTTCCGTTCATTAGACCTTATCAACACGCTGGACATCAATTATCGTACGGCTAAGAACAAGCGTCTGACGGTTGAATTGGCGTTGGTCAAATGGTGTACGATGGCGATTGTTAATGCTGCGAAGGCACCGGACGCAACACCGACTCCTTCCGTCGCAGCCAAACCTGCAGTCAAAACCCCTGTTACACAACCTCAACCGGCTGCCCCCGTACAGGGCAAACATTCATTGCCGAGTTTGAAAATACCGTCTGTTACTCCCACTACGCCTGCGGCAGAAGCCGCTTCACCTGCGGAGGAGGTGCATCAGACCCCTTTTACTAGTGACCGGCTCAACCAGGTTTGGGCTGGTCTCAAGCAGCTGTTCCCCAAGGAGGAACGCCTACAGTTGATGTTGTCCGAATACCAGCCCGTCATAGGGGACGACTATTCGCTGACAGTGACCCTGATCAATCCGTGGCAAAAAGAGGAATTTGCCAAGTTTAGCCCGCAGATTATGGAGTTTGTGCAACGCGAGTTGGACAACAACCAGATTCGTCTGCACCTTGAGGTGGCAGAATATACTCCTACCGATGTGGCATATACGGCACAAGAGAAATACAAAGTATTGTTAAATCAAAATCCGCGCTTAAAAGACATAAAGGATGCGCTCAAACTGCAAATAGATTGATGGCAGAAGACCTGAAGAAATACTTGCCGACTACCCGTAAGGAATTGGACATTCGTGGCTGGAACGAAGTGGATATTATTTTCTTCTCCGGCGATGCGTATGTAGATCATCCCCAGTTTGGGGCGGCGGTTATCGGGCGTGTATTGGAGGCGCACGGCTATCGTGTGGCATTGGTTCCGCAGCCGGATTGGCATGGTGACCATCGTGATTTCCTCAAATTGGGTCGTCCTCGGCTTTTCTTTGGCATTACAGCCGGTTCGATGGATTCGATGGTCAATCATTACACGGCGAACAAACGCCGCCGTTCGGATGACGCTTATACGCCGGACGGTCGTGCAGGTATGCGCCCGGACTATTGTACCGTCACTTATACGCGCATTCTCAAGCAGCATTTCCCCGATGTCCCCGTTGTGATAGGAGGAATAGAAGCCAGTATGCGCCGGTTGGCACATTATGACTATTGGTCGGATTCGTTCATGCCGTCTATCTTGGTGGACTCGTGTGCAGATATATTGGTTTATGGGATGGGGGAGAAAGCCATCGTGCAGGTGGCAGACCGGCTCAAAGAGCAGGGAACTGTTCCTCACGATGTGCCACAGACCGCATTCCGAACCGACGATTCGTCCGCTGTATCGGGGGAAATCCTGCGATTGCGTGGCTATGAGGAGGAAAAACACAATAAACTCATTTATGCCGAAGATTTTCGGCTGACGGAAATAGAGTCCAATAAAATCGTTGCCAAGACAATCTTGCAGGACGATATCGTTGTCAATCCGCCATTCCCGCCTATGTCGAGCGAGGAACTGGATGCCGTTTATGACTTGCCGTTTCAGTATCTGCCGCATCCCAAGTATGCAGGCAAACGCATTCCTGCATACGAGATGATACGCTTTTCCGTCTGTCTGCATCGTGGCTGCTTCGGGGGGTGTTCTTTCTGCACCATATCCGCGCATCAGGGCAAACAGATTGCTTCGCGCTCCAAGGAGAGTATCATGCGCCAAATCAGCCGCTTGAAGGACTTGCCGGAGTGGAAGGGCTATTTGAGCGATTTGGGAGGACCGTCTGCCAATATGTACGGCATGCACGGCAAAAACAGGCATTTGTGTGAGAAATGTGCCCGACCCAGTTGCCTGCAACCGAATATATGCACCAATTTGCATCAGAATTTTGCACCTCTGTTGGATATTTACAGGTCGGTGGATAAACTGCCGTATATAAAGAAGGCGTTTGTCGGTAGCGGTATCCGCTACGATTTGATGTCCGAGGCGTATGGTCGCCAGCTCATCACGCGCCATGTCTCCGGGCGGTTGAAGGTTGCTCCCGAGCATTGTTCCGACCAGGTGCTTCGCCTGATGCGCAAACCGCAATGGAAGGAATATCTGCAATTTAGGGACTTTTTTAACAAAGTCAATCGCGAGGCGGGAATGCACCAGCAGTTGATTCCGTATTTCATTTCTTCACATCCGGGATGTACTACGCGCGACATGGCAGCACTTGCCGAGGAAACCAAACGGATGAATTATCACCCCGAGCAGGTGCAGGATTTTACTCCGACGCCGATGACACTCAGCACATGTATGTATTATACGGGAGTCAATCCTTATACGATGGAGCAAGTCTTTGTGGCTAAAGACAAAAATAGCAAACAACAACAAAATAAATACTTTTTCTGGTGGAAAAAAAACAATACCATATCAACCCGGTAACCCTTGCAATGGAGAGGGTAGAGCACGACCTCAGATATTGGTTGCGCCGTTCCGGTTTTTACCTGTTGGGGGGTATATGCTTGGGCATTATCTTCTTCTTTCTCTTTTACCATTTCTTCCCGTCTCCGCGTGAACAGCGTCTTATTGCTCAAAACGAACATCTGACTACACAGTTGGAGTTGTTGGACGGTCGTGTCAATCAGATGCAAGTGGTCATGTACGACCTTTCGCAGCGGGATGATAACCTGTATCGTGTCCTGTTTGGTGCAGAACCTATTCCTATGGAGGTCAGACAGGGTGCTACGCAAAAGATGACTTACTACGACGAGTTGAGCGAAATGACCAATTCGCAATTGGCGGCTAATCTCACACAAAAGACGGATATGCTGGAGAAAGAATTGTATGTTCAGTCCAAGTCTTATGACGAGATTATCGAACTGGCGAAAACGCAAGAGGTTCGTATGGAAAATATTCCGGCTATCCAGCCGGTGCTGAACAAGGACCTGACGCGCGTGGCGAGTGGTTATGGCTGGCGTGTTGACCCTGTCTATCATGTCCGCAGATTCCATGAGGGGATGGACTTTACGGCTCCTCGCGGAACGGATGTCTATGCAACCGGCAACGGCAAGGTTACTTTTGTCGGACATAAACAGGGCTATGGCAATACAGTCATTATCAGTCACGGATTCGGATACGAAACGCTGTATGCGCATTTGTATAAATCCTTATGTAGAGTGGGGCAGAGTGTCAAACGGGCGGATGTCATTGCGTTGGTGGGAAATACCGGCAAATCTACCGGACCGCATTTGCATTATGAGGTGCATTACAACGGCAAACCAATCGACCCGAGAAACTTCTATTTCTATGATCTGACACCCGAAGAGTACGACCGTATGGTACAACTCTCCAATAACTTTGGTCACATGTTGGACTAACCCATTTGGGAAATTTTAATCAATTCGTCCTCTTTCAGCAGTTTGATTTTCTTTCCGTCCAAACTGATGATTCCTTCCTGTGCGAACTGACTTAGCGTGCGAATCGCATTACTTGTAGTCATTGAACTCATGTTCGCAAGGTCTTCACGACTGATATAAATGGCGATTGTCACTTCGTCTTCGTCTAAGCCGTAACTTTGCTTGAGTGATAATAGAGACTCTGCCAATCTGCCACGGATGTGTTTTTGGGTCAGATTGACCGTGCGCAGTTCGCTGATAGCGAGGTCTTTCGCCATCTCTTCCATCATGCGGAAGCAGAAACGGTTGTTTTGCTGAACTATCTCCAAAAATGCTTCGCGATTGACACGGCATACCAAACTGGTCTCAAACGCACTGGCACACGAATTATATTCGTCTCCTGCTATTACGGCACGATAACCAAAAAAATCGTATGGCTTCAGCATACGAATTATCTGGGGCTTCATCCCTACACCTTCTTTGTAGAGACGAATCTTACCGCTTATCAGTGTCATCATGTGAGTGGGTGTGTCACCCTCATGATGAATGATTTCGTTCTTGTGATAAGATACATATTCTGACTCGCTTTCGACATACGCTTTCTCTCCAGTCGTCAATAAATCCCAAGCGGGATTCAATTCCCATAATTTGGCGTGTTCGTTCGATTTTGTGGTCATAAAAAGTCTATTTTTCACCGAATTTGTCCGCAAAGTTACAAAATTATTTGCATATCTCCAAATTTTTTTGTACTTTTGCAACTCTTAATTGGAATTTTAACCGCAATTTATTGAGTTTTTGTTATGGATATATCAATTGTCGTTCCTTTGTTTAACGAGGCAGAGTCGTTGCCCAAACTTCATGAGTGGATTGCCCAAGTCATGGCGCAAAATCATTTTTCCTACGAAATCATTTTCGTCAATGACGGTTCGACCGATGCTTCGTGGCAGGTGATTAAGGACTTGCAGAAGCAATCCGAGTTTGTACACGGCATTTGCTTCCGTCGCAATTATGGCAAGTCTGCCGCGCTCTATTGCGGTTTTAAGGCGGCACAGGGAGAAGTTGTCATTACAATGGATGCCGATTTGCAGGATTCGCCGGACGAAATACCCGAATTGTATCGTATGATTCACGAGGACGGTTTTGACCTTGTCAGCGGATGGAAACAGAAGCGGTATGACAATAAACTTACCAAAAACCTTCCCAGCAAACTCTTTAATGCTACGGCACGCAAGGTTACCGGTATTCAGCTCCATGACATGAACTGCGGACTCAAGGCGTACCGTTTGGAGGTTGTCAAGAATATCGAAGTCTTCTCCGAAATGCACCGTTATATCCCGTACTTGGCTAAGAACGCCGGGTTTACCAAGATAGGCGAAAAGGTTGTCCAGCACCGTAAACGCGAGTTTGGAGTGTCTAAGTTCGGACTCAATCGCTTTGTCAACGGTTATTTGGACTTGATGACCTTGTGGTTTCTCAATAAGTTTGGCAAACAACCGATGCACTTCTTCGGATTGGTCGGTTCGCTCATGTTCCTGATTGGCTTTGTGGCGGTTGTTGTTGTGGCTGGAATGAAACTCCATGCGCTTAATCATGGTATTCGTGCGATGTTGTTGGGTACGAATCCGTATTTCCATATTGCTATCTTGATGATGATACTTGGTTGTATGCTCTTCCTTGCCGGTTTCTTGGGTGAACTCGTTATACGCAACTCCCAATCTCGCAACGACTACCTCATCAGGGAGACCTTATAATATATAGTCTTCGCCAATCGGGACTAAAAACAGATTGGTCATTGGCTTCGACAATGTAAAAAAGCGATGACATAACGATTATTTTTAATCGTAAAAAAGCGTTTATTGACGCTTGTTTTGGCAAATAGAAAATCTGGTAAATTTTGTACCCAAAACAAGGTGACGATAAATGTCTGTTGTTGGTATGTATTACGCCCAAAATTAGGTGTATATGTATGCCAGCGTGGAGACATTATAGTCTATTCTTGTACAAGGGTTTACCAGAGCCTCTATTTGGAGAATAGGCAAATAAGGTTCCACGCTTTTTTTGTTGTAGTATCGTTTGGATAGCAGGAACCACCATCCACAAACAACAAAAAGACAATGAAAATATTTTCTAAACTCATTTCTTGTAGATGGGACATTGCTTTCCTTGAAGAAAATCTGCAAGAGGTTGTTAATGGTAAACAAGTTCATTTCATTAAACTAAAGAATCCGTTCAAGAATGATTCGTGGTTTGCAGACCCATTTATTCTTGATGTGACAGACACCTACATCTATTTGTTGGTTGAAGAAATGCAAAGTAATACTCAGAAAGGCGTAATTTCCAAATTGACGATTGATAAATCATCGTGGACTATCACCAATAAAGAGGTTGTTTTAGAAGAACCTTGGCATTTGAGTTTCCCATTTATTATTAGGGAAGGAGAAAAAGTGTTTGTGGCTCCGGAAAGTGCAAATGGTGGAGCTTGGTATATGTATGAACTGACAACAGACAAACAAGGAAAAGACAAATTGGAGCGTGTATGTGCATTGTGCAATGATGTTGTTTGGGATTCAATTATAACTAATTATTGGGAAGAACCGTATATGTTTACAGCTGCCCAAGATGATTTTCATTTGGACATATACCGCAAAAACATACAGCACAATTTATTTGTCAAACATGAATCGTTGTGTAGCGTTATGCAAGATATGAGAATGGCAGGTAATTTATTTACTACTGGAAATCACATTTACTGTCCCTCTCAGATTAGCAAACCTGGGTCGTATGGTGAAGCAGTAGAAATAAAAGAAGTTTCACATTCTGAATCAGGATGGAATTTGAGAGCTATCCGAAAAATTGTCCCTCCTTCAGGTATCTTAAATGATGGTCTGCATACTTTTAATGAGTATAAAGGTTTGATAGTTGTCGATATACATCGTCAAAATACCATAATTTCTCTTTTGATAAAGAAATTAGTTATGCTAAAAAAAGCAATTAAGGACAAAACAAAATAATTTATTTATGGCAGACATTTATAAAGACAGAAAATATATCAGCTTTGGTGCTGATGGCATTAACCCATTGGGAATTGTCAGAAGTTTAGGACAAGTTGGTATAAAAACGGATATCATTCGGGATACAGAATCTGGGCACTTTGCATCAGTTAATACGAGCAAATATGCTGGAAGTGTGTTTTTTGCAGACTCAAATGAGGATGCATATAAGATACTTTCTGAAAATTATGGAAATGAAGAATTAAAGCCGGTTTTATTCTTTACATACGAAGGTCATAGTGATTTTTGTGATGAATTGTACGATGAGTTAAAAGATAAGTACATTTTTTATAATGCAGGTGGGAAGGGGGCACTTACTCGCCTTAATAACAAAGAAGTACAATGCCAATTGGCTAAAGAATGTGGGATAAGAGTGCCTATATATGAAATAGTACACAAAGGAGATTTGCCCAAAAATGTTCCATACCCTGTAATTACAAAAACTCTTACCTCAACAGAAAGTGGTTGGAAGAGAGATATGATTGTGTGTCAAAATGAGCAAGAATTGTTACAAGCATATACTGAAATTCTTGCAGATAATATTATGGTAGAAGAATATATTGATGCTCCTAATGAATTCGATTTAAAAGGGTTTTCCATAAAAGGAGGTGAACAGATTTATTTTACCTATCAAAAGAGATGGCATTACAAAGATCCTTCTAAACGCTGGCTAATGTATTTTGAGCCTTGCGACAATGAAGACATTAAAGCAAAACTAACAGCATTTATTCGTAAAGCAAACTATTCAGGCATCTTTGATGCAGAATTTATGCAAAAAGAGGATGGTGAATTAGTGTTTTTGGAAGTTAATTGGCGGACAGGTATGTTTAACTATAACCATACATTTGCAGGAGTTAATTTGCCATTTTTATGGGCAAAATCTACAATAGATGGCAGAATAGATTATGATAGTATCAAACCAACTGTCTCTTCCTATACTGCTTTTGACGAAATGTCCTTTTCTAGTGTTTTGCATCATCCGTCTTGCATATTGCAATGGTTAAAAGCTTTGAAACAAGCAGATGTATTGTATTATTATCATCCTAAGGATAAAAAGCCATGTCTTGTAGCTTGGAAGCATTTTATAAAACGAAAGATTACCAATTTTGTTCATAAAAATAAATAGTTTTTTTGTAGTGAAGTGAGATTGTTATCTTAACAATCGTCAGTTTTGAGGTGAACGAATGGTAAGCGAACGGTGAGTATAGGATGAGCGAACGGTTAGGAATCAATTTGCATCTGCATTTTGGTTCCTAATTCTTAAAAATCGTAACTATACTCATCCTTAATAGTGCTACCGTAGTGCTACGGGTTAGAACCCGAAAGGGACAGGGAATTGAGCAACAAAAATTTACGCAGAGGCACTTTTTGTTTGAAAAATATTTGGAAGATACATATTTTTTTTGTATCTTTGCGTAAAATTTCAAACTTTTATGATAGAACTATTGCCCGCCATACAGCAAAAGCGTATCTTTCGAAAGTCAGATGTCGTTGAATTAGTCGGCGACAAACGCCGTGCCGAAGTGCTGCTGCTAACATATCAAAAGCGTGGATACATACAGAAAATCCGGCGTGATTTGTATTGTATTTTGAATTTAGCCACCGGGCTGCCGGATGTTAGTCGCTACGAGATAGCATGTTCCATTCAAACAGATGCATGTATTGCATACCATACTGCGCTGGAGTATCATGGATTGGCTCACCAGTTTTGGTATGATGTTCAGGTTGCAACGGCTCGTCCATTTACATATTTTGAACATGCCGAATGTGCATTCGTTTCTGTCGGTAACAAGATAGGTCTTGGTATAGAGGAACCGCGTTTTGATCGAGGAGTCCGTGTGACCAATCTCGAACGAACTATCGTAGATTGTATCCTTCGTATGGATTTGGCTGGTGGAGCAGAAGAGTTCTTGCATTGCATGGAAGGAGTAGGGATGCTTCGGACGGCAGAAATAATAAATGTCCTACAAGCATACGATGCTCCTGTTGCATACCAAAAAGTTGGCTGTACATTGGAGTTGTTGCAACTGCCCGCAGATGACCTCAATCAAGTGCTGCAATTATGCCGCACACAAGCAGGCACAGCGGTAAACTTCCTGACCAATCGAGAAGACAGCACGGTCTATCAAAGCAAATGGAAACTATATGTCCCAGAATGTTTAACCATACAAACTGCCATATCCGATGAAATCGTATAATAAAAATGACCTTGCTATAATCGCCAACCAAACAGGATTTCTTCGTGACCAGTTGGAGAAAGTAATTCGCTTGACAGATATTCTTCGTTTCTTCCATGACGATACCTTTCTGCGACAAACTTTGGCTCTCAAGGGCGGAACTGCTATTAATATGACCTGTTTTGATATGCCTCGCCTCTCTGTAGATATTGATTTGGATTATTGCCACGATGTAGATAAAGAGACAATGTTAAGGGAACGGGAGCAGATAACGACTTGTATCCATAATTACATGCAGAGCAATGGCTATAGTTTGAGTCCGCATACCAAACATCCTCATTCGTTGGATTCGTGGGTATTTGATTACATCAATGCTGCCGGCAACCATGATGTTATCAAAGTGGAAATAAACTATTCCATGCGTTGCCATGTGTTGCCGATTGTTGAGAAAGAGGTTCGTCTGGAGTTTACTGACCCATTCTTCGTTATGTCGCTTGCTCCTATGGAACTATTCGGTAGTAAGATAAAAGCACTTGTGGAGCGTAGTGCATGTCGAGATCTCTATGATGTGCATAATATGCTGGAAGCAGGATTGTTCACAAGTGAAGATGAAATGACGCTACTGCGACATATCGTAACTTTTTATCGATGCGTGGGTGGTAATAGTGTACCTGTAAAACCAATAGATTTAACGAAAATAGAGTCCATTCGCTTCCCGCAAATACGCGCCCAACTGATACCTATGCTAAAGAAGACTGAGCGATTCGACTTTGAACAAGCCAAGCAGCAGGTGGTGCACTATCTTGCCGAAACATTAAGTCCTTCGGAGGATGACACTCTATTTATAGAGGCATTTAATCGTGGAGAATATAAACCCGAGTTGTTGTTTGGTGATGCTGCCGTCCTGCATCGCATTGGTCAACATCCCATGGCTCTGTGGAAAACAATGTAGGTCCTTGTCAGTTTAATAGGATATGTCAAGTGTCTGCCAACCCTTTGCCAACCCTCGGTCAACGGTTTACTCAAAAAGACAACAAAAAAATGCACAAAAAACCAAATTCGCTGAGTTTTGGCACACCTTTTGTTATATGTCCTGTGAGTGAGCATAGTGCTTACTGCAACAATTAAAACCTAATTATTTATCTAAACAAAACAAACAACTATGAAGTACCAATGTATTTGTGGGTACATCTATGATGAAGCTGTAGAGCCCATCCGTTTCAACGATCTGCCGAAAGACTGGACATGTCCCGTATGCGGCGCAGGTAAAGACGCCTTTACTCCCGTTTCTGACGAGAAAATCGGTAAGAAACATTGTTGCAGAAAATAGACGCAATAGAGATTGATGGACATAGTCCAACGAACTACCGAAACCAATCTCTGTTGCCATTAAACCTAACTCTAAATTTAAAACTTAACTTAAAACTCTAAACTTTTACAACTATGTTATCTAAGAAAATGTCAGAGGCATTGAACGCCCAAATAAATATGGAACTTTGGTCCGCGTACCTCTATTGCAGTATGTCCAACTGGGCACTGGATTCAGGTTACGAAGGTATTTCCCATTGGTTCCGGCTGCAAGCACGCGAGGAGCAAAGCCATGCCGAACGGATTGCCGACTATATCCACCGTCAGGACAGCAAAGTCGTCTTTCGTCCCATTGATGAAGTTCCAAACGACTGGGGAAGTCCCATTGACCTGTTCCTTGATGCTGCCAAGCACGAGGCAAAGATTACCGACTGCATCAACAGATTGACGAAAAAAGCCATAGCGGAAGAGGATTTGGCTACGCAAGTTTTCCTGCAATGGTTTGTTTCAGAGCAGGTGGAGGAGGAAGATTCGATTCGTGCTATTCTGACCGACTTGCGCAAGATTGGCGCATGCGAATGCGGTTGCGGACTGCATCTCGTTGACCGCGAACTCCTGCAACGCACCAAATAATGGGGCGCTAACATAGAATTTGACTGCTTTTTTGCAAAAAAGTCGCGAAATATTTGCATATTCCAAAAATTCTTTGTATCTTTGCAGTCGAAATGGAAGAGGGGACCCGAAAGGTTCCCTCAATTCGTGCAAAATAGAAACACTATGATTACTATCGAACAAGTCAAATCGTTGGTAAATGCCTTCCTGCAAGACACGGACTATGAACTGCAGACCCTTGAAATTGACAAGGATCAGAATATCCTCGTCGAAATAGACCGTCCGGGCATCGTGGATGTGGATTTCTGCGCTGCATTAAACCGCCATCTGACAGACCGGCTCGGCGAAGAAATGGACGACTATTCGCTCGAAGTCGGCAGCGTCTCGCTTACTGACCCGTTCAAATCGAAAATACAATACCAAAAGAACTTGGGACACAATGTCGTCGTTACCGACAACGAGGGACGCCGGCACAGCGGACAACTGATTAGCGTGGACGAAGACACCTTTATGATAGAAAGCAAAGAAACATTGACTTTCAGATACGACGAAGTAAAAAAAGTAATATATAACCTGTCGGTAAGTCGGTAAACAACCGATTAACCAATTAACCCATTAAATTATGGCTAAAACTAAAGAAGCAATCAATCTGATTGACATTTTCCAGGAATTCAAAGATTTTAAGAACATTGACCGTCAAACATTTGTCAATGTGCTCGAGGATTCATTCCGTAGTGTTATCGCTAAAATGTATGGCAGCGATTCCAACTACTCCGTCATCATCAACCCTGACAAGGGAGACTTGGAAATCTATCGTGACCGTCTGGTCATGGAGGACGGCGATGTCGCCAACCCCGATGCACAGGTCGAATTGAGCGAAGCACGCAAAGTTGACCCCGAAATAGAAATAGGGGAGGACTTTACCGACAAAGTAGAATTCTCTTCTTTCGGCCGCCGAATGATACTTAATCTCCGCCAAACCCTCTCTTCGAAGGTGTTGGAGTTGCAAAAGGAAAACCTGTACTTGCGCTACAAAGACCTGTTGGGACAAGTCGTTTCCGGCGAGTTGTACCAGGTGTGGAAAAAGGAGATGTTGCTCTTGGACGAAGACGGCAATGAGTTGTATTTGCCCAAACAGAACCAGATTCCTTCGGACTTCTACCGCAAGGGAGACACCGTTCGCGCCGTCGTGGTACAAGTGGAGAACAAAAACCAAAATCCCAAAATCATCCTCAGCCGTACCAGTCCTTTATTCCTGCAACGGCTGTTCGAGCAGGAAGTTCCCGAGGTACACGACGGACTGATTGCTATCAAGAACATCGCCCGTATTCCCGGTGAGCGTGCCAAAGTGGCTGTCGAGAGTTTTGACGACCGTATCGACCCCGTAGGCGCATGCGTAGGTATAAAAGGTGCCCGTATTCACGGTATCGTACGCGAACTCCGCAACGAGAATATCGATGTTATCAATTATACTTCCAATATCAACTTGTTTATCCAGCGTGCTTTGGCTCCTGCCAAAATCAGCACAATGACCATTGACGAGGAAACCAAACATGCAGATGTTTACCTCAAGACCGACGAAGTCAGTCTCGCTATCGGTAAAGGCGGTTTCAATATCAAATTGGCTTGCATGCTGACCGGCTATCAGATTGATGTTTATCGCGAGATGGATGAACAAGACCTGGAGGATATCTATTTGGACGAGTTCAACGACGAAATCGACCAATGGGTATTGGATGCCTTCAAGGCAATGGGATTGGATACAGCCAAGGCAGTTTTGGCTAAGTCCAAAGAAGACCTGCTCAGCGGAACCGACCTCGAGGAAGAGACTATCGACCATGTCATCGAAGTGCTGAATGCCGAGTTCGAAAACGACTAAATGCTCGCTCAACCGCCCAATTTGTTAAATTTATTCGTATATTATTAATCATCAATACATCAATTAAAAAATTATGGCTATAAAACTCGTTAAAGTATGTCAGGAACTCCATATTAGTATGAACGATGCACGGGAATTCTTTGAAAAACAAGGGATTACCGTCGATGTCACCCCCAATACGCGTATTGATGATGACCAACAATTACTGCTTGTTAAGGCATACGACAAGGAGTGGGCTGCACGATTGGAGGCAGAACGGCAGGCAGCACATGCACAGCCGGAAAAAGCAGCAACTGCACCGGTGGCTGAAGCACCTAAGAAAAAAGAACCCGAGTTCATTCCTACAGAAGCTCCGGCTGCTGCCGTACAACTCAAAGTGGTGGGGAATATAGATTTGGAGCAACCCAAAACTGCTGGACCGAAAAAAGCAGACAAACCGTCTGCTCCGAAGAAGGAACAGACGAAGGCAGACAAACCTCATACTGAGCCCGCCACACCTGCTAAACCTGCAGAATCTGCTCAACCGGTTAAACCGGCTGAACCTGTTGAACCCGCTAAACCCAAAGTCGAATTGGCTAAAACGCCGGGCGACCGCAAGGCAGAAGCGGCTGCTAATCAGCAACTCAAGGTGGTGGGTAAGATAGACTTGAGCGCTATCAACCAAGCCACTCATCCTACCAAGAAAACCAAGGAGGAGAAGAAGCGCGAGCGGATAGAGCGCGAGCAACAGCGCAAGGCACAACAGGCAAATAGTGGCAAATCAACTGCCAACGCAGGAAATTCTGCCAACAACGGCAATGCCGACAATACGCCTAATCCTGCCAATGGAGGAGAGAAACGCAAGAGAGAACGCATACATCAGGGACGGGTAGATGTCAATGATGCTCGCAATCAAAGAGGTGGCAAGAAAAAGGACAAACATTCCTATCGGGTAGAGATTGACGACGACGAGATACGCCGTAATGTCAAGTCCGTCAATGCTTCACTCAATGAACGCCATAGCAAGTCCATGACTTCTATTCATAAGAATGAGCGCCGTAAACAGGAGCAACAGAAGCGTGACGAACAGAGGGCTGAGCAGCAAGCCATGTCCACTGTATTGAAGTTGACGGAGTTTGTGACTGCGAATGACCTTGCTACCATGATGAATGTGCCCGTCACAAAAGTTATCGGTACTTGCATGATGTTGGGTGTAATGGTTAGTATCAACCAGCGTTTGGACGCTGAGACCATCAACTTGGTGGCAGAGGAGTTTGGTTTTACCACCGAATATGTGAGTGCCAAAGTGACCGAAGAAATCAATGCGGACGAGGAAGTAAACGAGGAGGATATTACCGAGCGTTGCCCGATTGTGACAGTCATGGGACATGTTGACCATGGTAAAACATCCCTCTTGGACCATATCCGTAATACCAATGTGATTGCCGGCGAGGCAGGCGGTATCACACAGCATATCGGTGCCTACAATGTGGAATTGAAGAACGGCAGACATATCACTTTCCTGGATACTCCCGGTCACGAAGCATTTACTGCCATGCGTGCCCGTGGTGCCAAAGTGACGGATATTGCCATTATCATTGTGGCTGCTGACGATGCCGTCATGCCGCAAACGATTGAGGCAATCAACCACGCTCAAGCTGCAGGTGTACCCATGATTTTTGCTATCAACAAGTGCGATAAACCAGGCGCTAACCCCGATAAAATCAAGGAACAACTGTCCAATATGAACATTTTGGTCGAGGAATGGGGCGGTAAATATCAGTCACAGGATATTTCTGCCAAGAGCGGAATGGGTATATTTGAACTTTTGGAAAAAGTGCTGCTTGAGGCAGATATGCTCGAACTCAAAGCCAACCCCAAGCGCCGTGCCAAAGGGTCTATCATTGAATCTACTTTGGACAAAGGGCGCGGTTATGTGGCTACCATCCTGGTCAGCGACGGAACCCTCCACATGGGAGACATCGTTTTGGCTGGTACTTTCCATGGCAAAATCAAGGCAATGTTCAATGAGCGCGGTCAGAAAATCAGCCAAGCCCTTCCTGGAGAACCGGCAGTTATTCTTGGCTTGAACGGCGCACCGCAGGCAGGTGACGAGTTCAATGTTTTGCCTACCGAGCAGGAAGCACGCGAGATTGCCAACAAGCGCGAACAGTTGCAACGGGAGCAGTCAATCCGTACGAAGAAGCATATTGGACTGGACGAAATAGGCCGTCGCCTGGCTATTGGAGACTTTAAGGAGATTAACCTTATCGTCAAAGGTGATGTGGACGGATCGGTTGAAGCCCTTTCGGATTCGTTGATTAAACTTTCTACCGAAAATATACAGGTCAATGTCATACACGGTGCCGTAGGTGCAATCTCGGATAGTGATATCATGTTGGCTGCTGCATCCAACGCCATTATTGTCGGATTTAATGTCCGTCCTACAGGTACGGCGCGTAAGATGGCAGAGGAGCAGGAAGTCGATATACGCTTGTACAGCATTATCTACGATGCCATCGAGGAACTCAAAGCCGCTATGGCAGGTATGCTCTCGCCGGAGATAAAGGAGGAAGTGACTGCAACACTCGAAGTATTGCAGACTTTCCATATTTCCAAAGTGGGTACGATTGCCGGATGTATCGTGCGTGAAGGTAAAGCCAAACGCTCCAACAAGTGCCGTATTATTCGTGACGGTATCGTTATTCATACCGGCGAACTCTCCTCACTCAAACATGGCAAGGACGATATTAAAGAAGTCGGCTTGAACCAGGAGTGCGGTTTGAGCATCAAGTCCTTCAACGATGTGCAGGAGGGCGATATGGTCGAGACATACGAGACCGTTGAAGTTGCCAAATCATTGTAATATTCGATAATGACTATTCAATTTTTAGGCGCAGCCGGCGAAGTAACCGGTAGCAAACATCTCATTACTACTGAATCGGGCAAGCATATCTTGCTCGATTGTGGTATGTATCAGGGCAAAGGCATGGAAACGGATGCCGCCAACCGTGACTTGGGATTTGACCCAAAGCAGATTGATTATGTAATTTTGTCGCATGCGCATATTGACCACTCGGGGCTTATTCCTTATCTCTACCGTTTGGGCTTTAGGGGAGACATCATTTCGACCCCTGCTACACGGGACTTGTGTGCCCTGATGTTGCTTGATACGGCTTTCATTCAGGCACAGGATATACGGTGGTATAACAAGAAGATGGACCGTCAGCACCAGCCCAAAGTGGATGTTTTGTATGATGCTAACCATGCACAACAGTCTATCAGGCACTTTGTTACCGTTGATTACGACCGTCGGTACAGAGTGTGCGACAATGTCTTCTTGACCTTTACCAACTCCGGGCACATGCTGGGTTCGGCGATTGTCAATTTAGAAATCAACGAACAGGGAGAATGCAAACGCCTCGCATATACGGGCGATATAGGTCGTGCGCACAGTCATATCCTATGTGCTCCGCAACCGTTCCCCCAATGCGACTACCTTATTTGCGAATCTACCTACGGAGACCGTTTGCACGAAGATGCGCTGGTTAGCGAGGAGGAACTGCTTGGAGTAGTGGAGGATACTTGTGTTTATAAGAAAGGCAAGTTGCTCATTCCTTCGTTCTCGGTAGGACGGACACAAGAAATCGTCTATGTGCTCAATCGTCTGTTTAACGACGGACGCTTACCCCAAATCAATGTCTATGTAGATTCGCCTTTGTCGGTCAATGCAACGCAGATTTTCCGTATGTACACGGATGCGCTCAACGATGAGGTAAAGGATACAATGCGCTTTGATGATGACCCGTTTGGTTTCTCGTCTCTCAAATATATTACGGATATTAAGGATAGTAAGGCACTTAATACCGGCGACGAACCGTGTATTATCATTTCTGCTTCGGGTATGTTGGAGGCAGGACGAATCAAGCACCATGTGGCAAATCATATCTCAGATCCTAAATGTACCATTCTGATAGTAGGGTATTGTACGCCCACTTCGTTGGGAGCACGCATACAGGATCCCAAGCGCCAATGGATCAGCATCTTTGGCTATGACCATAAAATCAAAGCACAGGTAACTAAGATAGAAGGTTTTTCCGGACATGGCGATTATCAGGAAATGAGAGACTATATTACTCGCAGTCAGAATATCGAAGCCGTTCGTCGTGTCTTTATTGTTCATGGCGAACCTGCAGCACAAGAGGCATACAAGGATCACTTGTATGAGGTTGGCTTACGGGGAATAGAGATTCCGCAAAAGGGAGAGACGGTACACCTGTAATCCGATTCTTTTTTTTGGCAATAGAGTAGGGAAGTGTTCATAGAAAAGTGAACACTTTTTCTTCTGTACATTTGTAAATTTTACATATCTTACAGAGGCATAATTCACAGATATATGTACTGAATTCACAATGTGAAATACATTCGTAAATTTCAGCATTTCACAAATAGCATAGAGCAGGGCAGTTTTTATCATATTATATTATATATAATATATGCCTATATAATTGCTTGATTATCAACATGTACACATATATTACATAAAGTAGTAATACAAGTATCATGGATAGTATGTGATATGTAGTGCAAATAACCTGTTATTTTGCCGATTTATGTCATAAGTAAATGAAAATCAACTTGTATTTGCAATTTCGTAAAGTGTTTACTTTGGGTTGTTTTTTCAGATGTGAAGTATGTATGTCACAAACATGTATTTTCAATTGTGAATTGCCCTAATGTGATAATTTTCTTTTGAAAAGATTTGCAAATGTGAAATAATTTTCGTATCTTTGCAGTCGATTTTAGCTTTAATAATTCATTAATTTATACAATATGAGTGCAAACGGACGAATAAAATTACAGCAGATTATGGAGCAGGAGAATTTATCTGCCAAACAATTTGCAGACGAGATTGGTGTCAGTGCCGGTACAATTTCCAATATCATGGGAGGTAGAAACAATCCCAGTTTGGAAGTTATGCAAGCTGTACTTAAACGGTTTGGAACTATTAGTGCCGATTGGTTGATTCAGGATTTGGGATCTATGTACCGCCCTGCAGGCGGAGCAATACAACGCACATTGTTTGACATGGCTCCTATTGAACCGCAAAAATCGGAACAGGAAGAAACACCTGTCTCGCCTTCGGCACAAGCGGCACAACCGGCACCGGAGGTCAAACCCGTTGCAGAAAAGAAAGTGGCAAAGATAGTGCTGTACTATACCGACGGCACCTACGAGGAACGATAATACAAGGACCAACTTACAAATTTACAAAACAATGGCAGACGATAAAAAAATCATTTTCTCGATGGTGGGCGTAAGCAAGACTTTTGCCCCGCAAAAACGAGTGTTAAACAATATCTATCTGAGTTTCTTCTATGGTGCCAAGATTGGTATCATAGGTTTGAACGGTGCAGGCAAATCTACATTGATGAAGATTATTGCCGGTGTAGAAAAGGATTACGACGGCGAAGTCGTTTTTTCTCCCGGCTATACGGTGGGTTATTTGGAGCAAGACCCTAAATTAGATCCCGAGAAGACCGTCCGCGAGTGCGTACAGGAGGGCGTGCAACCCATTATGGACATGTTGCGCGAGTATGACGAAATCAATAATGCTTTTGCCAATCCTGAAGCCGATTACGACAAACTGCTGGCACGGCAAGCCGAGTTGCAAGACCAGTTGGATGCTGCCGATGCGTGGAATATAGATACACGCTTAGACCGTGCTATGGATGCTTTGCGTTGTCCTGAAGACGATGCTTTGGTCAAGAATCTGTCCGGAGGAGAACGCCGTCGTGTGGCTTTGTGCCGTCTGTTATTGCAGCAACCCGATGTGCTGCTCTTGGACGAACCTACCAACCACTTGGATGCAGAGTCTATCGATTGGCTGGAGCAGCACTTGCGCCAGTATGCTGGAACGGTTATTTGCATTACCCACGACCGCTATTTCTTGGATAATGTAGCAGGGTGGATTTTGGAATTGGACCGCGGCGAGGGCATCCCTTGGCAGGGTAATTATTCGTCTTGGCTGGAACAGAAGACCACGCGCATGGCGCAAGAGGAGAAGCAAGCCAGCAAGCGCCGTAAGACCTTGGAGCGGGAATTGGAGTGGGTTCGCATGGCACCTAAAGCCCGCCAAGCTAAGTCCAAAGCGCGTTTGGGAGCTTACGACAAGATGTTGAACGAGGAGCAGAAAGAGCGGGAGGAGAAATTGGAAATCTTTATTCCTAACGGTCCCCGTTTGGGCAATAAGGTTATCAATGCGGTCGATGTAGCCAAATCGTTTGGCGACCGTTGTCTCTTTGAGGGTATGAACTTTATGCTCCCCCCGAATGGCATTGTTGGTATTATTGGTCCTAACGGGGCAGGCAAGACTACACTTTTCCGTATGATTATGGGGCAGGAGACGGTAGATAAAGGTCAGTTTGAAGTTGGAGAGACGGTCAAGGTCGGTTATGTGGACCAGGTTCACTCGGGTATTGACCCGGATAAGACGGTATTTGAAACCATCTCCGACGGAACGGACTTTATCCGTGTGGGAGGTCGCGAGATTTCTGCCCGTGCTTACTTGAGCCGTTTCAATTTTGCCGGTTCCGACCAAGAGAAAAAGTGTGGCATGTTGTCCGGCGGTGAGCGCAATCGTCTGCATTTGGCACTTACGCTAAAATCAGAGGCAAATGTACTTTTGTTGGACGAACCGACCAATGATATAGATGTAAACACCCTTCGCGCCCTTGAAGAGGGTTTGGAGAACTTTGCCGGCTGTGCGGTAGTCATCAGTCACGACCGCTGGTTCTTGGATCGTATCTGCACGCATATACTTGCTTACGAAGGCGATAGCCAGGTGTATTGGTTCGAGGGTTCGTATTCGGATTACGAAGCCAATAAGAAGCTCCGTCTTGGCGAAGACGCAGTCAATCCCAAGCGTGTGCATTACAAGAAACTGGTATAATGTTTGAAAAAAAATATGTCTTTGTCGTGAAAAAAGCACTTTTTATAGTATTGTTGGCAAGTCTTCCTTTGGTGGGGGTGCTTGCCAATATCGTTTCTGTCTCCGGCAGTTCTGCCATTGGTGCGCAAACATGGCAACCGGGGGATACCTTGGTTATGACCGACGGCACATGGACGGGGCAGAGCATTACTCTAAAGGGTAACGGAACCGCCCAACACCCTGTAGTAATGATGGCGCAGCATGCAGGACAGGTTTTGCTGAAGGGCAGTTCGTCTGTTACTGTCAGCGGTCAGTATGTTGAGGTAAACGGATTGGTATTCGAAGGCGCAAGCGGTACGGCCAAACATGCTATTCGCTTCCAGTCCGGCACGCAGCATTGCCGTCTTACCGAGTGTGTCATGCGTTCCTTCAGTCCGTCCGACCCGGCAACGGATACCAAGTGGGTGTCTTTGTATGGTCAGAACAATCGTGTTGACCATTGCCTGTTTGAGGGTAAAAGCAATATAGGCACTCTCTTGGTGGTATGGTTGGAGCAGGGTATAGTGCCTGCCCACCAAATCGACCATAACCATTTTGGCTACCGTCATCCCAATTTAGACGAAGACGGAAAGGAATTGAACGGACAGGAGATAATCCGTATTGGAGACAGCAATACCAGTATGCAAGATGCCAATTGTGTGGTGGAATATAATTTCTTTGACCAATGCGACGGGGAGATAGAGACAATCAGCAATAAATCGTGTGGCAATATCTATCGTCATAATACGCTCTACGAGTGTGCAGGAATGCTCACTTTGCGTCATGGAAACAATTGTACGGTGGATAGCAATTATTTTATAGGCAATCATAAATCTGCTACGGGAGGTGTGCGTATTATAGGCGAGGGGCATACGGTAACCGATAATTATTTTGAGAATTTGGCAGGCAATAATTACCGTGCCGGCATTTGCATTGTGCGTGGTAAGGTCAATTCCAAATTGAACGAGTATTTTCAGGTCAAGGGTGCAACCGTTACAGGCAATATCTTTGTAAACTGCCGAGAAGCATTCTGTGTGAACTACAATTCGTCCTCTTCGTGTACATTGCCTCCAATTTCCACTACTATAGATGCCAATTTTATCTATATGTCGGGAACAGGCAAGATGGTAGATTTTACCGTTAAGCAGCAAGAGGATATGGACATCACTTGGGGAACGAACCCGGTCAATCAGGGTTCTGCTCCTACGGTAACGCCGGAGGCATCTGCCGACAATACAGGACCTTTGTGGCTGCATTCTGCAACTCCTACGGGAGTCTCTTGTTTGCCTCATAATCAGAGCAGGAACACTATTAAGCTGTTCCGCCACGGAACGATAGTGGTCTTATGTAACGGAGCCATCTACACAATGCCGGGCAATAAGATGTGATTATGCAAAATAGGTAGGTGATTTTTATGCAAAAAGCAAAAATATTTGCATATATGAAATTTTTTTTGTACTTTTGCGTCGCAAAACGCAAATATCAACGCCGGAAAAGTGATTTCGGCAGCAGGTGGAAGACCTGCAAAGACATGATGAAAAAGAAAGCGTTTATTACGCTTCGAATCTTGGCATCCTTGAACCTAGGAAATTCAAATACAATCCAAGGCGAAGTAATAATGAATCGCTGCTTAGTATGTATTTTAAACACATGCGTTACACCTTATGATTTATGTGTATTGTGTGCGTATATGCATACTCGCAGGTTCGGAATTGCTCGTTTTGATTGTAAGGGCAATTCCTAGGGCCTAAGGATGCAGGACGAGAAATTTCGGACCTGCTTTATTGTTTGCCCAAACAAGAAGTAACAAGAACTTCATATATGTGAAGAAAAAAGTGTAATTTTGCAGTGCTAATTTTTAAAAGTAATCTAATAAAAACTATTAATCAATTAAATTGAATTCTTATGGCTAAATCTTACAAATGTCCAGATTGTGGTATGGTGATGGGAGAACCATGCCCTGATAAATGTCCCAAATGCGCGTGTCCATCCAATTTGTTTAAGTGTATTGATACAAGTGAGACAAGTTATAGTAATAGAGATGAACAACGGGTTAGAGGATTAGCAGATGGTATTTTCGGCGTTTTGGGTCTTTTCGGTATAGTTGATATTTGTGTAGGAATAGCGATTTTGGTTGAGAACTACTTCGGCTCGGAAATATTAGGAGGAATATGCTTGCTATCTGGTTTTGCCAGTATTATTTTTGGTGTTGTTATTCGCTCGTGTATTCGCCTATTTGCTAATATCTCCGAACGTTTAACGAATATTGACAAAAAATTAAAACAACAATAATTCCTTTCTAAAATAATATCAATATGGCACTTATTCAATGTCCTAAATGTGGGAAACAATATTCAAGTCATGCACTACAATGTCCACAATGTGGACTGTTGCAGGTTGATATTCCTGCATTTTGCAAACAACAAGCAGAAGAAAAAGCAAAGGCAGAAGAAGAACGTAAACGACAAGAAATTGAAAGAAAAGCCAAAAAAGCTGAAGAAGCAAAATTGCGGCAAGAAAGACGACAAGAGTGGTGGCGCCGGTATCATAAATATATTTACATTGGATTAGGAATTGTGTTATGTTGTTGCATCATATATATATTGATATATTCTATCACAAAAGTTAACGAGAGAAAAGAAGCAGATGTAAAAGCTTTAGCAGAACTACAAATAGGAGACTCTCTATTGTCATTATCCAATTATAAGGAAGCAATAACTCATTACCAATCCGCAATGAAATATGCTCAAAGTGATGAGGTTCAACGAACATGTAATTTACATAATGATAGTGTGCAAGCAATCATCTCTCTGTCAATATCATCATTAGTGCAAGGTTGCTGGTGTCACGGCTGGGGACATAGTGGCTTTGATTATGCATATTTTTATGGTAATCAATGTGAGTTAAATATTCCTGAAACAGGAGAAGACAATGTTCATGCTCATTATGAAATAAAGGGGAATACACTTGTCGCTCTTGATGATCAAAATCATACTATAAGGCAGTTTTTAGTCAAAGACTCTGCGATATATATACCTATCTATGGGGATCGGTATAGTATGTGTAAAATAACTCCAAATGAGTTGTTGCAGTGTTTCCAAAATTTCAGCATGTATGATGCCGCTAAAAAACTTATGAACATATTCCATATTCAAGAAACCAAACTTGTTCTTAATTTAAAAGGCAATATTGGTTCTGCTACAGATGGAGTGCTTGTGTTCGATGAAGCCACTGATAGTGGCTATTATGTATATGGATTATCGGGAGTTGCAGTCAAACGTTCATTGAAATTAGAATCTCACAATGGTGATAAGTTGATACTCACTGCATACGACAAACAGGGTAAATATATTGGAAAATTTGATGGAGAATACATTAATGGTATTTTCAGTGGAATATTTACTAATTACAAGCAAGTATCAATATCATTTAAGTTACATAATTAATTCTGTATTGGACTGTTTCAAAGGGAATAGAAATTCATAACGAAACATCTAAGTTTTCAATACAATATGGAATGGTGGAATGTGATTGCAAATGTTACAGGACATCGTCAATTGACATGTGATACCTGCTTTAAGTTGTAAAAGATAGTTCTGAGAAATTCAGGACTATTTTTTTTATTACTCAGTAATAAGATAAAATATTCCTTAAAAAAGTCCTAAATAATTTGGTTGTTTACATTTTTTTGATATACACAAATAAAATCGGCAAATTTGATTAAATTCTCCGAATTAAATCGGAATTTTTGACTAATTTATCCGATTTTAGTAGTGATCCGAACGAAAGTGTCGAATAACAGTCTGTCAACGGTCTGCCGACCCTCGGCTAAAAAATCAATAAAGCAAACCAAACAGTACAAGCGGTCGTTGCAGAAATACCCGAAAAAGAAGAACCAATAATGGTCGTACCATCCATATAGGTCCTCGTGGAGGACATTATTATTATAACTCTAAAGGGAAAAATCGGAAGCGTTACGCGTTACAGCGTTACATGTTATAATCCGATTTTTTAAGGGTACCCACCTACTAATATTACCTATATATAATATATTAATAATTAATAAGTTATATAATAGAAGATGGCGTTTTGGACAAGAATATACCCCTTTAATTTTTTGGATTTTAACGCGTAACGCTGTAACGCTAAATGACTAATATATTTATTATCAATCAGTTAGCATATTGCTGATTGTGTGACAAAGTACAAAAAAATACGATTTATTGGGTTTAAGTACCCCTAAAATGCCCCAAAATGTTGCCAAACGTGCTTTGTTTATTGACATGTAACGTGCCGAAACATATAAACCTCGCAATCACGAATTCGATAAATATATAATTATAGGGTATTAAATTATAGGGTAGAAATGTTAAATGTTAATTGTTAATTGGATGCGATTTGCAAAAATCGCGCGCGTATGTATATGCGTAAATGCAAATTGGGTACTGTCAAAAAATAATCGCTTCGATTTAACATTTAACAAATTAACAAATTCGGACATAGCTCAATATCTCGAAATACATAACAATCTTAATAATCGTACACTTTTCAAGTCCTAACCGTCACTATACTTTGAGTTAACGATGAGTTAAGGATGAGTATAGGATTAGGGAACCGATTTGCATCAGCATTTCGGTTCCTTAGTCTTAAAAATCGTAAGTTGTCTAATGGTCAAAACAATCCGCCCATCAATATTTTGGGCGGATGTTGAACCGCCAATCTTATCTGCCACTCAAAACCAACGGTGGAAAAAGAGGACATTTTGTGATAGAACACACTAATAATCAGCAAAATAAAGAAGATGTCATTAACGAGTTGGAAAATTCATAGTGGCAGATGGCAGATACTTTTCTATAATATATCCTCGTGCGTACATATGTACAATAAGTATAAAAATATCTGCCACTATCCGCCACTGCCGCCACTCATTTTTCCTGTTTGCAACATAACATCAACATAACATGGTCGATGGGTGGCAATACCATTAAGGAACTGATTTGCGTTAGCAGTCGGTTCCTATTTCTTAATAATCGTACTAAATTTTATAATTGACGGGCAGAAGTGAACGATGAGCGGGCGGTTAAAAAAGGTTTGGAAAGTGTCGAATAACAGTCTGCCAACGGTCTGCCGATCCTCGGCTAAAAAATCAATAAAGCAAACCAAACATCCAAAGAGGAATGCGATTGCGATAACCTTGTATAACCTTGCAATAGATTATCTATTTCTGATATATTATCCATAAAAGTGTTTGGATTTATTAGTATTCGTGTGAATTTAGTGTTTCTATTTACTAAATTTTGCTGCAAAGATACAACTTTATATTGATATACACAAAAAAATACATAAATTTCACAATTTTTTGTGAATTTAGCATTTATGGCGGTTGGATGAGGCAACAAGAAGTAACAAGAACTTGGTGTATGTGAAAAAAATGTTGTACTTTTGCAGTCGAAATTGGCTTGCAGGCCTTTTGGATATTCTTTAATACAAACCATTTAACCGTTGCGCCCGACACGTATTAGGGATACAAGTATGCGAAATCATTCTTTATTTATGTTGTCACTTATTGGCAGTTGTTTGCTCTTTGTCAGTTGTACAAAAGAAGACAAAGGAAATACACCAGAAGATACCACCAAATTTTCCAAATCGTCTCTTATTGGTAAATGGGCGGCAGTCGATGATTCGTTGGACTATGTGAATCTTTATTACGACATTGTCAGCGAATCCCAAGTGAAGTACTATGATGCCAGCGATGCATGGACTGAGTTTGGTATAGATGATGAAGGAGATTTGCATATTGGAGGTCCTAACTCGACATCTTATTATAGGGATGGATATTTATATACGAGCAGTAATACGGAGTGGGAATTACTTGGAGATGTAGAATATTATTTTGATGAAAAGGAACAAATCATCCATGGATCAGGTGGGGAACTCTTGGGGTTTGGTGTGACATTTCTCACCAGTTTATTGGGTTCGGATGAAATTTTCCGCATAGAGCGCATTGGACAGGATGAAGCATATATTTATGATTTGACTGGGCTCATAGATGATGCTCATATCTTCCGCATCAAAGGTGTACGAACAGCAAATGATTAACTACAATAAAGGAACGAGCCGAAAATCCATAATAGAGTAGGCAATAACATCTAATAATTTTTACAACAATGAAAAAAGTTTTATTTATCGCAATGGCACTATTGTGCATCGTGAATGTAAATGCCGCTAGTCGAGGAAGACGCGGTGGTTCACGCGGTGGCTCGTATGAGCACAGTTTAGGATTTAAAGTAGGCAGTGAATTTGGTCTCACTTACAAAGGATTTATCTTTGGTGTGGATGGCTTGGCACTACAAGCCGACTTGGGTGTCAAAGTGGAGGGCTCTCCCATGTCTGAAACTGTTAAACTGGATGGTCAGACCATGAAAGACAAAAGTTATTGGACCTTTTATACCATTGAAGCCAATCCGAATGTCGTTTACCAAAAAACGGTCGCCAATCTTCGCAATGGTAGTTTTGATTTGTATGGTGGTGGCGGTGTGTCTTTAGGTATGGCACAGACAACGTTTAGTTTAGGGCAGGCTCCTTTCTGTGGCAAATTCGGTATCAATGCAGCCCTTGGTATGGAATTTGTTTTTAGGAAATTTATTTTAGGGTTAGATTTTAAGCCCGGTTATGGATTGGCATTCTCAGATAAATATTGGAAGGTAACGAATGTCTTTTTTGACGATGAGGTGTCGTGGGTGAAGGTGGATAGTCATACTCTAAATGTGTTTGACTGGAGCGTTGGAATGACATTCAAATGGAGTCTATAAAGAGCGAAAAAGTGCTCCTTGTGGGCACTTTTTTTCTTTTTTTCTTTGCATAAGTCGTAAAAAATACGTACCTTTGCAAAAAATATCGTGATATGCCGACATCATCGTTTATAGCACCTACATTAGATACCGATTTCTCGGGTGAATGGTCTCAACCGGAACTGCTTTCCATCGGGGAGTATAATGCCATTTATACTGCTACACGATATGGCAAACGGTATGTGCTGAAAGCGTTGCGAGAGGAATACTGGGAGTCCTTGCCCCATCAGGAATTGCTACGCAAGGAATTTCAATTGGGGTTGCCGTTAGAGCATACCAACATCGTTAGGACATTGGACTGGGGGTATATAGAGACGATAGGCAATTATATCCAATTGGAATATGTGGACGGCATTACCCTTAGTGCTTTTTTAGAATCCAAGCCCAAACGCAAAGTTCGCCAACAGATTATAGACGAATTGTTAGACGCTATAGAATATCTGCATCAGCACCAAACAATCCATAGAGACATAAAACCGTCGAACATACTGGTTACACGCAACGGGCAACATGTCAAACTGATTGATTTAGGTATAGCCGATGCTGACGATTATGTGGCACTCAAACAACCTGCCGGCAGTTATGCTTTTATTGCACCGGAGCAATTGGCAGGAGAAGTGTTGGACGGTCGCGCCGACATCTATTCCATCGGCAAAGTGATGCAACTCATTTTTCCGCACCAATACAGATGGATAGCCAAGAAATGTACTGCTACTAGTCGCGAAAAACGATATAACACATGTCCACAACTCAAACGGGCATTAGATAGAAGTAATCGTTGTCGTCGTTGGATTCCTCTTTTACTGTTGATATGCCTCTTGATAGGAGTGGCTTTTGGCTGGGGAAGGCAGTTAAACCGAAGGCAACAAGAACAGAATATAGAAGCCATAACTACCATTCATGATTGGCAGGAACAGCAAAAACAACAAGAACAAGATTGGCTCAAATCAACGGATTCACTTGAGGATGTTATTGCTCAACAACAAATACAAGTGGAGTCCTTGCAGCAACAAATAACTGCACAGGATTCTCAAAGACCACCGACATCTGAGGAAACAAAGGTCTTTTATCAATATTGCTGGAAAAGACTGGAAGGAAAATACCAAGAGATACGCAGGGCTGTAGAGCAGGGTGAAATTACCTGCATTGGCGATAAATTGATTTCGGACGAAGTACATGAATGGTGTAATAAAGAATTAGAAAATACTCAAAAAACCAAAAATAGTTTCTACAAAGATATATACGAAGATGCTATACTTAGGTATTCCTTCTTTCTTGATGCTTTGTGTGATAGTTTAGATAATAGTCTCCCAAAATGTACCCATGAATAAATATGCACCTGAAATACTCCAATTACGATTGGATGTTGAATCTAAATATGGTCGTTCACTCACCGTTCCTTCGGATTTTGAACAGTTAATAACTGCCATTTGGTCAGCTATAAAGCAACCTATTGCGCTTAGCACTTTAGAGCGTTTATGGGGCTATGTAGATGGTGCTAATCAAACCAGACAATCCACATTAGATATTTTATCTGCCTATATCGGTTACAAAGACTGGAGTGATTATTTGCATCATCTCACATTGCAGACCGAGGGAGGCAGCCACACTTTTATGGCACCCGGTGTACAGACATCGTCGTTGCAGATTGATGACCAGATAGATGTGACATGGTTACCTAATCGTCATTGTGTATTCCGCTATTTGGGAGAAGGTAAATTCATAGTGGAACAAGCAGAAAACTCCAAATTACATGTGGGAGATACATTTTATACTGCCTTTATGTTAGAGGGATATCCCATGTATGCACATCATCTCGTTCAAAATGGCCAACCTCCTATGTATTATGTTGCCGGACAGCAGGGTGGGTTACTCAATGTTCATCACATTTCCTAATTCTTAAAAATCGTAACTATACTCATCCTTAATAGTGCTACCGTAGTGCTACGGGTTGGAACCCGAGAAGTATTGCGCCTCTTTATAGATTAAAAATCTATTTCATACCCCAATTATTTGCGTATATCAAAAAAAATTAGTATCTTTGCACGATATTTTTATAAATTGGATATGAAAGCATTTGTATTTCCAGGTCAAGGCGCCCAATTTGTTGGAATGGGTAGGGATATATACGATTCTTATCCCGTAGCACGAGAGATGTTTGAGCAAGCAAACGACATCTTGGGATTTCGCATTACCGATATTATGTTTGACGGTCAGCCCGATGATTTGAAGCAAACGCGTGTTACACAGCCCGCAGTCTTTCTTCATTCTGTCATTATGAACAGAGTCATGACCATCCTTCGTCCTGACATGGTGGCAGGGCATAGTTTGGGCGAATATTCTGCATTAGTCGCCTGTGGGGCTCTTCGCTTCGAAGATGCACTCGTGTTAGTCAGTCACCGTGCAGCCGCCATGCAGAAAGCATGCGAGTTGCAGGAGTCAACCATGGCTGCCGTTTTGGGCATGGCAGACGAGCGAGTGGACGAGATTTGCCAGCAGGTATCCGGCGATGTCGTAGTAGCAGCCAACTTCAATTGTCCCGGTCAGGTGGTTATTTCAGGCACTACCACAGGCGTGGACAGAGCTTGCGAACTGCTGCGTGAACAAGGCGCCAAACGGGCAATCCGTTTACAAGTGGGCGGCGCATTCCATTCGCCACTGATGCAACCGGCAGCCGAAGAACTGAAAGAAGCGATTTTGGCAACCGAGTTCGCTGAACCCATTTGTCCCATTTACCAGAATGTGAACGCATATCCTCAACATGATCCCGAACAGATTCGTCAAAACTTGTTGCTGCAACTGACGGCTCCTGTTCGTTGGACTCAAACAATCAAGAATATGATTTGCGACGGCGCTTCCGAATTTTATGAGTTCGGTCCGGGTGATGTACTGAAAGGTCTGATTCGCAAAATCGATTCTAATGTACAAGTTGGCTGAATCCCTACAAAGACTCGCCAAATTGTAAATACTTCAATCAATATAATTTCGATTATGTAAAATGGAAGATTTTAAAATCGACGATACCTTACCTATTTATGATGTACTGCCACTAAAGAATATCATGTTGTTTCCCAATGTGATGTTGCCGGTGGTTGTATTGCGTGAGTCATCACGCGTGCTGGTTAGAAATGCATACAAGCATAAAAAACAAGTGGTGGTATTGGCGCAAAAAGATAAAAGTTCTGAAACGCCAACCGAAAAAGATTTATACTCAATCGGTGTACTTGCCAATATTGTCAAGTTAGTTGAAAAAGAAAATGACAATGTAATGATTGTCCTGGAGGGTTTGGAGCGCATACAGGTAGAATTCCTGACTACCCTACAACAGCAAAAACAGTCAATGCTGAAAGTGCAAGTTCATCCCCTGCCGGAAAAAATGACCGAAGAAGATAATCCGGAATTTACTATTGCTGCTGCCAATGTACGGGAAAAAATGCGCTCCGTAGTCGGCAAATGCACGAATATGCCGCAGGAATTAGGCGATCTGTTATGTGGCATCGAAAATTCAACAACCTTAATCAACTATGTGTGCGTCAATTATCCGTTTGACATAAACGAGAAATTTAAGTTGCTCTGCATTGACGATTTCATGGAACGCACCCTCTACCTACTTAAACTGCTCAATACAGAGGAACAGCGTTTGGACATGGAGGAAGATATTCGCAGCAAGACACAAGAAGTAATCAACAAAGAACAGCGCGAATATTTTCTGCAACACCAAATTGATACTATTCGCCAAGAATTGGGAGATACCAGTTCGCAATATATCAACGACTTAAAAGAGCGTGCTGCCAAGAAAAAATGGTCTGCGGAGATAGCAAAAACATTTGAAGACGAACTGGAAAAACTGCAGCGAATGTCTTCTCATTCCGCTGATTACTCCACTCAACAGGCATATTTGGAAACCTTTGTTTCTCTGCCATGGAACGAATATTCCGAAGATAATTACGACATACATCATGCCCGACAAGTATTGGACGATGACCATTACGGTTTGGACAAAGTCAAAGAGCGCATATTGGAGTATTTAGCCGTGCAGAAAATGTTGCACGAAGACGAAAATAACTCCACCAGGACACCTATTTTATGTTTATACGGTCCTCCGGGCGTAGGAAAAACCAGTTTGGGCAAATCCGTAGCCAAAGCATTAGGGCGCCAATATGCTCGCATTTCCTTAGGTGGGTTGCATGACGAAGCCGAGATTCGCGGTCACCGTCGTACTTACATAGGTGCTATGCCCGGACGCATTATCGAGAATATACAAAAAGTGCAGACATCCAATCCCGTATTTGTACTGGATGAAATAGACAAAATAGGTGCAGACTACAAGGGAGACCCCACTTCCGCTCTATTGGAAGTGCTTGACCCTGAGCAGAATAAGGCATTTCACGACAATTTCCTCAATGTCGATTACGACTTGAGTCAAGTGCTGTTTATTGCTACTGCCAATACATTAGATACGATTCCCCGTCCCCTATTAGACCGCATGGAACTAATAGAAATGACCGGCTATTTGGCAGAAGAGAAAATAGAAATAGCCAAGCGGCACTTATTGCCCAAAGAACTCAAAGCACACGGATTGAAAGCATCCATGCTGAAATTGAATAAGAAAGTGTTGGAGCGATTGATAGAAGACTACACACGCGAATCCGGTGTGCGTTCGCTGGAACGGCAGATTGGCGCCATTTGTCGCAAAGTGGTAATGCACATCGCCACTTTTGAGACATACAATGTCTCCGTAACCGAAAGCGATTTGGTGGAATACTTGGGCGTTAAGCGCTATTCACGCGACCAATATGAAAATAACTACATCGGTGTTGTAACCGGTTTGGCATGGACACAAGTGGGAGGCGAGATATTGTTTATCGAGGCATCTCTATCGCCATCCAAGACCCCTACCCTCACTTTGACAGGCAATTTAGGCGATGTGATGAAGGAAAGTGCCACCCTGGCATTAGGATACATCAAAGCACATGCCGAACAGTTTGGTATAAAACGCAAAGATATTGATTCACAGGCAGTTCATGTGCATGTGCCGGAAGGTGCTATTCCTAAAGACGGTCCCAGTGCAGGTATAACAATGACCACAGCGTTGGTTTCTGCGTACACTCACCGGTTGGTTCGCCCACGCATCGCCATGACCGGAGAAATGACTCTGCGAGGCAAAGTATTGCCTATCGGCGGTGTCAAAGAAAAAATATTGGCTGCTAAACGCGCCGGCATAACTGATTTAATCTTATGCCAGGACAACCATAAAGATGTGGACGAGATACCTGAAGTATATTTGAAAGGACTTACCTTCCACTATGTAAAAGATATTCAGGAAGTAATTGACTTGGCATTGTTATGACACTGTTATTGATTTTTCTATTGTCTGCAATGGCAATATCTTTTCTATGCTCTACGCTGGAATCGGTATTGATGACTACTACCCTATCGTATATCACCATGCGTGAAAAAGAAGGATACGCTCCCGCTGCACGCATGCGCTTATACAAATCTCAGCCGGAGAGCGCTTTGGCAGCCATCTTGTCACTCAACACCATTGCCAACACCATTGGTGCTGCAGGCGTAGGACAACAGGCAAATATACTCTTTGGCAGCCATTGGTTTGGTTTGGTAAGTGCCATTGTTACATTGCTTATACTCGTTTTCTCGGAAATTATACCTAAGACTATAGGTACGACTTATTGGAAAAACTTAATGGGCTTTACCGTTAAGACTATACGGGTACTTATTATCATTATGTATCCCTTTGTCAAATTGATAGAAGTCATTACTCACCTTTTCCCTGAGAATAAAGAGACTGCTGTCAGTCGGGAAGAAGTGTTGGCAATGGCAAGTGTAGGTGAACAGGAAGGTGTTATCGAAAAAGAGGAGAACCGTATTATTCGCAATGTGATACGATTGGACGATGTCAAAGCATCCGATGTGATGACGCCTCGTGTAGTGGCTGCCGTAGCGAACGAGAAATTAACCTTGCGTGAATACTATGATTGCGACGAGTTTGAACATTTCTCCAGAATACCCGTTTTTGCTGATTCACCGGAATATATTACCGGCTATGTGATGCGATATGATGCCTTGGAACAATTGGCAGAAGACCACTTTGATATGGCATTGGCAGACATCAAACGCTCCCTTCCTCAATACAACGAGAATATGTCCATCGGAGATATATTCGAAAAAATGCTGAAGGAGAAAACGCAAATCAGTATTGTGATTGACGAATATGGTTGCTTCCAAGGTATATTGACCTTGGAGGATGTAATAGAAACAATTTTCGGATTAGAGATTATTGACGAGAATGACCAATATGCGGACCTGCAACAATATGCCCGTGAGCGTTGGCGCCTTCGTCAAAGACGCTTTCACTTATGATTTACCGCAATTTACCGGGAACAGATTTAACAGTATCTGCGCTATCGTTAGGAACTGCCACATTTGGCGGTTCGCATGGTTTTGAAGGTTGGGGACATGTAGATGTCCAAGAAGCCGCACGCATGATTGATATGGCATTGGATGCCGGTATCAACATGTTGGACACCGCGGATGTGTATTCGCGCGGATGGAGTGAACAAATAGTAGGTCAGGTTATCCGTGGCAAACGCGAACGGTTGTTATTAGCCAGTAAGGGTGGCTTTCGTATGAGTGAAGACCCGGCAGATGTAGGTTCGTCCTATCGTCATTTAGTGAGTGCGTGCGAGGATTCACTTCGGCGATTGGGAACGGATTACTTGGACATTTACTATGTACATGGTTATGACGGCAATGTACAAATGGAAGAAACGGTGCGTGCGATGGATTATTTGGTTCAGTCCGGCAAAGTGCGCTATATAGGTTGCTCCAATTATAGCGGCTGGCATTTGATGAAAGCACTGTCTATAGCCGATAGAGAAGGGTTATGTCGCTATGCTGTTCATCAGGTTTATTATTCCCTACTCCATCGTGATTTTGAGTGGGAACTGATGCCATTGGCAATAGATCAGCATGTGGGTACTATTGTTTGGAGTCCGTTGGCAGCAGGGCGTTTGGCTGGTCGCTATCGTCGCGGACAAGAGATGCCGGACGATTGCCGTGTACGAAACAACGGTGTACCTGTGCGAGACAATATTGTCAATCATGAGGCATGGTATCGCATCATAGATGCGTTGGATCAAGTGGCATTAGAGACAGGGCATAGCGTTGCACAAGTGGCATTAAATTGGCTACTATCTCGTCCGACCATTACAAGTTTATTGATTGGCGCACGCACAGAGCAACATCTTATGCTTAATTTAGGTGCCACAGATTGGCAATTGACTGCCGAACAAATCGCCTACTTAGATGCAGCCAGTCGGCAACCGAAGGCATATCCATATTGGCACCAGGACCTCAAGCCGGAAATGCATGCACAAATCTTCTATTAAAACAAAAAATCAGATAGTCAATTCACTATCTGATTTTTATTTGAGAGCCACTTCCCAGATTCGAACTGGGGACCCACGCATTACGAATGCGTTGCTCTA
>JAKSNK010000011.1 GCA_024399835.1 Paludibacteraceae bacterium
CCACCGCGGTGAGTGTTGGCACACTCCGTTTTGACACTTCAAAACTCCCCAGCGCAGGAATTCGATTGCAAAGTTACAAACATTTTTTGATATATGCAAATATTTCTGTATTTTGCATAAAATTATTTGCGTATGTCATTTAATTTTATTACTTTTGCATCGTTTTAGGCATTTGGTAAAACAAAGCATAACTATGCGACGAATAATAGGAATAGGCGAAACCGTTCTCGATGTGGTTTTTCATAACGACCAGCCGCAAGCAGCCGTGCCGGGCGGGAGTACATTTAACGCGTTGGTAAGTTTGGGACGCACCGTCGGAGTGCAGTACCCGCAGGTGCCTATCACGATGATTACACAAGTGGGAGACGACCATATAGGCGACATGGTGATGCACTTTATGCAACAAAACCATATCGACACTACCCATGTGGTGCGCCATAAGGATACGCAGACGCATGTCTCGATGGCGTTCCTGGACAAAAACAACGATGCACAATACGAGTTCTACAAAGACCATGCACATGCCCATTTGGAGCAGGAAACACTTGACTCGTTTGCTTTCCGACAGGACGATATCGTCGTCTTTGGCTCGTTCTTTGCCGTCAATCCTGTCATACATGCGGTTGTCTCTTCGCTACTCCGTCGGGCACACGAAGCAGGCGCCATACTCTATTACGACATCAATTTCCGTCCGTCGCATATACAGGATCTGCCCGAAGTGATGGACAGCATATTGGAGAACTGCCGAATGAGCGACATCGTTCGCGGTTCGGCGGAAGATTTTCTGTACCTTTTCGGCACAACCGATGCACTGACTGTCTATGAGCAGCATATCCGCCCTCTTTGCCCGAATTTTATTTTTACCAACGGCGCAGAGGCGATAGAGACATTCTCGCCCGGAATACATTGCCTGTTCCGCCCGTTACGCTGTAAGACCGTTTCTACGATAGGTGCAGGCGATAATTTCAATGCCGGTATCGTTTATTCGTTGGTGCGTGACGGTGTTCATAAGAACGGTACAACGAAGCCCGTAACCATTGGTGCGGATAAATGGACACGCTTTGTGCGCATAGCGCGCCGCTTCTCTGCCGCTGTCTGCCGCAGTATATACAACTATGTGGACGAAGATTTTATATCCACGATTGCAAATGTAAAACAACAATAAACAACAACAAACAATGAAAAAAACTGTATTAACAGCCGTTCTGGGACTGATGACCATGGCGGCTTGCGCCCAAGTGAACCAAATAGTGGGCGACTGGAAAACCGTAGATGACAAAACGGGAGAAAAGAAATCGGTGGTGCATATCTTCAAAGCCACGGACGGACTATACTATGGCAAGATTATCGACCTGCTCAAAGGTCCCAAAGACTGCGTCTGCATAGCGTGCGAAGGTGCAGACAACGGCAAACCTATCATAGGTCTGCAAATCATACGGGGCATGAAAGAGGAAAACGGTGAACTGGTCGGCGGACATGTACTTGACCCCGAAAGCGGCAAGATGTACTATGCCAAGTTGTACCTCAAGGACGGCAAATTGGTTCTGCGTGGCAGCTTGGACAAAAAGGGCATGCTCGGCCGCAACCAAATATGGGTCAGATAAGAACCCAGACTGGGTGAAAGCACCCCTAATCAACAAAAAAGAGACCATTGAGGTCTCTTTTGTTGCCTAACCAGGACTCGAACCCAGACAGACAGAACCAGAATCTGTAGTGCTACCATTACACCATTAGGCATCGCTTCGGCAAATATCGAAACAGGTATTGTTCCGAAAAAGCATGCAAAGGTACTGCTTTTTTTTTACATGAGCAAATAATTATGCAAAAAAATTACTTTTTCTGCATTTTTTGCTTCAGTTCGGGCAAATAAACATCCCGCAGGTACGCAAAATGCGGATGTCGCTTCAATACCTTTTGCGCCTGCACAAGTGCCTTTTCCAATTCGCCAGTCTTCTCATATCCCTGTGCAATACACAGTTGGATAGCCGGCAAATTCCACAAATACCGAAAAGCCGTGTCGGCTAACATGATTCGCTCCGCCTTGATAAAAGTTTCCAACGCTCTCTGCTTGTCTCCGCCAAAGAACCTCGGCGCATAGAAATCTATATTTCCCCGCAGGGTGAGCGCAATGGGATTGTTGTTGTCGGCATTGACCGCCTGCTTTGCCAGTTTGAACGACGCAGCCCCGTCGGACAGTAGTTTGCCCTTGTCCAATAGGTACTCATACGCATGTGCCGCCGACGAATAGCTGAGGTAATCCGCCTTGCTCAATACCGGCTGCATGTCACTCAAATGCCGCTCATACTGCGTGAGATACCGCCGTGCCTGCTCCATGCGCTGTTGGTCAGCCAAGACAGGCACATAGCCGTATTCGTAATTGAGCAGCCGTTTACGCTCGGCTGTACTCATCTCAGACCACACTTGCGCATCAATATACTGTCCCCATACATCCAAATTGCCGGACATATAGGCATTATACAATTGCTCGTCGCTAAACCGGCAATAAGCCAATTCAGCGACAAGCAACATGACTAAAAGCACATACTTACGCATTTTCGAGAATTAAAGTGCGTGTGGGTTGGTCACATACTTCTGTCGGACCGTAGTATTGAATAGGTCCGGGATAGATATAATCCATTTCGGCATCTGCCCAAGCGGCACGGTGCTCCTCCAAATACTTAAACGGTTTGCCGTTGAGGTCCACCAATGCCTTTTGAATAACAGGTTTCATCTTGCCGTTCCGTTTCTCCATATTGAACATCATGGTGATAGGCACACCGCCTGCAATCCATTCGGCAGCCGGTTTGGTCAGGTTGCGTACAACTGCCATATACCCTGTTTTACCTGCGGCAATCAGATGAGTAGCCGTTTGTCCGAGTGAGTAGCAATAGTCGGCGTCAAAGTTGGACGGAGTGGCGCAACGACCCTCGTAACCGAAGAAGTGGTGCTGTGTGGAGAACTTGCCGATATAAGTGCCCGATGCTTTCATCTGGGCGAGTTTTTTGCCTACCATCTCGATAAGCAGTTTCTCGGTTTCAATCAAGCTGACTTGCACATTTCCGTGCGGGTCGCGGTCCATCGTGAGCTGTTTGGCGATTGCCTTAGGCAGCGAGCGGTAGAGTTCGCAACTGATAGGCGTGAGCATCGATTTGATATACTCGCGCTTGGCATCGTCGCCCTCCATACCGGCAAACTCTTCGTTATTGGCAAGCAGGTCGTTGAGTTCCTGAATGAGTCGGCGCATAGCGGGAATAAACTCAATCAGTCCCTCAGGAATGAGGACTGTACCGAAGTTCTGTCCTGCTTTGGCACGGTCTGCCACCACTTGTGCTATCTGGTCAACGATTTCTTGCAAGGTCATATTCTTGGCTTCCACTTCCTCGGAGATGATGCAGATATTGGGTTGGCTCTGCAACGCACATTCCAAAGCAATATGGCTGGCACTACGACCCATCAGACGGATAAAGTGCCAATATTTCTTAGCCGAGTTGGCGTCACGCTGGATATTACCGATCAATTCGCTATACACCTTGCAGGCAGTATCAAAACCGAAAGATGTCTCAATCATTTCGTTCTTGAGGTCACCGTCAATGGTCTTCGGGCAACCAATCACCTGTATGCCGCATTTCTTCTTTTGGTAATACTCCGCCAAAATGCAGGCATTGGTATTGCTGTCGTCACCGCCGATGATAACGATGGCTGTGATACCCAACTTTTTGCAAATCTCGATTCCGTTGTCAAACTGCCACTCTTCCTCGAGTTTGGTACGCCCCGAACCGATGATGTCAAAGCCGCCGGTATTGCGGTATTCGTCAATGATGTCGGATGTCAGCTCCTCGTATTTACCTTCAATCAGTCCGCTGGGACCTCCTAAGAAACCATAGAGTTTGTTGTTGGGGTTCATCTTCTTGAGTCCGTCAAACAATCCGCAAATCACATTGTGTCCGCCGGGTGCTTGACCGCCACTCAAAATAACTCCAACATGCACAGGGCGTGCCGTAACAACATCGGCATCTGCCGGCTCCAAGGTCAACATCGGCATTCCGTATGTGTTTGGGAACAATGCCTTGATTTCAACTTGGTCTGCCACCGACTCTGTGGCTTGACCTTCTCTTACTACTACTTGTCCAAGCAATGCCTTCGGCATCTTGGGTTGATACGATTGACGAGCAATCTGTAAAGGACTTTTTAACATGGTAATTAAGAATTTTGATAATTATTATTGATTATTAGAATTAGAATTTTGAATCAGTTCAATCAGCCGGGCAACGGCTTCCTCTTGCGGGATATTCTTCAGCACGCACTCTTTGCCCCGGTAGAGCGAAACGCGGTCCCGTCCTGCACCGACATAGCCAAAGTCTGCATCCGCCATCTCTCCGGGACCATTGACTATACAACCCATAACGGCAATTTTTGGGAATTGGGGAATCGGGGAACCGGTAAATCGGTGAGTCGGTAAAAGGTGAATCGGTGAGTTGGCGAAGGCGGACTTGATGTCTGCGACCGTTTGCTGCAGGTCAAACATCGTTCGTCCACAGCCCGGACAACTGACAAACTCCGTCTTATAGCGGATAATCCCTGCTGCCTGCAGGATATCTTTGGCTAATGGTGCCGTATCTATGTTCGCGTTGTCGGTACGAATCTCCAATTGCCTGCAGTCGTATTGCCACAGCAACCGACCGCACTCGGCAGCGGCATAGAGTGGCAGCAACGCACAATCGGCATTAGGGTAGGCATAAATGAGTTTATCCCCTTCCACTTCCGCCGTAATGCCGTGATAACGCGGCGAATCGGGACATGCAAAATAGTCGGCAAGCGCTTTTGCCACAGGTATTTCCGCTTCGGGCGCTTCGCTCAAACTGACACGGATGGTGTCGCCTATTCCTTCTGCCAACAGAGCACCTATGCCTACGGCAGATTTGATACGCCCGTCTTGACCTTCGCCTGCCTCGGTAACCCCTAAATGCAAGGGGAAATGCATATCTTCTTGGTCCATCGTCTGCACCAACAGCCGCACCGTATCTACCATGATACGCGTGTTGGACGCCTTGATACTCAATACAATATCGTGAAAATCTTCTTCTACCGCGATACGCAGAAACTCCATACACGATACCACCATCCCTTGTGGCGTGTCGCCGTATTGGTCCATGATACGACGAGCCAGCGAACCGTGGTTGACACCAATGCGAATAGCGGTATGGTGGCGCTTGCAGATGTCAATCAAATGCGTAAAACGCTCCCGAATAGTCGTCGGGTCGTTGGCATAATTACCCGGGTTAATACGCACTTTTTCGACCACCTGTGCCGCCGCATCCGCTACATCCGAACGGAAGTGAATGTCTGCGACCAGAGGTATATGACAGGTGTCGGACGATTGCTCTATATCTAATTCGACCGTCGGTCGACCGTCGGTAAACTCCCTATGTAACAAGTCATGAATCTGATGCAAAGATTCGACTTCACGCATGCCCTGTGTGGTAAACCTAAACAGTTCAGCTCCTGCCTGCCGGCAACGGACAACTTGCTCCACCGAAGCATCAATATCGTTGGTCGAAGTATTCGCCATCGTTTGTATGCGAATAGGGTAGTCAGACCCAATCATCAAACCGCCAATATGCGTTGTAGAGGTCTTCCTTCGGTCGTATTTGAAAGAAATATTCATTTTTTATTACTAAAAGAGCATTTTTTTGTTCAAAAATTTGGTCATGTCAAAAAAATGTTGTACCTTTGCATCCGCTTTTGAAAAATAAAGCATGATTCAGTAGCTCAGCAGGTAGAGCACATCCCTTTTAAGGATGGGGTCCTGGGTTCGAGCCCCAGCTGGATCACGAGAGGTCGCGCAGACCTCTTTTTTGTTTTCACACAACGATATTCACTATTCGTCCCGGAACGACAATGACTTTCTTGGGCGCAGCGCCGTTCAGGTATTTAGCGGTATCTTCGTGACTCATTACGGTCTGCTCAATATCCTCTTTACCCATAGTCTTAGGCAACTCGACGGTAAAACGCACTTTGCCGTTGAATTGAACAGGGTATTTGACAGTATCTTCAGTCAGGTATGTCTCGTCACATTCGCACCATTGTGCATCCACTACAAAAGTTGTTTCTCCACACCGATGCCACATGGCTTCGGCAATATGCGGAGCGTATGGTGCCATCAAAATAGCCAATTGGCGCAAGATGGCGCGTTTGTTGCAACGCAATGCAGACAACTCGTTCTGCGCAATCATAAAGGCAGGAATGGAGGTGTTGAAAGAGAAATTTTCAATGTCCCATGTGATTTTCTTAATCAGTTTGTGCAGGGCTTTGTATTCCTCGCGTGTCGGTTCTTCGTCAGAGATGTCTTCGTACATGTTCCACAGTTTGCGCATGAAACGATGCACACCGTCTATTCCCTTCGTATCCCATGGTTTGGACATTTCCAACGGACCAAGGAACATCTCGTACAAACGAAGCGTATCGGCGCCGTATTGCTCGACGATATCGTCAGGGTTGACCACATTATACATTGATTTGGACATTTTCTCTACCGCCCAACCACAGATATACTGCTTTTCGGCAGGCGTACCGAGATACGGATTATCGTTGTCGGTCGTGCCGTCCGAATAAACGAATTGGGCATTCTTGTACTCAGGCAGCCAATTGCGGAAGGCGGCAATGTCAAGAATGTCGTTGTGTACGATATTCACATTGACATGGATAGGTTGCACCTTGTCTTTGTATTCGGGATTGTCGATGAGGTTGTAACTGATATACAGATTGCCTGTAGCCCCTTCGCCTATATAACGATAGACAAAATTGGAACGCCCCTGAATCATACCCTGGTTGATGAGCTTTTGGAACGGTTCGTCCTCGCAAATATACCCAAGGTCATAAAGGAACTTGTTCCAGAAACGGCTATAAATGAGGTGCCCCGTAGCGTGTTCGGTACCGCCTATGTACAGGTTGACCTGTCGCCAATAGGCATTAACATCCTTATCTACCAGGGCGTTGGCGTTGTGGTTGTCCATATAACGCAGATAATACGCCGATGAACCGGCAAAGCCGGGCATGGTATTCAGTTCGAGCGGATAGCCGTTGTATGTCCAATCTTTGGCATTGCCCAATGGAGGACGCCCGTCACTGGTGGGCTTGAAGTCGCTCACTTCGGGCAGCATGAGCGGCAGGTCTTTCTCGTCAATGGTGTATGGCATACCGTCCTTATAGTAAACGGGGAACGGTTCGCCCCAATAGCGCTGGCGCGAGAAAATAGCATCACGCAGACGATAATTGACCTTGACCCGACCGATGCCGGTATTGGTGATATATTCCTTCATTTTGGCAATTGCATCGGGTACTTCCAAACCATTGAGGAAACCGGAGTTGATCATTTTGCCTTCCTTGGCATCAAAACTCTGCTCGCTGACATCCGCCCCCTCAATCAGAGGAATAATCGGCAGATTGAAATGCTTGGCAAAAGCATAGTCACGACTGTCGTGCGCCGGCACAGCCATGATGGCACCTGTGCCGTAACCGCTTAGTACATAGTCGGATATGTAAATAGGTATTTCTGTATGTGTGAGAGGGTTGATGGCATACGAACCGGTAAAGACACCCGTCACTTTGCGGTCGGCGATGCGCTCGCGCTCGGTACGGTGTTTGCAACGGTCAAGGTAAGCATCCACTTCGTCCTGCTGCTCGGGCTTGACTACGCGTTTTACATATTCGCTTTCGGGCGCAAGAACCATAAAGGTAACGCCAAACACCGTGTCGGCACGGGTAGTAAAGATGGTGAATGGTGCATCTTGCCCCTTAATACTAAACTGCATTTCTGCGCCTTCCGAACGCCCTATCCAGTTGCGTTGTGTCTCCTTGAGCGACTCTGTCCAGTCGAGTTTCTTCAACCCTTCGAGCAATCTGCCGGCATACGCGCTGACACGGATACTCCATTGGCGCATCACGCGTTGTTCTACAGGGAAACCGCCACGAACGGACAATCCTTCGCTCACTTCGTCATTGGCAAGAACGGTGCCGAGTTGCGGACACCAGTTAACTTTGGTATCGCTCAGGTAGGCAATACGGAACTTCATAAGGCGTTCCTGTTGCTGTTGCTCGGTCAGAGTAGCCCATGTGGGGTCGTCCTGCTCCCACTTGTGAATGAGTTCGGAGATAGGGCGTGCTTTTTGCTGTGCAGTATCGTAATACGAATTGAACATCTGTATGAATGCCCATTGTGTCCATTTATAGAAGTCGGGGTCGCAGGTCTTTACCTCGCGGTCCCAGTCGTAGCAGAAACCAATCTTTTTGAGTTGCTCGATGTATCGGGCAATATTCTTCATGGTGGTCACTTCGGGATGTTGCCCCGTCTGTATGGCATATTGCTCGGCAGGCAGACCGTATGAGTCAAATCCCATCGGGTGCAATACATTAAACCCTTGCAGGCGTTTGTAACGCGCGTAAATATCGCTGGCAATATAGCCGAGTGGGTGTCCGACATGCAAACCCGCTCCACTGGGATAGGGAAACATATCCAATACATAAAACGGCTTTTTGTCGCTTTTGTTGCTGACTTGGTAAACATGTGCTTTTTCCCATTCAGCTTGCCATTGCTGTTCAATCTCCTTAAAATTGTAATCCATATTTGTTTATCTGCTTATTTTTCAATTCACCGATTCCCCGATTCCCCGATTTACCGATTCACCAACTCTTTGACTTGCTTATATACATTTTCGGCGGTAAAACCGAGTTTCTCGTCCAATACTTTGTAGGGTGCCGAATACCCAAAACTGTCCAGCCCCCAAATAGCACCGTTCTCTCCGACCAGCCCTTGCAGCGTGCAACTCAGTCCGGCGGTCAGTCCGAAACGGCGAATGCCGGCAGGCAGTACCTGCTGCTGATAGTCAATAGATTGGCTTCTGAATAGTCCTTCAGAAGGTGCGCTGACTATTTGCAACCGGATACCCTCTTTGCGCAATAGTTCCGCGCCTGCCATCAGGGTCGCTACTTCACTTCCGGAAGCGATTAATACCGCTTGCGGGTTGTCGTCCCGACTGACGATGTATGCCCCGTGTCGAAAGCCGTTGAGGTCTGTTCCCGATACCGAAGGTATATCTTGACGGCTGAGAATGAGTGCCGACGGCGTGTGGGTGTTCTCGATTGCCGTCCTCCATGCCATAGTGGTCTCTTCGGCATCGGCAGGACGCAGTACCAACATAGACGGTTTGCCGCTATGATTGTGCAGTTTCTCCATTAGGCGTATTTGCGCTTCCTGCTCTACCGGTTCATGGGTAGGACCGTCCTCGCCCACGCGGAAGGCATCGTGGCTCCAAATGAAGATAACAGGCGTTTCCATCAGAGCAGCCATGCGCACAGCCGGCTTCATATAGTCGCTAAAGACGAAGAATGTGCCGCAAGCAGGGATAATGCCGCCGTGCAGCGACATGCCTATCATGATGCAAGCCATAGTCAGTTCGCTCACGCCGGCTTGCAAGAACTGTCCCGAGAAATCTCCCTTGCGGAAAGCGGTTGTCTGCTTGAGGAACCCGTCCGTCTTGTCGGAATTGCTCAAATCGGCAGAACTGACAATCATATTGCCCACATGCTGTGCCAAGTAACCGAGTACGGTAGCACTTGCAGCACGGGTAGAAACATCGGCTTTTTGAATTATTTCGCTCCAGTCGATACAAGGTGTCTCGCCGGACATATAGGTCTGATAGAGACGGGCATCCACGGGGTTGCCGTTTGCCCATTGCTGATAGCGTTGCCGGTACAGGCGACTCATTTCCAACAGTTCATCTTGCCGCTGTAGGTACATTTCTGCCACTTCGGGGAAGATACAAAACGGGTCGTCAGGATTGCCGCCAAGGTGACTGATGGTTTGACGAATATCCGCACCGGCTTTTGAGAGCGGTTGACCGTGGGTCGAACATTGGTTCTCAAAACTCGTTCCGTCCTCTTTGAGACAACCTTTACCCATAACGGTATGCCCGATAATCAGCGATGGGCGGTTGGTCTCCTCTTTGGCAAGCCGAATGGCTTCGCGAATGGCATCGGGGTCGTTGCCGGAAATCTCCTGCACAAACCAGCCCCATGCTTTGTATTTGCTGACTACATCTTCGCTGGTGACTATGTCGCATGTGGTGGATAATTGGATGGCGTTGCTGTCATAGAACATGATGAGGTTGTCCAATCCCAAGTGTCCTGCCAGTCGTCCTGCTCCTTGCGAAATCTCCTCTTGTATGCCTCCGTCGGAAATGAAAGCATAAATAGTGGGACGGTGTATATCGCCAAATCGGGCATTAAACCACTTGGCGGCAATTGCTGCGCCCACGGCATAGGTATGTCCCTGTCCGAGCGGTCCGCTCGTATTCTCGATACCGCGGGCGATATTGCGCTCCGGGTGACCGGGAACGACGCTTTGCCATTGCCGCAAGGTCTGTAGTTCGTCTAAAGTGTATTTGCCCGCCAAACACAATTGCCCATACAGCATAGGTGCCATGTGCCCCGGATCTAAAAAGAAACGGTCTCTGGCAGCCCAATCGGGGTGCTGAGGGTCGTATTCCAAGAATTCAGAGAAAAGAACATTCATGAAATCGGCTCCTCCCATTGCTCCTCCGGGGTGTCCGCTCTTGGCTTTCTCGACCATAGCTGCGGCTAAAATGCGAATATTGTCCGCTGCACGATTCATCAATTCTGTTTGGTGTTTCATATTGTGTGTATTAAAATTTCCAACCTATGTAATAACTGATTCCCCATTGCGTAAAATCCCGATAACCGTATCCGGGGACAAAATACGGAAGCGGTTCGCCGTCTGCCACCTTGCGTGTGAAGAGCAGTTTATACCGCAAGTACCAACCCATTGTCAGTCCGCTATATACATTCACTTGGCATCCTGCTACAATCTCGCCCCAACATTCCGTGCGTTTTTGGTTGGTAAACTGCATTTCTACTTCTTTCTGCCAATAACTGTCCTCCACATTGACATTGGTCAAATCGTATTGCTGTATGGATGTACCTACGCGGAAACCGACGAGTAGGGCGTTTTGACTCTCAATGGCGCGTCTCAGTCCGTTGATATCCAGTCCGACACTCGCCCAACCGCCCGTGCCGTTCCATAAGGTACCGGTTGCTCCCAGTTCGCCTTGCGTATAACCTAACTCGAGGGTGGGGTAAAAACGGTTTTTGAGGCGTGTATTGACGGCAATCTCATAGGTTTGCATCTTGCCCAACGAACGCCCCAAATAGTAGCAGGTATTGAATAAATCCAATTTGAGGTTGACGCCCTGAAAAATGGCTGAGTCGCTGTAAATCTTCATGTTGTTCACATACAATCCGTCGCGGTGCATCACGCTGTCGGGTTGGTGCGTTTTGGCGTTGGCGGTCAGTCCTGTTGCCAATAGGAATACTATGAAGAGGTACTTTCTCAAAACTTTATCAATTCCGTTCTGTCCGTAAGTAATAGATATTGGTCTCTCCCTGTCGGGTCATTTGGTTGTCTATCACGGCGATAGAGTCTATCCAATGGCGTGTGTAGGAAAGGTGCAGTACATCGTGGTTATAGACACATCCGCACTCCACACTGACGAAATTGCGTTCGCTGGTATGCCATGTGTAAAGGGTGTCGGTGCATCCCCTGTAGGTGAGAACAAACCCCGTGCTGTCTATATCGTGCCGCATGGGAAGAACAATCTTGCCGATGTTCTTGCGGTTGTCGTATAGCAGACTGTCCGAACCGATGCCTTGCACGGTAATGCTGTCCCATGCGGTGCGCAGTTGCGGCTGATTGTTGTTGTCCGGGTATGTCTCGCGCAGTTCGCCTACCAAACCTACCGTGAGTGCCTCTCGGCATACGGCATCGGGGCGACAGCTGTATAGCGTTGCAACCAACAGAAGAATACTATAGCAGAGAGCGTGCTTCATCTTTTAGTGCCTGCAAGGCAGTCTCATGGGGAGTCTCTCCGTTCAGGTGGTATGCCTGAATCAGGGTCTTCATATAATCTACACCGGTGCTGCCGGGTTTGAGTTGAATAGCCATTTGGTTGACAAAAGCAGCCATCTCGTCACGCGCCAACATGATTTTTTGCCACACTTCGTCGCTCACATATACTTGCTGACTCATGTTATGGTCAAACTCTATGCGAATACGCTGCAGCAGTTCGCGCTGAATGTCCATTACGGTCTTGTTGATCCAATCGCGGTCGTCCATCAACTCTTTGAGCATGGCTTCGGGCTCGGTTCGCTCTAACAGCAAACTCAAGCGTTCGTAAGCGCGCATGCGGATAGGAGAAATGCTTTTTTGGCTCTCGCGTTTTAACTCAAACTGCCGTTTGCGTTCTTCGTTTTTGAACATGGCGTGTTGGATGATCCATACACCCAATACCACCACCAGCGCCGGTATTATGTATTTTAGTATCTCTATCATATCTCTTGTTGGTGATTTGGTTGGTTAATCGCCGATTCCCCGATTCCCCGATTCCCCGATTCACCGATTCACCGATTCACCGATTCACCGATTTACCGAATCATATCATCCCCGAAGTACGGTTGCAATGCCTTAGGAATGCGGATACCCTCCTCACATTGGTTGTTCTCTAATAGAGCAGCCACGATACGTGGCAATGCCAAGGCAGAACCGTTGAGAGTGTGAGCAATCTGCACTTTCTTGTCGTCTTTGCCGCGATAACGGCATTTGAGACGGTTGGCTTGGTAGGTGTCGAAATTACTGGTCGAACTTACTTCGAGCCAACGGTGTTGTGCCTCGCTGTAAACCTCAAAGTCATAGCATATAGCGGCGGTAAAACTCATATCTCCGCCACATAAGCGCAATATGCGATAGGGTAATTCCAGTTTCTTCAGCAGTCCTTCTACATGTGCCAGCATCTCTCTGTGCGAAGCGTCACTATGCTCGGGGGTGTCAATGCGCACAATCTCAATCTTGCTGAACTCATGCAGGCGGTTCAGTCCGCGTACATCCTTACCGTAACTGCCTGCTTCGCGACGGAAACACTCGGTATAGGCGCAATTCTTGATAGGCAACTGGTCCTCGTCAATGATAACATCGCGGTAGAGATTGGTCACCGGCACTTCGGCGGTCGGAATCAGGTAAAGGTCATCCACCTCACAATGGTACATCTGTCCCTCCTTGTCGGGCAGTTGACCTGTTCCGTAACCGGAAGCGGCGTTGACTACCGTCGGCGGCATAATCTCGGTATAACCGGCTTTGGTGGCTTCGTCCAGGAAGAAATCTATCAACGCGCGTTGCAGGCGTGCACCTTGACCGATATAAACGGGAAAACCTGCTCCGCTGATTTTAACGCCGAGGTCAAAATCAATCAGGTTGTATTTCTTAGCCAAGTCCCAGTGGGGCAGTTTTGCAAATTCGGGTTGCGGGTTCCATTCGTCTTTCCAGTCTTTGAGTGCTACGGCAGCACCGTCTTTGTCGAATGCGTGGGCATTATCTACCAGTTTACCGATTCCACGATTCACCGATTCACCGGCTGGAATCTCCCAGCCGCCGACTTTTACTGCCAAGTTGTCTTCGGCACTTCTGCCTTCGGGAACGAGCGAGTAGGGTACATTGGGGATAGTGAGTAGCAGCAGGCGTTGTTTTTCTTCGGCATCTGCCATTTCCTGCTCGTATTGTTTGATGTTCTCTTTCAGTTCGCCGGTCTTGGCTTTGGCTGCCTCGGCTTCGTCTTTTTGTCCTTTTGCCATCAGCATGCCGATGGATTTGCTTATTTGGTTCATCTCAGCGGAGGCAGCATCTTTTTTCTGCTGAGCGGCTTTGCGCTCTTGGTCGAGTGCGATAACTTGGTCGATAGCTTCTTCGGCTCCGGCGAAATGTTTCTTGTTGAGACCTGCCACAATAGCGGCTTTGTCTTCGTAAATTTGTTTAAGTGTTAACATATAGTTGTTTTTTTTGGTTAATCGGTGAGTTGGTTAATCGGTGAATCGTTTCTCCGCTCGTCGGGGAATTCTACTTCCCCTTGCCGCGGGGCGCTCCCCTCCATCCTTCGTTCTATGGCTCGAGCGAAACTATTGAGTTTATTGGCAAGTTTGTCCACTTGTTGTTGAATGTCTTTGAATGTTTTTTCGTCAATATAGTTGATGTCTAACGCTATATACCATTGGTTATAGGTCTCCATCAGCGAGGCGTAGGCAACTTCTATAAATCGTAATTCTTCTTTGGGCGTTTTTCGGGATACTCCTTCTGTGATATTTGAGGATATGGAAACTGCTGCTCTTTGTATTTGACTGCTCAATCCATACATCTCTGAGGCAGGGAAATGTGCTTTAGTAATTTCGTACACGCGCTTTGCGTACGCGCGCGATAACTGCCACACCTCTAAATTTTCAAAAGAGTATTTATAAGTCATTTATGGAATATATAAATATATAATGCATAAATTCTCCCCTCTTGAGAGGGTTACCCCCAACAATAGGAGAGAATAAATGTTTGTATTTACAAAGAAAAAACCGATTAACCGACTTACCGATTAACCGATTCCCCCTGTAGATATTACGCCTCAGCGATGGGCTGAATGCTTACATAACTTTTGTCGTTGCGCTTGCGTGTGAAGGTTACTATACCATCGCACAAAGCGTACAAAGTGTGGTCACTACCCATGCCCATGTTGGCTCCGGGATTATGTACGGTACCACGCTGGCGAACGATGATGTTTCCTGCTTTGGCAAATTGACCACCCCAAATTTTCACGCCAAGGCGTTTGCTTTCTGATTCACGGCCGTTCTTAGAACTACCGACACCTTTCTTATGTGCCATAATTTAATTCCTTTCTTTTTTAAGCGAGAACAATCTCTTTAACGATAACATTGGTCAAATCCTGACGGTGACCGTTCAATTTTTTGTAACCTTTGCGGCGTTTCTTGTGGAATACTAAGATTTTCTCAGCACGGCATTCGTTGTCAAGAATCTCGCAAACTACTTTGGCACCTTTTACATAAGGAGCACCTACTTTTACTTTGCCCTCATTGTCAATCAAGAGCACCTTGTCAAATTCCAGAGCGGCACCTTTTTCGCCCTCTGTGCGGTTGATGAACAGCTTCTTGCCGACTTCGGCTTTAAATTGCTGTCCCATCATGTCTACAATTGCATACATTGTATTAATTGGTTTTTATGTTGGGTCTCGCTTCTCGGTTTACCGATTTACCGATTCACCGATTCCCCAACTTCGTTACGGCGGTGAGGCGTTCCTATGTCTGTGCGCTGCTGTGGTTAAACTCATACGCTGCATGGACTCTTATCGTGCCTATTCCGCAAAAAATCGTGCAAAGATACAACAAATATTTGACTTATGCAAATTTTTTTTGACAAAAAAGTATTTTTTATCCTCTTTATGACCTGTTTTGTTTTCTTTTGTTTTCTTTTCTTTTCTTTTTCTTCGCACCGTCCTCTCGGCTTGCTCAGTATAGAATATTCCCCGATTCACCAACTCCCCAACTCCCCAACTCCCCACTCCCAACTCGCTTGTTTCCCGATTCTTTTACGGTACATATACGGTACATATACGGTACATAACTGAAATGTTACTGAGGTTTTACTATACACCGACCCTGTACTATATCCTGTGCTGTGCCTGTTTTTCTGTGAATGCTTTTACGAAGTGATATGGGTTTCATATTGTTTGATTTTCATTGTAAATGCATAAACTTTTGCTCAAAAAACCGCAAAATGCATAGAAAAATGTAATATTTTTTACACAAAATATTTTTTTTTGCATTTTTATTTGGATATTTCAAAAAAATGTTGTAACTTTGCGAAAATTTTCGCGTATGTAGGCGCGAGTGTATTATATAATGACTATGTGTAAGAATAAAATACTTTTCGTTTTAGGGTTGGCTTTGATGTTGCCGACTGTGTTGATGGCACAAACTATTACGGTGCCATATTTTATGGGTTTTGAAGATGCAGAATCTGCAGAGTTGAGTAATTGGGTTCTTAATTCGGGTGCGCAAGCCGCCTCTTGTGCCGACCGGTGGATTGTCGGTTCCAGCCAAAAGAGTAGTGGCAGCAAGGCGTTGTATATCGCTACGGGCGGATCTACTGCCGCTCAGTTTGGGTCAGACCCTTGTTTGCAATATGCTTATCGTGACATTGTATTGCCCAACGGTATGTACGATATCAGTTTCGATTGGTATTGTGTGGGTTCTTCCAATGCTTCGTTGCGGTATGGATACATCCAGGGAACGAGTGTGGCTCTTGATGCCAACGCTTCTTCGGGAAATATCAATGCTACCATTAACGGCTATTTGCAAAGTAATGTGTTGAGAAATTCCCAGTCGTGGCAGAATGAGTCGTTCCAGTTCCGTTCCAGAGGTACGGCGATTCGTTTGTTCTTCGTATGGAGCAACAACAATACGGATTCAACCTTGGCTAATCCTGTTGGCGGATGTATTGACAATATCCAAATTACTTCTGCCAATAGCAAGCGCCCGTCTAATGTTACGGCTACTGCATTGAGTTGTGATAGTGTCCTGCTGTCTTGGTCGGGTACTTCCGGCGAGTATCAGTTGGGCTACCGCAAGGTAGGTGCTTTGGCATGGCAGACAATATCCAATCTGCCGGGTGGCTCGACGGGTAGTACCGTAGTGGAAAATTTGGACGAAGGTAGTTACGATTTCCGTGTGCGTGGTATCAATACGGTTGACACCAGCGCATGGACCTATTTGAGTTCGTATGTGGTGTTCTGCCCTGAGCGCCACTGTATCAATTATGTGGATTTGACTGCCCCGGGTGTCGTTTGCACCTATGGTGACGGTTATAATGGTTATCATTCCAATCCGCAATGTGCGTACGAGAACCGGGGCGTGATTGATTACGGACCGGACGATATGCGTTCGCGCCATACTGTCAATTGGGACCGTACTGCCAAAGACCCGCGTACGGGTAATGCTTTGTCTTTGGTTCCCGCTAATGATTATGCTTCTATCCGTTTGGGTAACTGGGATACCAACGGTGAAGCGGAGTCGGTTAGTTTCAGTTATCTGGTAGATAGTGCCAATGCTATTTTGCTGATGAAATATGCTATCGTGTTGCAGGATCCTGACCATGATTCGGACGAACAGCCGCGTTTCGTGTTGGATATATTGGACGAACATGGCGATTTGGTTGATCCTACTTGCGGCCACTGCAATTTCGCTGCCAATTCCAAAGCTTCCGGCTGGCATACTTACGGCTCGGGCTATGATATGGTTACTTGGAAGGACTGGACTACGGTCGGTTTGCATTTGCAGGATTATGTAGGACAGGTGCTGACTATCCGTTTGACGACTTACGACTGCTCGTTGTACGGTCACTACGGTTATGCTTACTTTACTTTGGATTGCGCTTCTGCTACGATTGAAACCAAGTCTTGTGCCAAAGATCCTTCTGTGGGTATGAACTTGAAAGCACCGGACGGCTTTAGGTATCAATGGTATGACAAGTATGATAATCCTATTCCCGGAGCGACTTCTTCTTCCTTTGTGCCTACTGATACGGCTACCTATCGTTGCCGTCTGACTTCGTTGGAGGAGGGTGCCTGCTATTTCGACCTCTATTCACAATGTATTCCTCGCTTGCCGAAACCTGAGTTCAAGGCAATCTATGCTCCCGAGAAGTGCGTGAATCGTGTGAAAATACAAAACAACAGTTATGTGCTCACTATTTTGAGAAACGATACGATTAAAAACCTCAAGGAGAAATGTGATGTTTACCAATGGGAAGTTTCTTCTGCAGGTGTTGTGGTATCAACGGCTGAGGGTGAGAGTCCTATTTTCTCGTTGCCCTCTGACGGAGGTACTTACGACATCCGTCTGACCGCCTTGCTCAATGGTGGTTGTGAAGAGAGTATAGAGCACTCGATTACATTGCCTAAGATACAGGATACCTTTGAGGCGTTTGACACGCTCCTTTGTCAGGGTGAGTTCATCCAATGGGGAGATAAACTGATTGCGCAGAGTGGTGTTTATCCTTTGGAGTTGAAGAGTGTAGCCGGTTGTGATAGTGTGCGTGAAATGACAGTACATATATTGCCCAACTATTCCATTGAGTTGGATACGGCTTATATTTGCTTTGGCGATAAATACTGTGTGGACGGCGATTGCTATCGTGGCACGGAATCCGGTATGTTCGTGCGCAATCTGCAAACTACACTCGGTTGCGACAGTACCGTTCTGCAATATGTAGAGATTGCCGACGAGATTATACCTGTCTTTACGATTGACAGTATCAATTTGGAGAAAGAAAAATATACTGCCGATATCGAGGTATCGGGTACCGGCTTTGATCACTTCGAGGTGATGTATGTAGAGGACGATACGATTCGTGAATACCATTTGTTCGGCGAAGGACTTCACAACTTAAAAGCCAACATCTATCACTTCACCTTATATAATTCTATCGAGTGTGCGCGCGAGGAAGATATCGTGATAGGTGGCACATGTTTGGATATTACTTTGGAACCTCAGCAGCAATGTGAAGATAATCAACCTGTTATTATCTATCCCTATGTGGTCAACGAGGGCATTGCTACCCGTTATAGTGTGGCATTTAGTGACAAAGCCAAAGCTGCCGGATTTACGGATATTAGCAAAACTTCTGTGAGTGGCGGCGAGATTCAACTTGCCATTCCTGACGGATTGCGTCCTGACCGGTACGAGGCAGAAATAACATTTGAAGATTTTGTATGCGGAGACAAGAGTTTCCTTTTGGATATTATGGTAACTTATCCTTCTACGGTTATTTTCCATCGTTGGGATGATGTTATCTCTGTCAAGAATGCCGATGCGGCAGGGTATGGTAGCGATTTCGCCTTTGATTCGTATGAATGGTATCTCAATGGCGCACCTGTTGATGGCGCCTGGATGTCGTATTACAACCAGCGGGGCGGTTTGCAGATGGACGGCGAGTATCAGGTTAAGATGCGCCGTACCGATGGTGTTGAGTTTATGACTTGCCCGTATATCCCTAACCGACATTTGACGGTTACCCCCACACAAGCACCGCAACATTATTACAATGTGCTCGGTCAACCTGTGGACGAGTCGCATCAGGGAGTGACGGTTTATCATGGTGGAAAACAAGCAATTCTGATAAAATAAAGAAAAAATACAATTAACTCTATTATTAACAAAAAACAATTAGCGTATGAAAAAGATTTTACTTTTGTCATTTGGGCTTTGTTTGTGTGCAATGGCTGCTTTTTCTGCTCCTGTTTATCATTTGCAAGAGGGGTTTGAAGATGGCGCTATTCCTGCAACATGGACTCAAGAAGTGTTGAGTACTGCTTCCGCCGCTTGGACAGTCGAGACACAATCTGAATCGACTCCGTTGACAAATCCGAACGGAGCTGCCGAAGGCAATAGTCGCGTAGTGTTGAGGAATGAATCGGGTGAGACGCAGAACTATGTCGTTCGTTTAATTACTCCTGAGTTGAACTTGATGGGAGCTTATCAACCTGTTTTGGTGTTCTCGCATGCTCAACCCAATCGTAGTGGACAATTTGATGTACTCAAGGTGTACTACCGTACTGCCCCGGGTGAAGATTGGAAGCTGTTGGTATCTTACGATGCTAATATCGGTAGCTGGCAAACGGACACTTTGGATTTGGTGGAAGCTTCTGGTACCTACCAATTGGCATTCGAGGCAAACGAGAACTTTGGTCGAGGAGTATTGCTGGATGCTATTAGAGTGATGAACTCTTCCATGTGTACGGGTATAAAGAGCGTTTCCGTTACCGCAATGGCTCAAAGTGCTTCTTTAGTCCTCAATTCGGACGATGAGGCATTTGATGTATTGGTAAGCAATACCGCTCTGGCTGATCCGTCGGAAGCAGACTGCCTTTCGCTCATTTTCTGCCAAAAGGGTACGACTGAAACATCGGTAATTATCCCTGATTTGGCATCTCAGACGAAGTATTATGTATATGTTCGTTCTACTTGTGATGACAACGAATCGGGTTATACCCCTTGGGTATCGACTACCTTTACTACTTCGATTGGCTTCCCCTTTATTGAGGACTTCTCTGCTTATTCCGCAATGCCCGATGGCTGGCAAGCGCTCAAGGGTAGCTTTGATGATGTCTTTGCCGATGCTTCCAATTTGGTTCCTCATACCGGTAGTGGTGGCTGGAAATTTGAAGCATCTTCCGGTGTGATGAACGGTGCCCATGTTTGGTGCGATCACTATTATACATCTAATCCTCCATTGTGGCTTGTCTCTCCTGCTATTGACCTCAGTAGTGCTGAAATAGCAGAACTGACATTCAATGCCGCTTTGGTAATAGGTACTAGCGGAACGGCTATAGGAACTTCGTCCGTTACCGATGGCTCATTGGATATTCTCTTCTCGGCAGACGGTGGTAAGACTTGGTCGTCTGCTAATGAAAAAATCATCTCTTACAACGAACTGACCAATTCGCCCAAACGCTTCCGCGTGAATATGAATGCGTTGGTTGGTCAGATTGTCAAGATTGCCTTTGTGGTAGATCAACCGAATAATTCGACATCCCAAAGTTTCCAAGTGGATGATATCTCGATTGATACATACGACATCAATTGCGGTGGCGCAGATAAATTAAAACTTTCGTGCAGTAGTCACTCTATTTCTGCTTCATGGGCAACCAATGGTAAGGATAGCGTAGTATTGCAATTGTCGTCTGCTAAATCCTTTGCCGATATTATAGAATCGGATACATTGGAGGTTAAGTCGTATTCCTTTGAAGACTTGGATCCGGGCAAAGTATATTATGTGCGCGTAAAACAATGCTGCGAAGATGCCGATTGGGTAATGGGCAGTATTCAGACATCGTATGCTATCCCGTATGCCAATCCGTTTACAGGCAGCACGATACCCCCTACATGGACACAATATAGTGGTACTTCGGCAGAAAGTGTATTTGCAGGTGGTAGTTTGGGCTCAAGCAGTTCTTCTGTTTGGTCTGTCAGCAACTTGGCACCTCGCTTTGGTATGACGAGCGGATATTGTGTGTATGCCAGCATGTCTTCTTATGGAAGTAATAGGTGGTTGATATCACCGATAATAGATGTGGCTTTGGAAGAAGACGAAAATGCTCGCTTGAGTTTTATGTTGGCTGTTACTTCCAATTATAACACACCAAAGCAGCCCGATCTATCTAAAAATGAGGATCAATTCATGGTGATAGTTAGCGAAGATGGTGGTGCTACATGGAATCGCAGCAATGCTACCGTTTGGTCTTGCTCGGATTCAACGGACTACGATTTGCGCCAATGCTCGTCTATGGCACAAAAGATATATGTTGACTTGTCTCAATATAGAGGCAAAAATATCAAAGTGGCTCTCTACACCGAGTCTGGTATATCTGAGTCTGGATGGTATCTGTTTATTGGCGATCTCAAAATGGAGAAATACGATGCCAACTGTGGTGGCATCAGCAAACTGAAGATTATGGCAGAGTCCGACCAAATGACTGCCAATTGGTCTGCTATCGGTACAACCGCTGCCAAAGCATTCATCAGTTCTAAAGCCGATTACTCCGATACATTGTTCACACAAGAGGTAAATGCTACATCGGTTAACTTTACCGGCTTGGAACCCAATACACAATACTATTTCGCTGTTAAACAGAGTTGCGAAGAGGGCGAATGGGCACAAGCTGCCTTCAAGACTCCTTGCGCGCCGGAAGAAGTACCATATACAATGGACTTTGAGAACGAATCGGCAAATGCTGATCCTTCTTGCTGGACGATTGTCCGTAAAGGTGGCTCATATCCTACCGTTAGTAGCTCAACCTCATCGGCTTACAAGGGTAGCAAATTCTTGACTTGGGGCACCAGTACCACTTCGAGTACGGAATACAATTCTTGGGCAAGCATGCCGGCAATGGAGAATATCAGCAATCTGATAGTATCTTTCCGTTTGCGCCGTGCTTCCACCTCTTACGAAAATCCCGATACGCTGATGGTAGGTGTCATGACCGACCCCAACGACCCGGAGACCTTTGAGATGGTTGCAGAGTTCGAGCCCAAGGGTACAACTTACGAAATGGTTGAAGTCAATATGTCCTCTTACACCGGCACGGGCAAATATATCTGCTTTGCCAATAAACTTGGTCAAGGGCAATTTGTAGAAGGTAGTTGGTATGACTACACTTATTTTACTCCGTTCTCCATTGACGAGATAGAGGTAGATGTTATTCCTACTTGCGACCGTATGGGAGTAATTACGGCTTCCAAACCCACTGCTCATGGTGCAACGGTAAGTTTTGCCGCTACCAATGCCGCTAATTATCAGATTATCTTCGTTACCGAAGCTATCCGCCCCGACACATTGGATAATGTAGATCCTGCCAAGATTGCTTACAATCAGGTAAATGCCGGTGTAGAACAGGTAATTAGCGACCCGGCAAATATCGCAGACAACACCTTATATTATATATACGCGCGTGGAGTATGCAGCGATAGTGACAAGGGTAAGTGGTCGGATGGTGTTTCTATTAAAACACTCTGCGATCCGTTCACAATCGAGGAATTTGGCACGGAAGACTTCTCCGACAAATCTCATTTGGACTGCTGGACTTTGGGCTTCTTGACCGATAGTACCTCTGGTTCTCTCCCCGAATGCAAGACCAATGCCAAATTCGGCAATTACTTATATCTGTCCAAGAGTGGTACTTATGCAACCTATAGCGATGGTGCGTATGCTATTACGCCTATGTTCCAGTTCGCTGACGGAGATTCTATCAATCATTATGAGGTTTCCTTCTCGGCTGCAACAGACAAAAATGAAAGCACCAACTTCAAAAAAATGAATGTAAGTATTATCTTTGATCCTGCTAATCCTGTTCCCGATGAGGAAGCTATATGGTCGATTGATATAGACTATGCTGCTGATTCTACGGCAATAAAAGACTACACGATTAGTTTTGCCGACTATATGGGTGATGTGGATGGTAACATGGGACAATATATTATGTTCGCTTTGGCAGAACCTGCCAACCATGACTCTACCAACTATGTCATACTTGACAATATCAAACTTTCTCCTGCCAGCACTTGTGCACAGGTGGTTGAGAGCAAGATAAGCAATATCACGGATAGCGGGGCTGATTATACTTGGAACAATACAGGTGCTGCCAAGTACGAAGTTTTGGTATCTACCATCTCGACAAAAGCAGTAGATACGCTTTCTACATATGCTTTTGACCAAATAGTCGATGCAGACAATAAAATGCAAATCACCGGTCTCAATGGCAATACCATGTACTATGCGTATGTCCGTGGTATTTGTGGCGAAGGCGATACCGCTAAGTGGAGCAATAGTGTGGCTTTCCGTACGGAGTGCGCTTCCATTACCACTTTCCCATGGACAGAGAACTTTGATAATCGTGCGACGGGTGTGATTGCATTTGATTGCTGGACGAATGAACATATTGCAGGAACAGGTACTGGTAAGTTGGGCGTTTCCACGGAAGCTAAAGGTTCTAATAGTACAGGTAAGTTAGAACTTGCAGATGAGCAATCGGGCAATGTCAAGAAGTTAACCCTTCCGTTCATGAATATCCCTGAAGCGAATGCATACGAATTCCGAATGGATATGTATCGTACTTCTAGTTATGATACTAAGTTGAATGAAGGTTTCCTCATCACCGTAGAAGGAGAAGAAGGAATAGATACGATAGGTCATGTACTGCGTGTTACAAAAAATTCGAACGAATATATAGATGCTGTCGCCGCTGATGGTTGGTACACTTACGCATTCACTATCCCTCAAGCCGGTAATCTTCATATTTGTGTATATGGTATTAGTGAATATGGTGCTGCCTCTTATGCAGACAATTTCGAAGTGCGTGCATTGCCTACTTGTCCTGATCCAAAGAAAATTATAATAGATGAGGTAACAACTACTTCCGCATCGCTCTCTTGGATTGGCTCTTCCGCTCAATATGATTTGTATATCCTGCAAGGTGCAGATACCGTAGCATCGCATAAGGGAATAACCGAAAATTCGATTGAAATTACGGGCTTGTCATCTGCTACATCCTATAATGCACGCTTGCAAGGTATTTGTGCAAACGATTCAACAGAATTTATAGAGACAACCTTCAAGACGGCTTTAGGTCTGCCATATAGCGAGAACTTTGAAGGTTCTAGCTCGCTGCCAAGTGGTTGGGGTAACTATATAGGTGATATTATGTCTGGTGCATCGTTGTCATCAGGTAGCCGTTGGAGCATCACATCTTCTTATGCAGCTACATCTAATGCAGCTAAGACCAATATATATAGTACCAATAAGGGTGTGCTGACTACACCTGCAATCGTTTTGAGCAATGGTACTGATCCTATTGAATTATCCTTTGAATTGGCTTATACTGGATATAACAAAAAGACGGCTCCTACTTCTACAGATGGGCAGAAAGTGGGTGTGCTGATTTCTGAAGACAATGGTGCAACATGGACCACAATTTTGTTGTTCGACACCGTTGCCACGGCTTATGCTCCTATCACCAGCATTCCTACTACGCTTACTCAATACACCATAGATTTGAGCAGTTATGCAGGCAAGTCTATTATGGTGGCATTTGAGGCATATTCGGATAAAAACGACAATGATTTGTATGTAGATAATGTTTCTATCAAACAGATTATTGCCGACTGCGACAATCCTGATAGTTTGGCTATTAGTGATATTACGGGCAATAGTGCTGTCTTGACTTGGCAAGGTGATGCTGCTAAACCCACTATCATCTCTTTGTCAAAGAATAGCGACCTGTCTGCTGCTGTCAAAGACACTATTGAAAGTGGCTTGACATACACCTTCGAGGGATTGTCTGCTTCATTACATTACTATGTGGGCATACAGCAAATCTGTCAAGGTGGTCTCACCGACCAAAAGACAATCGACTTCCTGACTTCTTGCGAAGCAATCGCAGAATTCCCGTGGAGCGAGGACTTTGATTCGTATAAGACGACGGCTAATTTGGATGTTCCTTGCTGGCGTAATGAACATATCGTTTCTGTAGAAGGAAAAACCGCTGTGTTTAAGACTTATACAACAGCGCAAGGTGGTAACTCAACAACCCAACTCCAATTGCCGGATATGACAGCTGGTAATAAAGCTATGCTTGTATTGCCAGAAATGAATCTGCCTGAGGCTTATGAGTTTAAGATTGATGTATACCGCAATGGTACTCCCTCTACCTATGGTGATGTTACCAAAGAAGGTGTTCGCATCTATATCTCACAAAGCGACACTATTGATGTTTCTGCACAAGAACTAGGCTTTATCAGCCGTAGCTTTGATACAGCAGATGCTGCTCATGGTATTCCTGCTGAATCTGCTTCTGGTTGGTACACCTATACATTTGCTTTGCCGGTATCCGGTAATAACCATATTATTGTAGTAGGTGAAAGCCAGTATTGCTCCAGCACATATATAGACAACTTCCTAGTTCGTGCTCAGCCTACCTGCAAAGATATGGGTGCTGTATCTGTTGTCGAAATAGGTGCAGATAGCGCTATCGTATCGTATCCGGGTACAGGCGCAGCCAATTACGAGGTTATCGTTTCTACATCCAATGTAGATTTGGCTGCTGGCGGAGTCTTGGCTGATACCGTCTTCCGCAACGATGCTGTAGCAGATACCTTCGTAGTGGCTAATGAACTTGCTCCTGCTACTACTTACTATGCGTATGTACGCGGTCTGTGTGGAGAAGAACAAGGCGCTTGGAGTAGTGCTGCTCCATTCATCACAGAGTGCCAGCCGGTGGCTGAATTCCCATGGAGCGAGAACTTTGATTCGTACAAGACATCGGCTAACTTTAATGCAATATGCTGGCGTAATGAACATATCGTTTCTGTAAGTAGCAAAACCGATGTATTCATGACTTCTACAACAGCGCAAGGTGGTAACGCTACCACACAAATTAAATTGCCGGATATGAATGCTGGTAATATCACAAAACTGACATTGCCTGCGATGAATATTCCTGAAGCCGATGCTTACGAGTTCCGCATGGATATGTATCGTACATCTGATTATGACACTAAGTTGAATGAAGGTTTCCTTATTACGGTAGAAGGTGAAGAAGGAATTGATACGATAGGTCATGTATTGCGTGTTACGAAAAATTCAAACGAATATGTGGGGGCTGTAGATGCAGCTGGCTGGTACACTTATGCATTTAATATCCCGCAATCAGGTGATATACATATCTGTGTATATGGTATTAGCGAATATGGATCTGCCTCTTATGCTGATAATTTTGAGGTTCGTAAACAACCTACTTGCAAAGACATCGCGTCTGTTAGTGCTATGGAAGTTGGTGCAACTTCTGCTAAGATTGGTTTCGCTAAAGCCAATGCTGCCGACTACCAATTGGTAATCGCTAACGGTGTTATCAATCCTGATTCTGCTGCTACTTCGGATGCGGCTAAGGTTATCTATAATCAAACGATTCAGGATACAACCGTTATCAGCGACTTGTTGTCCAATACTACTTACCATGTTTATATGCGTGGTCTTTGTGGCGATGAGGATAAGAGTGCTTGGAGCAAGGAAGTTGTCTTTACTACACTTTGCTTGGAGAATATACCTTATTCGATGGACTTTGATGATGCAGCTGACCAAAAACCTGTTTATGGAACATCTTCGTATGTTATTCCTTCTTGCTGGAATGAATCGTATGGTTCGACTTCGTATCTGTCGTACATAGTTAACAATAATGGTTCGTACTATACCTACGACTATGCATATTCGGGCAGTTATGCAATGTACCTCTATTCGTACTATTCGTCTTACTCTGATTATAGCAACTATGTTGTTCTGCCGGAAATGAACATGCCGTTGGATAGCTTGCAAATTTCCTTCAAAGCGCGTGCAATGTATAGTTATAATTCTAGTTATGGTAGCCCGTCGGTTTCCAACTATGCGACCTCTTCGTATGCTCACAGCGTGCGTGTAGGTACTTTGACCGATCCGAACGATCCTTCTACCTTCGAGGAAATCGAAACGGTTGTTCTGCCGGAGGTGTCTTCTACTCCTTCTGCATCCGAATTGGCTTCATATTGGGAGAGTGTAACCATCTTCCTGCAGGGGGCTAAAGGCAAATACATCTGCTTCGCCAATGATTTCTCCAAGTCCAACTATGTTTGGATTGACGATGTGATGATTGAGAAAGCACCCGACTGCATGGCTCCGTCTGCTGTCAAAGTTGTTGCCGGTGGCAAAGATGCTACTGCCGAATGGGTTAGCTTGGCAGATAGTTTCCAAGTCGCTATTGACGAGGCGGGCTTTGATGTGAAGACCTTCGCAGCCGATAAACTCATCAATGTAGATACCGCATATCTCAAGATTGATACTTTAAGTCCTTCTACCGACTACGACCTCTATGTGCGTGCCGTTTGTGGTGACGGACTCTACTCACAATGGTCTAAAGTGACTTCATTCTCCACCTCTTGCCTTGTTGCTATGGGCGTGAAGTATGATTTCGACGATCCTTCTTCTCGCTATGTACATCATACGGATGAGGAAGAAGATTGGTATTCCTATGATATGATTGAGACCCCTGTTTACATGGAGAACTGTTGGGGTGCGCTTGGCGAAATGGTAGAGGATTATTATTATGGTACAATCGGTTATTATCCGTTCGTTATAGAGAATGCTTCTTCCTCCTATGGCACAGTGTATAATTATGCGCATTCCGGTTCGGGTGCTTTGGCATTAGATTATAGTACATCTAGTAGCGATGCTCCTCAAGTCGCAGTTATGCCTGCTGTTGACGGAGATTTGGATACGATGAAACTGACCTTCTGGGCACGCCCGGGTTACGAAACGGTAAGTTCTTCGTCCGGTTCGTCCATGAGCTATGGCACTTCTGCTTATGCTCGCGCTATCAAGGTCGGTACGATGACCAACCCGAACGATGTGAATACCTTCAAACTCATTGAACTCGTTCAAATGGATGTTGTTACGGGTGCTCCTGCAGGCGACCCCAATGGCACCGACTATTGGCGTAAGTACGACATCGCACTGGAAAATGCCGAAGGTGCATACATCGCCTTTATGTGGGATGGTGATCAGAATAATGTAGTCTGCATCGACGATGTGGAACTCCTGCATGCTGATGCTTGCGCTAAACCTGCAATGCCGGTAGTTGGCAAGGTAGGCATATCTGATGCACTCGTTTCCTGGAAAGCGACCAAAGCTTCCGACTATGAGTTGGCAGTTGTGGTTGCCGGTGCTACGGATACGGCATTCGTTCCTGTAGAGGATACTACGGCTTATCAACTCACCGAGTTGCTGCCCGGTACTTCCTATCAAGTGCGTCTGCGCGCTGCATGTGAGGACGGTGTCGTTTCTGAATGGACCGATGCTGTCAACTTCATGACAGAGTGCCTCATAGACGCTCCTGTTACTTACAACTTCGATGACGAAGCCGATTGGAAAACAATTGATGGTACTTCCTACAAGATGCAGAATTGCTGGAATGTAGGTCAGGATATCTTCTCTTCCTCTTACATCCCGCAAATGACTACCAATTCGTCATATTATAATTATTCGAAGTCCGGTTCGTCTTGCTTGTACTTCGCCCATTATTATAGTACCGGTTATAGTTATCCGGATTCTATCTGGGCTGTTATGCCGGCTTTGAATAGCGACCGGATGGATACACTCCAGTTGATATTCGCTGCTCGTGCCGTTAGTGAGTATGTTTCTTCTGCCACCGTAAGTAGTACATCTTATGCTACGGCTTCGTATGCACATAGTATTCGCATTGGTTTGGTGGAGAACCCGAATGACCTCTCTACATTCTATGAGTTGAAGAACTTTACTACTCAATTGGTTCCTTCGTCGGCTGCTATGTCGGCTGACCCGAATGGCAACAATTATTGGGAAACGGTCAAGGTTAACTTGCAAGAGGGTCATGGTAAGTATATCGTCTTCCTCAGCAACTATGGCATATCCAACTACATGTGGATTGACGATGTTACCATTAGTGCACAATCTCATTGCCAAGATGTAGATTCTGTCAAGGCAGATGTTACTACCAATAGTGCAACGATTTCTTGGAAATCCGATGCAGAGCAATTCAATGTGATTGTTTATAGCGGGAAAGACACTGTCTTCAACGATGTGGTAATGAACGATACACTTGTCTTGAACGCATTGAGTTCAATGACAAGCTACAAGGTGAAAGTTCAAACCGTCTGCGGTGAGGAAACTGCCGACTGGGTAAGTGCTACCTTCGCTACGAAAGCAGGTGTTCCGTTTAACGAGAACTTTGATCTGTGTGACGGTACTACCTTGTCATCCGGTTGGTCCACCAAGAAGGGCTTGGCTTCTGACATCTTTGCCGGTACAGCTAAGTTAGCAGATTATTCGCCTTCATCTGTTACCGGTTGGTATGGCACTACATCTGCAGTAGTTACCGGATCGGCTCATCCGTATATCAATGTCTATGGTGGAGGTTGCCAATACTGGCTCATCTCTCCGAATATTGATTTGTCAGATGTTGCAGGTGAGTCCTTGCAATTGACCTTTGACATTGCTTTGACTAAGAGCTCATCTGCGGCTTCTGCACCTACAGGATTGACTTCTGAATCGGACGATAAATTTATGGTTATCGTTTCTACCGATGGTGGTGCTACTTGGTCTGCTGCCAATGCTACCGTTTGGGCTTCCGACGGCTCTGGTGCCAACAACTTCAAGTCGTTGAACGAGAAGGTACAAACCGTCAAACTGGATATGTCGGAATATGCAGGCGGATCGGCTATGATTGCCTTCTATGGCGAATCGACTACCGCCAATGCCGACAACTATTTGGCTATTGACAATGTTAAATTGAATACTTTCAATCCGAATTGTCAAGGTATCGAAAATATCCAAGTGAACAACATTACCTTCAATGGCGTTGATGTTACCTTTGATTATGTCGGTCTGGCTAATGGTGATGCCGTTCTCGCTTTGTCCAAAGAGTCGGTGCTCGATTTGAACAAGGTAGTGGCAATAGACACTGTCCGTGGTGTGTCCAACTATAGTTTCGTTACTCCTTTGGATGCCAATAGCGACTACTATGTATTTGTTGAGCAACTCTGCGAGGGCGATGAAACATCTGCTTGGGAAAGCAAGAAGTTCCAAACGCCTAAGGGACTGCCGTTCACTGCTGCTTTCGAATCTACTACATTGCCTTCCGATTGGAAACGATATAGTGGTTCGATGGATGATGTGCTCGCCGGTAGTAGCACACTCACTTCTGAAACACCTTCTAGTGCAATGTCTGGTTGGGTGTTAACAAGTGCGGATGCTACGATTGATAATATCCATTTCTATGGTAATATCTATGGTACATCTTGGAAGCATTGGATTGTTTCACCCGCTATCGATATGTCAAATGCGCTTGGTTCGGGTGTCGTACTCAATATGGATGCTTATATTAAACCTTACACGGAAAGTACAAGCAAAGATGGCGTGGACGATCGTTTCGCAGTACTTGTTTCTGCCGACAATGGCGCTACTTGGACCAAGGTGGCTGAGTGGAACAATGCCGGAACGGGTGACTATGTGTATAACGATGTGGTTGATGGACTTCGTCACTATACTATCAACCTCTCTGACTATGCCGGTCAAAGCATCCAACTCGCTTTCTATGGTGAATCGACTGTCGCCAATGCCGACAACTATTTCCACTTCGGAAATATCGCTTTGGACAAAGTGAATGCTATCAACTATTCAGGTCGCATCTGCTATGGTGATGACTACGATGGTACTCCTGACAACTCGTTCGTAGTTGAATATCCGAATTACCATTCAGGTCTCAATGTATATAGCAAGTTCACTCCTGCTACCGAAACCACAATGGCGAAGATGGAAATTCTGAACCTCATGGTTGATTCTGTGGGAGCTACCGAGTACAACGCAACGGCTTGCTTGGGTGAACACTATCACGATAATAACTTCGACTTTATCGTTACGGAAAAAGATACTCGTCGTCAGAAACTTTACACTTCTGTAGGTGGCTGCGATAGTATGGTTACACTCTACCTGAATATTATCGAGCCGATTAAGGTCGATACGTTCGATACGATCTGCGCCGGTGATTATGTTGAGTGGAAAGGTCAGAAGATTTACCAGAAGGGTGTTTATCCTGATACGCTCGTTTCTGCAGTTACAGGGTGCGACAGCATCGTTATTCTCTATCTGAATGTAATGACTGCCGGCGAGGAACATCTGGATATGATTCTCTGCCATGGTGAGACCTACACGATGAACGATGGTACGGTTATTTCCGAACCGGGTATATACGAAGAGCACTTCAAGACTGCTTTGGATTGCGACAGCGTAGTTTACTGGAATGTAAGCGTTCTGCCTGCTCTTGGCTCGCATAAGAATGCCGCTATCTGCCAGGGTGAAACCTACACGGACGAAACATTTGTCAGCTTGTCGCTGCCGAAACGCTACTCCATCACCGTTAAGTCTAAACTTGGTGAGTGCGATAGCTTGGTTTCACTCAACTTGATGATGCCCGATGCCAACAAGATGATGTTCGACACGGTTTCCGTTGAGCAGTTGCCTTACATCCTCAATGGTGTTGAGCTGCTGGATGCTTCTGCCGAACCGGGCATTTACACCAAGCCGGTTACCCTCTCTTGTGGTGAGGCATCTATCCAAATCTTGGTGAATGCGGCTACCGGCTGGAGAGACATCTTCATGGATAAGAAGAATGATGTCAAGAAGATTATCAAGGATAACCGCTTGCTCATCATCCGCGGAGGTGTTATCTACAACGCACAAGGCGGTAAAGTAGAGTAAATAGCGTACTTATCGTACTTATATAGTACTTATAGTACATAAAGTAAGGTCTTATACCTTATATATCGTCAAAGCCCTGCCCTCACCGGCAGGGCTTTGTGTTTCTTCCCTCATTCCCTCATTCCCTCATTCCCTCATTCCATCAGTTCCTCTGCGCCAGTTCAATGCTTTATTATTTATTGTTTATTATCTATTATTTATCCGTGTCTTTCCTGTGAGTATTACGGTACATATACGGTACATATACGGTACATACATGGTACATAACAAATACTTGGTGCCGATTTCGTGTGTGCCGTGCCCTTTCCTTGTCCTGCTTATCCTATATTGATTTGCATTCTTCAAAAAATGTTGTCTTTGGGGCTTGTTTATTTGACAAAAATCAAAAAATACTACTGATTCTGTAAAAAAATGCACAAAAATTTGGAATTTTGATAAAAAAATTGTAACTTTGCAGGAATTTTCGCTTACCGTGCGCAAATTACGACAAACGAACAATAGAATATCTTGAAAAAATTTAGTAACATATTATTGCTTTTATTGCTGTTCTCGGCAACTGCTTTCGCGCAATCCGTAACATCGTATCGTTGTGACTTTGAGGATAGACAGGAGAACTTGCAATGGTCTCTCAATGTGGGTACGCGTGCCCCGCAATGCGAGAATAAATGGTATATAGGTGCCGCCGGCAGTTTTGGTGCCAATAGTACCAAGGGATTGTATATCTCGTCCGGTTTGGAACAGGATACGGTGCAAAGCATTTATACTTGTGTCAATTGGAACTATATCATTGCTACACGCACCATCAACCTTGCTGCCGGTACTTACACCTTGATGTTCGACTGGATTGGTCAGGGACAGAACGATGATGTACTTTATGTGGCATGGATTGATGATGCTACTACCAATACCAATTCCAATTACAACACCAAGCAGAAATTGACTGCTCCTACTTGGATGCCCGCCAGTGCTGCAATGGTGCGTGGCGGTGCTACATGGCAGAGTTATTCTACCACGATTACCTCTACCGGCAAAACCGGCAAACTGGTAATTATGTTCCTCAATACGCGCGGTACGGCGATTACTCCTTCGTTTGCGCTGGATAATATAGAAATCATGTCGTGCAACCTCGCTTCTCCGACGGACATCAGGTATGACGGCGATTCGAAGTCTATTTCATGGAAAGGTACATCCTCTATCTATGATGTGATGGTTTATAATTTCCATACCAAATCGACTTCGTACTATCCCGATGTAAACGGCAAGTCGATGGTCCTGTCGGACTTGACGGAAGAAGGTATGTACTATTTCTATGTGCGTTCTTCTGACGGGGCGGGTTGCCATAGTACATGGACTTTTACGAATAAATTCGTATGGATTAAGGGTGCGCGTTGTATCGACTTCTTGGATTTGACGCCGGATAACTCGGGTGCTGCCAAGTGTTACTATACCGACCAGTGCGATTACGGAGGTAGTGGGTATAACAATTTGTATGAACATTCGGGTCAGGTGGATAGAGGATACGACAATCCGCAGAGCCGTCACACCATTCATTATATGATAGGCGAAACGGATGCGCGCACGGAAAACAAACTGAAAACCATCCCCGATGGCGAAATAGCTTCTGTTCGTGTCAATGGTTTCTGGGATACCGCCGGCGACCATGCTTCTACCATTGAGTATGACTATCAGGTACAAGCCGGTGTCAGCGACTTGCTGATTCTGCAATATGCCGTTGTGCTGCAAAACCCTGCACACGATGAAGACGAACAACCGCGTTTCAAATTGGAAGTGCTTCACAACGGGCAAGTCATTGACCAGTGTGCCCAATGCGACTTGAAAGCCGGTTTCGGTGACGCTGCCGCTTGGCACCATGTCAATCAGGGAACATACGACCAGGTCGATTGGTGCGACTGGCAGAGTATCACTATCAGCTTGCGTAACTACATCGGTGCTACGCTCAAACTGCGTCTTACGGCGTATGACTGTACTTTGAGCGGTCACTACGGATATGCTTACTTTACATTGAATTGTAAGGGCGGCGACTTGCAGGGTATTGCCTGCGGTGACTATTCGACCGACCACTTTGATGCTCCCGAGGGATTCAACTACCGCTGGTACAAGGCAACCGATTCACGCAATATATTGGCTACTACACAACGGTTTAATATCGACCGTACGGATACATGTATCTACTGCGTGGATGTGATTAACAAGGTTAAACAGCAGTGCTTCTATACTCTTACTGCCAATCCTAATCCTCGTTTCCCTGAGGCAAAGGCAACGCCTACCGTTACATCCAAAGATTGTCAGAACAAGGTTTCTTTCCTCAACCAGTCTCGTGTCGTTATTATCAACCGTAAGGATAGCACGCATTCCTATTCGCCGGAAGCGTTGGGTTCTGTTTATTGGGACTTCGGTGACGGAACGACAGAGTCCAATATGGACAATTTGGTAAACCATGTCTATCCTGCCGAAGGTGGACATTTTGTCGTGACTTGTACCGCCGGCATGTCGGCTGATGTATGTCAGGATACTTATACCATGACATTGGATTTGCCCAATTTGTTGAATTCTGACATGGATACTGTTATTCATGTGTGCGATAGCGTGGATATCGACTCGCACGGCATTAAGCATTTCGCTTCGGATAGCATTTATTATATTGATACCGTAGGTACGATTGTCAACCAGTACGGTTGCGAAGCTACCCAATTGCGTACCGTATATTTCCACCCCAAATACGACACCTTGTATAATGTGCGTATATGCGAGGGAACAAAATATGTATGGCCTGCCGACGGCAAGGTTTACACCACGAGTACCCAAGCTGTTCACAATGTGCCTACCGCTTGGGGTTGTGACAGCATAATGCGTTTGAACCTGGTGGTTGACCCTGCTCTGCGTGTGCGTTACGACGATACCGTTTATGTTTGCTACGACTCGTTGGCAATGTATATTGACTACGAAGTGCTGTCCGGCTCTATCGACTCGATCTTCGTCTATTTCGATGCCGCTGCACAGTTGGAGGGCTTTGATTCGGTATATAAGTTCGTAATGGGAGAAGCGTTAATCGTGCCTGTCCCCAAGACGGGAGCACTTCGTCCGGGCAATCACCGCGCATCGCTATATTTCAACGGTGAATATTGTGCCTTGGATCCGATAGATATCTGCGTACAAGTGCAATATCCTGCATCCATTGTGATGATGACCGACGGCTTTATTGCCATTCAAAATGCCGGTTACAATGGCGGATATAACTTTGCAGAGTTCCAATGGTTCCGCAATGGAATGGCTATGGATGCAGAGCAGTCATATATACCTGTTTCTCCGGCAGATGTCAATGCGGTCTATACGATACGCTTGCGCCGGGAGGGAGAAAATTATACGATTGATTCGTGCCCGATTGTCTTCCGCTTGTGGACGGGATTGGGAGAAATATCGGCTGATGACCCCGTTCAGGCATACAATCTGTTGGGTATGCCGATTGCTTCGTTCCGCACGATGCGCGAGGCGGTATCGGTACTCCCCATAGGTGCATATATCTTGCATAGTAATCATAAAACTCAAACTATAGTTGTCCGTTAAACATTACATAGTAGGTCTTGTGTTGGCAGTCGGATTGATGCCGTTGTCTGCACAGCGTTATTTCTCCTCGGTTACGGGAGGTACGCAGCATTTCCTGAATCTCAGCGTTTCGGCAGGTGCTTTGCTGCCGACTACCAAGGGAGAGGGTTTGACCAATCAGATAGGTGCCGACGGACAGATAGCGTTCAGTTATGAGATAGCCAAACGCAGTTTCTTTGTCAATCTGGGTGTAGGTGCGCAATACAACCTGTCTCGCCGTCGCTTGGACCACTTTGTGGATGCAACACCGGCAGTAGATCCCAATATGCACGCGCTTACTTATCGCTATGTGTTTGACAATTTTGCGGAGATGCAGCATGATTTGATGCTGACCGTTCCTTTGCAGGTGGGATATTTCCTGACCAACGACCTCTATTTGGCGGTGGGCGCTAAAGTGCAATTGCCCTTCTATGGTACATACAAGACGAAAACCAATTTATATACCGAGGGTGAATACATTAATTTGATGGAATATATCTCCCGTAATGTGCCTTCGTTTGGCTACTATCCGGAGGAGAAATATACTTATGGCGCCAACCGTAATGTGTCGTTGGGACAGGTGATTCGTGTCGCTCCGGGTATTGAGTTCGGCGGCTTGTTCCAAATACGAAAACGGTTGAGTTGCAAGGTGGCTTTCTATGCTGAATATTCGATACTCGTAGTTGCTCCGTCGGTGGAGTATGATGTGGTGGACTATAGCAATGTGGCTTCACAGCCGGGTATGCGCAATATGGACAATTTGAAAGAGAACTTGGTTTTCTTGCCCATTACGGAAAGCCGGTACAATAGCTCTGTTATTGATTATGCAGGGCAGGATATATTGGCAAAAGCCGCGCAAAATGTTGCCTTCGGGGTGCGATTTACTTTGCATCTGAATGTATCCAGAACACCCAAAATATGTAACTGTGTCAAAGATTAACAATATGAAATATAATTACTTCCGCTTTTTAGTATGTTTGATGATGGGGTGCTTGTTGTTGGCACCTGAGGTGACTAATGCTGCGCCTGCTAAAGGTAAGGATTCGAAATATGCCAAGAATAAATTGGACTTGTACCAGATTCACAACTTGAGTTTGTGGGGCGGTATAGGGTATTCCGGCATGGTAAATAAGCACCCGATGGAATACAACTTGGGCGTGGACGGAACATCCAAGTTTGTCGGTGGAGCAGGAGGAATGTTGGGCGTTGGCTATGAGTGGCACTACAAGAAATTTATGCTGTCCGTAGGTCCTGAATTTCGCTTGCTGTCCAGTACGGATAAATTGTCTTATGAAGATAAGTACAGCATTGTCGGTACAGACCCTGCTTCCCCGTATGTTTTGCCGGGACAAATCAAGTACTTTGATTTGCAGAATATGCGCGAAAACCATGCGGTCGGTCAGATTATGTTGCCCGTTATGGTCGGTGGTAACTGGGAAGAAACAGATATCCCGATGTATTTTATGGCAGGTGTCAAAGTGGGTTATACTGTATTGAAAAGTTACAAGCAGAAAGCAGATTTGGAGACCACTTTGCATGATGATATGGCAATGGATCCTTTGTGGCGTAATATTCGCGATTTGGGAACCGAGAAATATATTTCCAAAGGTAAAAACAATTTCGGTTTGGATGTTGCACTTAGTGCAGAAGTCGGACTGACTTTGGATAAATATCTTCCTGCCGAGTTCCAGAGTGAGAATGAAGACCGCCGTTATCCGTGGCACATGCGTGTGGCGTTGTTTATGGATTACGGATTGCCTCTGCATACCGTCGGCAACCCCGACATTGCTATGCGTACTGCTACCGAGTCGGAAATGACAACGGCTTCGTTCTTTGATTCGTACAACGAGTCTAAGGTCAATTCGTTGCTGGTAGGTGCTAAATTCACTGCCTTGCTGCAGTTGAACAGACCGAAACAAATGAAACCCAAGAACCCGTATGTGGTGATTCATTTGATAAATGGTCGCACCAACAAACCTGAGCAGGCAGAAGTGTCAATCACTCGTGTCAGCACGGGGCGTGCGCTGAAAAAGAATGCAAACTCCAAGGGTATGATTGTGCAACGCTCTGCTCCGGGAGATTATACTGTTTCTGTCAAAAAACCGGGTTACTTGCCGGTTGATCCTGCTTCCATTACTTTGGTGCAAGACCAAAACAACGACTTGAAGATGAAGCTGGATACCACTACTTTTGTATTGTGGCCTATTCCTGTCTTCACTTGCACGATTCGTGATAGCAAGACGGGTGCTTTGATTCCTGCTACGGTATCTTTGATAGAGAATCATGAAGACGACAGTAAACCAATCGCCCAACTCAAGCAGGATGTGCTCAAGGGCTCTGTTTCCTATGAGTTGCCGATGGGTCAAGACTATAGTGCATTGGTCAATGCCGAGAACTACCAGCAACAGATTTATCAAATCGGTGTGCAGGACTTGTATGATATCAACAAGGAATTTACTTTGGATCCAATTGAAAAGGGTCGCACTTATGTGATTCAAAACTTGTTCTTTGCTTCGGCAGAAACCACTATTCTGCCTCAGTCCGAACCGTCGTTGCAGGAGTTGTTTGATTACTTGAACGATAATCCTGAGATTCGTATTCGTATCGTCGGTCATACCGACTGGGTTGGTACGGATCGCGATAACCAAATCTTGTCAGAAGGTCGTGCTAAGAGCGTTAAACAGTCAATGGTGGATCGTGGTATAGATCCGTCGCGTATAGAAACGGAAGGTAAGGGTGAATCCATGCCTATTGACACCAACGAGACTGAAGAAGGTCGTCAAAACAACCGCCGTGTAGAATTTACAATCTTGTAAAATATAAGTATAATTTTAGTTTTATGAAAAAGATTCTTTCTCTTTTGATGGCATCAGTCCTAATCATGGGACTCTATGCCGCACCCGTTCGCAAACATGCGAGTAAGAAAATGGTTCGTCCTGAAAAAGCAATGATGCGCAAAGCATCCCATGCTGCTATGGCAACGAGTTTGACTATGGATGCAGGTACTTTGGTATCTTATGGTGTTAACCCCGATGGTACTTATAATCTGCAGTTGGACTTGTTTGATGGAGCAACATGGCTTCCGTATATGGTAGTATTCATTTATCCGTCCAGCGATACGGATATTTCCGGTACTTATAATGCAGACAACGAGAATGTTGGTATTGAAAGTTCCTATTTTTACTTTGGCGAAGGAGATGATGATTACGACTACATGGGGGATGACTTTACCATGACTATTACCAAAACCGGCAGCACTTATTCCGTTAGCGGCTCTTTTACATCTTTCTTTGATGAAATAGCATATACTTTCTCAGCCAATAATATCGAACTTGTGGCAGAAGACGCGTATAATTTTGATTTTGAGCCGGACGAGGTAATCACCATCAATTATACACCGACTTCGTATGAATTGGATGACAGTGATTTCGATACATACGGTGTGTTGTATGCTTACTTGGATGGTTCGGAATATCAAATGGTTTTGGAATTTAATGTAGATAACGAAATCGCTCAAATTCCTGCAGGTGTTTATCCTATTGACGCAACTTATGCTCCTAATACCGTCACGGCTTCTCCGGGTGGTGATGACATGTATGACTATGGCAGTTATATCATGACGGATATTGATGAAGAAGGTTATGGCGCTGCTTACTACCTTGTTTCCGGCACGGTTACGGTTAGTTATGATCAGGATGGTGCTATGACGATTGCCGTTGCGGCTACTACTGCTAAGGGTTCTACGGTGGATGTAACCTATACCGCCGGTCCGGCTCCAACTCCCATAGATGGCATTACCATTGTGTTTGCCGACTATATGAGTCATAAGGACGATCTTTCTTTCACGGCTAAAAATGTTACTTTCGCTCCTGCAAAGGGAAGTGCAACCAATAATCCTCCTTATGTGATCAATGAAAATTCGTACGATGCACGCTTCTATGCAGGCAGTAAGTTGACGATTAGTTATGTGAGCGAGATGGTACAGATTGATTTCTACATTTCCGAAAAGGGCTTGAAGCGTCAGGCAACCATCACACCGTCTTCCGGTCAAATGAATTATGATATGGCAAACGGTATCGTTTCTTGGACGGGAAATGCTTCGTCCGTGACATTCTCTGTAGGTACATCTTCTGACTATGGCACGGAGACCGGCGCAGGTCAGTTTGACTTTACCAAAGTCGTTATCGCTCCTGCTTCAGCCAGCGGTTGGACGGATGTAATCATGCGTGACAAGGTGATGAAATTCATTCATAACGGTCGCTTGATGATTCGTCACGAGAACCGTATATGGGATGCTATGGGTACGATTATTCGCTAAAACGAATAGAAAGTACGGACAAAATAGAAAAAATGGCTCTGTAATTTGGCAGAGTCATTTTTTTTTTGTATCTTTGCAACGACATTTAGGGTCTGAAAAAATAATCGGACACAATACGGTGTCCTATCGTTTAATTTAAACATTTTAGTACAATGAACATTGTTACAAAAGAGATTGCTTTGCCGGATGGTCGTATCGTCAAGTTGGAGACAGGTAAACTGGCTAAGCAAGCCGATGGTGCAGTAATGGCTACCATTGGTAACACGATGATTTTGGCTACTGTTTGCAGTGCCAAAGATGCAGTTCCCGGTACGGATTTTATGCCGTTGACCGTGGAGTACAAAGAAAAATTTGCCAGTGCAGGTCGTTTCCCGGGCGGTTTTACCCGTCGTGAGGGCAAGGCATCGGATTATGAGATTTTGATTGCTCGTTTGATTGACCGCGCTTTGCGCCCGTTGTTCCCCGCTACTTATCACGCAGAGACATTTGTTAATGTCACTATGTATAGTGCTGACGGAGTAGATATGCCCGAGTCGATAGCCGGTTTGGCTGCCGGTGCAGCACTCGCTTGCTCCGACATACCTTTTGAGGGTCCCGTTTCAGAAGTGCGTGTAGCGCGTGTGAACGGAGAGATGGTGATTAACCCGACCTTTGAGCAATGCGAACATGCAGACTTGGAGTTGATGGTGGCTGCTACCTATGACAATATCATGATGGTAGAGGGTGAGATGAAAGAAGTGCCCGAAAGCGTTATGCTGGAAGCAATCAAGGCAGCTCACGAAGCAATCAAACCTCAATGTCTCGCTATCAACGAGATGATGAAGGAGTATGGCAAAGAGGTAAAACGCGAGTATTGCCACGAGGTAAATGATGACGAACTCCGTCAAGCCGTTCATGACTTCTCTTATGCCCGTGCATACGCACAAGCTACCAGCGCTGATACGGATAAGCATCATCGTGAAGCCATGTTCTCGCAGATTTGTGCAGACTTTAAGGAAGAAAAACTGGAATATATGCAGCAGCGTGCTGAGGCACTTGGTGTAGATGTGGACGAGATTGCCGCTATGGTTGATCGTTATTACCACGATGTTGAAAAAGAGGCAATGCGCCGTGCCGTGTTGGACGAAGGCAAACGATTGGATGGCCGTAAAACGACTGATATTCGTCCTATCTGGTGCGAAGTGGGTTATCTGCCCGGTCCTCACGGATCGAGTATCTTTACCCGTGGCGAGACACAGTCTCTCTCTACGGTTACTCTGGGTACTGCCCGTGACGAGAAAATGGTGGACGAAGCCCTTATTCAGGGTTCGGAGCGTTTCCTGCTGCACTACAACTTCCCGCCGTTTGCTACCGGCGAGGCAAAAGCCGCTCGTGGCGTAGGTCGCCGTGAAATTGGTCATGGCAATTTGGCTTGCCGTGCGCTCAAGAATATGATTCCCGAAGATTTCCCCTACAGCGTGCGCGTAGTATCGGATATTTTGGAGAGTAACGGTTCGTCGTCTATGGCAACCGTTTGTGCCGGTACACTTGCTTTGATGGATGCCGGTGTACCTATCAAAAAGCCCGTTAGCGGTATTGCAATGGGTATGATTAGCGAACTTGTGGGCGATAAACTGAATTATAAGATTTTGTCGGATATTTTGGGTGACGAGGATCACTTGGGCGACATGGACTTTAAGACCACGGGTACACGCGACGGTTTGACCGCTTGCCAAATGGATATCAAGGTGGACGGTTTGAGTTATGAGGTATTGGAGAATGCTTTGGCTCAGGCACATCAGGCACGCATGTATATCCTTGACAAGATTTTGGAGACTATGCCTGCTCCCCGTCCTGACCTCAAACCCCATGCTCCGCGTATCACTACTTTCTATATTCCGAAAGACCTTATCGGTGCTGTGATTGGTCCCGGCGGTAAGGTTATTCAAGGTATCCAAGCCGAGACAGGCGCAGTAGTCAGCATTGACGAAGACGAAAAGGGCGGTAAGGTGGAAATCGCTTCCAATAACGGTGAGGCAATGGCAGCTGCTATGGCTAAGATTAAAGCCATCGTTGCTATGCCGGAAATCGGAGAAACCTATGAAGCTACCGTCAGAAGCATTATGCCTTATGGCTGCTTCGTAGAGTTCATGCCCGGCAAAGAGGGTCTGTTGCATATTTCCGAAATAGATTGGAAACGCTACGAGACTATGGAAGAAACCGGCATCAAGGAGGGCGACAAGGTTATGATCAAACTGCTTGAGATAGACGAGAAGACCGGTAAGTTCCGTCTGAGTGCCCGCGCTCTGAAAGAAAAACCCGAAGGGTATGTAGAGCCGGAGCGTCCTGCCCGTCCTGCCAGAGGTGACCGCGGACCGAGACCTGAGCGTCGTGGTTCACGCCCGGAGCATCGCGAACATCATGAACATCATGAAGAATAAGTAAGATAAGCCCCAATATGACAAGTGTTGGGGCTTATTTGAAGGCAAATTAATAGTATAGAACACTTTAGCATAACAAAAATATGGTATCTTCTTTTAAAACACTATTCCGAGAAATGACCAAAATGACCGTCCTCAGCATGGTTATTTATGTTGTTTTGTTTGTGGCGCTATGGCTGATGGAAATGGCTCACCCTGCATTAAAGGGCGAATTACTGCAATGGAATGATTTGGCGTTTATTGTGGGTATTCCTGCCAGCGTGTTGGGAACGGCTTATGTGCTGACTATTCGTAATCCGAAGAACTATTTGGGATTCTATTTAGGTGTAGCAATGTCTGTCCTGTTGGCATGGCAGTTCTATTTGCAAGGCAGTTATGACTTGGTGATTCTATACATTGCTATTTTTATTCCTTTCCAATTGCGCTCTTTGTTCCGTTGGCGCAAAGATACGATGGAAGAACATGAGGACGAAGGGGCTTTTATGCCGGAATTCTTATCGAAGAAGCATGCCCTGTTTACTCAACTGATTGCGATAACGATTGTTGCTATTGATTATGTTATTGCCACCAAGGTAATTAACCATGACGGCTGGTTGGATAATTCGGCTATCAAGGTTGCCGGTGCCTGCACCATCGCTTCCTCGTTCTTGGCGAACTTTTGGATGATATACAAGAAAAATGATGCTTGGCTATGCTGGGTGTTCTATTGCACAGCAGGGTTGGTCTTGTTTATTTTGATTGGTAATATCTTCTCGATTGTGCTATTCCTGATTATGCTGGTTATCAATATGAATGCTCAATTTGCTTGGCTTAAGATTACGGGATTGGACCATTTCGGTTGGATGGGTAATCGTGAGCGAATAGAGAGATTGCTGGAGCAACATAACAAGGCACTTTTGCAACGCGACGGACGCCGTGAGATTGTGCTGCAACGACAGGAACAGTGGCTGCTGAAGCAATTGGAGCAGAACCGTATAAGACAAAGCAATCTGTTAACACAGAAAAACGCTATACAAGTCAAGTTCGCGCATATCGTGGATGTGGTCAATCGCCGTATCTTTGATGGCGAGATAGAAATACAGAACGGTATCATTACGCGTATTACCGAGGCAGTCGTACCCGCTTCGGCGCCGTATATATTGCCGGGCTTTTATGATGCGCATATTCATATCGAGTCCACGCTTTTGCTGCCTGAATATTATGCCCGTATGGCGGTGGAACAGGGTACGATAGGTGCTATTTGCGACCCGCATGAGATAGCCAATGTGTTGGGAACGAGTGGAGTGGAGTATATGATAAAGAACGGCAAAAAGGTCAATTTCTATTTCAATTTCGCTGCTCCGTCGTGTGTGCCTGCTACACCGTTTGAAACATCAGGCGCTACATTGGACGCGAAGGATATCAAGGAACTGCTCAAGCGCGAAGAAATATACGGTTTAGGTGAGGTGATGAATGTGCCGGGTGTGCTGAACAAAGACCCCGAACTGATGCGTAAGATAGAGGAAACCTTGGCATGCGGCAAGGCAGTTGACGGTCATGCGCCGGGCGTGATGGGTGACGCCCTGTCTGCTTACCATGCTGCAGGCATAACCACCGACCACGAGTGTACTACGATAGAGGAGGCGCGCGAGCGTATCAAGGAGGGTATGCTTGTACAGGTGCGTGAGGGTTCTGCTGCTTGCGACTTTGACCAACTGTGGCAAATCATTGCGGAAGCGCCTGAGCAAGTCATGTTCTGCTCGGACGACAAGTATCCTGACGAACTGGCAAAGGGTTATATTAACGAGATGTGCCGTCGCGCCGTGCATAACGGTGTCGATGTGATGGATGTGCTGACTGCCGCCTGTGTTACTCCCGTGCGCCACTATGGACTCAAATCGGGCTTGCTGCAAGTGGGCGACTCGGCTGACTTTATTGTGGTGGACAATCTGCGCGAGTTCAATCTGTCGGAGACATATATCCATGGTAAACAAGTGGTGGAGGACGGTATTTTTACCAGCCGGCTCATTATTGACGGCACACCCGAGGAAATGCCTTATCCCAACCATTTCCTGGCAAACAAGATAACCGTAGAGGATATACATGTTACTCCGCAGGAGGGGCAACTCAAGGTGATTGCTTCTACCGAAGGTTCGTTGCTGACCAAGCAGGTTTTGGTAACTCCTAAGGTTGAGAACGGCAATGTGGTGAGCGATACGGATAACGATGTGCTCAAATTGGTTTGCCTCAGTCGCCATTCCGACCAAAAACCTGCGGTGGCATTTATTCGCGGTTTCGGACTCAAACAAGGTGCGTTGGCATCGACGATTGGTCATGATGCGCATAATATCATCGCTTTGGGTGCTACCGACAAGGATATCGTGGATGCTGTCAATGCCCTGATAGATTTGAAGGGCGGTTTAATGGTATCGGATGGCAAGGAAATGGTCGAATTGATGTTGCCCGTAGCCGGATTGATGTCTTACCGCGACGGTGACAAGGTGGCACGCCGTCATCATCAACTCAAAAATATCGCCGAACGCATAGGATGTAAATATAAGGCACCGTTTATGACCTTGGCATTTATGTCTTTGAGCGTTATCCCCGAACTCAAACTGACCGACAAAGGTCTGTTTGACGGCACTAAATTTGAGTTTACGGACTTGTGGGTGAAGTGAAAATAGTATAGGATGAGTATAGGATGAGTATAGGATGAGTATAGGATAAGAGGTATGCGCTACGAACTCAAACATCCCAAAGTACAACTATTGTATGAGGACGAACACCTTATTGTGGTGAATAAGGAACGCGGTTTTTTGACGGTTGCCACCCATTCGGGAGCAACCCAACAAACGGTTTTCTCTGTTCTCAAGGCATACCAACGCCGTCAAAATCCTCGCAATGGTATTTATGTGGTACATCGCTTAGACCGCGAGACAAGCGGTGTGCTGGTGTGGGCTAAAACACCCAAAATGCAGCAGTATATGCGAACCTATTGGCGCGAGATAGTGACTGACCGAACTTATGTTGCTTTGGTAGAAGGTATCTTAGACCAAAAGGAGGGACAAATTCGCTCGTGGTTGACCGAAGATAAACAGAACTATGTGACTTATTCGTCGCCCTATGATGATGGCGGACAGCTTGCTATCACAAACTACAAGGTCATCAAGGAATGTCCTGCTTCTAAACACTCTACTTCTCCCTCTCTTTCAGGAGAGGGCAAGGGTGGGGCATATTCCCTCGTCGAACTGCATTTGGAAACAGGACGAACCAATCAAATTCGTGTTCAGTTGGCTTCTATCGGTCATCCTGTTGTGGGCGACCGCAAATATGGTCATGGCAACGACAACAGTCCTGTGGACCGCTTATGCCTGCATGCCAAGGTGCTGGAATTTATCCATCCTGCTACCGAACAGGTCGTTCGCTTTGAGAGCCCCGTTCCGAAAGAATTCCGTAAATTACTCCAATAAATCCGGTCTGCGTTCCCGGGTATGACGGAGGGACTCTTCGTAGAGCCAATCCTCCACTTTGGCTTGGTTGCCGCTAATCAGTATGTCCGGCACACGCCAACCCTTGTATTCGGCAGGGCGCGTATAGACTCCTGCTTCCAATAGACCGTCCTGAAAACTGTCATTCAGGGCGCTTTCTATATCTCCCAAAGCACCCGGCAACAGGCGCACAATAGCGTCCGTCATAATGGCAGCAGGCATCTCGCCTCCCGTCAGGACATAGTCGCCTATCGTGTATTCCTTGGTAATAAAATGGTCACGCACACGCTGGTCAACCCCCTTGTAATGCCCGCACAGAATAATCAAATTCTTGCAGAGCGAGAGCGTATTGGCTGCTTTTTGGTCAAACTTCTCTCCGTCAGGGGCGGTAAAGATGACTTCGTCATAGTCGCGCTCGGCTTTGAGTGCGGATATACAGCGGTCAATGGGTTCGATCTGCAATACCATGCCTGCCCCAAAACCGAAGGCGTAATCGTCCACCTTGCGATGTTTGTCCAAAGTGTAATCGCGCAGGTTATGCACATATATTTCGGCAAGCCCTTTGTCTTTGGCACGCTGAACGATAGAATGGTTGAGAGGTGACTCCAACAACTCGGGGCAACAGGTAATGATATCTATTCTCATTATATACTGATGTTATGTTGATGTTATGTTATAAACCGCTATTAAACCGCTATTACCAATGAAAAACCTCGGGCACGGGGTCGTAGCCGCTTCCTCCCCACGGGTTGCAACGCAGGATGCGCTTAATACCCAGCCAGCCGCCTTTGATAACGCCATGTTTCATCACGGCTTCTACCATGTATTGGCTGCAAGTGGGCGTAAAGCGGCAAGAGGGCGGAGTAAGGGGGGATATGCAGTAGCGGTAGAAATAGACGGGCAGGAGGAATATTTTTCTAATCAGTTGTTTCATTGGTCGCATCGGCAAGGTTGATTTTTCGTATGGCTTTTTGCATGGCACGGGCGATGGCGGCATAGGGTTGTTGTACTTTGTCCATATAGTTGAAAGCAATCCAATACGGTCGGTCGGGCTGTTCGCTCAGTCGCCATGCCTCACGCATCTGCCGGCGCAACCGGTTTCTATCTACGGCGTGTTTGAACAGCGACTTGGGCGCCCAAATCAGAACTTGCGTTCGCGGGGCGGGGCAATAGGTGACACGCAGAGGCCAAACGGTCATTTTGTGACCGGTATGATAGAGTTGGTCAATGCGTAATTGTCCGCACAACTTGTCCGATTTAGGGAAAGTGTTCACTTGCTCTGCTCCTCTAAGTAATGGGCAATAGCGCCTGTTATGCTGGGGAACTCAGGCGACGGTGCCTTGATGTCGGCATGAAAACCTGCGGTTTCCAATGCCGACAGCGTGCTTTGACCGAAGCATGCAATCACTTTGTCGCCGTCTTTGAGGTCGGGGAAGTTCTTCTTGAGCGCCTGCACGCCGTGCGGAGTAAAGAGAACCACCATATCGTGGTCAAACGGCTCGTCTTTGGGCCATTCCGTCTCGATGGTGCGGTACATGACTGCCGGCTGAATGATAATTTTGTGCTCGGCAAAAGCATGAATAATATCGTCATGGTGTACATCGGATGCCACCATCATGTATTTCTCGTTGGGACGACGGTTCATCGTTTGGAGCAAGTCCAGGAAATTGTTGTTCTCGCTATAGAAAACTTTCCGTTTGCGGTACTGGATGTATTTCTGCAAATACTGTGCTACAGAGGCGGAAATGCAGTAGTAGTGCATGGACTCGGGCACTTGAATGCGTAATTCTTCGCAAATGCGGAAATAGTGGTCGATACTATACCTCGAATTGACCAAAACGGCAGTATAATCCAAGGGATTGATGTGTTGCTGACGAAATTCTTTGCCACTCAACCCCTCAATATGAATGAGTTGGCGAAAATCACATTGCACGCCATACTCTTTTTCCAGCGTGGCATAGGGATTGCGCTCTGTGTTAGGACGGGGCTGCGATACCAATATTTTGCGAATTGTTTTCATTTTCGAACTGAATTATGCGACAATTAAGTATGTTCCCCATGCGACGAGGGCGATGGGCAGTACTTCCAAATGAACAAAGTATAGTAACAGGTATAAACTGTTTTTGATGCTGATGCTGAAGGACGGGATGACCTTCCATGCAACTGAGATGATATAAACAACGAGCAGACAGCATGGAATCCATCCGCGCAGGGATAGAGACAAATACGGCGCTGCCAGCAGATAAATGAAACCGACCAGACAGAACATCATCCAAACGGAAGTGTAGTGTTTTTTCCAGTCAGACCATTGCATGCTGAGAGCGAAAGTGTAATGAATATATTTCATCAGTACTATTTTGCCTACCCAAACGCCGGCAATCAAGGCAATGATTTGCCCGAAATGACGGATGTCTGCGATGCCGTTGATGCCGTATATCGCCGTCATGGATACCAAAGTTACCAGGGCAAGTGTTCCTCCCTGAAAGAGGGTCAATAATGTGTTTTGCAATATATTGGAGTCTTCGTCTTCGTAGCAACGCTGAATAGGGGACAGGAACATCCTCCAAATATTCTGTAGCACTTTAGGACGGGTGGTCGTTGCAATCAGAATAACCATCAGCAGAGCAAACTCTGTCCAACTCAACCAGTATGCGAATATGTCAGATAGCGGCTTCACGGCGAATAGCGGGGCTCCATTCGGGAGCGTTCATTAATGCGGGTAATACTTCTTCGGGCGTATTGACCACGGTAAACATCTCTTGTCGGTGAATGGGACGCATCATGTTCTCCTCTACCATGTAATCCAAGTATCCTAACAGGCGGTCGTAATAGCCGTCGGTATTGAGAATAACCACAGGTTTGGTGTGCAGACCCAATTGTTTCCAAGTCAGGCACTCTGCCAATTCCTCCAGCGTACCGATTCCTCCGGGTAATGCCACCATGGCATCGCTGACCTTTTCTATATACGCCTTGCGCTCGTGCATGGAGGCAACGATATGCGTATGGGTCGAACGGGGGTTGTTCCAGCCCTCATCCACCATAAACTGGGGGATAACCCCCAAGACCTCCCCTCCGGCGCTCAGGGCACCGTCGGCAAGGGCTTCCATCAGACCGATACCTCCGTCGCCGTACACCAGACGAATGCCGGCTTGGGCTGCCAGCACACCCAACTGCCGGGCTGCCGAATAGTAAGAAGGACGGCTCTGATTGGACGAAGCGCAATATACGCAAAGGTTGTGGATGGGGTGCATTTTACTCATTCTAACAAAAATGGCTACAAAATTACAAAAAAATTTGCACATATCAAAATTTATTAGTAATTTTGCATCCAAATTCGCGATTTTGTATGCAAAATAATGAAAAGTATCACGAGGTTGAGCAAATCTTGATGGAATATCAGGGACTGCATCATCTGCGCAATACGCCGGAACGGCTGAAGATTTTGCATCAGATAGTGGACCATACGGGGGCTTTTTCGGCAGCGGATGTGCAGAAGTGGGTGAAGGATGATTTTATTTCTCCGGCTACGGTGTACAACACTTTGGCATTGTTGGAAAAGGCGCGTATCGTGCATTGCCTGCGCAAGCAGCACAGCAGCCGTACTCTGCAATACGAATTGGCGGTAGGAGAACAATGCACCATGCAGATTGTCTGCACGCGATGCGGACGGGTCAGTATGGTCAAAGACAAATCTGCCGAGACGGCACTCAAAATGAAAAACTATCCGAACTTTATCATGCAACATTATTCGGTATATGTGTTCGGAGAGTGTAAACATTGTAAGAAATAAAATAGGGTGAACCGCCAGTTTAGAACTGGAGCAGTTAAAACCGATTAACCAACTAACCGATTAACCGACAAAGAATAGTATGTATTGGATTATTTTTATTGTTTTTGCAGTCCTGAGTTGGATTGTGTCGCAAAGTTTGGAACGCAAGTTCGCCAAGTATAGTCAAGTGGGCATTTCGATGACCGGCAGGGAAGTGGCAGAGAAAATGCTGCGTGACCACGGTATCATGGATGTGCGTGTTACCTGCACGAAAGGGCATTTGACCGACCACTATAATCCTGTGGACAAGACCATTAACCTCAGCGAGGGAGTGTATAACTCCGCTTCTATTGCTGCGGCAGCGGTGGCTGCTCACGAGTGCGGACATGCCGTGCAACATCAGGTGGAGTACGCTCCGCTCAAGATGCGTACGGCATTGGTGCCGGTGGTCAATTTTGCCAACCGTTGGGTAATGTGGGTAATATTGGCTGGTATGCTGCTGTTTGAGGCATTTCCGCAGTTGCTGTCTGTCGGCATTGGCTTGTACGCCTTGACTACGCTGTTTGCGTTTGTGACTTTGCCTGTGGAGGTGAATGCCAGTCAGCGTGCCGTGGATTGGTTGGAAGAGAGTGGAATAGCCAACCGTGAGACGAAGGAAATGGCATCGTCTGCCCTGCATAGCGCAGCATATACTTATGTAGTGGCAGCGTTGAGTAGTCTGGCGTATCTGCTGTACCTGATTTTGGGTTCACGCAGATAAAGATGAAAATAAGTGCCTCTCAATAAAAAAACATCGAGACACAACTCGTTGTGACTCGAAGAGGAGGAGTAACCGAGCGCTCTAATTTGTATAGCAAATTCATTTTAGCGAGGTTAACTTTATGAAGAATCGTCGCTAATATCGACAAAAGCTGGCTTTTGTCGAAGAGGAGGAGTAACCGAGCGCTCTAATTTGCGTAGCAAATTCATTTTAGCGAGGTTAACTCCGACGAAGGCTCCGTAGCTCAGTTGTATAGAGCATCAGATTCCGGTTCTGAGTGTCGAGGGTTAGAGTCCCTCCGGGGTCACTTTTTTGTGAAAAAATTTGCACAGGTCAAAAACTTTTTGTACCTTTGCACCCGCTTTCGTAAGAAAGTGTATTGTTGCCGCCATAATGGCGGAGGAAAGATGGCGGAGTGGTCGATCGCGGCGGTCTTGAAAACCGTTGAACTGAGAGGTTCCGGGGGTTCGAATCCCTCTCTTTCCGCAAGGTAAAATGGCGGATAAAGCAAAAAAGAATGGAAAATTTCCATCCTTTTTTTGTTTGCTCTTGTTCTATATTATGCAAGCATATATCGCCCAATCGCAAACAATCTCATCGCGAGATTCGCTCTTTTTGCTTTATTCGCCAACCCCGAACAAATGAGAGGGCTTCTCGCCCTTGGGGTTCTCCTTCGCAATGCTCAGTCGATCTGCTCACTACGTTCGCCGTACGAATCCCTCTCTTTCCGCAAGGAAAGTTTAGACTTTTAGCCAAGACGACGGCTAAGTTTACTTAAAGAGGAGTACTTGGATAAAAGGATAGGCTCCTTGCAAGGATGCTCCTGGTAAGGAGTGGGGATTACGCAGAAATCCCTCTCTTTCCGCAAGGGGTACGATTTTTTTTCTCATAATTCTTAGCCACAAGGGCACGATTTTCTCAAAATTCTTAATTCAAAATTACAAAATATTTGCACATATCAAAATTAATCCGTATCTTTGTAGGCAAAAATAGAAAAAAAAACGAAAAAAACTACAATGTGACACCAAAATGACACTTTGAAGTTGTACCTTTGTAGGCGGAAAGGAAAAAATCGAAAAGAGATAAAGGATATGGAACTGAAAAAAAATATGAATTTTTCTTTTGATTTGTTAGTACAAAAGATAGAACAAGCGCAGTATGTATTGCAAAATAGTGCTCGATTGGTTGTTAATCGTCATGTAACAACTAAGGCGTGGCTGACGGGCTATTATATCGTGGAATATGAGCAGCACGGATTGGATAGGGCGCAATATGGGGAGAATGTTATTAAAAATCTATCACAAAGATTAGGAGGCAATCAGTTTAGTCCTTCTACATTGAAGATATATCGTCAGTTTTATCTTACGTATCCACAACTTCTGCCAGAAATATCGCATTTCTTGTTGCCATTTATGCAAAAAGGTCAGCCATTGATTGACCAATTGCAACTTCCTGGTAATCAACCAATAGTAATTAGCCAGTCGGTGACTGACCAATTTGAGATGCAATCAAGTGGAAGTTATCTTGTTGCACCAGAAGACTTGTTCAATCGTTTGTCTTTTACGCATTTGGTCACATTGTTACCTATTGAGGACTCACTAAAGAGGGCGTTTTATGAGACTATGGCAATAAAAGGGACATGGTCTGTTCGAGAATTGGAGAGACAAATAGATACTAATTTGTATGAGCGGAGCGGCTATAGCAACAATCCTGACAAATTAGTTGAATTAACGAATAATAAAGCAGAAATAGCTACTTTAAGTAGTGACATAAAGTCTCCGTATATTTTTGAATTTTTAGGGTTGAAGGCAAAGGATGTTGTAGAGGAAAGTGATTTAGAGTCAGCTATTATAGATCATTTGCAGGAATTTATTTTGGAATTGGGAATGGGTTTTTGTTTTGAGGAACGTCAAAAGAAGATGTTGATAGATGATCGTTATTATAAGGCGGATTTAGTGTTTTATCATCGTATATTGAAGCGACATATTATTATTGAACTCAAGGCGCATCGTTTGGATTATTCAGATGCTACTCAACTTAAGTTATATTTGGCCTATTATCGTAAGCATATTATGCGTATGGATGACAATCCTCCTATTGGTATTTTAATGTGTACGGAGGTTGGACAGGAAATGGCGGAATATTTAGCGACAGATATGGATAAGGAAGTATTTATCAGCAAATATCATTTAGATATTCCCAATGAGCAACAAATGAGGCAATTTTTGGAGGAACAAAATAAAGAATAATTAATTAAAATGTGTGCTTCGCAGATTGTAAAAACGATAGAATGAAAAGGAAATATACATTTGTAGATTTGTTTGCAAATGGATGTTGTTAACAAAAAAAGTGAACAATAAAGAAAAAAAATAGTATAGATATGAAAAATATTATTGTATTTGTTAATTTATGTATGGTTTCATTACTAGTTATGTCTTGCCAGCCGAAACTCGCAGCAGAAGAAGCTGCTGATGCTATTATGTCTGGTGAGGAAGATCGATTGCCTGTACTTCTGCAAAAGATGTCCTTTGTAGATACTATAACAATTGATAGTATGCGTATTTGTTGTACAGATGAGCCAATGGATGGTTATTTATATACAACATGGACATATCAAAAGAAAGAATGGAAACATTGGACAATGCATCAATATAAAACGACCAGATCTATAATAATTGAAGTGGATAGTATTAAGCGTAGTAAGGATCATAAAGGATATATTGAATGGCAATCGAATTGGGATGATGCTTACAGTATTGTGTGGAAAGATGCGCTCTAATCTTAGTCCACAATCAGCATAGAGAAATTAATAGACAGGACTCTTATGACACCGGCAAATTAAATTTGTTTATTCCAAAAATTTTTAGTACCTTTGTGGGCGAAATAGGAAAATAAGAAATTAAGGTAATCTTAAACATATAAATTTATTGAAATGGGCAAGATACTAGATTTTATAAGTAAAGAAACTGATGGCAGTTGTTTTACATCATACAAGCATAGCTATGATGATGCTGGTATTCCTAGCATTGAATATGAGGCACAAGAAGATACTTACATCAACCTAAAAGAATATGCTGAAGATATTAAAGATCCCAAACCACGGGATTTGACGCAACGAGCCCAAATTTGTATGCAAGGACCACCGCTTTTCAAGTTTTTCTTAGATGGTTCCCGTAAGGTCTATAAACTTGATGACATCCAATACGATAGAAAAGTATATCCCATTGTAGGAGGTCAAATTTCGGTAGCATGTTGTGGTCGAGATTCGGATGAAAATGGTCATTATGTGGGATTTCATAAAATTGAAGAAACATCATATTCTGTCCTATGCCTTCCAGTGAAAGCCAATGGCGACGGCATAGACCATAATGTTTTTTTTCGCAATCTTGCAGATAAAATAAAAAGTTTACCGTCTCTACATGCGAATAACATACACTTTGAAAAAGTATTATACTACCAAACGAAACTTGAAGGTAGAGAGACTTTGGAGAATAAAGCCATCGCACGTATTCAAGATGAAATGGTTGATTGTGAGAAACGCATTGTGTCTGAGTTGATGAATCGTCATCTACTAACACAAGATAGTTACCTAATAAAAGATGGGTCTATTCAATATAAACCTATGAAAACTGGCGACTACAAAGAATTGACGCGAATCAGAAGTAATTACCGGCATGTAATTGGAGTCTCAAAAAAATTTAATCCAAATTTAATGCGAGATCAAAAAGATCAAAGTAATGCTGGTGCGATTGCTCGCTTGCCTCTCTATCATCGTACTCCTGCTTTCTTATGGCAACCCGGTGAAGAATGGGGAAATGTAACATTTGCTATTTGGTATGTACGTCTTCACGATAGGAAATATACAGACTCTCCATATGCTGGCATCGTAAAAGTGGAAAAGATGTTGATGACTGGGCACGAAGCTGAATATGGTTTATTAACAGACGAAATAGATACAATCACGGCAAATCTCATAAATGAGCGTAATCCTGTATGTTATGGAAATGACGAGCGATGGGCAAATCACATTTATCCAGTTTATATGACGGAATGTTATTGTAAAAGCCGTTTCGTAAGTGATTATTACTTTATGAACATTTTCTAAAAATCAGATATAATGGAGACCATAGGAAAAATTATTGCGACGGAAAAGCAACCGTCCACCATCGAGGAATTTACTTTTTGGACTCGAAAAGATTTAAAGTTAAAACCATTTGATGTGGTTGTAGTTGAGCATGTAGAAGAATCAAAGACATATGGTGTAGTTGAAGAAATTTCACATATGACGGATTCTCCCAGTGCACTATCTGGCTATATTTCCAGCGATTTTGGTGATGTTGAAGCGATGGCATATACTGAGCGTATAGGAATGAACTATGTAAAATGCAAGGTGGTCGGGAATGACCGAAATGTTTATATACCAGTGCAGGAAGGTCGTAAAGTTTTTCTTGCGACAAAAGAAGAAATTATGGAGGCACTTGGTCTAAATGATGTCAAAAATCCATTGCCAGCTGGTTATATGGAAATGTATGATGGCGCTAATCGGCAAATGCTTCCTGTGCATTTTAATTCTCATTTTCTTATTGGTCCTGAAGGCGCACATCTTAATATTTCAGGTATATCTGGTTTGGCTTCTAAAACTTCTTATGCTATGTTCTTGATGAAAGCCATTCAAGATCAAATGAGTAAACAAGATAAAGAGTCTGTCGCGTTCATTATGATGAATGTAAAGGGAACCGACTTACTCAAAATCGACCAACTCAACGAACGTAAGGATGAACTAGAAGAAATCCGTCCAATCTATGAAAAACTTGGTATGGATATGAAACCTTTCCAACAGGTAAAATATTATTACCCATACTCTAAAGATAATATTTCCTATACTTATGAGAAAGAACAAGTTATCAAAGATCGTATAGCAGCTGGTAAGGCATTCCAATATAAATACCTATTTGAAAATGATGAAGATAAAGAATGTCTAGACCTCCTTTTTGCTAATGTTGATGATCCGAATGATACTATTGAAAGTATTATCAATTTCATTATTTCCAATGGCGGAAACTTTAAAGGAGTAGAAAGTTGGGAAGAATTTAAACAAGCATTGTATCAGCAGACACAAACAGAAACAGCATCTAAAGCAGGAAAAGAAATTTCTGTTATGAGTTGGCGCAAATTCTATCGCCTATTCAACAAAAGTTTCCAAAAATGCCGTCAAATGTTTACGGAGAAACTTGGAGGGCAAAGTGTACGTCTCCGTGATGAGGTTGCAAAGATTAAGAAAAACGATGTAATGGTGGTAGATATTGCCAAAATGGATGAAGAATCTCAGGGATTTGTGTTTGGCGATGTTATGCGTGCTGTCTATAACCTCAAATTGGGAGATACCCCTGAACGTGAAGATATTCCAGATCGTATTATTATTTTCATTGACGAATTGAACAAGTATGCATCTAACGATGTTCCTAAGTCTTCACCAATTCTTCGTCAACTTCTGGATATTACGGAACGTGGGCGCTCGTTGGGTATTGTCCTCTTTGGAGCAGAACAATTTGTAAGCGATATTCACAAACGCGTAAAAGGCAATTGTGCTACACAAGCATTTGGTCGTACCAATGCAATTGAAATCACTAAAGAAGATTTCCGTTTCGTGCCGTCTGTTTATAAAACAATGCTTACTCGTCAAAAGCAAGGCGAATATATTATTCAGAATCCGGTCTTCCGCTCAATGCTGAATATCAAGTTCCCCAAACCCATTTATAAATACTACGAATAATTATGTCAGAAACTAAAATAGGAAAATATGCTATTGAGTCGCTCACTCGTAAGTATGTATGAAGATAGTCGCTGCATTTATCGTGAATATGTCCAAAATGCAGCAGATCAAATAGATATTGCTTGCGAACAACATCTTGATCCAAGCAATTATTATGATATTCAGATATGGATTGACGAGGAAAATCGTCGAATAGAAATTGAAGACACTGCAACAGGTGTTTCAAAAGAAAGGGTTAATCTTCTCCGTGATGTTGCTTGTTCAACCAAACATCGCGGAAAGCAAAAGGGATTCCGTGGTATTGGACGTTTGGGAGGTCTTGGATATTGCTCTAATTTGATTTTCATAACATCATTCAAAGGGGAAGATGTGCAGACTATTATGCGCTGGGATGCTGATAGAATGAATCAACTCATAGATGATGAGATGGATGATAGTGAGGCAGGAGCAGTTATCGACCAATGCGTTTCTTATGAATACAAACACGAGGATTCCGAAAAACATTATTTCCGCGTAGTTATGGAGCATGTTACTGATGATAAACTTCTCCAAGTTGATGCTATCTCCCAATATCTTAGCATGGTTGCACCTGTTGATTATCCTACTGCATTTAGTAAATTTGGTCATCAAATCAAGCAGTATATGCGCGACAATAATTTGTCCCTTGATACATATAATTTGTTTGTGAATGGAGACCAAATATACAAGGGCTATACTACGCGTATTGTGGATGCCAAAAATGGTGACTATGATGTTACAGATATCCAATTCTTCAGTCAAAAAGATTCTAACGAAAAATTCCTCTATTGGGGATGGTATTCAGTATCTGAATTGCGTGGACAGATTCCTGCTTATAACATTCCGTATGGTATGCGTCTCCGTTGCAAGAACATTCAAATAGGAGATGAGACGACTTGTCGTAGGTTTTTTAATGCAGATGGTGATAGGCGTTTTGCTCAATATTTTTATGGTGAGGTAAATGTTGTTAACCCAGATTTACAGCCAGATGGACGTCGTGACTATTTTAGAGAAGGAGATTTACGCCGGCATTTTGAAAAACTACTCACCACCGATTTCCAAATACTCAAAGTTTTGTGTAATGAAGCTTCCGACATACGTGGTACAGTCAAGAAGTTTACTACAGCAGTTAATGGTCAAGAGACTATTCAGAAAAAAACGCACAACGGGATTTGTCAGCCAAGCAGAAAAGGATAGCAGCGAGCAACAGTTCCAAAGATATCAAAAGGACAAAGAAAAATATGCCGCTCAGTTCAGCAATATGCAAGCTAAGTCGCAGCAAGCAGGTTCGCCATTGAGTTTTATGTTTCAAAATGTGACAGAAACACAACCTGCTATTTCACAGTTAACAAAGCAGCAAGATCCTGTACAAACACAAACACCTTCAGTACCAGAAAGTGACATTACTAAACTTCGTACTGATAATGCAACATATTGCAAGTTTGGTAAAAAGGAGAGATATATTATTCAAACTATTTACGATGCTATCTATGCTGCTATCGCAGATGATATGATGCGAGAGAGTTTGATAAATAGAATCGAGAGTGCATTAATAAAATGAGGAATATTTTATTATTAGAACCCAACTATAAGAATAAGTTTCCCCCTATCGGACTCA
>JAKSNK010000012.1 GCA_024399835.1 Paludibacteraceae bacterium
GCTCTGCAAGAAGTGATGATGAACGGCAATGTTCGCAAATTTATGCACAACGGTCGTATCATGATTCTGAAGGGCGACAAGATGTTCAACCTGCACGGTATGTTGGTAAAATAATATCTTAGTTACAATATCCAATTAAGACGCTCACAGTCCTGTGGGCGTCTTTTTTATATCTAAAAACGCAGGATAATAGATAAATATCTATTTTTCTGTCTGATTTATTTGTATATGTCATTTTTTATTTGTACCTTTGTGAACTTTTTGCGGGTATGTGGGCATACGCCTGCATAGGTGCGCGGAAAATATATTGTTTAACCCTTTAGCGTTTGGGTAGTGCAGATACCTGTAACCTCTCGACAATGTATAATTCGACCGTCGGTCGACCGTCGGGAAACACACGGTAAAAACACGGACCAAACACCCTATCTGTTATGGCAGAAAATCTTTCTCTCCAGAACTTCGACTGGGATGCCTATGAAAATGAGAAAAAAGGCACATTAAACGAAGAAACACTCGGTAAGTATGAAGCATCATTGAGCGCCATCAAAGACCACGAAGTCGTTGAAGGTACCGTAATGTCTATCAACAAACGCGAGGTAGTAGTCAATGTCGGTTTCAAATCCGACGGTATTGTTCCTGCAGCCGAATTCCGTTACAACCCGGATTTGCAAGTAGGTGACAAGGTAGAAGTTTACATTGAGAGCCAAGAAGACAAAAAAGGTCAGTTGGTTCTTTCACACAAAGAAGCCCGCGCTTCCCGCAGTTGGGACCGCGTCAATGAGGCATGCAACGCCGGCGAAATTGTTAACGGCTTCGTTAAATGCCGTACCAAAGGCGGTATGATCGTAGATGTACTCGGCATGGAAGCATTCCTGCCCGGTAGTCAAATCGATGTTAAACCCATCCGCGATTACGACCAGTTCGTCGGCAAAACGATGGAATTCAAAATCGTCAAAGTTAACGACGAATTCCGTAATGTCGTTGTTTCCCACAAAGCCCTTATCGAGGCAGAGTTGGAAGCTCAGAAGGCAGAAATTGTCAGCCACTTGGAGAAAGGTCAAGTATTGGAAGGTGTCGTTAAGAACATCACCAACTATGGCGTATTTATTGACTTGGGCGGCGTAGACGGTTTGATTCATATCACCGACTTGAGCTGGGGTCGCGTCAATGACCCGAAAGAGATTGTATCTCTGGACGAAAAAATCAATGTTGTTATCTTGGACTTCGACGACGAGAAAAAGCGTATCGCTCTCGGCTTGAAGCAACTCACTCCTCATCCATGGGATGCTTTGGACGCAGACCTCAAAGTGGGCGACAAAGTAAAAGGTAAAGTCGTTGTGATGGCAGACTACGGAGCATTCGTAGAAGTGGCTCCGGGCGTAGAAGGTTTGGTTCATGTCAGCGAAATGAGCTGGAGCCAGCACTTGCGCAGCGCTAACGACTTCCTCAAAGTAGGTGACGAAATAGAAGCCGTTATCCTGACTTTGGACCGCGAAGAGCGCAAGATGAGCTTGGGTATCAAGCAACTGAAAGCCGATCCTTGGGAGAATGTAATGGACAAATATGCTGTCGGCACTCGCCACATGGCTCGCATCCGCAACTTCACCAACTTCGGCGTATTCGTTGAAATAGAAGAAGGCGTTGACGGTCTGATTCACATCAGCGACCTGAGCTGGACCAAGAAAATCAAACACCCCAACGAGTTCACCTCTATCGGCGCAGAAATCGAAGTTGTCGTATTGGAAATCGACAAAGAGAACCGCCGCTTGAGCTTGGGTCACAAGCAATTGGAAGACAATCCTTGGGAAGAGTTGGCAGCTAAATACGGCATCGACTCCGTAGTAGAAGGCAAAATTATCGAAATGAGCGACAAGGGCGCAGTCATCAGTTTGGAAGAAGGTGTTGAGGGCTTCTGCACATCACGCCACCTCCAAAAAGAAGACAAAGAGGCACCTGCTGCCAAAGTCGGCGACACGATGGACTTCAAAGTGATTGAGTTCAACAAAGATGCCAAACGCATTCTGATGAGCCACTTGCGCACTTGGGAAGCCCGTCCTGAAGCTCCTGCTAAAGAGGGCAAACCTGCCGCAAAGAAAGAGGCAGCTCCCGAATTGCCCAAAATGGAGAAGACAACTCTTGGCGACCTGAGCGTATTGGCAGACCTGAAAGCTTCGATGGAAGAAAAAACCGCAGAAGCTAAACCTGCTAAAAAAGCAAGCAAGAAAGCCGCTAAAGAAGAAGCTGCTGAATAAGCAACCGACATAAACAAAAAAATAGCAATTCAAATGAGTTGCTATTTTTTTTGTGCTTTTTACGGGAAAAAATAAAAAATCATTTGTATATGTGATTTTTTTTTTGTATTTTTGTAGTCAATTTGATTATTTGGGTAAAAATGTCGGAAGAACAAGCCATATTTAGATGTTTTGCGAGCGGAAGCAGTGGCAATTGCTATTACTTGGGTACTCGTACGCGCGGCATACTAATAGATGCCGGTATAAGTGCGCGTGCCATCCAAAAAAACCTGCGGGAAATGGGGTTGGATTTTCAAAACATTATGGGTGTTTTGGTTACTCATGACCATGCCGACCATATTCGCGCCGTAGGTACATTGGGCGAAAAAGTACACATCCCTATTTACACTACGCGTCTCATTCACGAAGGCATAGACCGCAACTACGGCGTGCAGGAAAAACTGCGCACCTCCAGAAGATATATAGAAAAAGGTGTTCCTTTTGAGCTGTTCGGAATGGATATAACCACCTTCGGAATCAGTCACGACTCCACCGAGTGTGTCGGCTATGTGATTGATGTTCAGGGACAACGGTTCATGATTGCTACCGACTGCGGTGAGCCCAATCATGACTTGGAAGCTTTTCTCCAGACTGCCAATCATATTGTCCTGGAAGCCAACCACGATGAGATGATGTTGCTCAACGGACCTTATCCCACCTATCTGAAAGAACGCATCTTGTCGCCACGGGGGCACCAAAGTAATGACACTTGCGCCACGCTGCTCAAAAGCAACTACCACGACGGTATGAGAAACATATTCTTGTGCCACCTTAGCAAAGAGAACAACGACCCGGAAATTGCTCTGAATATAGTGGTTGACCAACTGGAGTCCGTTGGAATCATGCAGGGGAGAGATGTTTTTGTACGCGCATTGGACAGAACAACCCCAAGTCCTGTCTATGAACTGAACGACGAGATAATAACGCAAGATTAACATAAGTCTAAACAGATACCATTATGGATACAAAACTGGTAATTATCCCAACTTACAACGAGAAGGAAAACATTGAAGCCATCATCGGCGCCGTGATGAACCTTCCTATCGAGTTTAATGTGCTGGTCATAGACGACGGTTCGCCCGACGGCACTGCTGCGATTGTCAAACGCATGATGGAAGGCGGCTGCAAAGACCGCTTGTTTATCATCGAACGCAAAGGCAAACAAGGACTCGGAACGGCTTACATCACCGGTTTTAAGTGGGCTATCGAGCATGAGTATGACTACATTTTTGAGATGGACGCGGACTTTAGTCACAACCCTCTCGACCTGCTCAAACTCTATGATGCTATCGCCAATTCCAATGCCGATGTCGCTATCGGTAGCCGGTACCTGACAGGCGTCAATGTGGTGAACTGGCCAATGGGTCGCGTGCTGATGTCCTATTTCGCCAGCAAGTATGTTCGCATGGTGTTGGGCGTTAAAATATATGACACTACCGCCGGTTTCGTTGGGTATCGTCGCCATGTACTCGAAACTATCGAATTGGACAAAATACGCTTTAAGGGGTATGCCTTCCAGATAGAGATGAAATTTACCGCCTCACAAATCGGTTTCCGTATAAAAGAAGTGCCTATCATCTTCGTCAACCGCCAAAAAGGTACCAGCAAGATGTCAGGAGGCATATTCTCGGAGGCGTTGTTAGGCGTAATCAAATTGAAAATAAGTAGTTGGTTCAGAAAATACCCGGAGATTTAGTTTAGAGTTTAGAGATTTAAGTTTAGAGAAGTGGAGAAGTTAAAGGAGTTAATAGTATTGGTGCTGGCAGGTCTGTCTGTGGTGGCATGCGGCAATAAAAATGCAGGGCAGGAAACAGAACAACCTGCCCCACGGATAGAATATGGAATCATGGTGGACTCGTTTCGCGTGGACACCGGATGTGTGCAAGAGGGACAAACATTGGGAGGTATATTCAATAACTTAGGCGCTACACAATCGCAAATAGCACAAATATGTATGCTTCCCCGTGAGCAGTTCGATTATCGCCAATTGCGACCGGGAAAAACTTATTACGCTTTCTTCCATAATGACACCTGCGGAATGGAGCAGTTATGCTACTGGGTTTATCTCAAAGATATACGCGAGGCAGTCATCTTGCATCTGCAGGATTCACTACATGTGGAACGCATCGTCAAACCTATAGACACTATCCCTCAACAGGCAAGTGCCGTAATCGAAAGCAGTTTATGGAATGCCATGGTGGGCAATAACCTTCCCATCGATTTGGCACTGGAACTGAGCGAAATATATGCGTGGACGATTGACTTTTTCGGTTTGCAGAAAGGCGACAGCATTCGTGTTTACTATGACGAACATCAGATAGAAGGCGAAGTCATCGGCATCGGGCGTATTTATGCCGCTAATTTCTATCACGCCGGCAAGTGGCAAGAAGCATTCTATTTCAACCATACTTATTATGACGGCGATGGCAAGTCGCTGAAAAAAGCATTCCTTAAAGCGCCACTCAACTACAAACGCATTTCTTCGCGCTTTACATACGCACGCAAACATCCTATTTTTAAGACCGTTCGTCCTCATACAGGGGTCGATTATGCCGCGCCTATGGGTACGCCTGTGGTTAGCATTGGTGATGGAGTGGTAGTAGAAAAAGGTTATAAAGGCGGTGGCGGAAATACCGTTAAAATCAAGCATAACTCGACTTATACAACCGCATATTTGCACTTGAGCAAATACGGCAAGGATATCGCTGTCGGCAAACATGTCATGCAAGGGCAAGTGATTGGCTATGTCGGTTCGACGGGCAATTCTACCGGACCGCACCTCGATTTCCGTATTTGGAAAAACGGGTCGCCGATTGACCCGCTCAAATTGGTCAGCCCGCCGACAGAACCGGTTCCAAATAATATGCGCGCCGAGTTTGATAGTATAGTAACTGTCTATCGTAGTCATTTGTGATCTAATATATAGCACAATCGCGTAACTTGTCTTGCAAAAGTGTATTGCTACGAACCTTAGAGCATATCGTTAAAAAGAAAAAACGCAAAAAAAGCACTTTTTTATGCATTTTTTTGCTCAAAAATTTGCTCATGTCAAAAAAAAGTAGTACCTTTGCACTCGCTTTCGGAAAGGAAATGTGTTCTGCTCACAAACCGAGGTAATACTCGGGCGTTTAGCTCAGCTGGTTTAGAGCATCTGCCCTACAAGCAGAGGGTCGGCGGTTCGAATCCGTCAACGCCCACAAGAGACTCAAGATTGAGTCTCTTTTTTGTTTTGGTATAGGATTGGTGTTAATGCTGCACATTAATACGGCTGTGGTGGTTGCTTAGCCGTGCGAATCCATCAATAAGGCGGTGGCGGAATATGTCAAAGCAAGGAGGTAATGCCTTCTTCCAAATCATGATAGGTAGTTTCAAAATCGCCGGAGTACCAAGGGTCAGCAACATCGCGAGGTAGGAGCAACTGCACCTTGGGAGACAATTTAGGCAGATTGCGGATATTATATCGCTCCATACAAATAATATGGTCGTAGCGGTCGTAATCGGCAAGGGTAATTTGCCGTGCCGAATGAGGCGTAAAAGGTATATTATGAGCAGTAAGGCAGCATTTGGCAGGAGGGTAGATATCGTTACCCAATTCTTCAGTTGATGTGGCGCAAGAGTCAATAATGAACTCCGCTTCGCGTCCTTGCTGACGGACTGCATGTTTCATCATCATCTCTGCCATAACAGAGCGACATATATTCCCGTGACAAACGAATAAAATCCTGGTCATCTTCATTTTTTATGGCAGAGGAATAATCCGGAAATGATGATGGTGATGCCCAGCCATTTGCCCCAAGGCAACTGTTCTGAAAAGCCAAGCAACATAATCAATGCCGTGAAAACCGGGCGGATATTATTGAAAATATTGGCTTTCACTACACCCACAATACGGACTCCGTAACAATACAGCATAAACGCTACCGCCGAGGACATAACCGCCAAATATGCCAGCGATTGCCATTCTGCCACTATCCCTTGTGCAATCGTATGTACCGTTTCCGACCGCATGTCCGTAAATGCCCACAAACCGCAGAAAAGCACAAAAGAAACAATTTGCGTATAGAAAATAATAGTCAGTGGATTATACCTTTCCGGAATACGACGCAGCATCACATTTGCACTCAACGCGAACATTACCGCCACTACCGCCAGCAATACCCCCCACGAGTTACCGACAGCAAAGGTCTCTGTTCCGACCAATACCAAAACAGCTACGCCGACGGTGGAAACCAAGATGCCTGCGAACATGCGGGGAGTCTCTTTTTCCCGAAGGAATATCCATCCGAACAACGGAGCCAGCACAGGCGCAACGGACAGCAGCGTTTCCGCGATAGTGGGCGTGGAAATCAAATCATAGGTGTAAGTCTCTGCCAAGTAGTAAAGAAAGGGCTGAAACAACCCTGCAAGGAAGAAAAGTGGCAGGTCTTTCTTATTCGCCTTCTGTAAGCAGAACAAGGTACTACGACGGGCTACCACTCCGATGATGAACATGAACAGCACCGACAACGCAAAACGGACAACAATCAATGTCAGTGGGCTGAATGAAGTCAATGCTTCCTTGACGGCAATGCCCGATGCCGACCAGATAATCATTGACAGGACAATGGCACTATAAGGCAGTAGTTTTTTCATTGAACGGGATTCAAAGGTATTGAACTATGTTGGCGGAACTGTAAAGGTGATGTGCCCAAGTGATGTCGGACATATTTGCAGAAAAAAGAGACATTGGGGAACTCCATCTGATAGGCAATTTCCTTAATGCTATCGTTGGTATGCAACAGCTTGTCCTTGATTCGTTCCACCACCACTTCGTTGATGAGTTGTGAAGCCGATTTATGGCATTTCTCCTTGCAGATTACTCCCAAGTATCGTGGTGTAATGGCTAATTGAGAAGCATACCAATCCACATTACGATGGGTAGAGTGGTTATTCTGCAATAATTCGAGGAAATTGTGAAAGATGTAGTCGGTTTGGTTGACATTGTTGTGTTTGTTCTGCTTCACATCGCGGATTTCCTCTACATTGTCGAGGTATGCCAGTACTTCTAATGCGGCAGCTTGTGCGATAGCTCGTAAGATTTGTTTCTGATACGCGAGAGGCGAAGTGTCCAAATAGGTGGAAAGTAACTGAAAATAGGCGATAAAGAGTTTTTCCTGTTCTTCCTTGAGGTGAATAACGGGGTGTCGCTGTACGAATAGTTGTTTTTCCCACCAATGTGATTCGTAATTGAAGCAGCTGAGTACGAGTTCGTCAAATAGTTTTTCGGGAGCGCATAGTACAAAAGAAAGGAAGTCGGGAGTCCTCATATAATGTCCAAAGAGGAAATTGGGCTGACAAATGAACATGTCGTGTTCTTGAATAAAATGTACTTCGTTGTTGATATTGATTTGCATACTTCCCTGCTTGCAATAGAGTACACAGAGTGCAGGAATGCGTTCTTTTAGATTATAGATATGTTCTTTGTCTACAGCGGCTTGCAGGTCGTCAATCTGATCGGTAAGCAGAATGATATTGGCAATCTTTTGTAACATGCTATTCCTATTCTTGTGTAATTAGAATACAAAAGTACTATTTTTTTTTGATATTTCACAATCTATTTGTACTTTTTATGGTCTAAATATGTATTTTTTTTCCTTTTGAACATTAAATACTACAAATAGGACATCGCTATATGAAAAAAATGTAGTATTTTTGCACTTGCTTAATGCAAAATATACATCTTAAACTATTTATTTATGCTGAAATCAAAGTTTGCAATGTCGTTGGTAGTATGCGCCGTGACATTAGTGAGTTGTTCTGAATCCAATTCTATACGAATGCTGACAGGTGATTATTCGTATAAGACGAGTGGTACTGTAGTAGTGGGCGATAGTGTGTCTATGACGCTTCTATTGCCTAACGAAATAGGACAATTGTCCATTGTCAGTTTGCATAATAAAGCCACTAACGACTCGGTTTTGCTCACTTTTAATCCATTGGGCGGACAAGTCTTTACGACTACGGGAGTTGTTTGTGGAAATAAAATAGAGGTTCAGCCCTTTCAACGATATATCCAGGTGGATTTGGCAGATTTTTTAGTGGATATATCGGGTGAAGCGACTCAACAAGATGATGTTGTTGTTTTTCGCTGGAAGTATGCAGGTAAGGGTCAACTGCTGCAAGTTCCTCTCGTGAGTGAGGATGTTATGACGATTGCGAAAATCAATTAGATATTAAATGTTAAGACTAGATATTGAATTAAATATATGAGAAGTAGGTATATACAATATGCAGTACTCTCCCTTTGTACCTGTGGACTGATAGGATGTCAACTAAAGCCCACAGAGAAGGAACAAGAGCGTATTTTCCCTGTAGATATACAATACATAGATACCATTTCGTGTGTGCATACGCATACATACGTAGGTAATATAGAGGAATCAAGTTCGTTGCAACTCTCGTTTCCCACGGGTGGAAGACTGACCCGAATCTGTGTGCAAAACAATCATTTTGTTCAAGAAGGGCAATTGTTAGCACAAGTAGATGCTACGCAGGAAACCAGTATGCTGCAAGCGGCTCAAGCCAAGTTGCTCCAAGCCAAAGATGGCTATGTCCGGGCTGAACAGGTTTATCGTGACGGGGGATTGACGGAACTCAAGTGGGTAGAGATAGGAACGAATCTTAAGGAAGCCCAATCCTCTGTAGCAGCACTTGAAAAGCGAGTAAAAGATTGCAACCTTTATGCTCCAAGTAGTGGTGTCGTTTCCTCTATTCAAGGTAGTGTCGGTGAGAATGTGGCTCCAAATCAAGTAGTTCTGACCTTGTTGAATATCAACGGAATGAATGTGTCGTTTACCGTTTCCGAAAAAGATATTTCATCTATTTGTTTAGGCGATACGGCAATCATGACCGTCTCGGCATTGGGCGATATGGAAATGCGCGGTATAGTTACTGAAAAGAAACTAACGGCTGAACCACTTTCGCATGCTTATGTCGTAAAAAGTAGAATTTTGTTACCTGATTCGTTGCGTCATGTTCTATTGCCTGGCATGGTGGCGAAGGTGCGTTTGACAACTCAAGCGACCAAGGGGTATATGTTACCTGCACATTGTGTGCAACTAATGCCTGACGGAACGATGGTTTGGGTCGTACAAGACGGTAAGGTGCAACGCCGGATGGTGTCTAATTGTATCTTTATCAACGAGTTTGTCATGGTACAGGATGGACTGAACAGAGGGGATAGTGTAGTTGTATCCGGGCAACATAAGTTGTTTTCCGGTGCACGGGTTCAAATTAACGAAAAGCGATGAGGAAGCAGAAACGCAACCATATTGAGAATGCCATGACCAATCACGGACTGATCTTTTTTATTGTGTCCGTATTGGTGGCTCTTGGTTTATGGAGTTTGCCACATCTCAACAAAGACGAATTCCCACAATTCACTATTCGTCAGGGAGTAATTGCTGCCATTTACCCGGGTGCTACAGCCGAGGAGATAGAGTTGCAAGTAACGCAACCATTGGAGGAGTTCCTGTTTACATACGAAGAAATAGACAAGCAGCATACACATTCAGAGACACGAGACGGGGTGGTGTATATCTTTGCCGATTTGCGTAATGATGTAGAGCGCAAAGATGAGGTTTGGGCAAAGATCCGTGCCGGACTGAATCTTTTCAAGTTGACCTCTCTCCCCCAAGGTGTGCTGCAAGTGGTGGTCGTAGATGATTTTGGCGCAACATCCAGTATATTGCTTGCTGTAGAGAGCGAAGAGCGTAGTCCGCGTGAATTGGAAGATTACACTCGCGAATTGGCAAGTCGATTACGGACGATTCCCGAAATGGGAAATATCAAGATTTTAGGTCAGCAAACTGAAGAAATCGCGGTTGAGATTGATGCCAATCGCCTGTCGGTATATGGTATAGACCAAAAGACGATGTTGGCGCAAATGGCATTGCAAGGTTTTCGTACTATCGGCGGTTCGATAGGCAATACGAATACTATGATTCAGGTAGCATTGCCGTATCGGACGGAAGAGGAAGTTGAAAACCAAATTATATTCAGCAACCCGGTGGACGGCAGTGTTGTGCGTGTCAAAGATATTGCTACCGTCACACGCAGATATGCCGGTAGCTCCAAGTTCGTAGATTTCTATGTTTCTGACTCTCTGAATGCACATGTCTCGAAGGCGTCGTCTCTAATTGTTGATATTCAGATGGTGCCCGGAAATAATATTGTGGATTTTGGGGAGAAAGTGGATAAGATACTTACGGAAGCGCGAACTTCGTTGCCACAAGACCTGCAGTTTCATCGTATTACAGACCAGCCCAAGGTTGTTAATGATTCCGTATGGTCTTTTATGGGGGATATCGGGCTATCAATGTTGGTCGTTATAGCCGTAATGTTGCTTTTATTCCCCATTAAAACCGCTTTAGTGGCAGGTCTGGGTGTACCTATCTGCACGATTATCACTTTCGCGTTGTTGTATTTTGCCGGTATTGAACTCAATACGGTCACATTAGGTGCCCTGATTGTGGTATTGGGCATGATTGTAGATAACTCCGTAATCGTAGTGGATGGCTATTCCAATACATTGGAACAAGGACATTCGCGTTGGTATTCGGCTGCAGTATCTACGAAAGAACTATTTGTACCGATGGTAGTGGCAACCTTCTCCATATCGGGAATGTTCTTCCCGATGACGAAGATTATTACCGGACCGTTAGGAGAGTTTATTCAGTCCTTCCCATGGACTATTTGTTTTGCCCTTGGGGTGAGTATTTTCTATGCTGTTTGGGTTACACCATATTTGGCTACGCGTATGATAAAACGCAAAACAGAAGCCGATATGAATGTGATAGAACGAGGGCAAAATGTTTTCTTCGGTTGGTTGCAACGCGGGTATCATGCCTTGTTGGCATTGTGCTTCCGTTTCCCGTGGCTAACAATAGGCATAACGCTGGCATCCTTGATTTTGGGCGTTTGTCTATTTACGCAGCTTAATGTGCAGATGATGCCCAAAGCAGAGCGCAGTTGTTTCGCAGTGGAGATTCACCTGCAAGAGGGAAGTTCGCTGAGCGAAACGGCAGTGTTGAGTGATTCATTGGCTCGTATGCTGGTTACGGATAGCCGCATCACCTCCATTACCAATTTTGTAGGACAGGCATCTCCGCGTTTTCATGCTACCTATACTCCACAAATGGCAAGTGACAACTATGCACAATTTATAGTCAATACCAGTTCGCAAAAAGCTACGGCTGATTTGCTTGCCGAATTGACACCATGTTATGAAAATTATTTTCCTAATGCGTATATTCGTTTTAAGCAGATGGATTATCAAGCCGTGAAGAACCCTGTGGAAGTATATCTCAAGGGTGATGATTATGCGGTACTAAGCGAGGTGGCAGATTCGCTGCGCAGTTATCTCGGATCACAAAATGAAGTTACATGGGTACATGACGATTATTCTGAATGTGTACCATCTATACGGATTCGTTTGCGTGAAGATGAAGCACAGCGTTTAGGTGTCACTCAAGCGATGCTTTCTCTTTATCTCAATAGCATGCTTGGCGGACAGACACTCACCACTTTGTATGAGGGTGAACATGCCATTCCCGTGGTACTCTATACCGAGGGGGCTAACAGGTTGGATTATGATGCCTTGGGTGACCAATTGGTGCCAACCGCATTTCCTAATGTGTGGGTACCACTACATCAAGTGGCTGATTTGGAACCGTCGTGGCATCACAGTAATCTGACACGCTGGAATAGTGAACGCACTATTACGGTAGGTTGTGATTTGAGTGGTAACACATCACAGCCCGTGGTGCAGAAGAAAGTAGAACAATGGTTTGAACAGCATTATCCTATTCTTCCTGAGGGTGTGCGTGTGGAATACGGGGGACTATTGGCAGTCAATAATTCCTGCATCCCACAGATTGTAATGGCTATCTTGGCAGCCATTGCGGTCATGTTTATCGTGCTACTTTACCACTTTAAGAAAGTAAGTATATCGCTTCTGACTTTATCCAGTTGTCTATTGACCTTGTTTGGCGCATTTTTAGGGTTGTACATTTTTGATTTGGACTTCTCCATAACAGCCGTATTGGGCATCGTGGCATTGATTGGCGTGATAGTCCGCAATGCAATCATGATGTACGAGTATGCTGAAGAACTGCGTTTTGAGCACCATGAGTCGGTACATGATGCGGCATTTGACGCCGGTCTGAGGCGCATGCGCCCGATTTTCTTGACTTCTGCCACTACTGCCTTGGGTGTCATTCCAATGATTATTGCACATACTTCGCTATGGATGCCTCTTGGAGTAGTCATCTGTTTGGGAACGTTCTTTACTTTGCCTCTTACACTGACTTTCTTACCTGTAATATATTGGAAAGTATATGAGAAAACGACAGCTTAATATTATATTTATTTGTGTCTTTGTGTGCGTAGCCAACACAACGATAGCGCAATCATTGTCGTTGGACAGTTGCTTGCGGTTGGCAGAGCAGAATAATCGCGATTTGGCGCGGTCAGCACTCTCCGTAGAGAAAGCACAACAGGTGCGTGCCGAAGTGCGCACGAAGTATTTCCCACAAGTCAATTTGACGGGAATGGGCTTTCACTCCCTCAAGCCACTCGTGCAAGTAGGAGTAGAGGATGTCCCCAATGCTACCGCAAGGGATATACTGAATACGCTATATGCTAATTATGGTGCTGCATTAGGACTGGACAAGACAATCGGTTTTATGCAGCATGGTGTAGTAGCAACCGTCTCGGTACTACAACCAATCTATATGGGAGGAAAGATTGTAACCGGCAATAAATTAGCACAATTGGGCGTTGAGGCAGAGCGTCTGCAAGCAGATATTCAACACCGAGACATATTGCTGAGCGTGGAAGAAAGTTATTGGTTAGTAGTCAATCTGGAAGCCAAACATCAGACAGTTCAGTCGGTGAGTTTGCTGCTTGACACTTTGCATACGATGGTAAATAGTGCAGTCAATGCAGGGCTGGCATTGCATAATGATTTGCTAATGGTGGAAATGCGTCAGGACGAATTGGCAGCCCAAACGCTGCAACTCAATAACGGCATAATACTGGCTCGCCGGGCACTCTTTCAAAGTATAGGCATTGCCTATTCTGATACGCTGCAATTGAGTGATACGATAAGTTGTAAGCAGGATACTTTATCTTCGTCGGTAGATTCCCGTCGTCCTGAATCCGAACTACTTTCGTTGCAAGTTCACGCAGAGCAACTAAAACGGCGAATGATTTTGGCAGATGCCTTACCACAAGTGGCTTTAGGAGGTATCTATGGCTATATGAATTATCTGGCACCCTTTTCGCAAAGTGGCGGTAGTCAGTTTGTTACCACCACTCAAAATAAGTATTTGAACGGTTTTGTAGGTGTGACGGTTCGTGTTCCTTTAACCGACTGGTGGGAAACGGGACATAAACTAAAAGAACACGAGATAATGATTCGTCAAGCAGAATTGCAGCAGAAAGATTTGGAAGAAAAGATGCGATTGCAGGAGCAGCAGGCATTTGACCATGTAATGGAAAGTGCTGCACTAATTAAACAATACGAACATTCGTTGCAACATGCCCAGGAGAACTTGCGTCTCGCGCGAGTAAATTATCAAGCAGGAATGATGACTATATCTGATTTACTGCAATCTCAATCGTTGTTGCTGCAAGCGCAAAATAACCTTACTGATGCGCTTATACAACACCGTATCGCCTATCGCACCTATTGGGCATTAAGGCAGTAGTTTTTGTTACGGCGGATAAGATTCCAATTCCAAAAGGCAGTATTTTCAATCTTCGGTACGGCGTAGAGTAGGGCAATGGTGGTGCCAACACCGATGACTGCTCCGCCGAGGATGTCTTCGGCAAAGTGCTGATTGAGATAGATACGCGAATAGGCCCCCAAAACCGCCAACAAGAAGCAAAAGAGGTCTATAAGGACATACCAACCTCTAATTCGACCGTCGGTCGACCGTCGGTCGACTGTCGGTAAACACCCTACTAACTGCTGCTTCATCCTTCGACTCGCCGTCGGCTCGCCGTCGGCTCGCCGTCGGCAAACACCCGTACAGATATCGGTCCATTCACAGAGAACAATCGCCAATGTCAAAAACAGAGCAAAAAAAGTAGTCGTATGTCCGCTGGGGAAGGAATACCATTGACTCAATTCCACTCCGTCCACAAACTGCAACTGTATATCCGGCGCATAACGCGAAAAATACAAATACGGGCGGTCGGTATTGAAAATATACTTGACAATCTGTCCAACCAATCCACTTAACAAAACATCCGCCAACAAGAAAGAAGCCCAACCTGCCTTATAAAAAAGGAGTAGGGCAACAATCACATAAGGCACCCATTCGCCGACATGCGTGTAAGCAGCATAGAAACAATCTTCAAAAGGCGTATGCGTGGCATTGAGGCGCAGATGCAAGTCAATCTTGTCGTAATAACCGATACAGCAAAGAAGACCGATGCAGAACACCAGCGACAGCAGAACAAAAACCCCGCTATATTTAATCCACTTTTTCTCCAAGAGTATTGTATAAATCACCGTCACGCATGATGTACATGTTGCCGTCGTGCATTACTTTTCTTGCACTCTCATCGTCTCGGAAAGGATTGTCCATCTGACTTTCTCCCGTGAGGTTGAGTCGGCAAGAGCGTAGCCATTGTCCATTTGGCATCAGTACCAATACTTCGATGTATTGGTTGGGTTCAAAGCCGGCATTCTGATAATAGATAGACTGACTTTGTTCGGGCTTGAGTTCTCCGTCAATGAGCCACTGATACCCGCGTATGTCGTATTGCTGAATGGCAGCAAGTGTGACACCGACCACATTGTCGTATTTTTGGTGCATGATAGAGTTCGGGAGCCGTACGAAGATAGAAATGGGGAAGGACAAAGTCTGCATGCAGATAGGATCGTGCACTTCGATATGTCCGTTAAGAATACCCGGTTCAAACTCGCTGACATTGAGCAAGAAATAAGTATAGTCGGAAGAAACGGTCATTTCAAATTCCCGTTGCTCACCATGCAGATTGGTGACAAAGACGGCGCGGTCAATCTCTCCCTTATGGAAGAAGAAGTCAATGAGAATGGAAGTTTGTCCGTCGCACTCAGGATCAACCTCGGTCGGTACTTCCAAATCAAGGCAATAGACGATATTGATATGGTAATTGACGACGCTATCGCAGTTTTGACTGTTCATGTAGGTATAAGAACGGTCGGCTGTCTCGTAAATCCATTCGCCGTTGAGCAGGAAGGAGTCCTTGGCAGTAATCTCAAGGTCGGTCGGCACAGAAGCCATACGGTGGTAAACAGTAAAGACTTTGACAGAGTCGCAATCGTAAGTTATCGTATCAGACGAGATGAGTTCGCCCGTATAATCGTAAGGTTCGCAATAGGAAGTGTCACGGAAGATAGTGTCGGGCTTGCTGACATAGAAAGAGACACGCAAGTTCTCGCTGTTCTCCATGCGCGTGCAGGAGTTGATATAAGTGGCAGTAACCATCATATCGTACCACCCCTTGGTCTCATACACATGCTTGGCAGTAGAAGTCGCAAGTATATCCGATGTTCCGTCGCCATAGTCATAAGTTACTTTTTGGTAGGTGTTGTGCCCGATATTCAGTTTGACTTCAACGGTGTCTCCTGCGCAGAAATGTGTAGAAGCGACACTATCAATGCCCACGGGAATGCCATTAAGCATGATGCTTCGGCTGACCGTAGAAGAACCGCAAGAGTAAGCATACGATTCGCGTTCGCCATAACCGTACACATGTGCGAGGAAACCCATATCGCCATGCAAGTGGTAGTTGCAAGGCGTTCTGAGAATTTGGTCCTCCAGTTGAATACGCGCGAAACTATAGTCAGGATTACCACTAATCGGGTGGAAAGAAGATGCTATGTTGGTCGCCGGCGCGTTGTTGGAAGTCAGCTGCATAGACGGCACATTTGCCGTAGGAGTGACAATGTTGACATAGTGCAACTTAGCCAACGAGGTATGATATGTAGAGAAAGTAATGTCCGTAATGACCTGCTCAATCGGACTGACCCACAACATAGCCGGGTCGCTGACCAAGGTATCGGAACTGACTTTGGGAACGACATTGTCGTAGCGGTTGGAAACCATAAAGATGTGTATGCCGGCAGGGCATGAAGTGGTCAAATAGCACGACGAATCAACCACCAAAGGCAAGGGCAGTTCGCCGTTGTAACGGGATTGTCCCGGATTGTCGGCGCAATATGCGAGTGCTTCACCTATTTCAAATTCCCAATACTGCTTGGGTTCTTTGGAGAAATCGAAGGTATGAACCAAAACCTGTTCGCCATCCTTGGAATTGACATACACTTCCGTTCCGTCGCTGATAGCCATGACGGCAACAATGTCACGGCGGTGGTGTTTGGAAGCGGTAATGGCAAATTCGTTACCCCAATAAGCCAAAGGCATGGCTTGCGAGAACAGATGGTCACGGTCTCGCACCGAGTCGGGCAGGTTGGTATGCGGGCAGCCCTGGAAAATGGCAATGGGTTTGCCGTCACGAGCCGTAACACGCGTACCGCTAAGGTCTGCCTTATAACCGTCCTTGAGACCCGTCCATACATAATAGACTTGCCCCTTGTTGAGCGTAGCGGTCTGATGACCTGTCTTGTTGCCGCTAGTGGTGGCTGTCAGGTAATAGTCCACTACCGTATTATCTTCCACGGCTACAATAGCAAAGTGCGACCCCTGCGGTTTGCCTTCGTGGTCGGAAGGGCGATAGGTCTGAATGAGATAGTCGTCCAACAGCGAAGATGTAGGCAGGATATTGGCAGCATCAAAGGATTTATCTCTGTAGTTACCGGCAAAAAGCGAAATATCCGCCGTAGCAGTAACATGCAGAGCCGTATAAGTGGGTGTCTCGTTGGTAGTGCTATAGCAACTATTCCAACTGCCCTGCGGAATCAGCACCTCTTGTGCCGACCCGGCTGCCAAATTGACCTGAGTATTATAACCCGTGGAGGGGTTGGTTACTGTAACTACGGTTGCCTGCATGGAGGAGAATGTCAAGCGCAATTCTTGAGGACCTCCATCGTTCTCACTTGCACGCAAGAAAGTAACCCAGAAATCTTTGCCTTCAGTAGAAGGTGTTTGGGCTGTCAGTTGAAAACTAATCATGAGCGGCAACAAAAGTGCCAATAACCATTTGTTTTGCATAGAATTAATCTACTTTTTCTCCAAGAGTATTGTATAAATCACCGTCACGCATGATGTACATGTTGCCGTCGTGCATTACTTTTCTTGCACTCTCATCGTCTCGGAAAGGATTGTCCATCTGACTTTCTCCCGTGAGGTTGAGTCGGCAAGAGCGTAGCCATTGTCCATTTGGCATCAGTACCAATACTTCGATGTATTGGTTGGGTTCAAAGCCGGCATTCTGATAATAGATAGACTGACTTTGTTCGGGCTTGAGTTCTCCGTCAATGAGCCACTGATACCCGCGTATGTCGTATTGCTGAATGGCAGCAAGTGTGACACCGACCACATTGTCGTATTTTTGGTGCATGATAGAGTTCGGGAGCCGTACGAAGATAGAAATGGGGAAGGACAAAGTCTGCATGCAGATAGGATCGTGCACTTCGATATGTCCGTTAAGAATACCCGGTTCAAACTCGCTGACATTGAGCAAGAAATAAGTATAGTCGGAAGAAACGGTCATTTCAAATTCCCGTTGCTCACCATGCAGATTGGTGACAAAGACGGCGCGGTCAATCTCTCCCTTATGGAAGAAGAAGTCAATGAGAATGGAAGTTTGTCCGTCGCACTCAGGATCAACCTCGGTCGGTACTTCCAAATCAAGGCAATAGACGATATTGATATGGTAATTGACGACGCTATCGCAGTTCTGACTATTCATGTAGGTATAAGAACGGTCGGCTGTCTCGTAAATCCATTCGCCATTGAGCAGGAAGGAATCCTTGGCAGTAATCTCGATGTCGGTCGGTTTGGACTCACGGCGCACGAAAGTGCTGGTGATGACGATAGAATCGCAGTTATAGCGAACCGTATCGGTGATAGTATCTGTGGTAAGAGGATCGTCCCAAGGAATACATTTGGATGTCTCGTGCTTGATAATCTCTGCTTTGTCCACATAGAAAGAGAAGTGTACTGCCTCAGCCGGATAAACGGTCTCAGGGCAGTCCTTGTGAGCATAGACATTAGCAATGACATCGTACCAACCCTTGGTTTCGTATTCGTGGATGGTTTGCGGTGCACCATTGTATTCGGTGATACCATCGCCAAAGTCCCAATCGACTTTGTCGATAATATCCGTTCCGACCTGTGCATCAAACTCAAGAAGTGTATTGATACAGAAACGATTTTCTCCACGGAGACCGTCGGTAAAAGTCATACCGTCCAGGTTAATGGCTCGCTTGACAGCAGCCGAACCGCACGAGTAGGCATAAGATTCGTTGTTACCACTACCATAGACATGTGCGACAAAGCCGGTCTTGCTGGACATGGTATAAACTTTGTCGGGATTGGGTTGGTCGGTATCCACCAAGAATAACTGTGCATAAGAGTATTTGGTGTTGCCCGGGACTGGAGTGAAAGTAACAGGTATATTCGCCCGTTGGTCAGACTCAAGGTGGAAAGTGGCTATGTCGGAAGTAAGGCAGACAATATCCACATAGTGCCTGTTGGTGTGTCCTGAAGTTCCTGAAGTACCGCATGCGCCGAAGGTAATCTTGTTGATACGCTGTTGCAGCGGTGCAATCCAAACCATGGACGGGTCACCAATCTTGGTTGTTTCCGAGAATCGATATTCACTACTAACATCGTAACTGAAAACGGCGCAAGGACACGAAGTCTGAATATAGTGCGCAATGCCATTGTAAATATCCGGTATATCCCGTCCTGCCTTGGTATGAATCTCCTTGATAGTGGGAGCCAAGTCCTCAGAAATCTCAAATTCGTATGTTTCTCCTGCATTGAGGAAAGTGACATGCCGATTGTCTATTCTGATATCTGTGGCGTCTTCGAGTGCCGTGATACGCACGCGGTTGGCATCCCGTTCTACCGAGCGGGTAACTACGAACTCGTTGCCCCAATAATCGACAGGCATGGCTTGCTCATAGAGACAGTCACGGGCAGATTTGCCGCCGGGAACCTGTGTAAAGTCAGCACCGGAGAAAACGGCAATCTTCTTGCCGTTACGCGCCTTGACGGTAGTTCCTGAGAAAGACTTGGTGTTGGTAGAAATGACCTGATAAGTCTGTCCCTTATGCGCCAAAGTGATGTTGTAAGGCGTATTGGCAGCCCGTCCGCCAATGCTGGGGGTAGAGAGGTTAATATCAACGGTGGTATTATCCTCTGTAGCACAAATGACGAATACGCTATGTGCATCTCCCTCAGAGTTGAAAGTAGGGTAGTCCTGCAACATGTATTCGCTCTGAATAGCCGTGACGGGCAGTATATTGCTAGCATCATAGGAGTACTCCATACGCATGGCGGCATACACGGACACATCTTCAGATGCCTGCACCAAAATACCATAAGGGTTGGTTTGTTCGTTAGCCGAATTGGCATTCCAATTGGTGTTGTACCACACATTGTCGGGTATATCGTCAATGATGGTCCAACTATCGGCTTGAATCTGTCGCGGTTGGTCCACCCAGTTGCCTGCAGGAGCAGAGAGTTGCACGGTACAAGCTTTCTTGGCAGAGATAGCAATGAAAGGATTGAAAGCAGATATGTCTCCTCCGGGTGCATTTGCCAGTCCCAATGCCACCCAGAAAGTTTTACCTTCGGTAGATGCTTGCGCCATAGCTTGTTGGCAAGCTATAGTGACAAGCATTGTTATTGCTAAAAATAGATGTTTTTTCATATAAGAATTACAATATTTCTATTTCTACACGGCGGTTGTTCTGACGACCTTCGTCGGTATCGTTGGTATCGATAGGACGGCTTTCACCATAACCTTCAGCTTCGAGACGGTCGGCAGCTATACCACGCTGGATGAGTTCGTCGCGAACGGCGTTAGCACGGCCTTCGGAAAGTTTTTGGTTAGCTGCATCTTTACCTACGCTGTCGGTGTGACCCATAATCTTGATACGGATATCCGGGTTATGAGACAGGAACTCGTAGAGGTCAGTCATCGATTGCTCACTCATAGGCAGAATCTTGGTCTTGTTGGTAGCGAAGAACATATTCTTGAGGATAAAGACTTCACCTTTCTTGATAGGAATAAGATCTACTACCATGTTGTCACCTATGTTGGTAACGATAGCGTCGTACGGTTCGTAACCGATTTGCTCGATATGCAGGGCATACAGGATGGTGTCTTGCAACATGGTGTTAGCAGCACCGTTGGCAGTATCGGTCATAAGAGCCATCAAGTCGTCGGTAGCGCCACGGCGGCGTACCTGTACTTTGGCAGGTAGAGGCGAGAGAGTCTCTGCATTACGCACGCGTACATTAAATATAGGTCTATGGCGGAGTTGCAAGGTTGTATCCAACAGGAAACCGTCAGAAGGAATGGTGAAAGTAGCTGTAGCAGGATAGAAATCTTGCATAGCGAGACGAATCTCATAGTCACCTTTGGCAAGTTTTTGTGCTTTTTGACCATTCTTCATCTCCATCGGTTTGAGCACGACTTTGCCAGTCTTGGTGTTGACGATTTCGAGCGTAGCGTTGAGGCGCTCAGCATTGGCTTCGTTTTCCACCTTGAGGTCCAAGTATGAAGGTTGAGGCGGCACTTGACGAGGAGTCTTGCCTGGTACTTCGAATTGTATGGTGAACTTAGCACCGACGAAGAGGTTGGTCATCTTAGCAGCTGCACCGTTGATAGCATAGAGGGTGTTGGTACCATAAGGATGGGTGTCATTGCCGTTGAAAGTAATGGGCAGACCGGCTTCGTTGTGGTTCATATTCAGCAATTCATAGTCAGCAAACAGAGCTACACGATAGTGGATATGTTCGCGACCAAAGGGTAAGCGTTCACCGGGTTTAACTTTGACTTTCTTATTCTCGTCGGGTGCTTGTTGTAACCACTCGTCAAGATCTACACCCAATTCGAGGCAAGCAGAAGCGGTAAGCGGATTGAGCTTGAAACCGCCCTTGTTGTCAGCAGGTACATCAACGACACCGCCACCATATTGGTGCATGTAAGCGTTGTCTTCGATAACCCAATCGTATGTACCTTTTTGCTTGTAGCCAAATGGCAACGCATAGCCGATACGGGCACCGACAAGGAAGTAGTAGCGTGAGAATTGTGCACCGAGCATGATAGGCAACTGGAGCATGCCGATATTGCGTGTTTCAGCCACATTGTCGGTAAGGAAGTAGTGAGTCTGTACACGATTAGTAGGCAGTACATCGTACATACGCTGCTCTGCAAAACCGTATTTGGTTTTTGAATTGAAGAAATCAAATTCGAGACCTGTTTCGAAGAGGAAATGGTTGACCTCAAGTTGATAAGTGGCTTCGAGTCCGGCACCGACACCACCAATGAGCTTCTTGTTCATAAGTGGGGCATCAGCCGCTGTGGAACCTTCACCAAACTCTTTTAGATTGTCAAACATGGCATCATAACCCAGTCTTGGAGCAATGTTGAAGTAACTGATTACCTCGGGGCGCTCTTTTTTAGGTTCGTCCTGTTGCGGAGCACGGAGGGCAGCCAATTCAGCTTGCTCTTGTGCTTCTCTTTCAGCTTCTATCTTGGCTTTTTCTGCAGCGCGTTGAGCGGCTACGCGTTCGCGTTCCTCTTGTACTTTTGCGCGCTCGGCAGCGGCTTTAGCAGCTTCTTTCTGCCGTTCGGTATTAACTTTCTCTCGCTCGGCAGCAGCTTTGGCAGCTTCTTTTTGCCGTTGTGCAGTTGCTTTTTCGCGTTGTGCTTTGGCTTTTGCCTGCTCTTTGGCACGCTTTGCAGCTGCTTTTTCGCGTTCTTTTTGCTTTTTTGCTTTCTCTTTAGCTTTTTGCTTTTGAGCAGCGGTCATTTCTTTTTTCTCGGCAGCGTTAACCGTTGTGATAGTTGTTGCGCTGAAACCTACAAGGAGGCCGATTACGAGTAATGTACGAAGAATATGTTTCATTGTTGTGTCCTCCTATAAATTATTTGCTGAATACTAAGAATTTGAATGTGCGTTTATGACCTGCATCGACTTTTAGAATATACAATCCTGCACGAACAGGTGCTTTGATTAGTCCACCACCTTCCGGCAGATTTGCTTCGGCATATACATTGCCGTCCGGTCCGTACCAAGTGGCTGTACCTTCGGCAAGTGCGTTAACAAAGACTTGATCGCCTTCCTTGGCGCTATTGGCACCGATTAGGATAGCTTCGCTATCAGCCCGGTAGATGAGGTTATCGTTCTTATCGGGGTTTAAATAGATTGGGCAAGAGCAATAACGGAAAGGAGCTTGTCCCTCTTTGCTTACGGTGAAACATACAACATAACCGATACCGGCATCAGTTGCAGCAGGTAAGTGTAATACAGAGTTTCGTTGGTCAGGCAGCGTGTCTCCGTTGGCTGTCCAAACGAAATCAGACAGTATTTGGTCGGGGAAAGAATCGCGCATAATGCCTATGACATTGGCAAAGCGCTGTTCCATAAAGTTGATGTCATAGAACAAGGAGAATTCCAAAGTGGTATCCAAGACGCTGGTCGGGCACTCAGATCCGACATGCATGTTGATACCATAAGGTTTGCGGTTTTGAGCGGTAGTCGGTACATCAATATTGAGTACGCTATCGGATATGACATGAATCATATTATCTTTGAATCCATCCGCTAAAGCATCACTATTGAAGGTAAGTTTGACGCTGTCGCTACCGAATTGCACATTCTTGGATCCACTCATGTAAATGGTATAGGTGGTAGGTTCACCCTGATGGGTGCAAGTGGGCATATCACCACGGACACTTACTTTGTATTTACCGATGTTCACCACGAAGGCGATACTATCAAAGTCGTGAGATTCAATCATACCCTGCAGGCAATCATCTACGGCTGTCGGGTCGCGGAATATCTTTACATAAGCGTAGTAGGTACCACCGACTTCGTACACATGGTTGATAGAGTCTAAGTCAAGAGCCATAGTATCTTTGCCGTCGCCGAAGTACCAGTAAATGCTATCGTATATGTAATTAACCTCTGCTTTGTAAGGAATGGTGTCATCACCGCAGAGTTTGGCGGTAGAACCGCTGACATATTTCACACCGTTGATGTAGATGGCAGCAGACAAGTCGCGGGTGTTACCGCCGGCAGGATAACCGTAACTCTCTTTTTCACCAAAACCATATACATGAGCGATAAAACCTTCGTCACCACTCATGGTGTGGGTCATGTTCTCAATCTTGATACGAGCATACGAGTATTCGTTGTTGCCATTCACGGGTTGGAACTCGCTACTGATGTCGTTGCCGTCCAATATCATACTGCCTACGCCGGAAGTAGTGGTAACGATGTTGAGATAGTGGTCGTTTACCTGTTTGGTTTCGAAGTTACCAAAAGTCATACTCGTCATAGTCTGCTCAATAGGGTTTACCCAAATTTCCGACGGGTCACCGTTACAATAGTTGGAATTGACATTTTTGATTTTGTCGTGATCGTAGCGGTTGCTGGTCATGAACAGGTGAACTGCACAAGGACAACTCGTCTCGATATAGTGACTGACTCCCTCAAAATAGCGGTGTCCGTCACCAGCATAGTTGGTCATAGCATCTTTGGCACCAAAGTCAAATTCGTAAGTGTGGTGAATATCTTTGGAGAAATCAATCATAGCAACGGAGTCGCCATCAATGTAAATGATGGTGCTATCTACAACGGACTGAATACGCACTTTGTCGATACGCTCCCAGTTGCCAACCTGATCGTCAATCGTGGTGAGTGAAGAAGTGACAGCAAAATGTTTGCCCCAATAGTTGATAGGCATAGCTTGTGAATAGATGTGGTCACGGTCACGAGTGCTATTAGGAATATTGGTGTGTACATCACCATTGAAGACAGCGATTTTTTTGTTGTCACGAGCTTTAACAATCGTACCCGAAAAATCGGCAGCATCACCGGCACGCCCCATACCTGTCCAAACATAGAAAACTTGTCCTTTTTTCATCTTTGGGGTAGTGTATGTTCCTCTTGCGCTATTCTTGCTGGAGTTGACGGAAAGAGTATAATCTACCTCTACATCGTCTTCTGCTGCAATAATAGCGAAATGTGTTCCCTCAGAATCCCCTGAGCCATCGTGATTGGTAGGGGGATAGCATTGAATACGATATTCACTACGGAGAGCAGCAGTAGGCAGAATGGCTGCTACATCGAAAGATTTGTCCCGATAGTTGGCAGCGATGACTGAAATGTCGTTATCCGATGTGATATGCAGGGCATTGTTGCTTACGATTTCTGCTTCTGCATCTGATACATAGCAACTGGGTTTGTCGTTTGTTACAACCAATGATTTGATGTCGTTGGGATCTAATGTGACTGTTTGGTCATATCCCGTGTATTCATTGGTGATATGCACCTCTGCTGCTTGTTTAGACGAAAAAGTCAAACTTAATTCAGTAGGGTTGTTGTCATTGGCTCGCATCAATGTTACCCAGAAATCTTTACCTTCTGTGGATTGCGCCACGAGGAGTTGAGGCAAGAGTAGTGCCCCGATTAACAGACTAAAGAAGAATTGTTTTTTCATAATGTTGATGTATTTGTTGTTATTTTTCGAGTTCTCTTCTTTTTTGCCGCATTAGGCAATATAATTTAATATTTCACGATGCAAAATTACAAAATCTTTCGCATACGCGCGTGCAAAAATTGTCGGAATATGTGTAAATTTTGACATATTACTTTTTAGGATGCCCCAACAGGGTATAGGTTCTGTTGTCACGGCGAATAACAACAACACCATTTCGCAATTCTTTGGTTATTGAGGAAGGGGTCTTAGGCGATGTGGATAATCGGGTTGGAATGATTCCTGTTCCAACCACACGAATGGTGTTGGTCGGGCGCAGGTTATGGGGTGTTACACGATAATAAACGATAGAGTCTTTGGGTAATCCGCAAACTACCGAAGCACTCGTTCCTGTCACTTCTCTCGGATAATCCGATAGGGAAGTCTCTATAGTCTGTTCGTCCCCTGTGTAGAGGAAAACTTGCTGCAACGAGATACGATGATAATTACCACTCTTGCCAACTTCTTTCTGCCATAAAGAAATCGTATCTGTTTCCTCGGGAATGGGGAATACATATATTTGCTCGTCCAGTACCAGCGGCTGAGAGGCAATAATTGCGCCATTATTCCCTTTGACGATGAGTTCTGCCGTGGCATCGCTTTTGAATACGCAGCATTTGACGGCAAGATATGTGTTGGCTGCAGCTTTGCCAAAATCAGTAATGCGCAGTTGCTTTAAAGCCGAAGTGGTGGACATGCAAGTTGCATAGGAACCGTCCATATTGCCATAAGTGGATGGTGTTCCGTCTGCATTGAGCCAACTCAGTTGCGGAATGGTGTCCAAAACGGAATTCTTAAAACCCCACATTGCAACCAATGTGTCGTTATGACCCGTTATTTCTCGTGTGAATACATCCAAATCATACGATTCGCTTCCTGTATTGCTCCAATGAGCGGTAAAACCTGTTGTCGTAATACTATCTGCCTCGTATGCGGTAGGATTGGTTGTACTAACAGGTATTGGATACTCGGGCGAGGTGGTACACATTAAATCTGCCAACACCACTGCCTGTCCTTGTTTGTTTCCCCAAATATATTCCACCAATTCGGGGTACTCAATAAACGGATTGCGGTTATGCTGAATGGACGAAACGGCATTTAGACGGTTAATCTCTTTTTTGCTCACAGGGTCAATGCGGTGCCAATTGAGCAAGATTTGAATCAGGTAGGGAGAGAGTGTCTTGTAGGAAGAGTTGTTGACATAAGCAGCATAATCAGAAACCCATTGCAGATCTTCATACGCAGTGGCGATATAAAAGTATGCCCGTGCAAAATCGCCCTTATACTCGTCACAAACACAAAATGCGTAACTATTCCATGTCGTATCCCGTCCCATGAAGAACAGACCGTTGTTCACTTTGGACGAGTCCGCCAAGATGCCGGGAGGGTAGTTGGATTTATTATTATTTGCAATTCGGTCAGCAGGGCATAGATGGTATAAGTCTTTATACGCATCATTGTCTGTGCCGCCCCACCAAGATTTGGGAAAACTATGCTCAATGTCCAAACCCGCCACGCTGCCATAGTTGATGGGAAAATAGCGTTTAGTGGCGGAATACATGTCCCAAACCGTCCCGTCGGAACGAATATCCGTTGAGTTAAAGCCCATCCATGTGCAAGGTTTAGGGTCTCCTATTTTCCACTCTCCCGATTTATTGGTAGAGTGGGCATCATAGCCGTATTTCCACCGTTCACCGCCTTTGACTATATCGTGCAAGGTAGATTTAAGCAATGAGTCCGCCTTACCATCTATCGCATCGTAATATCCCACAGGGACAGGTTCTGCGTAAAGAAAAGTGGCAATTGCCAATAAAACGAAAGGAATGATTCTTTTCATAGATATTTATACTAATTGGTGGTGGCTTAACGGTGGCTTCTACTCCCGTTCTACCCCCGTTAAGGTATCGCTATACTACCGCTATACTACCGCTCTACTACCGATGTTCTACCGATAAGAGCAGGTTAAGGGTAACATACCACAAAATAACGCCTGCACCGGCAGCCAAACCAAATTCGATATGCTGATAACGAATCGCCTCAAAGATGCAGAAAACGACCAAGACAAGCGCACCAATGAGGAACATAAACTTGTCGGCATTGTCGTGCCAAGTGAGATTGTGGAACTTCAAACTGAAGAAAGGTATTTCAGCGAGTAGCAAATAACAACTGAGCCAACTGATTGCGACCAGTACCCATGGCATCCAAACGGCAGTCATCATTTGATAGGGCATGCAACAGAGAGATGCCCAAAAAATAGCGTTAGCAGGAGTCGCCAGTCCGATAAAACTGCTGGTCTGCCGTTCGTCAAGGTTGAACTTGGCAAGGCGCAAGGCAGAGAAAGCAGCCATGGCGAGAACGAGCAGCGACCACCATCCGATGAGCGGACGCAAGTAGCAACTGAGTGCCATAGCCGGCGCAAGACCGAAAGTGATGTCGTCGGCGAGAGAGTCAAGTTCGATGCCCATCTTATTGCCTACACCGAGTGCGCGGGCGGTCATTCCGTCGAAGAAATCGAAGAAAGCGCCGAGCAAGATAAGCGCAAAAGCCCATACAAAGGCGTTTTGGGTCGCCATAAAAGTTGCAACAGCACCACAAAGAAGGTTGGCGCAAGTAAAAGAATCGGGAATCAGTCGTTTGGTATTCATGATGATTATTTTAGTTGTTTATATGCATAATAAGTTACTATAAAAGTTGTGATACTGCACGCATTTGCTATCCAAAAAAATGTATTATATCCCCATGTCAATTCTATTTTTCCTGCTATAAAACCAGGTATCATCATACTTAATGCCATAAAGGCAGTGCAGATTGCATAATGAGATGTTTTATATTTTCCATCGGAAACATGTATCATATACATCATATAGGCGGTAAATCCATATCCGTAGCCCAATTGCTCAAATCCGATAGCAGAACCGATTACCCATAGCGATGTGGGTTGAAAATAACTTAAATATACATACACGAAACTTGGTAGGGTAAGAGCAAGTGCCATTCCCCAAATAGAACGTTTGAGTCCTTTATGAGCAATTACTAAACCTCCCATAATACCACCTGTTAATAAGCAAATAACACCAATCGTTCCATATAATAATCCATAGACACTGGTACTCATCCCCAATCCGCCACCAAAAATTTGTCCGTTAACGATACTCGTCTGTCTAGCATCCACCAAGAAAGCAGGACACAGCTTGACCAAAAATCCTTCACTTAAACGATATAGGAGCATAAAGCAAATAGCCAATACGATTCCTGGTTTGGTAAAGAATGAGATAAATGAGTTACATAATTCTTTCCATATAACAGAATTATCAATGTCAGAGGTTGTGGGTGTGTCTTCACATTTTGGCAGGACAAAATAGTGATAGATTCCGAAGAAAAAGAGAAGGATAGCTGTGATAGCAATTGTCACTTGCCAAGATAGGGGAATGTTTTCTGTTTGATTCTCAATAGTTCCCGCAATATAGACTAGAATGCCTTGCGAGAAAACGCTGGCTATACGATAAAATGTGGAACGAATGCCTACAAATGCTGCTTGGCTAGTTTGATTATGTGCGAGCAAATAAAAACCATCTGCTGCTATGTCGTGTGTGGCAGAGGCAAAAGCTGATAGAATAAATAGAATAAGGGTAAACTTAAACATTTCTATCGAAGTGCCTTTTGTTTGTATTAATGTCGCATCTGGATGTGGGAGAGTGATGACTAATAGAACACAAAGAACGGCTAGTACTAATTGTGTGGTGATAATCCACCAGCGTTTAGTTTTAAACACTTCTACAAATGGACTCCATAAAAATTTGAGGAACCAAGGAAAATAGAGTAATGTAGTGAAAAAAGATAAGTCATCGTTAGGTACACCCATCTTGGCAAATAATAGTACAGATATACTATTTACTAAAAAGTATGGAATACCTTCAAAAAAATACAGCGTTGGTACCCACCACCAAGGAGAACGATTCATATTAAAAAAAGCAGCCGTCATAAACGGCTGCAAAGTTACTGAAAATATTTGATATTTCCAAATATTTATGCGGAATTTTACATCTTTTGTCCTTGCACGGTGTAAATATCCGATTCGTGGAGGAGGTAGAGACGACCGTTGCGTATGTATTTCGTTGTTTTGGGACGCTTGAAGACCAATTTGAGGGCTGTGTTTGTAGAATCTTTTTTGCGATAAACCTTAATCTCAAGCAGATAAGTGCTCGTGTTACCCGACCGACCGAGATATAGCGCATCAGTGCTTTCAGTCAGCACAAACGATTGTGCGGAAGGCATACTTTCTGTATCTGTTTCGGAGTCCATGAAGTCCTCAGAAGTATAGATTGGCTGCCCGTCGATACCGGTATAGACAGCGACTGCACCACGTTTGCCGCTATCACCACTCTTAATATATCCAGTAACTACAACGCTGTCTCCTGCTTGAAAACCGCCTTGTGCCGGGAAAATCTCAATGTAATTATAGGTGGTCACATTGTCTTTGGTAGAGGAAAAACTATTGGAGAATTTGACCGCTTTAGCCGGTTTGCTGCCTGCCACTTTGCCGCCCTCTCCAATGGTGGTTGATCCCCCTAACTGATGTGTGCCGACATTGTTTTGCAAATCGTAGATGATGTCACATGTAGGGTCGTCAGAGATAGGAACGAAAGGTGTGTCGCCGCCTCCAGTTTCGCCGCCTCCACCTTGTTCTTGACTACTGTTGGCAGGACGAGTGTATTTGTAGATGGGAACATCATCTGTTTGATCACTGGTTGTATAGAAAGTCAAACTATCTAACCAAGCTACAGATTCTCCTTGTTTTTCTTCTTTGTAGGCAGCTATTTGCTTGGGCGCGCGTGCAACGGTAGCAGTCAAACTCTCGTTGCCTTGGCGTTCCCAAATGAGGGCAAAGGGTTTGTTCTTGATAATCATCCATTTGCCATCGGGTGAGATGTCGCCTGCGGTGCAATAATCGAAGTTATCGCCACTTTGACCTAACTCCTGCACTTTGGTCAGTTTCTGCACCGATGTGCCATAGTTAGTGGCAAAGGGCAGTTTATAAAGTGTGCAAACACCACCTTCCACTTTATCAACTACATAGAGTATCTGTTCTATGTTATCGTACATCAGTGTTTCGGTGTTGTGTGCTTTGTTGTCGGGATAACCGAATTTGATGTAGTTGACAGCGATGTTTTTGCTGCCGTTTGTGATGGCGGGTTCCTCGAAATAGTAGATGATGTAGTTGTCCTTGTATTTGAGTTTATTGTCACCTACGGCACCTACAAAAACATAGTTTTTGTTGTTATAAACGCCAGTACAAATATCTTCCCAATCATCGCGAGAGGTGGTTCCGCTATTGAAAGTAAGGGTCATCACCTTCGTACCATCCGGATTAATGGCTGTGATGCCTTTAAAATCTGCATTCTCGTCTCCGTGAATCCAGAGATAACCAGGGGTCGTGCGACTGCAAGCCATACCCGATACTTCCGTGATGACATTTTTGTACGCTGTTCCGCACTCTGAACGAGTGAAACGCGAATCTTGAGTTAATGAACCACCATTGTACTTGATAGATGCTCCAAAAACGGACATGGTCATCATGACCATTGCCATCGAAAAAAGACCTTTTTTCATACCTTTGTTGTGTTCATATGCGCGTGTGCGCGTTTTCTTTATAGTATTGTGTGTTGGTTTATAAACAAATCAAGCAACGCGCTAAAGTGGCGTTGCTTGATTGAATATTTATGTTGCAATTATTGGAAATTGCTTCGGTTGTCCTCGATATCTGCTTTGTCTTGCAAATAGGAGATTGCCTGATAGGGCAGCGAGTAGGAGTAGCGCATGTTCATCTGCTGAATCATAGCGGCGTCATCCTGTTCGGCAGCTGCGGCATTCTGTGCGCCGGGAATGAGCATATATACGCCCTGTTCACCTTTAACGGGTGCGCTCAATTGTCCTTGTGCAGTAGCAAATGCGACACCTACAACGGCGGGCTCCATACCGGCATTGCCAAATACGCTGCCTCCCATATTGATACCTTCGGCTGTCTGAATTTCGCTTGCTGCCAATTGTGCTGCTTCTTCAAGAGTCTTGGCAGCGCTGAGATTAGCTATCATCTGCTCGGCTTTTTTGTCGCGGATAGCGAGTGCGCGCAATTCGCCTTCAACCTCGCTCATACGGCGATAATCACCATCGCTTGCTTCGGTCAGAATAGCGATAATGAACTGGTCACCGCACTCATATACATCGCTGATGTCGCCTTCTTTGGCTTCAAATGCCCAACGAACGATAGGACGGCTCTGCTTGAGTTGACCGATTTTGTATTGGTTCTTATCCATATTGTAAGCGGGGTGCATAGGCATGCCTTCGTTTTCGGCAGCGGCACGGAATTGCTCTTCGGTGGGGTTAGCCACGATGAACTGTTTGGCTTTGTTGTAAAGGATAGAGTAGGTCTTGGAAGAAGGATCCACTTTGCGCTCCAGCATGGCGATTTTAACGCGTGGAGAAGATTTGGCGATGTCCACACATTCGAGAGTAAGTTCGCCCATACCCTGTGCCACGGTAAATTGCTCGCCTTTCTTGGCTGTGAATGCTTTCTCTGCTATGTTTTGAGGAAGCATGGCTTCGGTGTACCACAAGGGCTCTTGTTCGTCCTGTCCTTCGGCAACTACGCGCAGTTGGACGGAGTCGGGCATGTTGTAACCGCATTCCACAAGCCGTGCCATACGATAAATACCGTTGTCAAAGGTGAGAGGCATAAAGGCATCCTTGTGTGCACCTGCACCAAAAGCAAAGTCCTTGTATGCTGCGGGGATAGTGGCTTCGGAGTAGTTGCGTCCGTCATACATAACATCAGAGTTAGGGTTGACAACGAGTGCAACATCTTCGGTAGATTGAAGTTCCTGCTCCAATGCCTTCATTTCTGCTTCGGCATTTTGGAAGTCTTCCTCAGAAGGCACGATAGCAAAACTGATATAGTCAACAGAGCGGTTGGGGGTCTGTTTGTAGAGTTGCTTGCGCTGGTTGTAGATCTTTTTCATGTCCACCTCTTTGACACTAACGGTCGAATCGGCAATAGCGGAGTAGGGTTGCATGATGTATCGTGCATCCACAGAAGTCTGATTGGCGATGAATTGATATTTAGCATCAATATTGTTAGCCGTGATAAGTTGTTGCAGCAATCCTGTGTATTTCTCCTGCATGCGTGTGAGACGGGTAGCATTCTCCCAATACATCCAATAAGTCTTGGCTTGTTTAAGGTTGGCTGCCTGCTCTTCGTTTTCGGCTTCTTGCTCCAACGAGTGTAAGAAGCGTACCAAATTTTCGCTGCTGAACTGTCCGTTTTCGTCGCAGAAAGCACGGCGTTGACGGATGAGCTGGTGAGGGTTCTTGCCGATGCACAATTCGCTGAGTTCGTCGGCGGTAACATCCATACCGATTTTTTCGCATTCTGCGCGAAGCGTCCAATCCATCGCCATCATGTTCCACACCTGGTTGTTGATTTGGCTTGCCATGTCTTCGTCCTGATCGGTGCGCCCTGTTTCAATTTTGTACACTTCGGTGAGTTGCTCTTTTGCAGCTTCCCAGTCGGTATAGTGCACTTTGTGCCCTTGAATGGTGCCGACATATTCGCGACTGCGGTTAAAGAAACTACTTCCCGAATTGAGGAAGTCACCTAAGATAAATGCCAACATAGCCAATCCTACGATAACGAGCAGGATAACGCCATGATTTCTAATTTTTTGTAAAGTTGCCATAATATATTATTTTAATTTATTTCCTTGAATGTTTATCTCCGCCGATAGAAATAGACTTGATAGTCCATTTTGGGGCAGATTGTGCGGTACTCTTATACACAAATGCTACGCGCATGTTCGCGCTTGCGTATGCACTAATATCTATAGTGTTCGCTTTGTATCCGGGAATCGTGCCGCCGTTGAAATTGGGAATGTCGATGTCCGTCCAATTGACGCCGTCGCTGCTTACTTTGAGTAGGAGCTGTTCGTGTATGTCGGTGGCAACACCTTGTTCTATATTCTTGATATAATGGTTCTCAAATTCCAACTTGGGCGATTGCAGTTTCATGGCAGGTATGTTGAAGACAGGTGAAACGAGCCATGTCTCTCCTGCGAGGCGTGCGCCTTCGGGGCTGACTGCCTGTGCAACTACGGCATAGTCTTCACCGTCTTTTACGGTCTTCCATACATTGACACCCGGGTCAGATTTGACAACCGTTTCCCAGTCGCCCAATCCGTTTGAGAAATCTGCCGTATAGACCGGTTCGAATTTAATGGGGTAAGGATTGTCGTTGGTGGTATAATACAGGAACGGAGAACTTTTTCCGTCTGTTTCGATTGTTCCGTTGTAGTTGTAAAGTTTGCAGCAGACGACAACGAAATCTCCAATCTCAATGTCTTCCGCATTGAAATCTCCCCCGTTGAGTCCTTTGATTTGGTAGGCATAGAAGTCGATGTTAGCCATCTTGCTGTCTTGCATGTAGAAATATGCCTTATGTTCTTTGGCAATTCCTGTAGCATGTTTGTCAGGATGAAAACTCTTGACAAGTCCCTTAATATAATACATTTGGGTGGACGCTTGCCCGCTATTGAGTGTTTTGCCGATTTTTAACGCTTCCTGAACGGTAATGGCATTGGCAGGTATATTCATGCCTGTGCAGTCAACCGTGTCGTACAAATGGATATCCTCTACCGGTCCCGAAGGAAAATCGTTGTGTTCGCACGCGCATAATGCGACGGCGAAAACGAAAATGAGTGATTTAAGTGCGTTTGTGTTCATAATAGTGCACAAAAGTACACTTTTTTCGCGATATATGCAAACATTTTTATAAAAAAATGATTTTTTTTCTTAAAATTATTTGGTAATCCAAAAAAATGTAGTATCTTTGCACGAATTTTTGAACATAGATGGCTTATCCACAACCCAACCCCAATCCTGCGACCCCTCGTCGCGGACGCGTAGAAAAAGAAATGCCGAACAGGATTAACGATAAAATCCGCGGCGTGAGTCAAGTTCGCCTTGTAGGCGACAATGTTGAGCAGGGTATCTACTCTTATCAGGAGGCAATCCGCATCGCGGATGACATGAATCTTGATTTGGTAGAGATTAGTCCCAATGCGGATCCTCCCGTATGCCGAATTATTGATTATCAGAAGTTCCTGTATCAAAAGAAGCGTAAGGAAAAGGAGCAGAAAGCCAACTCGAAGAAAATCGATGTGAAGGAGATTCGCTTCGGACCTCAAACCGATGAGCATGACTATCAGTTCAAATTGAAGCATGCGATGGAGTTCCTGAAGGACGGCGATAAAGTGAAGGCGTATGTTTTCTTCCGTGGCCGTTCCATCTTGTTTAAAGAACAAGGCGAGGAATTGCTGGCACGATTCTGCCAAGATTTGGAAGAGTGCGGCAAGCCCGAAGCAACGCCCAAACTGGAGGGCAAGCGCATGATTGTAATGCTCGCACCTAAGAAATAAGGGTGCTAAACATAACATCAACATAACATGAAGAACGGTCGTTAGGCCACCAATGGCTGCCTAAGACCTAATTATTAATAACAATTTAAATTTATAACAAAATGCCAAAGGTAAAAACTAATTCCGGTGCTAAAAAAAGATTCACTCTTACCGGAACCGGTAAGGTAAAGCGTAAACACGCTTACCACAGTCACATTCTGACGAAGAAGACCAAAAAGCAAAAACGTAATCTTGATCACGTTGCTATGGTCGACCAAACGAACATGCGTAGTATCCGCGAAATGCTGTTGCTGCGCTAAGTATTAACCACCAAAAAATTTACAGACTATGCCAAGATCAGTAAATCACGTAGCTTCTCGCGCTCGCCGCAAGAAGATCATGAGACTCACAAGAGGTAATTTTGGTGGCCGTGCCAACGTTTGGACTGTCGCCAAGAACACACTGGAGAAAGGTCTCCTTTACGCTTATCGCGATCGTAGAAACAAGAAACGCAACTTCCGCGCTTTGTGGATTCAGCGTATTAACGCAGCCGCTCGCTTAGAGGGACTGAGTTACAGCCAGTTGATGGGTGCGTTGAAGAAAGCAGGTATTGTCATCAACCGCAAGGTGTTGGCTGACCTCGCTATGAACCAGCCGAAAGCATTCAAAGCTATTGTTGACAAAGCTAAGAAAGCGTAAACATTCTGTGACAAAATGAAAAAAGGCGAACCGAACGGCTCGTCTTTTTTGTTGGTTAGGGTTTGACAAACTTGGGAAATTTGGCAAACTTGGGAATTTTGGTAATCCCTATGAGTTCCGCAAGTTATGTGAGTTTGGCAAGTTCGGCATGTAAATCTGCCTCAAGTTGGTCTGAAGCAGGGACGAGAGGAAGACGAAGGGTGTTGGAAACAAGTCCTTTTTGACTCAAAACCGCCTTGATGCCTGTGGGATTCCCTTCGCGGAACAACAAATGCACCAATTCGGCATATCGTGCCTGCAATGATTCGTCCTGTTGACGGACAATCTGCCCGAACTCACATGGAAAAGCGTTGGATGCCACGCTGATTAGTCCGCTACCTCCTGCCTGCATCACTTCGACCGCTATGCCGTCGTCTCCGCTGATGACCATCAAAGGTGCTTCATCTGTGCTTTCGCCGTCGGTTCGCCGTCGGCTCGCCGTCGGCAAGATACCGTTCGACCGTCGGTCGACCGTCGGCAAAGACCCTACTAAACCCAACAAGTGATGTATCTGCTCAAGGTTACCGCTTGCCTCCTTGATGCCTATCACTTTGTCCGGCATGGTTTGCCAAATGCGGATGACCGTTTCGGGCAGCATATTGACCCCCGTTCTTCCCGGTACATTATACAAAATGACAGGCACGGGACTCGCCTCTGCTATTGCTACAAAATGGCGGTACAGTCCCTCCTGATTGGGTTTGTTGTAATAGGGGCACACGCTGAGAACCGCGGCAAAGTGCGCCTGTATCCATTCTCTCTGCTCGTGTAATGTATGCACGACTTGTGCCGTGCAGTTGCCTCCGCAACCCAATACCAGCGGCAAACGCCCTGCTACACGGTCGATAATAAACTGACCGACCGACCGTTTTTCTTCGTCGGTCATGGTGGCTGCTTCGCCCGTGGTGCCTAACACTACCAAATAATTCACATGATGGGCTATTTGCTCGTCCAACAGCCGTTCCAACGATGCAAAATCAATCTCACCGTCCGGCTTGAACGGCGTAATCAATGCCGTGCCTAATCCGCGTAATTGTTCCATTTGTTCGAAATTTTGTGCAAAGATAAGGAAAAATTTGGATATATCCAAATAATTTTGTAACTTTGCACGCTCAAGTGATAAATTCATAATGCGAAAGATTGCGACCATAGTGTTAGTGCTGCTTATGTGCTGTTGCCGGACGGTGTCGGCTGACAGCTACCGCAACTATATCTTAGCAGGACCGGATATGCGGCAAATCGATATGCGGGGCGAACACTCCTTGCTGGTGTGTGCTGCCAACTTGGAGTATTACTTGGTCAGGAATTTCGGCACGGGTGTCGGTCCTGACAACCAAAAAGAGCACGATACCCAGCGTACCAAAACGCGCAAAGCCCTTTCGCTCATCAATGCGGATATTTACGGATTATGCGAGATAGAGCAGGGCACGGCTGCTCTGCAGGAGATATGTGCCGACCTGAACGCCGCCCACAAAGAACGCAATTATACATGGGTCAATACATCGGCGACAGAAACAGGCGGAGATGCTATCGTTACGGCTTTTGTATATGATACAAAGAAAGTACTGCCGTTGGGTTCAAGGGCAAGAGATGTGTCTTCGGGAGTGAAGGAACGCAAGTATCTGCAATGTTTTAAGGAATTGGCGACGGAGGAGTCCTTTGTTTTCTCGATGAACCATTTTAAGGCATATAGCGACCAGAATGTTGCTCGAGTGGCAGAAGCCAATGCCTTGAACTCGGAGTATGATTCCTACAAGAAGTATTGCAGGGAAGAAGATTTGCTCATTATGGGAGACTTGAATTGTCATCGTGGAGACGAACCGATTTCGATATTGTTGGACGACGGCACGCGTACCGACCTGCACCGTTATTTCCATGCCGACTCCAGTTACAGCTACTATTATCAGGGTCGTTACGACTATATCGACCATGCCATCTGCAATGTCACCCTTCTGCCGCAAATCACAGGTATGCAAGCATTCCATTGCAACAGCCGCGAATCCTATCGTTGTGAATACCAATACGGCGACACTACACTATTCCGCTATTCGGACCATGACCCTATACTGGTGGGACTGCGGTTGAGCAGTTCGGCAATCAATGAACTGACCGTTCTCAATTATGGCGCGGATATCCATATTCACAACGGTGAGGGAGGTTTTGTGCGCATATACGACATGAACGGCAATCTGGTTTATTCCCGCACTTTGGAAAGCAACGACGAGTTAATCGTTCCCAACGAAGAAATCCCGATGATGCACAGCGGATGCTATGTGATGCATGTCTATCATAACGGTCAAAACAATATTCGTAAATACATACGCCCGTAATGGATCTTTTTTCAGAAATAGAACGCAGCGAGAAGGACGAGATTATTGCTCTCCGTCGCGAATTGGAGGAAGCCAACCGTCTCTATTATGTAGAGAACGCGCCGGTGCTGTCGGACCGCGAGTTTGACGAAAAGATGCACCGTCTGCAGGCATTGGAGCGTCTGCATCCCGAGATGGTTTCTTCCGCTTCGCCTACGCAACATGTAGGGTCGGACTTGGGCAATACGCACTTTGAGACCGTGGCACACCGCTATCCGATGTTGTCGCTGGGCAATACATACAACAAGGGGGAAATCGAGGACTGGTTGAACAAATTGCCCGACGGTGTGGAGATAGTGTGCGAACTCAAATACGACGGTCTGAGTATTTCCCTATGGTACGAGAACGGACATTTGACCCGCGCGCTGACCCGGGGCGACGGCGTGCAGGGAGACGATGTGTTGCGCAATATACTGACTATTCCTGCCGTTCCTACAACATTGGACATGCAGCAGCCCGTACCCCCGTTTGTGGAACTTCGCGGCGAAGTGCTGCTCCCGTGGCGCAATTTTGAGCGCCTGAACAAGGAGCGTGAGGAAGAGGGCGAACCGCTGTTTGCCAATCCTCGCAACGCGGCATCGGGTACACTCAAACTGCTGGACAGCGAAGAAGTAAGGCGCAGAGGGCTAATCACTTATCTCTATTATATGCTGGGTGACAATCTGCCTGGCACTACCCACTATGAGCGACTGGAAATGGCACGCGAGTGGGGCTTCCCCGTGTCAAATGCGGTTCGCGTATGCCACTCGGTGGACGAAGTGATGGACTTTATCACTTATTGGGACACGGCACGCAAGGCATTGCCAGTAGCCACGGACGGCATCGTACTCAAGGTGAACAACTTGCGCCAACAGCAGGCATTGGGCTATACTGCCAAGACTCCCCGTTGGGCAATTGCATACAAGTTCCCGGCAGAGAAGCAACTGACCACTTTGCGCAAGATTACTTTCCAAGTAGGGCGTACAGGCGTAGTGACTCCTGTGGCAAACTTGGACCCTATCCAATTGTCCGGCACGATGGTACAACGCGCCACTCTGCACAATGAGGACTTTGTCCGCCAGTTGGATATATGCGAAGGCGACCGAGTATGGGTGGAAAAAGGCGGGGAGATTATTCCTAAGATTACCGGCAAAGAATCTTCTTCGTCCGAGGGCTCGCATAGTATGTTTGTTTTCCCGAGTGTCTGCCCCGAATGCGGTACGCCGCTGGTTCGCATAGAGGGCGAAGCCGCTTGGCGTTGTCCCAACGACCAATCGTGTCCGCCGCAATTGAAGTGCCGACTGGAGCATTTTGTTTCGCGCAAAGCCATGAATATAGACGGACTGGGCGAAGAAACGATAGACACGATGTTTGAGAAAGGTATGCTGCACGATATAGCGGATATCTATTCGCTGCGGCGCGAGGATATAGCCCGGTTGGAGGGCTTTGGAGACAAATCTGCCGACAAGATTTTAGCCGGCATAGAGCAGTCCAAACAGGTGTCTTGGGCACGCGTCCTGTTCGCTATCGGTATTCGTATGGTGGGCGAAACGACTGCCAAAAAGATTGCCCGGAGATACCCCTCGGCGGATGCTCTGCAATGGGCTACCGTCGAACAGTTGACTGCCATCGAAGATGTGGGCGAACAGATTGCTCAAAACATAGTGGCGTATTTCCAGAACGAACGCAATGTGAATATATTGCTCCGTTTGCGCGAGGCGGGTGTGTGCCTGTCTGCTACTGAATCCGAGATGCCGCAGGATAATGATAACCAATGCCTTGCAGGTAAGACGATAGTCATTTCCGGCACTTTTTCCCACCACTCGCGTGACGAATACAAGGAGATGATTGAGCGTTATGGCGGACGAAACGCCGGTTCGGTGTCGTCCAAAACATCTTTTATCCTTGCAGGCGAGAACATGGGACCCGAGAAACGCCGCAAAGCCGAGAGTTTAGGCGTGCAGTTGATGGACGAGGAGGAGTTTTTGGCTTTAATCAATTCAACAGACAATGCGTATGAATAAATTATTGAACTATATTTTCCGCTTCCGCTTCCGCTTGGCGCGCCAACCGTTGCGCCGACCCGTTTATAGAGATTTCGCCCACCTTCATACGGTGTTGGTACTGTATGAGTCTGACTATTTAGAGCGCAATACCGAACTGAAGCAAGTGGCGAAACAGTGGCGCGAACAAGGCAAGCAGGTGACCATAATGGGGTGGTGCGCCAAGAAAGAGATTTCTTCGCCTATCTTGCCCGACAGTTGTGTCTTTGGCACTCGGCACATCAATCTGCTGCATGCTCCCAAGGATACTATGGCTGCCGAACTGACTAAGCATCCGTGCGAACTGCTGATTGACCTGTCAGACGCAGAATGTCTGCCTTTGCGCTATGCAGCCATGACGGCTGCGGCAGACCTCAAAATAGGTCTTCATGAGCAGGAAGGGTTGTATGACATGGTAGTCAGCGTGCCGGAAGATGCTGCGCCGGAAGATAAATTAAATCAGGTTTTGCACTATTTGCAGATTATTAAAAGTGTTGAGTAATGTTTGAGCATAAGACCATTCGTTGGATAGTATTGATAGCCATTGTCGGGATTCTCGTTTATGTGCTGATTCTGTTGAAGGGCGAGGACGGGCGTTCCATCCTTTTTCACCCCGTTACTCCGCAGCAGGAGTATGTGACGGCGGATGTGGATAGTGCTATCGAGCGCCGCAATATGCGTCGTGCCAACAATGCCAACGAGCGCAAAGATACGATTATCAAATACGAATCCAATGTCTCTTTTATCGCCACATCGGATTCGGACTCGCTGGCGATGTATGAGGTGCATCGTGAGACTGCGCATGCGGTCAATCTGGATTTGACCGAAGAGAAAGAGCATGTATTCTTTACATGGGATGATATTACTGCCTATTTCCGGTTTATAGGCGAAACGATAGGAAATATATTTAATAAAAAGAAATAGATATGACTGTTAATGAGCGTGTGTCCGCCTTGCGGGTACTGATGAAAAAGAACGGATTGTCGGCATACATTATCCGAGGCACCGACCCTCATGCCAGTGAGTACATGGCTCCGCATTGGATGGAAATGTCATGGATTACCGGCTTTTTAGGCGAGTCGGGTACTGCCGTTGTTACGATGGACCAAGCGTTGCTGTGGACGGATAGCCGGTATTATTTGCAAGCCGGCGAAGAGTTAAAAGGGTCGGAATATAAACTGATGCGTGAGAGCGATGTTGATTGCCCCACTATAGCCGAATGGCTGCTTTCAACTTTCAACTTTCAACTTTCAACTAAAATAGGTGTCAATCCTGAAATGTACAGCATAGACGGCTACCGCCTGCTGCAAACCGAACTGGAAGACGGAGGTTTGCGCCTGATGTCTATTGACCTGATTGCTCCTATATGGACAGAGGGACGCCCCGACATTCCCATGAACCCGTTGTATATTTACGAGGACTGCTATGCCGGCGAGCGCGTGGGCGCTAAACTTGAGCGCGTGCGTGACATGCTGTCTGCCCATCGTTGCGATGCGTTGGTAATAGCCGAACTGGACGAGATAGGTTGGCTGTTGAATATACGCGGCACGGATGTTGATTATACGCCTTGCGTGATTGCTTATTGTGTGGTGGAAAAGACCCGTTGCACATTGTTTGTCGATTCGCGCAAAGTCTGCGATGCCGATGCCGCCGTATTGCGTGGCAAAGGGGTCGAACTGATGCCTTATCATGCCGTGTTTGATTATTTGAAAAATATCTCTGCCACGCGTGTGATGATGGACGGCAATCGTGTGAACGAAGCGCTGTACGAGTGTGTGTTGTCGTCGGTCAGTCATGCGGCATGCAAAGTGGTGACTCCCAGTCCGCTGCAGGTGATGATGTCTGTCAAGAACGATATCGAGTTGGCTGGTACGCGCCTTGCCATGCGGCAGGATGCTGTTGCCCTGACGCGCTTCTTCCGTTGGTTGGAAACGGAAGCACTTCAGTCGCCTCAGACGGAGATTACCTTGGCAGACCGGTTGCACGCTTACCGTGCTATGGGTACGCACTTTACGGACGAGAGTTTTGGCACGATAGCCGGTTGGAATGCCAACGGCGCTATTGTGCATTATGCCGCCAAACCCGAATCGTGTGCTGCTATTACAGGCAATGGCGTATTGCTGCTTGACTCGGGCGGACAGTACCTGGACGGAACTACCGATATAACCCGTACCGTGTGGGTAGGCGACGAAAAAGCTATTCCTGCCCAACTCAAACGCGACTTTACTTTGGTGCTCAAGGGACATATAGCCCTTGCTCGTGCACGCTTCCCGAAGGGCACGCGAGGCAACCAGTTGGATGTGCTGGCGCATCAGTTCATGTGGGCGGAAGGTGTGACTTACGGACACGGTACGGGGCACGGAGTGGGGCACTTTATGGGCTGCCACGAGGGACCGGCTAATATCCGTACGGATAATAATACCAATCCTATTCATTTGGGCAATGTCTTCTCCGACGAACCGGGTATTTACCGTGCCGGCGAATACGGTATTCGTACCGAGAACCTGATTGCCACGCGCCAAGCCGCTCCTTCGCCCCGTAGTACGGGAGAAACTTATTACGAATTTGAAACACTCACGCTCTGTTTCTACGATAAACGCCTGATGGAGTTCTCTATGCTCACGCCTGACGAGGTGGCATGGATTAACGACTACCATGCTTGGGTGGAACGCGAGGTAACTCCGTTGCTCAACGAGGACGAAGCAGCGTACTTGCATACCAAATGTTTACCCATTTAACCAATTAACCGATTAACCAATTCCCCGATTTACCAATGAATACTACCGAATTAAACAAATTGATTGACCTCTGGTTTGAAGAGGATATACGCGACGGTGATCATACTTCGCTCAGTTGCATACCTGAGACGCAAATGGGTACGCAACAGTTGATAATCAAGGCAGACGGTATCCTTGCCGGCGTAGAGGTGGCTAAGGAGATTATTCGCCATTTTGACCCCGAGTTGCAGTTTGAGGGCTTTATTGCCGACGGTGCAGAGGTGCATAAGGGCGATATCGCTTTCCGTGTGACGGGCAAGGAGTTGTCGCTTTTGCAGGTTGAGCGCACTATGCTCAATATCATGCAGCGCATGTCCGGCATTGCCACTACCACTCATCGTTATCAGTCTCTGATAGCCGATACCAAGTGCCATGTGCTGGATACACGCAAGACGACACCGGGACTGCGTTATTTGGAGAAGGAAGCCGTGCTGATTGGTGGCGGTATGAACCATCGTATCGGACTGTTTGACATGATTCTGCTCAAGGATAACCATGTCGATTTTGCAGGAGGTATAACCAATGCCCTTGTGCGTGCGCGTGATTATTGTATTAGGAATAATAAGGACCTCCGCATCGAGATTGAGACGCGCAATCTCAAGGAGATAGAGGAGGCATTGCGAACCAATATCCCCGATCGTATCATGTTGGACAATTTCTCGCCCGAACGGACGGCGCAAGCGGTTGATTTTATTCGCAATTGGACTTGCGGTAAGTACATCGAAATCGAGTCCAGTGGCGGTATTACCATTGATACGCTGCGTGACTATGCTGTCTGTGGCGTGGACTTTGTGTCTGTGGGCGCACTTACTCATAGTGTCAAATCGTTGGATATGTCATTTAAAGCCGTAAAATAATGAAATTAGAAGAAATACTTAAATCTCAAGTCATAGAGGCGGTTAAAGCCCTCTACCAAATCGAAGCAACGGATTCGATGATTCAGTTGCAGAAGACCCGTCCCGAGTTTGAGGGACATATTACATTGGTGGTCTTCCCTTTTGTCAAACTTGCCCGCAAAGCGCCTGCCATGGTGGCGCAGGAGATAGGTGACTACCTTACCGGTTCCCCGATTCACCCCTTTCCCGATTCCCCGATTCACCGATTCACCGGTTCACCGCTAATCAGCTCCTTTAACGCCGTTCAGGGCTTCCTCAATCTCACTATTGCCGATTCGTATTGGTTGCAAGTCCTTGGCGAAATAGCCGATGATCCTCATTACGGTATGGTGTCTCCTTCGGAGGAAACCCACGGAAGGGGCTTGATGATGGTCGAATACTCCTCTCCCAATACCAATAAACCCCTTCATTTGGGGCATGTGCGCAACAATCTGCTGGGCTATTCAATCGCCAAGATTCAGGAGGCAAACGGCTGGCAAGTGGTCAAAACGAACATTGTCAACGACCGTGGCATACATATCTGCAAATCCATGTTGGCATGGTTGCGCTTCGGCAATGGCGAGACGCCCGAAACAAGTGGCAAGAAGGGTGACCACCTCATTGGCGATTACTATGTGCGCTTTGACAAGGAGTACAAAAAGGAAGTCGCTGACCTGATGGCACAGGGCATGGACGAAGATACTGCCAAGCGCGAGGCGCCGCTCATGAAGGAGGCACAAGCCATGTTGTTGCGTTGGGAACAGGGCGACCCTGAGGTGCGTGCGTTGTGGGAGAAAATGAATAGTTGGGTCTATGCCGGTTTTGACGAGACTTATCGCATGATGGGTGTCAGTTTCGACAAGATTTATTACGAGTCCAATACTTACCTTGAGGGCAAGTCCGAAGTTGAGAAGGGACTGCAGTCGGGTGTTTTCTACCGCCGTCCCGATAATAGTGTTTGGGCGGACCTCACCCCGGACGGCTTGGACGAAAAACTCTTGCTTCGCCAGGACGGCACTTCGGTCTATATGACGCAGGATATCGGTACTGCCAAACTGCGTTTCCGGGATTATCCTATCGACAAGATGGTTTATGTCGTGGGCAACGAGCAGGAGTATCATTTCAAGGTTTTGTCTATCTTGCTGGACCGTCTGGGTTTCCCCTTTGGCAAGGAACTCGTGCATTTCTCTTACGGTATGGTCGAACTGCCTAACGGCAAGATGAAGAGCCGTGAGGGAACGGTTGTGGATGCCGATGACCTGATGGCAAGCATGATTGCCGACGCCAAGGAGATTAGCAAGGACAAGGTCAATACATTGCCGGATATTACCGAGCAGGAGGCGGACGATATTGCCCGCAAGGTCGGACTGGGTGCGCTCAAGTATTTTATCCTCAAGGTCGATCCGCGCAAGAATATGCTGTTCAACCCTGCCGAGAGTATTGATTTCAATGGCAATACGGGACCGTTTATCCAATATACCTATGCCCGTATTCAGTCTGTCTTGCGCAAATCCGATTCCCCGCTTCCCCGATTCACCGATTCCTCGATTCCCCGATTCACCGATTCACCGATTCACCTCAACTCCAAGGAGTTGTCGCTCATTCAGCGCTTGAGCGAGTTCCCCTCTGTGGTCCGTCAGGCAGGTGATGAGTTTTCTCCGGCGGTTATCTGTAATTATGCGTATGCGTTGGCGCAGGATTTCAATTCGTTCTACCATGATTATTCGATTTTGAACGAGGAGAACGGTCAGGTGCGTGCTTTGCGTATCATGTTGTCTGCTTCGGTGGCTAAGGTGATTGCTGCGGCGATGTCTCTGCTCGGTATCGAGGTCCCCGAACGCATGTAGAATAACTTGCTCAACCTGCTCAATATGCTCAACCTGCTGTTGCTACACTTTGCGCTCCTTTTTCAACCTGCCGCCAATTATGCCGAATTGGTGCTGAATAGTTGTCTCTCCAATTACCGTTGCAATACCAAACCGGCAAGCTCGGTGGGGTTGGACTATGTCTCCGGCTTGGTGATGAAGGCGACTGTTGAGGCGGTACAGGCGCAGCCGGATAATCAGGGGGCTGAGAACTGGTATAGGGAGGTACGGGATTATGGCAATGCTTATTGGAGCGCCGTTCCCGAACAGCCGAAGGACTTGGATATATTGAATGCCTGCAAGCTCTATTTCGGTCTGCGCGATGTGGCTGTTTCCGGGCGTTTCGGCAGCGATACGAAGACTGTTGCGGCATGTGATTCGGCGTTAGGCAGGGCGGCACGGGCGTTGGCGTATTACGACCGGACTTATCGTATCTCCGACTCTGTTTCGCTTGCGTACGACGGTTCGCTCTTCTATTCGGGCGGCTGGTGGCATAAGGGCAAGTATGTCAACGAGATGTGGTGTGACGGGCAGTATATGGGACCGGCTCTGTTGGCGCAGTTGTTGGCACGGGGCTATGTGCCCGAAGGCAGAACGGCTGACGAGTGGTGGCAACTGCTTGTGCACCAGTTTGATATTACTTGGTACCAACTCTGGAATCCTTACGACCGCCTGCTTTACCATGCTTTCTCTGCTTCGCCTGAGTCGGATGCGGCGTGGGCTGATTTGGACTCTGCTGCCTGGCATTATGGAACCAGTTCGGAGTATTGGAGTAGGGCAGTAGGGTGGTATATGCTGGCATTGGTGGATGTGCTTGAGGCGATGGAGCAAACCGGTGTCTCTACTCGGCATGGCTTGACTTTGGCGCGTGAACGGTTAACTTTCTATCTGCGCCGGTTGGCAGCAGGAGTGGCGGCGCGACAGGACGCTGCTTCGGGGTGCTGGACGCAGTTGTTGCAGTACCCGGTGGGGTATCAGCCGGAGGGGTGTGATAAGAGCAATTATTTGGAGGCAAGCGGCTCGGCGTTGTTTACGGCATGCTATTTGAAGGCGTTACGCCTGCATTTGTTGCCGGATGGTGTGTATCGTCCTTTGGCGGAGCGTGCTTTTAGGGGACTGGTGGAGCAGTTTCTGACGGACGAAGTGGGAGACGGCAATCGTCTGGCGTTGGTGCATAGTTGTGCTTCGGCAGGTCTGAGTGACACGAGAAAGGGCGATGCGGCGTATTATCTGTGTGGCAAGGATGTCACGCAGATTAACGATTATACGGAGGGTAAGATTCTCGGTGCTTTTGTCATGGCTGCCACCGAATATTTTCTGTCCGCCACCGAATACACTAATGCTCACCATTAGTACTTTGTCCCCGCTTCCCCGGTTCACCGATTCACCTTTTTTTATCACTACTGCCTGCATTGGTGTGTTTCACCCTATTGGGCACTCCGCTCCGCTGCTTGCCGGTAGGGTTCTCCACACTTATGCAGTCAGCACGAAAATACAAGGTTCACAATCTGCCAAAACTGCTCAATCTGCTTTTGTATTCTTTGTTTTTTTTGTGGTGCCTATTCAGGTACTCTTTCGACACCGACGATGTATCGTTCTTTTGTCGAAAAGAGACCGATATAGGCACTTGTGATTTCAAAATCGGACGCTTGTGATTCAAAGAAAACTCGCTTCCCCAGTTTACCGATTCATCTTTTTTTTTATCACTACTGCCTGCATTGGTGTGTTTCACCCTATTGGGCACTCCGCTCCGCTGCTTGCCGGTAGGGTTCTCCACACTTATGCAGTCAGCACGAAAATACAAGGTTCACAATCTGCCAAAACTGCTCAATCTGCTTTTGTGTCCTTTGTCCTTTTGTGGTGTCTTGATTGGATGGTTTTGCCGCCTCGCGACGAGTCGCGCTTTTGCGGCAAAAACTACCCAACAAGACATTGTGATTCAAAGAAAACTCGTTTCACCGGTTCACCGATTAAATTCTGTTCGTACCACAAAACTCTTATATTCCCTCAGCGTTGGTGCGAGCTTATTATTTATTATTTATTATTTATTATTTATTCCGTTTCCCCGGTTCACCGATTAAACTCTGTTCGTACCACAAAACTCTTATATTCCCTCCGCGTTAGTGCGAGCTTATTATTTATTATTTATTGTCTATTATTTATTTCCGCCTCCTTCGGTTTGCTCCGACGAAAAAACATGTTTTATAACATATTTTTAAATTTGCATATATCAAAACTTTTTTGTAATTTTGCAGCGCAAAATGATTGAAAGGCAAAAGTTGCTAAAAAATGAAAAAAACTGAAACTTATATTTCCCTGCTCAGACAAAATGCTGATGAATTGAAAACCAAGTATGGCATTACGATGATGTGCTTGTTTGGTTCTGTGGCTCGTGGAGAGCAACATGAGGGTAGTGATGTGGACATATTTGTGGATATGCCTCCAACATTGCGTCAAGTGGGAGGAGCTGAAATTTATTTGCGGCAGTTGTTGGGTTGTGATGTGGATTTAATTCGTAATCACAAAGGGTTAACTCCCTTGTTTAGAAAACAAATAGAACAGGATGGAATCAATGTCTTCTGAAAATATTGAGATATCATATAGCGCATGGCTATTTTGAAATAGATGTGGATTATGTGTTTTCTACTATCAAAACAGATTTGTTGCCCTTGCAGCACGCTGTAAATACATTGATAAATATCTTATCGAAATAATATTAATTAACAATTTTATTAACAATTTAAACAACAATTATTGCTTATGAAAAACAACTTTTTTAATTCAGTCATTAACCGTGGTTTTAACGGGGGTAGAACGGGAGTAGGAGCTCCGGTTACCGACACGTGTTCTTCCCATGGTCTTATCGGTAGTATATCGGTAGTAGAGACTACTGTTAAGCATCAGTCTTTATCTTTCCGCCGTGTCGCCATGCTCCTCTTTGTCATACTCCTCTCCATTGGGAATATGTGGGGAACAATAGTAACTTATTCGTTTTCTGCTACTGAAATCAAGGCGGGAACAACAAAAGGAACTGTTACGGTCTCAATGAAGGGATGTACCGATAAAACTGGTGATCCACAACAAATATGTAAGGATGGTAGCACTAAGGTAAAAGAAGGTGTTATTCAGATAGCAAATACTGCTGGCACGAGTTGGGATGATAAATGTGTTGTTATTTCATCAACGAGTGTTATTGAATCCTTTAATGTGCATGGTGCTCCTAATACTGACGCATCAAAAAAATATGCTGTAATTGGGTGGAAGGGAACTCCTAGCGCAACATTCGATGGTAAAACAACATTGACATTACCATCTCGTGCGAATGCTTGTAGTGATGCTTATTCAGGAGAAATAACACCACTTGATGCTGATAGTAAAAAAACTATTAAGAATGTTCGCATTTATCGTCAAGTGAAAGTGTCTGCTACTAAATTTGAAGGAAGTTCAACTTTAGGTGATGGTCAAACAGGGCAGATTGCCGATATCTCTGTGACTGTTAATGAAATTCCGACCTCTTGCACCGTTACTTTCTATAAAAACGATGGTACGGATGCTACTGCTACTCAAACTAATATAACCCCAAGTACGCCTACTTCTCTAAGAACGCTCTCTGATATTGATTGGTCTCGTACTGGCTATGACTTTGATGGTTGGGCAGAAAGTGCAAGTGGCGATGCTGTATATGAAGATGGCGGCTCTATCACTCTTACCTCAAACAAAGACCTTTATGCCCACTGGACTGCTAAAACTTATGACATTACCTTAGATGCCAACGGCGGTGCTGCTGATGGTTCGGCTACGGTTGTCTATGATGGCGGTGTCACTAGTTATACTCCTGCAACTCCTGCTGGCGAAGGACAAACACTTCTTGGCTATTTCAGTGCTACCACAGGTGGCAACAA
>JAKSNK010000013.1 GCA_024399835.1 Paludibacteraceae bacterium
TGTTGTACTGCTTGAAGAACCGGTTACTGCTTTGGACAAAGTTCAAGCTACTATGAGTGTAAAGAAAGTGATGAAGAATGGCAGGATGATTATCTATCGTGATGGTATCCGTCATAATGTCTTGGGAACTCGTTTATAAGTTTTATTAGTCTAAGGCGGCTGATTACCGCCTTAGGTTTCAAAATATACAAACATGATAATTATGCTCTATTCAAACTATCTTTATTGTTGGCTTGCAGTTTTTTGATGGTAGCATGCAAGGTGTCGTATCGTCCTGCTTATCATCATACCCCCGAACAGAATTGGATGAATGACCCGAATGGCTTGATTTTGTGTAGTGAAGGCAATACTGAGCATATCCAATATCTAATGATGGATGAAAAGAGCGATATCCGTGTGGCGCAATACTTTACGCAGTTGCCTGACCAAAAATTATTGGCTGATAAATTGCAACGCGCCATTGCCATTGCTCGCGAGAAGCAACAAGAAAATAAGCAGTTAGGAAAAAACGAGAATCTACCAAGTGACACCAAAATGACACTTTGAAGCAGTAATTTCCTCCGTAAATTCCATTAGTTTAAGTCTCTTCAAAATGTGCACTGTACATTTTTCCATATTAAAATAGCAAATCAATGTAAACATTCTTTGCTTATTCCAAAAATTTTTAGTAATTTTGCAGGCGAAATTGAGAAGAGGGGTATTAGCTCATCTGGTAGAGCGTGACGTTCGCAATGTCAAGGTAAGGGGTTCGAGTCCCCTATGCTCCACAAAACAAAAAACATCTTTTAATACTTTATGGCTATGACTGTAGAAAACGAAAAAGCTATCCGTGCCGTTGTAAGAAGTGCCGTACAAGCGTGTACGCCTCAATATTTGACAATGCACGATGACGAGACTCCTTTTGATTGTATTCGTTATTGCGACTTGGGGGCAAATCGTTTTGTCAGGCAACGATATATTCCACAGACAAAGGAATTTTTATGTTTGCACCAAGAAACAATGGGGGAAGAAATCAACGATATGCTCACCTTTTTAGAGTCATGTAAATGGGTGTCAATTACATATTCCAATGGTAAAACCAACCAAATCCCCCTCTCCGACTTTACACAATATAATGGATTGGAGTTAGAGCATAATTCTCAAAATATAATAATAAATCTTTCCGCACAAAAATGTTGTTCATACACCTATACAACAGATACGCGAGGTGAGATAGTAGAGAAATATCCATTTGACGATATAATAATTTTCTAAATGACAAAAATTGAAGCTATAGAACAAGTGTTAAAAGCCAATGGGGGGAGTGCATCTCTTCAGATAATTTATGATAGGATAGAGCAATTTTATCCGTCTGCAAAGTCATCGAACGAATGGGAAGCAGGCATACGCGGTGTTTTATATCGTGAACTAAAAGAGGGTTCTCGTTTTAAGAAAATAGGACTGAGTATTTATGCCTTGACAGATTATCAACAAGAAGTTGTTCCACAACAAGATAATATTCGCATTCATTCTTTGATGGAAGGAATGTGTTTGGAACTCGGAAACACATACAAATATAATACTTATACAGCAGACCCATCGGCACTTTATAGGGACAACACCTATTTGCGTAATATTTCATCAATGCAAGAGATACCTCCATTTACTTACAATGAATTGGTCCATTATGCAAAATTGGTAGATGTGCTTTGGTTTTCTAAAACAAAATTGTCTTTTCCTAAGTATGCTTTTGAAATAGTTGATAGTATTGGTACCTTAAATGGTGCCATAAATCGTTGCTTACAATTACAACATTTTCGAACTAAGTTCTATATAGTGGCACCTGCGTGTCATAAAACTAAATATGAGCAAACTATGGATTTAGAGGTCTATCAACCATTCAAAGAGATGTTTGCATTTAAGGACTACGAAGAAATTCAAGATAAATATAATCGATTAGTTCAAGGAAATCAATTAGAATGGCTATGAAAACGGATATTACCATCCTAAAAGCAAACGAGCAATATACACATTTGCTGAATGATGTATTGAGCCGAATTAAGCAAACGCATCTCAGTACAGCCATAGGCATTAATAAGCAACTCATTACTCTTTATTGGTCAATAGGAAAAGATATTGAAACACTCCAAGCAGATACCAATTGGGGAGATGGTTTTTATCACCAATTAAGTCATGATTTGCAGCAAGCATGTCCTGATAACAAAGGATTTTCTGTGCGCAACCTGCAATATATGGCACAGATGTATCGTACTTTTAATCAAGTAGATGCAATTACGCCACAACCTGTGGCGCAAATAGAAATGCCAAATGTGCCACAACCTGTGGCACAAATAGAAAAACCAATTACGCCACAACCTGTGGCGCAAAATGTATTGGACTATGTTTCTCTTATTCCGTGGGGACATATTCGTTACTTGTTAGACAAAAAACTACCCCCACAAGAAGCATTCTTTTATGTGCTGCAAACTATTGAGCACGGCTGGAGTAGAAATATGTTGCTCAATATGTTGGATACTCAATTATACCAACGCAAAGGGCAAGCCACCAATAATTTTACATTGACATTACCCAAACAAGATAGCGATTATGCAGCAGAGATACTGAAAGACCCGTATCATTTGGATTTTCTCAATTTGACGGAAGACTATAAAGAAAAAGAATTACAACGAGGATTAGAAGAAAACATATCTCGTTTCTTGATTGAGTTAGGTGACGGTTGGGCGTATGCCGGTAGGCAAGTGCGATTGGAAATAAATGGTGATGAATACTTTTGCGATTTGTTGTTTTATCATTTGCGTTTGCATCGGTATATTGTAGTGGAGTTGAAAACTGGCAAATTTGAACCGGAATTTGTGAGCAAACTTAATTTGTATTGCTCTGCGGTTGACCATCTTTTCAAAACGGAATTGGATGGAGAAACCATCGGATTGTTGATTTGTAAAGAGAAGAACGATTTGGTAGCAGAATGGACAGTGGAAAAAAGTCAGCAACCTATCGCTATCAGCAGATATACTTTGGAAAAGATGTTGGGAGAAGAATAGGTGAGCGCATGTATCAGAAGGAACAAAACATGTCCAAACACAAAGAATTGTATATGAACGTTCTAAAATGTTACGGGATGCAGCCATAGAACACTTCACTCACAATAATTCAATAATGTGTGATTGTTGTGGTTTTGAATTTTCCTCTTTTTATCCTTCGCCATATAATAACTCTTGCATAGAAATTCACCATATGAAACCTTTATTTCAATATGAAGATGAGGATATTGTAAAAACAATCGAAGATGCTTTACATAATCTAATACCCGTATGTCCGAATTGTCATAGAGTGATACACCATAATCACATAGGAATTAATAGCATACCACAATTTAAACAACAATTACAACTCCATAGAAGGTAGGTAATAATATTCCTAACAAGGTATATTGAAGTACGATAAGTATTTATTGAATCCATAATGAAGCCGATGTAATCAGCACATTTTTTCGTGCAACAATGCAACAAATAGGGAGGCGATGAAATCGCCTGAAAAAGGACATAACATTTAGGGAAGAGGACGCGCCGAAGGCGCTACAGATTAGAGGACGCTACGCTACAGTTTAGAGGGTGGAGAGAAAAAGAGATAATAAGTAAATCATTAAGCCGATGTAAAATATAATAGTTATGGCACGATTTGCAATTTTTTCAAAATCATTATGTAACCCCCCAAAATAACCATCTTGACTATGGCATACCCACAACATATACAAACACTCATTGACCAAGGTCTCGCTTACGAGGACATGGACGGCAATGTGTGTCTCTATCCCGCTTACTGCGGCGCAGGAGGTATGCCAACTGTCAACATCGTGATTCAAACCAATTGCGGAAATACCTACAACACCTACAACACCTACAACACTTACAATACTTACAATGTATATGGCGAACAATCGTCCGTAAACGATATACACGACAATACCAACCCCAAAATACACTAACTATGAGCGATCGAACTTTCCACTTCAACGAGGGCTGTCATGTCACCTTCAACGACATACACGACAACACCAACTGCACCATCTACACTTCCCGCCAGCCACACGGCGATGCCGTCTCCCTTCCCCATGAGAAGGACTACAAAGCCGTAATAGAATGGCTACAATCCGAAAAAGAAGCAGGACGGGACTGGTACGCCATGAACAATAACAACCGATCTGCCATGTGCCGGCACATATCCACCGTGTTGGGATGGCTCGTAGATGCCAATTCATTAGGACGCGCCATCAATAGAAAATAGGGACAAAATAGGGACAACTGTCCTCTTTCGTCCCCAAAAAAAGCGGTACCTTTGCACCGTCATTCAACAACGAATGGCGGTGTATTTTTTTTGTATCACTTAAATGCTTTCTATTATGGCAAAGAGTAAAAATTTTTCCAAGTTTCAACAGGCACTGTTTACGAGAAGTGCCAAGATGATGAGTTACGAACTGCGCACCCGTCGCGACGATTGGGAGATGGAACATGAGTATGTAACACGCAAAGCCAAACACCAGCACCGAAAAATCTATCGGCGCACCTGCAACTACTGCATGCACAGCTGCTATCAGGAACTGTTGGTCGAACTGCAAGCATACCTGCGCTCATGAACAAGATTGAGTTCATTCAGCACTACTTGGAGGAGAACTATGCGTACTGCTTGCGGTACGACATAGTTTCCGACAAGCTGGAAGTGAAAATCGAAGGCGGCAAATTGAATGTTACCGATGGCGGCGTATGGCGCGAGATGACCAAGCGCGACATCAACAGCATCGTCTGCGCGTGCTGCGAGGAGAGCGGCATGAACATATCCGACCGCGAAGTGCGATGCGTATTGCAGTCCGACTACATCCCCACCGTTCATCCACCTCGCGCTTACCTCGACCACCTGCCCGCCTACAAGCCCGTACAAGGGCAGACACCGTTGGACTACCTCGCTTCGCAAGTAATTGTAGAAGGTGGGGACGAGGAGCAAAAACTCTGGCACGACACTTTTATCCGCTGGTTTGTGGCAATGGTAGCGAGTTGGCGCAGCGACGAGGTGGTTAACCAGCATGTCCTCGTGCTCATAGGTCCGCAGGGTATCTACAAGACGACTTGGTTGGAACGGTTGATTCCTCCGTGCTTGCGTCCCTACAGCATGAAGATGGCGAATGTGCGCGACCTGAACAAGGACGAACGCTTGCGCATAGCCGAGAGCGTGCTCATTAACATGGACGAGATAGACAGCATGAGCGACCGCGAACTCAACCAGATGAAGTCCCTCATCACCTCCGCCGATGTGAACGAAAGGGCTGCTTACGGCTACAACAAAGAGCGCCGCACCCGTCTGGCATCGTTCTGCGCCAGCGGCAACAAAGACCAGTTCCTGACCGACACGACGGGCAACAGACGCTGGTTGCCGTTTCGTGTGAAGAGCATACAGAACCCCTATCGTAATCCCTTGCAGCCCTACGAGATGTACTACGCGCAGGCGGTATGGATGATAGAGCACGGCTTTGAGTACTGGTTTGACCAAGAGCAGATACAAGAGTTGGCACCTCATGTGGAGAGTTTTCACAAGGAGACGAGCGAGGAACAGTTGCTGCCTGTTTATTATGCGCCGGCGAGTAAAGACACACCCGATGCGGTGTTCCGTACCGCTGCCGAAATCAGCGCACGATTGTCCTACTTGGGCAATATCCGTCAGCCGATGGCACTCAGCTAATTTAGGCAAGTTGTTACAAAGAGAAGGATATTTACAAAAACGCTGTACAGGTGGCGTTCGTAAATATGTTGTTCGCGAATTACAGAATACCGCTGCCGAGAAAGAATATGAAATACAACAACTACGAACAGAGTGACAGGAGTGACAGAGGGACAGCAAGTTCTTATAATATATATAATCCTCGTGCGTAGGGGTATATATACAAATTATATAAAACTGCTGTCACTGCTGTCCCTGTCACTATACATTTATTCCAAATTAAACAAGATTTTAACCATGACGATAGACAATCAATTTATCAAAGAACATGCGTATATTGTGCGCACGATAGCGCGACAGTACGGCAAAGTAAACAATCAACGAGAAGACTTGCTGCAGGAGGGCTATATAGGGCTCATCGAAGCAGCCAAGCGGTACGACCCGACGACAGGGGTACAGTTTGCCTCCTACGCCTCATGGTGGGTACGCAAGTACATACGAGAATACATGCTAAATAACAGCCAGATTGTCCGGCTGCCTGCCAAGACGAAGGACTACTACAAACCCCTGACTGAAGACATCGAAACACCTTTGTATGAAGAAGAAGGCGATGTGATTCGCTATGCGGACATACTGACAGATGGCACAACAGCCGAAACAGACCTCATCCGGCAGGAGGAACACCAACGGCTAATGGATATGATAGAGAAACTATCCCCCAGAGAGCAGCAGATAATCCAGCAGATATACGGTATTGACTGCGAAGCCGTGCCGATGAAAGAGGTTGCAAAGAGAATGGGGCTGTCGTATGACCGAGTGAAGAAAATCCACGCGAAATGTCTCAGGAAGTTGAGCAAAGGTTGTTAGGTACTGATGCTCTAAAAAAAGACTGCCCACCAAAACATTATAATTGTTGTGGGCAGTCATTTTGTGTAAAAGAGATTGGTATTTATTTCTTTACATATCTAACATGGTAACTCCCACCTGACGAGGAAGAACGAACTTCCGGTTCGGTGTTGTAATTTTCACGCTGATTGAATCCGTACATATGGAAAGTGCTTTTGAAATATATAATTTGTTCGCCCTCAATCCAATACTCACCAATCTGACTGATATATGTATCGTATGATCCGTCATGAGTATGATCTCGAGTGAACGGAAAATATAATAACTTTCCGGAGGTAATGTCCCCAAAACGTGCGTCACCACTATATATTAGAGCCATTGCTTCTTCTTTAGTGGGCAACCTGCAACCTTCCGGTGCATGATTTACCGCTTCCTCGTACGTAAAAGGACGACCTTTTTCTGCGCCATTGGTTGTGCCGTAATTGGTTTTAGACCAATAAACATCTCCTATTCGAACAAAACCGGCATAATCGCCTTTGGTTGCGACTAAACGAAGAACGCCGTTTGCATGTGCCGTACACATATAAATATCATCTCCAAGACCTATTGTACCCGCATTGTCCTCCATCGTCATCAGTTCTTCGGATGTCGGGATGCGCCAGTTGTCTTTTCCGTATTTGTTTTGCCGATTTATATTTGCAATTACATCATCGGGATGAGTATTGAAATATCCCAAATCTACGGGATACACCCATAAATACCCATTGACACAAACAGGACTTGACAGACTTTTTGCTGTCCTTTTCGGTAATGGTTTGGTTAAAAAAGCCCCTTTTATTCGATACTTATTGACATAGGTGGGTCGGTCTATTGTTTGTGCAGACAATAAACAATGGGTAACAATCCCAATAACACATAAAAGAAGTAATCGTTTCATTTTTCGTCATTTTGTGTTAATTTACGTACTATTAATCCTTCCAACGAGGAGTCATAAAAATCCGAACCCCAAATATAATAATTAATTACCTTTTGACCATCAACTCCTAACATGTTGCTGCCCGTTTTAATCTTTCCTCCATGGAAACTTATTTTCCACAGAACATTGACAGGAAAACTATTATAATTGGTCAAAGTTAAATAATAATTTACAACGTAATTATTGTACTGCCCGCTGGCTTTTCTAGAGAACTCAACATCAACACCACCAATGTCATCTGTTGAACAAATACCGTTGATGCGGTATGGACATTCGTCTTTGACTGTAGCATTTTCATTATTAATGTTGACTTTAACTTCTTGGCTGTAACCAAAGATAGTGATGCCTAAAAAAGCGAACAATAAAATAGTTTTTTTCATTTTGATAGTTGGCAGTTATATCCCATCGCCCCATCGGTTTTTAAGAGTTATTATTTATTTTCCAATGTTCTGGTGTATGTCTTTAGTAATAAATTAACAATAATATATTCATCCAATTTTATTACTTACTATTTTGAGTGGTTTTTCACTAAACGTATTGAGTGCCCTGCACTACAGCCATTATCTTCTAATACTACATTTTTTGAATAAAAGCGGAAACACCAAGCTGAACTAGAATAATTTTTAGTTTGAGACCAATAGAAGCCCGCACTATTGATATCCGTAATATTAGTAGTTAGTCGATATCCACTTGCAGGCAGTACAATATAATTATTATTTTTTCCAACCACTTTATATCCATTTCCTATCCATATCCATTTACAATGATCTTTCAATTCTTGCATTTGTTCTTTAGTAGGCAACTTATTCCCAAATTTTTCCATTGCTGAGGTATAATCATAAAAACCTTTTTCGTTTTTTGATTTCCATAATGTACCGCTGGGTAATCCAAGATTAACATATTTACCCCCAAATATGTTATATTTACCCCAAAATGTACTCTCGTTTTTTGCAAATACCAAGTATGGTTGTGCTAACAACAATACTAAAAAGATAGAACATATTTTTTTCATTGTAATTTATTGGCGGTTATATCCCATCGCCCCATCGGTTTAAAGAGTTATTTGTTTTTTATGTCCTGTTGTATGCACAACAAAAATATATGGACATTTCTTATCCTTTCCGAGGCTGTAGGAATTGCCCATAAAGTCGATAAGTCACGTCCATATACATCATGGACGTTTGCTGACCTATTCTTTGACTTTATTCTGAAACTTCCTACATTCCGGAAAGTCAAATAAATCGCAAACGCGAGTTATTACAATCTGTCTGCTGTTTTTACGAAACAGCCAAAACGCTCTATATTATTGTTTTATTTTTTTACCATGCTTGCTAAATCAAAAAACATAGGGATAGTGGCTTCTTTATCTTCAATTTTCTCTGCTATCATGCGGATAAACCCATTCTTCTCATAAAAACGCAATGTTTGGTCGCAATTCATAGCATCTACTGTCAATAATCGACAACCAAAGGTAGGATTTACTGCATACTGATATTTTAATCCTGAAATAATCAATTCCCCAAGATGAATATCACAATTATTGGCATTCTGATAATCCTTATCCACAGCAAGACGACCAATTTTCATCGCAGGCATACTGGTATATTGATAATCTATTTTGCGTTTTAATCTATCCCGCAACGAACGTTTAATAGGGTCAACCTTGGTATCTACACGGTCTGTTAATATACTGTAATAGGCAATTACTCGTTGGGCATGAAGCAGAACATAAGTGACACTCATCTTGTTTTTGTAGTCATTCAGGGCATTCTCTTTCAAATATCCATTCAAGTCATCTACACCACAATCAAAAGTGGACACATCTATCTTATCATCCAACTGACGAAGGACGATTTCGGAACTCTTTATAGGCACTATCATACTCATTGAGCCATCGTCTGCATCATGTGATAGGCAGACTCACATGCTTGATAAGACTCTTGAGAAATAGGTTGGGCAGGGGTGTGCATCTTGGTTAGGAATGCTTCCGCATTCTTCCCTGTTAGAGTTGGTGTTACAGAGATAGGTTTTGCCATAATTGTACTTGTTTTTAGTTCACTTTGCAACTTCGAGCTGCAAAGGTACGGATTTTTTTTGATAAATGCAAACTTTTTTCACTTTTTTGGGGTGCTCTAAGCACTTTTTGCAAAAAAATGTAACCCCTTTTTGAAAAAAGTTCGTAATCAGAATAATAGAGGGGGCATGCAAAAGGAGCCGACCTTTGACCGACCTTTGACCGACACTTGACCGACCCTTGTTCTGCCCGAAAAACATATTAGCGCTAATCTCTAAACTCTAAATTCTTTTCTCTTAATTCAAAATTCAAAATTAACCTTTAACTTTTATGTCCAAACATTTCAGTAAGACCGAATTTGAGTATCCGGTTCACCGCATCTGCGGAAAAATCAGCCGCAAGAGCAAAGTGGTGCACCGATGTACCCCAAGCGGCAAGTTCATCACTTATCTGCAAGGCGAACGCAACTTGGTAGCCCATCCCGTCACGCAAGCCGAGTTGGACCGCCGAACCGCCTTCAAGACGCGTCAGGCATTGGTTGCCGCCCGACTGGAGAAAACCGCCACTACCTACGCTACCGACATGGCTGCCTACCGTGCGCAGTACGCCACCGGCTACAAATCCTTCACCAAGTACCTTTGGGCACAGGTGATGGCAGACGAGACAGCCGACTAAGCGGAAGCGCGGTGAGCCGGTAACAGATTTTTCAATAAAGATTTTTTTCGGATTTCTGAGCGCATGGTGTTCCCGTTAAACGGGAAAACCGTATCTAGGGAAAGGGCAAGTGCCTTATCGTCAATCCGATTTGAGGCAAAGATTTTTAGTAAGATTTTAAAATTCGATTGAAAATCTCAGCCAAAAATATTAGGACGAAATATCAACTTCATTTCGGGGGCAAGCCCCCTCAGAAATCGGGTGAAAATCTGAAAGAAAATCTCTTAATTCACCAATTAACTAATTAACAAATCGAACACGACATTATGGCATCAATCAAATGGAAGTACCCCATCGAGAGCGTTCATGGGGCGTTAAAAAAGAAAGTATTCGGCGCAGCAATGCGCAAGTCAAAAAACGCAAAGGGTGAGCAGCCCAACTTCTCCGTACAATACGGCGAACGCGACATGGTCAACCACCCGCTAACCGCCGGCGAAACCGCTGCACGCGAGCGCTTTGCTGCTATCCGCGCTTTGGTTGCCGACCGCAAGGACGACTCCACCAAGCGCGCACAAGACCAAGCCGCCTTCAAGGCACAATCGACCTACTCAACCCTCAACGCGTACCTGTGGCATGTGTGCGGAGAGGAGTACGACAGCGCACAGGACGATTAAGCGGAAGACTAAACGCGAAGCGCGAATAGTATTAACCAATTAAAACCAAACGATTATGAAGGAAGAAAATAAACAGACATTGTGGACATTCCTGTTGGAAATATTGCGGATAGTATTCACCATAGGCAGCAAGCATGTGGAGAAAGACCGCAACGACAAGGAAGAGTAAAAAAACGGCGCACCCCCCAAACAGGGTGCGCTTGTCCGTTTATTGCCTCCCCGCTTCCCCCTCCTTTGTGTCGCTTGTGATTAATTTTCCCCCAATTGCAAACTCCACTTTACAAAACAAAAAAAATAGCCCATTCTCTTGCATAAGTCAGATTTTTTTTGTAACTTTGCAAAATTTTATTTGGGAAAATGTATTTGAACAAAATAAATAGTGCCGTTTTAGCCACCTCCACGATTTCGGGGGGGGGTACTATTTATTTGATAATCAATCCTTTAGTTGTATGTCGCCTTGCAGTAGTGTAGGGCGAGAAGAATATACGCCATTATGAATGGTGTATGTTTGTGTGTTGTTGTTTTAAAAAATAGGGTATGAAAAAGAATTATGTATCACCAATAAGTGAAGTTTTTGATTGGGCAATCGATGGCGATTGCTGTCAGACCTTTATTTTCGATGTGTCGCCGGCGGGTGTGGATCAAGCGCAGTTCCAAACCAGTGCTCGTGTTATTGCGCCGCGTAGTTTTTGGAAATAATCAGTTTGTAAACGAATTAAATTATATATCATTATGAAAAAGAATTTATTTTTAGTTTTGTTTGCTTTCCTCTTTGCAGGAATAGCAACAGTGCAAGGTACTGTGTATAATATCACAGCGCGTGATGATCGTTCTGCCGAAGATTATTCGTATGCATCTATTGAGCTTGCTTTAGTGGATTATAATTTTTACAGTGGCGATAGTTTGCTTGTGGATAGTGATGAAGATATTTATTTTGATTTTACAATAAATAAAGTGGCGCGTATTAACTTTGATGGTCACCAATGTGCTGGGGCTATTGAATTGGCAGCAGAGAAATCTTACGATTATCCTCTTGCTTTGTATAATCTTAAGATGTTGTACGCTGGAATTACTACTACTTCCGATATGACAGCATCGCTCATATTGAATAATGTAGAAACAGATTATGATGTTACACTCAATAATATGGGTGATTCTTGTGTGATTGTTGGCGGAGAATATACTACAATTAATTCAAGTATTGATAATCTGATTCTTTCCGGTTCGCTGAATATTGGTACATTGCAGTATTCCAAGCCGTTTACGATGCGAAATGTTGAGGTTGAACAAGATGAAATAAAACTCAAACCGGATTTCTCCACCGGCGACACAGTGCAGGTAACCAAAGAAGGCGGAGCAGAGTGGTATGATTTGTGGCGGGTTAAGGGAACTAATATGTTGATTGTATATGATGATGGGTCGAATTTGTATAAGACTACTGGACCGGATCCCGATAGGGACTACGAAGAAGCTGGTCCTTCTTTAGGCAAACCATACACCCTGTTTGCAATTGCGCAATATGATGCCATTAATGAGACAACAGGGAAGAAATATATGGATGTTCAGGAAGCCATTAATGATGCGAATGAGGGTGAAACGGTAAAAATGCTGGCGGATTATAATAGTCATTTATCCATAGGTAAACCCATGACTCTGGATATGAACACTTATTCCTTGTCAAATTATCAAGATAATACATTGTTGTTCCCGAGTTTTGACGGTAGCGTATATGTTAAGAACGGAATTGTCGGTAATATAGATGGAGCGCAAGGTGATCAGAATTTCAGCGGAACCATTTATCTGGATAATATGAAAGTTACCAATGATACATATACAGACGGACATACTTTGTATATATCGGGCGGTAAGTTTAGCAAATTGCGTCAGACAGGCGCAACATCTGCGGCAAAGGGACATATTTACTTGTCCGGCACGGTGGAAATGGCAACAACATTTTCATATGGTATTTATTTGTACGACTATGCCGACCTCGGTTGCGCACTCACAATGAATGTACCTTCGGCATTGCTACCTGCTGAGAGAAAATATTATTTCAATCAAACTGCTGATAAACCTACTGACAGCAAGGATATTATTGCAGCACATAACGGAACATTTGCTGAACTTACTTATATGAGTTTCTCTCAAAGCGAGGACAAAACTAATTTTGTGTTTGTTTACGATGACGGCAGCGTGCTGAAAGACAAGGACGGCAATACCTACTATCCCAGCGCCAACAATACGCGCGAGCCGAAAGCCATTTGGGCGGTTAAGAAAACCCATATTGCCAATGTCTATAATGTAAACAAAAATGCATATTACAGCACATGGACGGATGCCTATACTGCCGCTTCTGACAACGATACGCTTCGCCTGCTGAACGCACTCACTTCGGCTACTACGATTGACAAAGCCATTACGGTGGATCTGAACGGCTTGACCAATGCCATCACCTTTACTATAAATTGCGCGAGCGCGTGCGAGGTGGGCTTCAAGAACGGTACTGCCAACAGCATCGTGGCTGACAACGCCAATCAAGCCACCGTGCGTCTGGAGGGGGCTATCGTTACCAACCTTGCTACCAACAACCAATTCTTTGCGGTACACGACCTAAAGGATGGTGCAAATGTTACTCTGACCGGCTCGTTTGATAATCTGCAACAACTGACTACTGCCACTGCTTTGATCAGCGACTTGAAGTATATCTCCGTGGACGGATATATGGTGGCTTGGGCAAATGGCACGGGATTGCTGGTGGATGTGGATTCCGACCCCATTGTAGAGGGTGATGAATATACAGCCAATACACTTTGGACACTTACCGACTTTGTGGCATACAATATAGAACAAAAAAAGACATACGGGACCTTTGCAGAAGCCGTTGACGATGTTGCTGCAGGGCAAACCGTTCGTCTGAAAAAGAATATTACGGGCGAACAGGCAGTCAATACCGATGCATTCATATTGGATTTGAACAACAAGAGCATGGACAACTTGAACGCAACCAATGTGACTATCAAGAACGGTACCGTCGGCACACTCGCTGCCAACGATGGCGTTACCCTTTCCGGCAAACTGACCGTTAACGCCTTGACGGTAAATAATCCTGTTGCCATAAATGCTTTGGCAGAGGGTTCGGCTATTACCTTGGCGGACATCAACGGCGATAAGCAAATCACTACCGCCACCGCTAACGAAGCCGATTTGCAATACTTCTTCTCCGGCGCATCGTATGCCGTAGTATATGACAACGGTACCGATTGCGTAGATAAGGACGGCAATAGTTACGGTAGGTTGGAGCATGACCCTGTGGCACATACCATTTGGGCTACGAGCCGCCGTGTGGCACTCAATGTTACTACCAATACATCCTACGCTACATTGGCAGATGCCATTGCTGATGCTACCGCAAATGACGAGATTCGTTTGATTTATGATGTAGAAGAAACCGCCGCTTTGGATAAAGTTCTCACGCTGGATTTGGCAGGCAATACGCTGAATGCCGCTACCGTGAGTGCAGACGGTGTCACCTTGACCAACGGCACGGTTTCTGCCGTTACTGCTGCCAACGCAGTGGCATTGTCGGGTGCTTTCGTTTGCCCGGCTTTCACTACAAGCGTGCCTGTTGACCTGACCGACCACCTTAGCGAAGGGGCTGCGGTTAATATGATTCTTACCGGTTCCGGCGATCTCAAGTTGGCAGCCAATGCCAATGCGGACGATGTGCAATATGTTACATTCAACGGTCCTTTATATACTGTCGTTTACGACAACGGTACGGCTTTGATGGATAAGGATGGTAAGTTCCACGCGGGTAATCATACCTACGAGGCATCTACATTGTGGGCTGTTCGGGACGATGCTACCTACAAGGCGATGAATGTAACCACAGGTGTAAAATATACAGATTTGCAAGCAGCCATTACTGCCGCTCACGCAAAAGACGAAATCGCTCTGTTGGTTGATATAGCGAATGGTACCGCTACAATTGACAAACCGTTAACTTTCAATATGAACGGTCACTCTATCACGGGTAAAGGCGTTACCAGCAACGGTGTACTGTATGTCCAAAATATGGAGGATACGGTTATTGTGAAGAATGGTACTATTCCTACCATTGACGGTACGGATGCAGACCCGAAGGCATATACCGGCTATCTGATTACGGAGAATATGAATGTTACGGACGGTATTTGGGTGGATGGTCACCATCTGACCATGAATGGTACTTATTACGAACAAATACACAATCACCGTTGTGGTAATGGATCCGAAAATCCTTATTTGTATGGTGATGTCTATGTAAAGGGCTACGAAACCTATGTGAAAAATGGTGTGGCTACGGATGGCAGTTGGACATACGGCGGCGGATTCATTCGCTTGCAGGGAGGTTTCTTTGGCGTAGATCCGACGGATCAGAATATTGTACCGGTATATGTGGATAAGGGTTATCGCAAAGAATCTTTGGTTCCGGTAGTCATACGTGACGGCAAGACATACAAATACATCGTTCGTCCGCTGTTGGCATTTGATGCACAGAACGGTACTACACCCGATTCGGTTTCTATCAAGAATCCGTACGACGCTATCGGTACTATGGGTATTGAATTGCCTGTTCCCGAAAATGGAGCAAATCAGTTCTTGGGTTGGTTCACGGCTCCTGAGGGTGGCGAACAGGTGACCGCCGAGACCGTACTGGAATACGAACCGCAAACCATCTACGCACAATGGACCGACAAATATGTAGTGGCAGATACTACATTGGCTGAAAGAATGATACCTCTGTTCGAAAGTCTGTACGGCAAAACCGTCAAACTGCAAATGATTCGTACTTTGGCTGCCAATAGTTACAATACCTTCTGCGCTCCGTTCGCAATGACTGCTACAGAGATTGCCAATAGCCCGTTAGCCGGTGCTCAATTATACGAGTTCGCAGGGGCTAATGTAACCGAAAAGGGCACTACACGCCAATTGGTAATCTCGATTAGGTCTATTAACGAGTTTGAAGCTGGACAACCGATGTTGATTGTTCCTTCCGCCGAAATTAGTGATCCTGTCTTCGAAAATGTGAAGATTCAGTGGAAAGAAGCATGGGGACAGACTGTCGTGGGTGACAATGTAGATTATGCAGCCGTTATGGCTCCGCGTGACATAGCAGAGGAGTTTAGCAGTTCACCCGACTATTTGGGTCTGCTGGCAAACGGACGGTTGGGATGGGCTGACGCTACCAAATCTACCGGATTGATGCGTGGCTTCCGTGCTATCTTCCATGTGAAGAATGTATCCGGACAAGCAGGCGCTCCTACACGAGGCATGGCTGCTACTTTGCGCATGGTTAGCAATACCACTACCGACAACGAAACGATTGAACTGCCCGTCAATGTACAGAAAATAAGACATTTCGACCGCATCGTGATTATTAAGGATGGCGTTCGCTATGACTTGCTCGGACATACAATCAGATAAATCAATGATATTTAGAAAGGAATAAAGTATGAAAAAGATATATAATCAACCGCAAACAGGTATCATTGATTTCGCTGCTACGCAATCTATTTGCATTGGAGCATTGATCTCTACTTCGCAAACAGGCGAGGACCAACACCTCTTCTATGCTCCTTCCAGAGTTGCTCCTAAAGCATAGTCTTTAGGCAAAGTTCCAAAGTATAGTCTTAACAAAACTATAGTATTTTCCAAGACGAGCGCGCCCACACCTAACCGGGCGCGCTTGTCCGTTTATTGCTCCTGCGCTTCCCCGCTTCCCCACCTAATTTATTATTTTTGTTCAAAAAAATTTGCGTATGTCAAAAAAAAATTGTATCTTTGCACACTTTTTCGCAATGAAGAATCCGGAATATCCGATTTGTACGGAAAATCCGGTATATATATTAACTAATTAAAAACAAAAAACTTTATGTTAAACCATTATGAAACTGCTTTCGTTTTGACTCCCGTTTTGTCTGAGGCACAGATGAAGGAAGCAGTCGACAAATTCGAGAAACTTCTCACGGACAACGGATCTGCCATCCTGAACCGGGAGGAGTGGGGTTTGAGAAAATTAGCTTACCCCATCCAAGGCAAAACTACCGGATTCTACGCCATCCTGCAATTTGACGCTGAACCCGCTATCATCGCAACGCTCGAAACTGAGTTCCGCCGTGACGAAAGAATCATCCGATTCCTGACTACCCGTCTCGACAAGTACGCATTTGAGTATGCCGAAAAACGCAGACATGCACACAAAGATGTTAAACCCGCTAACTTAGAGGAGATTTAATTATGGCACAAGAAGAAGTTCGTTATCTTACTCCGCAACAAAGCGTCGAGAAAAAGAAAAAGTATTGCCGTTTCCTCAAAAGCGGTATCAAGTACATTGATTACAAAGACCCTGAGTTCCTTAAGAAATTCCTTAACGAACAGGGCAAAATCCTTCCTCGTCGTATCACAGGCACCAGCTTGAAGTATCAACGCAAAGTCGCTCAAGCTGTCAAAAAAGCAAGACATCTCGCTTTACTGCCCTATGTAACCGATATGATGAAATAATTGTTTAACCCAATTTATCCTTTTGAATCATGGAAGTTATATTGATACAAGATGTAATCAATCTCGGTTACAAAAACGACATCGTTAAGGTTAAAGACGGTTATGGCCGTAATTACCTCATACCTAACAAGATGGCTGTCATCGCCAACGATAGCAACCGCAAACAGTTGGCTGAGAACCTCAAGCAGCAAGCCAAGAAACTGGCTCAACAGTTAGCAGACGCCAAGGCACTTGCCGATAAACTCGCCGGTATGACCATCCAATTGGCTGCCAAAGCCAACGAAGACGGCAAAATATTCGGTACTATCACTACCGCACAAGTTAGCGAAGCTCTCGCTGCCGCAGGCATCGAAATCGACAAACGCGTCATCTCTATCGAACCCGTTAGAGAACTCGGCGAAGCTGTCGCTTCCGCTAAACTGCACCGTGAGGTTAAAGCAGAAATTAAACTCAATATCGTTGCTGAATAATTTTAAGGAGACATTGTTATGAAAAATGGAATTCATCCCGATAACTACCGCGTCGTAGTTTTCAAAGATATGTCTGATGGTTCTCAGTTCTTCAGCCGCTCTACCGCCGCTACCAAGGACACCATCGAAATCGAAGGCACTACTTATCCTTTGATCAAACTTGAGATTTCCAATACTTCTCACCCCTTCTACACCGGTAAATCCAAACTCGTGGATACCGCCGGTCGCGTAGATAAGTTCATGAGCCGTTACGGAGACCGCAAACGCAAATAATCTTTGCGCATTAGATACCATTACGGGGCTGCCTAACATCGTTAGACCGCCCCGTTTTGTCTCTTTCTCACCGGTTCACCGATTCACCAACTCACCGATTCACCGATTCACCGATTCCCCGATTCACCGGTTCATCGGTTCCTTCCCCCGCATAATACTCAGTATCAACTCGTCCGTCTGCCGCATACCGTCATGTCCTATGCGCGTCAGGTTGTGTATCGTCCGGTCAATATCCGCGTCAATGATGCCCTCGGTGGCATCGGGATAACTGTGCTCCATCGCCAGCGATGCGGAAATAACCGCCGTCGCTACGCCGCTGGTTACCTTCAGCGCACAGCCCGGCTTCGCTCCGTCACATATCATGCCGGATATATTCGCAATCATGTTCTTAATCGCATAGGTTATCTCGTCATAGCATCCGCCTTTCAGATAGGTTATACCTGTTGCCGACCCCGTTGCCGCCACCACGCAACCGCATAATGCCGACAACCGTCCTAACGACTGCTTGATATAGATAGCCGTCAGATTGCTCAATGTCAGGGCACGGATAGTCTGCTCTTCGGTGGCACGGATATGCTCTGCGTACAGCAATACGGGCACGGAGCAACTGATACCCTGGTTGCCCGACCCCGAGTTGGACATCACTTCTACCATCGCACCCGACATGCGCGCATCGCACGCGCCGCTGGTATATGCCAATATGCGCTCGAAAATACCGTTCTCCTGCTTGGCTAATATCTGCCCTAAGCAGTGACCGCACTTGTGCTCAAAGGCATATTCGGCAGCGCGGATATTCATTTTAGCGCCGTCCAGCAGAAAGCGCACCTCGTCTATATCTACGCTCATCGCAAAATCATACACTTGCCGTAATGTCAGTTCGGCAGTGGTCTGTTGTTCGCCCAACGGCTCGGTAACGGTGCATTCGACCGTCGGTCGACCGTCGGTCGACTGTCGGCAAACACCCTGCTCACATTCAGCAGGCAACAGGTTGGTATGCTCACCCTGAATAGTGGCGGTAGCGGTTGCTTTTTGTCCGCCGTTCTCTTTTTCCGCAATAGCGTGAATATACAGCATATCCGGCGCGTTGTCTTCTATCCCGATACGGATAGGCACACGCTGCATATACGCCTTGGCATACGCTACGGAATCTGCATTCGTATTGCGCAGCACTTCCAATCCCCACTTGCTGTTGCCGATAGTGGCACCCAGAGCAATGGCAATCGGCAGTCCCGTCATACCTGTATTGGGTATGCCTACCGCCATGGCGTTCTTGTAGATATTCTTGCTCAGTCGCACGGTTATACTATCGGGCTCCATGCCCAAACGCTCTTTGGCACACGCTACACACAGTGCCACCGCAATCGGCTCGGTACAGCCAATCGCGGGTAGAACTTCGCGGTGTAATAAGGCAATTAACGAATCTTGCATACGAATCAGTTATAAGGTTGTCCTAATACGGAATGACGGCGATGATTACAGTCAATCACCAGCCGGTGATTGCGGATATACTTGGTAGGAACGGACGGCTGCTTCGTTGTCGGCAGGGCTGTCGGCTCGATATGCAGCATGTAATAGAGCGCATTGCGCACGATATTCAGTCCGTCCGTAGATATGTCACTCATACTATATTCGGAAAAACCCATTATCAGCATATTGGCGTGCTCCACGATAGCGTCCGCGTTGTTGCAGGTCGCCAGGGTTGTCACATCGTCTATCAGCCAGCCGGACATGACTGCCACCCCGTTGGTGGACACTTTGCTATAGAGCGGCAAAGTGGTCTGCCCAAACGCGTACGGCGTCGTAAAAATAGGGTGAGCGGGATTAGTCACCTCGATAGCGGCAGATGCCGTATTGGCAGGCGAGCACCAGTTCCAAACGGTGTTCTTGCCCATAAACGGCTTGAGGCAAATAAAGGGCAGGGTGGTGTTTTGCAACGATTGTGCCCCTACGGCAGTACTCTTGGGAACAGGACTCAATATGACTGCCTGACATCCGTTCAGATCCAATATATCCGAAGCGTCCAATACCTTGATGTAAAAATTCGTATCTGCCTTGAGAAACGAGATGAGTGCGTTATCTATCGACGAACCCGGAACAGACACATACGCAATCTTGATACCCGTTGTATCTTCGGGGTCGGGCGTCGGTCCCGGATCGGGAATAACCGGTTCGCCCACGATATACTCATAGCACCCCATTTCAGGCGCTTGACCGTAATAGACATAAGTCAGCGGTGTGCCTGCATCAATCAGTGGCGAGTTGGACAGAGGGTGCAACAGACCCCATTCGGACAGCGAACCGTCTGCCATACGCGCCGAAGTAATGACCGTTGTATCCATGTCGGCAAATGTATTGGCAGCAGGGTGAATGGCGTCGTTCCACGAGTTGTACTCGTTGCGCAAGACCGTTTGCGCACGGTAACTCTCCGACCCGCGACTGTTATACGACAGGTTATTGACCAAGATGTTCTTGCCGTAATTGGTGGTAAAGCCGAAATTGGAACCGTTGTCGTACCCTGTGCAGTTGTAGAATTCCATTTGTCCGTCGTCGTTGTTCTGGTCAAACCCTTTGACCCTGTTGGCAATCGCCAGGCAGTGGTGTACGGTAACATCGTGTTTGGAGTAATTGCCGCCTACCTTGAAGCCGTTGCCGTTGCCGTGGTTATAGTATTGCTCCAGCGAGCAAGTCTTCTTTTCGCCCGTTTTGGTCGTGACGGTAACAGGTGTCTTGAATTGGTCAAACCACGCTTTGTCCGTCTCGTAGCGCGCGTGATTGCGCATGTCGTAGTACTGAGGACCGTTCTGATAGCAAATGCAGTTCTCTATGATTGTGCCGGTACATACGCGGTCGAAGAAATCCCACCCGTCATCCGAATTGCGCCACGAACGGCAACCGATGTAGTGATTGGGCGCTCCACTATGCTGCTTATCCGCAAAACCATCGGCATTACCGCCGAAGTCACACGCTGTGGTGCCACCCAACTCGTAGTCGAAATTGTCGTGGCTGTCGCAGTTGATAATCAGGTTATTGCCGCCATTCTTCATCTGACAGCCGGAATCGGCAGATCCGTAGATGTCCAAGTTCTCGAATCGGCAATAACTGCCCTCGCAATACAGGTTGTTCTTGCCCGAATAGCGCAAAGTCAAGTCCTTGATGTGTACATAGGTACTATTGCTGCCCACTTTCAATCCCCGTTTGCCATAAGGAACGGTGCGAAAGTCCAAGATGGCTTTCTCTCCCGGGTAGCCGGAAATGACAATCATACGCGACTTGGCACCGTTGCGGGTAAAAGAAGTCTCTTGCAGGTCGTATTGTCCTCCCAACAGATACAAGGTATCGCCGGGCTGAGAGATACGGCTCAACCCCTTGCTGAAAGAGCACGGAGTGGCGTACGAATTGCCGTCCCCGTTGCCTGTGGGGGAGCAATAATATACCGCTGCCCAAGCAGGCATGGTAATACTGATTATAAACGAAATAAGTGCGATTCTTTTCATTGCTTAAAAATGATTGATTGAATATGTTGAGATAGGTGTTGCGTGTCAAACAGTTGCTTCAATACATACTGCCTGTACTGCTTTTCTTCCGCAGTAAACGGTCGTTCCATCCACTTGTCGCATTGCTTTTGCATTTCCTGCTCGGTATGTACGGTGTGACACAGTTGTTTGAGTTCCGTGCCGGTTGCCATTTCCGAATTGACTATCACATGCCTTCCTGAATAGAGTACATGCAATAATTTGAGTTTCAGCCCGGTGGCTTGGAATGTAACCAATACATGCAATTGCGCATCGCGTATCAACGCTTCCATTTCGCTCTCGGCAGGGTTGGCAACAATGCGGATGTTCGTGTATCGTTGGCACACGCGGTACAACCGTTCTGACGGATTCTTGCCTGCAATTATCATCTGCCACTTGCCTTGCTTGCCAAAGCATTGTGCCAGATATGTCGCGGCGCGCTCGTTCTCCGCTACGGTCAGATTGCCGTGATACAGAATGTATGTTCCTTTTCCCTCGATTGCTTCTACCTGGATATTCCCCTGAAAACACGGCACATAATAAGTAGTCACTTGCGGAAACGCATTCTTAAAATGCACTTTGTCCTGATGTGCCAATGCGAATATGCCGTTGGCATGACGCAGCACACGCTCAAACCGCTGCAACTTGACTGCCTCTATGTAAAAATAGAGTTTCTTCCACCAACTGTGTTCCGCTATCGCCAGTCCGCGGTAATAATCGTGCTCTACATTGCATTCACGGAAGAACTTGCGACGGTTAGCCAAAGCCGGGTGGGACATATACAGGCAGCACACCAGCCCCTCAAACAGGATGGGTGCATCGTTGATTTGCAGATTGCGCAACAACTCGTCATTGCGCCTGCTGAATACGGTAAAAGGCATGATATGCAGCATACCCGTCCAATGCATGTTGCGCGGATAGTAAAAGACCTGCTCACACAACGACTCCAACGGCGCATGATGTACCAATTCACCCTTGTAGGTGCAATGCAGATAGATCTTTACACCGCTCTCCGACAATGCCTTAATGCGGTAGAAAACATCTATTGCGCCTCCGTAGTCTGCCGGATAGGGGATATCAAAACATACAATATGTAATACGGGCGGATTGCTCATAGTAGTGATTCTATAACGGATTGCATTTGACGCGTTTCGTATTGCCGGTTAAACAGTTCCTTGTTTGCAATGGCTTGATGTGTATAGCCGTTTTGCTGCCAATCGTGATACCGGCTGATGATAAAGTCCTTGATTTCATCGACATTTCTTGCGGCTATTCCTATGCCTGTTTCGGTGATTAGTCGTGCCAAACTGTCTTCGTCGCTGGGAACAAGCAGCATAGGTTTTTCCGTGCCAATCGCTTCAAATACCTTCGTACCCAAAATGCCGTGTTGCTTGTATTGGGGCGGGCATGCCAATGCTACCAATATACCGCTTTGTGCCATAATGCCGTTCAGCTGGTCGCGTTTTACATATTCGTGCCAATGCAGATATTCGGCTGCGCCATAATTGAGCGCCATTTGCCGTACGCTATCCTGCAAGTGCGGCTCGGCATAGAAATCTACTTGTACCTGCTCGGGCGAAATAGTACCTGCCTTATGCAACTCCCCTATGGCTTGCAACAGCAGTTGCGGCTGGCGCAGTTGCAAATCGATAATGCGCCCGATATAACTGATATGAAAAGTGTCGGAAGGTTGGATTTGGAAATACAGTTCCTCGGCGTCGTATCCGTTGTAAATCAGGTGTACGGGCGTGTCGGTCTGCGTGCGCAACCACTCGCAATGCCACGGCGATATGCTGACAACGGCTTTGGCATGTTGCAGTACACGGTTGCGAAAGCGGATATTGTGCGTCTCATACAACTTGGCAATCCATTTCTCGATTCCTAACAAGTGTGGCAACGGCGTCGTGAAATAGGACGCATTTCCCCATTGCTCCACAATATCCCGCAAATCTACTATATACGGAATATGCCATTTCTTGCTCAAAAAACGGGCAGTCCACAGCGGAAAATAGTAATACGACGAACAGAGTATGACATCGAATTTTACCGATGAATACTGGCGATATAGTCTCTTGCCAAATTGCCTGTCTGACAGGCGAAACAGTTTGTCCGAGAGAAAATGGCAAATCTGTTGGCGTTTGGAGGAGTAGGTGGCTATTGTGCCCGATTCCAATACGCAATCGTGTCCCTCCGCTACCAGATAGCGGTAAGTCGCCGTTACGCGCGGAGCGTAACCGGGAGGAGCAATGGGGTCACTGATGATTAGAATGCGCATAGTATATCTACGATTTGTCGGGCAGTCGTACCACTGCCGTATTCCGTTATTTCTTGTTGGGGACGCCGCACATTGTTTACTGCCGAAAGGATGCGGTGTATATCTGTTCCGACCAATGTGTTCCAACCCGTTTGCACTGTTTCCACCCACTCCGTCTCTTCCCGCAAGGTAATACAGGGTGTACGGTGGAAATATGCCTCTTTTTGTATGCCCCCGCTATCCGTCAGGATGCAGTACGCGTTTTTCTCCAAAGTTGCTATGTCGGCATATCCTACACTGTCGATTACCCGGATATTGGCGGCTTGTTGAAGCAGTTGCTGCAACTCGGGATGTGCGGATATGACTTTTCTGGTACGAGGGTGCAGGGGCAAAATGATAAGCCGGTTCAATCGGGCAAATGCCGTCAGTATATGCGCCAATCGCTCCGTCCTGTCGGTGTTTTCGGCACGATGGACTGTAGCAAGCAAGTAAGGCGCAGAAATGTCTAACCGGTCTAAAATGGAGGAAGGCATCAAACCTACCTGTATCGCCGCGTCGTACATGATGTCTCCTACCTGATATACGCGTTGTGTAATGCCCTCTTTGTGCAGATTGTCCACTGCGGTACTCGTCGGGCAGAACAGCCAATGTGCCAATCGGTCGGTTGCTACGCGGTTATGCTCTTCTGCCATATCGGTATAACTTCTCAAGCCGGCTTCGATATGGGCAATAGGTATATTGCAATGGCTTGCTGCCAATGCGCCGGCTAAAGTGGAATTGGTATCCCCATAAACGACCACCATGTCGGGGCGCTCCTCTTGCAGAATGGGTATGATGTTTTGCACCATTTCATCGACAGAAGTACTGCACCCCAGATGCCATGCGGGAGCCGGTATGCCCAATTCGGTGAAGAAGATGTCGCTCATCTCGTAATCATAGTGTTGCCCGGTATGCAAGATTTTCTCTTGAATAGGGCAATCTTCTGCCTGCCGTTGCCTAATCGCCTGACTAAGCATGGCTGCCTTGATAAACTGCGGGCGCGCTCCTATGATAGTGATGATTCTCATTGTAGCAGTTGCAATATCTTCGGATACAATTGACGATGGTAACTGTTATCGGCAAAGACCGTATTATGCCATAGCAAGTTCACTTCGCCGTTGTGCTGGCGAATCTTCTGAATCAGTCCGGTAGCATAGAAATATGCTTCGTCTTCGTTCAAACGCATGTATTCATCGTTGCTCAGCGTGCAATCCATAAGCGTAAGAGGATGCAATGTGAGGTCGGTCAATTGTCGTGTATGGGGGTTAATCCACCGCACGGGGCGCGTCGTTTGCAGACGAAAACCTGCCATGTCGGCAAACCCCATCGAATAGTCGTCCGTATAACCGGCTTCCGCCAATTGCTGCATACGATCAACAGGGCAGTTCAAGTAGTGCGAACGGTGTATTTTTCCGGCGGGTAGCGGACAGGTGGCATACGCACCGGAGTGAATGCCTATTTGGGCACCGCTATGACCTACCATCCGCTCAAGGGAAAGATAGTCCTTCCCGTGTAGATTGTATTGCGGATAATCGATGCCTTTTCCCGATGTATGCTTGGCAAAATAGATAACTTGCGCCTGCTTGACCGCTGCATCTTGCTCTATCATCCACGGGAATGTATATGCAGGGTCGTTGTGGATGTCCCGGATAGATGCTGCCACTTCTCGCCAATGTCCTCGTTTCAATCCCCCTAACATTCCGCGCAAGTGACGGTAATAGGCAATCGTATCAATATCGTGTGTCAGATGAACGGCAGCAAATCCCGGCTGAGGCAATTCCAGTTGCAACAGTTTCATGAGCATACGGCTGTACTCGTCAATCAGAGGTATCGTCAAGCGATTATTCCCGTTCAATAGGGAATATTTTGCCAAGAACCGTCCATATTTGTCGCGCCGGGCATTGAGTACCTCTTCGGCACGGGAAATGAAGAAAAAAGTGGTATAAACGATATCCGTATGCACTACGAAATGTCCGTCGGGCAATTGCTCTATTTGCAAGTCCGACAGATCCGGATAGTGCAGTTCCCCGTCAATGCCGTTCCCTACAATCGTCACCATTGCCTCCGGCTGCACGGCAGGAGCATACGCCACTTTGCGTGCCGCTTCCGTATTGCCGTATAGCAGAAATCGGATAATGTATTGTACTACTTCGTTCATCGGTAAAACTATTTGGTTACTCCTCTTCGGACAAAATCTCCCACTCGTACATCTTTTGCTCAATCAGGCGCTTGATATGTTCGTATTGTTGAAAATTCTCTTGCGTTTGGTTGGCAGGTTCAGCCAATCGCGTTTCCATCTCTTTCTGTTCGTTCTCCAATTGTGCGATAGCGGCTTCCGTCTCGGCAATCTGTTTTTCCTTCTTTCTTTTAGCCGATGCCATCCGTTTCATCTCTTCATAAGAGTCCTTTGATGTCCCGTTGTGTTCCGTCGGTGCTCCGTTAGTGCTCCGGAGGTGCTCCGTTTTAGACCGCTGTTCCAACTCCTGTAGAGAAGACATGTTCTTCGCCCGCAGAAAGTCGTAAATACCACCGATATGTTCACGCACCTGTCCTCCGCCAAATTCATATACTTTATCCACCAATCCATCGAGAAAATCGCGGTCGTGACTGACACAAATAACTGTTCCGTCAAAGTCCTTCAGGGCGTTCTTTAGCACATCTTTGGACTGCATGTCAAGGTGGTTGGTAGGTTCGTCCAATATAAGCAGATTACACGGCGACAGGAGCAGCCGAATCATTGCCAACCGGCTGCGTTCGCCACCGGATAGCACTTTGACTTTCTTTTCGGACGCTTCGCCTCCAAACATGAAAGCACCCAATATGTCGCGTATTTTGGTACGAATATCTCCCACAGCCACATAGTCAACGGTTTCAAATACCGTGCGCTCCTCGTCCAACAAACTTGCTTCGTTCTGGGCGAAATATCCGATTTTGACATTATGTCCGATTTTGAGCGTTCCGAAATAGTCCAGTTGGTCCATTATACAGCGCACCAATGTTGTTTTTCCTTCTCCGTTTCTTCCTACAAAAGCAACCTTTTCACCGCGCTTAATTGTCAAATGTACATGGGATAGAATCGGCTGCGGCGCGCCCGGGTATATTTTCTCAAAATCTTCAATAATAATCGGGAAATCTCCACTACGCGGAGCAGGCGGAAAACGCAAATTGAGACGGCTGGTATCTTCCAGATCAACTTCTAACCGCTCCAATTTGTCGAGTTGCTTAATACGGCTTTGCACCTGTACCGCCTTGGTGGCTTTATACCGGAAACGCTCGATGAATGCTTCTGTTTCTTCAATCATCTTCTGCTGATTCATATACGCGCGCACCTGCTGGTCGTGTCTCTCCTGTCGCAGGGTTACGAATTGGTCGTAAGGCACATTGTAGTCGTATATACGCCCTAAAGTGATTTCGATGGTTCGCGTGGTGGCATGATTGAGGAAAGCACGGTCGTGGCTAACCAATAAAACGGCACTGCCGGATTGCGCCAAAAACTGCTCCAGCCACTGAATAGACTCGATATCCAGATGGTTGGTAGGTTCGTCCAGCAGCAGTAAATCCGGGTGGCGCAATAGAATCTTAGCCAACTCAATACGCATACGCCAGCCGCCGGAGAACTCGTTGCACGGACGGTCAAAGTCTTTGCGCTCAAAGCCAAGTCCGATAATCGTCTTGTCCATTTCTGCTACAAAGCGCGCTTCATCTTCCCCTACAAAGACGGTCATTACTTCCTCCTTGAGCGTGCGGTTGTCCTGAAACAACATCACTTGCGGCAAATAGCCGATTGTCAAATCGCTATCTTTGGAAATATGTCCGGCAGTCGGTTCGTATTCCCCTGCCAATAACCGAAGCATCGTGGTCTTGCCTGCACCGTTCTTGCCGACCAAAGCAATGCGGTCCTTCTTGTTAATCAAGAAAGTGATGTCGTTCAAAATCGGCTTAGAGGCAAATTCGATGCTTATATGTTCAACGCTAATCATTGTTCTTAAGATATTTCCCCGTATAAGACTGCGGACATTGCATGATTTGTTCGGGCGTGCCTTCTGCCACGATATATCCTCCATTCTCGCCCCCCTCGGGACCTAAGTCGATAACATGGTCGGCAGCCAAAATAACGGCAGGGTTATGCTCGATAACCAATATGGAGTGCCCCTTGGAAATCAACCTGTTCATCGCAATAAGCAGCACATTGATATCCGTCATACTCAGTCCTGTGGTGGGTTCGTCGAAGATGAACAGAGTGGGCAGTCCGCTGTCTTCGCTTAGGAACGATGCCAACTTGACTCGCTGGCTCTCACCGCCGGACAGCGTAGAGGACGATTGCCCCAACTTGATATAACCTAATCCGACCTCTTGCAGAGGGCGTAGCCGTTTGACTATTTTGGCGCAGCGTTTGTCTGCAGAGAAGAACTCTATCGCTTCGTCCACCGTCAATTCCAAAATATCGTAGATGGATTTGCCATTGTACAGCACATCCAGTATATCCCGTTGAAAACGCTTGCCGTGGCAGCACTCGCAGGGTAATACCAAGTCTGCCATAAACTGCATTTCGATAGTAACCGTTCCTTCGCCCTTGCACACTTCGCACCGTCCGCCGGGGGTGTTGAACGAGAAATGTGCCGGGGTGAATCGCAATTGCTGCGACAGTTGCTGCTCGGCATATAATTGGCGTATCTCATCGTACGCCTTGAGGTAAGTGACAGGATTGGAACGCGAGGAACGGCTGAGAGGGTTTTGGTCAACAAACTCGACATTCCTGAGTGTTGCCAACGCACCGCCCAACGAACCGAATTCACCGGTGTAATCGGCTACTCCGCCATAATATCTCTTGAGGGCAGGGTAGAGTACTTTGCTCACCAAACTGGACTTGCCCGAACCGCTGACACCCGTGATGACTGTCATTACATTGAGCGGGAAACGAACGGTCAGATTCTTCAGGTTATTCTCCGACGCGCCACGCAATTCAATATAATTATTCCATATTCGGCGAGAAGCAGGAACCGTATAGTGCACATTCTCTAAATGCGGAATGCCTTCGCGCACTATTTCTCCTCCCCATTGCCCGGCTTTAGGTCCTATTTCAATCAGGTAGTCGGCAGCACGCTGGATGTCCAAATCGTGCTCTACCACTACGATAGTGTTCTTCAAATCCCTTAACTCGTGCAGCGCATGAATCAGCATTTCGGTGTCTCGTGGATGCAAACCGATGGACGGTTCGTCCAATACATACAGCGAACCAATCAAACTGCTTCCCAACGACTTGCTCAAATTGATACGCTGACTCTCGCCGCCGGACAGTGTGTTAGCGCCCCTGTTCAGTGTCAGGTAGTTTAATCCCACTTCCTGCAAAAAACGCAGCCGGGCATTGATTTCCTTAATAAGGGGCATAGCCACCAATTGTTCGCTTTTGGGCAGGGTAAGCCGGTTAAACCATTGTGCCAAGTCGCTAATCGGCATTTGTATCAAGTCTTGTACGGTTTTTCCGCCTACCGTCACATAATTTGTCTCTTTGCGAAGTCTCAGACCTGCACACTCGGGACAGACAGCTTTGCCCTTGTAGCGATTCAGTAAGATACGATATTGCATCTTGCTGTATTGTTTGGATTCTAATTCCAAAAAGAAGTCATTCAATCCGCGGAAATACTCATTCCCTATCCACAACAATCTCTTTTGTGCAGGTGTCAAGGCATAATAGGGCGTATGAATGGGAAAATCGAACTTGTCGGCAGAATAAACCAAAGCATCGTTCCATTTGTGCATCGTTTCACCGTGCCAACAGGCAATAGCGCCCTCGTAAATAGATTTACTCTTGTCAGGAATTACCAAGTCTGCGTCAATACCGGTTGTGTTGCCAAATCCGTTGCACCGGGGGCATGCTCCCAGCGGATTGTTGAAGTCAAACAGGTGCTCGGTCGGTTCGATAAAAGTGATACCGTCGGCTTCAAACCGTGTGGAGAAAGTGGCAGATGTGTAGGATGTATTGTCAGTAGTCCACCACAGACAGCATGTGCCGTGTCCCTCGAAAAAAGCCGTCTGCACAGAGTCCGCAAAACGATTGGAAGTGGGGGGCTGCCCGTCTGTGACTATACGATCTACCAGCAGATAAGTGTGTGCGTTATGTTGCTCCTCACGAGCATCCGACAGGTAGATGGTCTGCTGACTTTCCGTGTCATACAACCGCGAGAAACCTTGCGCCTGCCATACTTGCATTTGCTCATGAAACGAGCGGTCTGCTCCCAATTGTATAGGAGCCAATAACCATAGTCGCGTTTGTATGGGCAGTTGCTCCATCGCTTTAACCACATCGGCTATGCTGTGGCGTTTGACTTCGGTATGACTGACGGGCGAAATGGTATGTCCCGCGCGCGCGTACAATAATTTTATATAGTCGTATATTTCCGTGACGGTCCCCACAGTGGAGCGGGGATTACGCGAGATAGTTTTTTGCTGAATGGCAATAGCAGGAGGAATACCTTCAATCTTGTCCACATCGGGCTTCTGCATACGCCCCAAGAATTGCCGTGCATACGCTGATAAACTCTCTACATATCTGCGTTGCCCTTCGGCATATAGTGTGTCAAACGCCAACGAAGATTTGCCCGAACCGCTGACGCCCGTAATGACTGTCAATTTGTTTCGGGGAATATCTACAGACACATTCTTGAGGTTATGCGTCCGTGCACCATGAATATGTATGAACGAATCTTTCAAATTTATTTGTTCAGAAATTCATCTGCCATTCGTTTCACTTTCTCTTGAATCTCAGGCGTGGCGAGTGCGATGGTTGCCTGGTCCAATTTAGGAATCTTGATTTTAGTTCCGACAGGAATCGAATTGGGGTTGCTGATATGCTCCTTGTTGGCATCGTAAATGAACACCCATAAGTCTTTTTTGCCATAATAACGATATGCCATCCATGCCAAGCGACTATCCTGGTGCATCTCTTCCTCTCCAATGAATTCGATGTATTCTACTTCTTCTATGGGTTCTTCCTGCACAGCCGTTGCCACATCGGTTGAATCCGTTAGCGTTGTATCCATTACGGCAATGCTGTCTGTCGGGGTGGCAGAATCGCTATTCGTCCAACCGGCAGGCAGTTCGTCCACCATTTCTGCGCGTTCCTGCAAATCGTTCAGCCATTGCTCTATCTTGTGCTGAAAGAAGAAAACCAACCCTACTATCAACAGCAAAAAGACCAACATGGTGATACCTGCCGTCATCCACAGATGTTTCTTTTCGTGATTGTTTTCGTCTTTGGATGTATCGACCGTCTTTGGCTCTTCCTTGGGCGTATCTTCCTTTTTGACGGGAATGACATAGTCCGGGATAACAGGGCGTTCCGGTTGTTGGGGCTCTATTGGTTTTGTTTCAGTTTCGTCAGGCATGTTGTTTTCGTCGGATTCATCGGCAGATGTGTGCTTAGGACCTTGCCCCAATTCACCTAAAATATCCACAATTTCATCCGCTTGGTCGCTCAGTTTTTGAATAGGGTTGATACCAACTTCCAAATGCGGCGTTTCCGTCTCGTTGATGATTTCATCCATGCTGGAAGCCATCGTGTAGGTCAAACGCTGTGTTTCCGGCAAAATAATTGTTTCGCCGGTAGTCACATTTACGCTCTTGCGGGGCTTCATTGTCTTCATCTTGAAGGTGCCCAAGCCGTTGACATGCACATCTTTCCCCTGCTGCAAAGCACGAGCCATTTCGTCAATCCATCCGGTCAATATGGTATTAACCTCTTTTTCCGATAATCCTGTTTGTTGGGCAACGATTTTTTTAATGGCTACCCAAGTTAATTTGTTTTCCATATAAATCAAAATCTTCGGCATTCTCGATGATTACATCGATGAAATCGCCTATTTTTAAAGGTTGATATGTATCTTTTTTATGAATCAATATTTCGCAATCTACTTCGGGCGAATCGTATTCGCTGCGGCCAACCCAATAATCTCCTTCTTGACGATCAATCAGCACGGATAATTGCTGCCCGACTTTGCTTTGCTGCAGTTCTTCGGAAATCTGCTGCTGAATAGCCATCAGTCGGTTCAATCGTTTTTGCTTGATTTCATCGGGAATGTCATCTTTGTAATGTTGGGCGGCATAGGTACCTTCTTCTTCGCTATACGCAAACGCTCCCATTCGCTCAAATCGCATTTGTCTGACCCATTCGCACAATGCCTGAAAATCTTCTTCGGTCTCTCCTGGATGACCTACCATCAGTGTGGTGCGTAGGTGAATACAGGGCACTTTAGCGCGTATATGGGCGATTAACTCATCCTGTTGTTCCCGTGTGATATGCCGGCGCATTTGTGTCAGCATGTGTGTGGTGCAATGCTGCAGGGCGATGTCCAAATACTTGCATACATTGGGGTGCTTTGCCATAACTTCCAAGAGTTCATCGGGAAAATCAGTGGGATAAGCATAGTGCAATCGAATCCAATGAATACCGTCAATCTGTGCTAATGTATCAATCAGTTCGGGCAATGCGTGCCGACCGTACAAATCCGTTCCGTAACTGCTCAAGTCTTGTGCAATCACATTGATTTCTTTGACTCCCTGCTGCTGCAACCATCGGGCTTCTGCCACAATGTCCTCTTTGGGGCGTGAGGTATGTTTCCCCGTGATTAGCGGAATGGCGCAATAAGAACACATACGGTTGCATCCCTCGCTGATTTTGAGATAAGCGGTATGCGAAGGCGTTGTCAGATGTCTCGGTACAACAACCGATGACGGGTCAATCGTATCGTGTGCCTCGCCTATTTCCTGCACGAGGTCTAAATAGTCAAACTTGCCAAACCATTTGTCCACTTCAGGAATCTCTGTTTCCAAGTCATGCAAATATCGCTGACTCAAGCACCCCATTACATAGAGTTTATTTACCTTTCCATCGGTCTTTCGGGCGGCGAACTGCAAAATAGTTTGAATGCTTTCCTCTTTGGCATCGCCGATAAATCCGCAGGTGTTGATAACCACAATCTTACCGGTCGGGCGTTTGGCATCGTGGTAACAACGATAGCCGGCAGATTCCAACCTTGCCATCAGTCGCTCGGAATCTACAAGGTTCTTCGAGCAACCCAGAGTCAATATGTCAATGCGCGGGCGTGTCAAAACGCTATTGTTAATTGCCTAAGTCGGAGTGGAACTTGATACGCACCAAACGGACATGCAACTCGTCATAATCGTCTTCCCCTAATTCCTGCATGGCTAATTTGATGCTGTCATTTTCTGCGTTCTTAAAGTAATCGATGATTTCTTCCTTTTCATCGGGATCTACCACCTCGTCAATGAAATAATTGATATTGAGTTTAGTGCCGCTATAGACGATGGCTTCTATCTCCTCCAACATTTCTTCCATTGACATACCTTTACTTTCTGCCAAGTCGTCCAACGCTACACGACGGTCGATGGCTTGAATAATGCTGATTTTTCCCGATGAATCTTTGGCTTTTGTATGGAAGCGCAAATCTTCGGGACGGATAATCTCGTTTTCATCAACATATTCTTTGATTACCTTCAGAAATTCTTCTCCGTAGCGTTTGGCTTTACCTGCACCGACTCCCGGAATGTTCTGTATTTCTTCGAAAGTAATCGGGTACGAAGTCGCCATTGCTTCCAGTGAGGGGTCTTGGAATATAACGAATGGAGGAACATCCAGTTTCTTGCTCAGTTTTTTGCGTATATCCTTCAATATGGCAAATAGTACCTCGTCTGCGGCAGCGCTGCCGATCATGGCTGCTTCCATTTCCTCCTCTTCTTCATCGTGCACTTCAATAGGCACTTCAAATCGGGATGAGCGTTTTAGCCATTTATGTCCTTCCGGCGTGATTTTTAGGTCTCCGTATGACTCGATGTCTTTTTTGATATATCCGGCTAACATGGCTTGCCGGATTATGGCATGTAGCACATTCTCGTCCTCGTCTTCACCGCTTCCGAAAGTCTCCAGGTCGTTGTGATTATAAGTGCGGACATCCGCTGTCATATTGCCGTGAATAATATCCACAATATGGTCCGCGTGGAAATGCTCGCTCAATTGCAGAATGGTCTCCATAACGATGCCGAGCAGTTCACTTTCGTCCACCATGCGATATTGCTTTTTGCAGTTATCGCAATTGCCGCAGTTGTCATTGTTGTAGTCTTCACCGAAATAGTGCAAGAGCAATCGGCGACGGCAAATGGTTGATTCGGCATATCCTTGTGTCTCCAATAGCAGTTGGTTGCCAATCTCCAATTCGTTGCCTAATTTGCTTTGTTGGAACTTGCGCAGACGGTCGATGTCTTTCGGTGAATAGAAGCAAATACATTGTCCTTCGCCTCCGTCGCGCCCTGCACGCCCGGTCTCCTGATAATATCCTTCCAGCGATTTGGGAATGTCGTAGTGTACTACAAACCGTACATCGGGTTTGTCTATCCCCATTCCGAAGGCAATCGTGGCAACGATGACCTGGCATTGTTCCATCAGGAAAGCGTCTTGATTGGCGGTCCTTGTTGCTGCTTCCATGCCGGCATGGTAGGGCAGGGCAGAGATGCCGTTCACGCGAAGAGTCTCCGATAAATCTTCCACTTCTTTCCGTGCAAGACAATATACAATGCCGGATTTGCCGTTCATTGAACGGATGTATCGAATCAGGTCTTTATCCACATCGTCTGTTTTTGGACGAACTTCGTAATACAAATTAGGACGGTTAAAACTGGATTTGAATACTTTGGCGTCCAACATCCCCAAGTTCTTTTGTATGTCGTGCTGCACTTTTGGGGTGGCAGTAGCAGTAAGTGCCACAATCGGCGCTTTGCCAATTCGCTCGGTCATATCCTGGATATTCCGGTATTCAGGACGAAAATCGTGTCCCCATTCAGAGATACAATGCGCTTCGTCCACTGCATAAAAACTGACATGGATACCTCGTAAGAAGTCGATGTTTTCGGTCTTGTTCAGCGACTCCGGTGCCAAATAGAGCAGTTTGGTCTTTCCCGACAGGATATCTTCTTTCACGGCTGCTATTTCCGGACGGGAGAGGGATGAATTGATAAAATGCGCCACTCCGTCTTCTTCCGAGTAGTTGCGCATGGCATCTACTTGGTTCTTCATCAGCGCAATCAATGGGCTCACCACAACTGCAACTCCGTCCATTAGCAAGGATGGAAGTTGATAGCACAAACTTTTTCCTCCACCGGTCGGCATTAGTACAAAGGTGTTGTTCCCGGACAATATATTCATAATAATGTCCTCTTGATTGCCCTTGAACTTGTCAAAACCGAAATGGTATTGCAATGCTGTAATTAGTTCTTCGTGTGTAATCATTCCGCAGAATTTCAAATTTAGTGCAAAATTAAGTAAAAATATTGATACATCCAAATTTTTTTGCGAAAAAATGGCAAAAAAGTTGGGATATTCAAAAAAAAATTGTAACTTTGCGACTAAATTTTGATTCTTTAACCTTTTAAACGGCAATATTATGGAACTAAATGAACTAAAACAGGCCTTTGAGAAGACCTATGGTAAAAAAGCGAGTGCGATTTATTTTGCACCCGGTCGTGTTAATTTGATTGGCGAACATACCGACTATAACGGCGGTTATGTTTTTCCGTGTGCCCTCAGTTTCGGTACTTATCTGCTGATGGCGGAAAACGATGACCAGGTGATGCGTTTTCAATCGCTCAATGTTCCCGAGAAGATTGTGCTCAATCTCAATCAGTTGGAAAAACCTTTGGCAAACAACTGCTGGGCAAATTATCCGTTAGGTTGTATTGCTCAATATATCAAGCGCGGTTTTGCTATACGCAGGGGGTATGATATGCTCTTCTGGGGCAATGTCCCTGCCGGTGCAGGTTTGAGTAGCTCGGCTGCCATTGAGGTCGCTACCGCTTTTGCGTTTGCTGACTTGCTGAATGCTGAATACGACCGTACCGAATTGGCAAAAATCGGACAACAGAGTGAGCACGAATTTGCAGGCGTAAACTGCGGTATTATGGACCAGTTCGCTTCTGCACAAGGCAAAAAAGACCACGCTATCTTCTTGAATTGCGACACGATGGAGTTCCAACTTGTTCCTGTCAAACTCGAGGGTGTCAAGGTGGTTGTTGCCAATACACACTCTCCGCATAAACTTGATTCCGGAGCATACAATGCCCGCGTTGAGCAGTGCCAGTTGGCAGTTCGCCAGTTGCAGTCCAAACGCCCGGACTTAAAGAACCTCGCTCAATTGACAGAAACTGATTTCAAAGCCATTGAGAGTGCTCTCACGGACGAAACGGCTCATCGCCGTGCGCGCCATGTGGTAGGCGAAGTACAACGCACTACGGATGCCGTGGCTGCTTTGAAAAAAGGTGACATTGCTAAGTTTGGACAGTTGATGAACCAGAGCCATGTTTCTCTTCGTGACGACTATGAGGTGACCGGTCCCGAACTGGACGCAATGGCTGAAGCGGCTTGGAAGATTGACGGCGTTATCGGTAGCCGTATGACAGGTGGCGGCTTCGGTGGCTGCACCGTTTCTCTTGTCAAAGATGAAGCCATACCCGCTTTCATTGAGAAAGTAGGCAAAGAATATGCTGCCAAAACAGGACTCACAGCTGAGTTCTATGTGGCTGAAATTGGTGATGGTGCCAAGAGAATAGAGTGATATGAAACCGATTCGCACAATCGCTATCAGGGGCGGACATGGACTGTCTGCTGAAATTAGCACTTATGGGGCTAAAATCCTTAAACTCATAGTGCCGAATAATCAGGGCGAGGCAAAAGATATCGTCTTGGGTTTTGGTACCATGGACGAGTGGCTGCAAAAGGAAACCTATTTCAATGCCATTATTGGGCGTTATGCCAACCGTATCAAGGACGGGCGTTTCAGTTTGGATGGCAAGGATTATCAATTGCCTGTCAATAATGGCACCAACTCGCTGCATGGCGGTGTGCACGGATTTAATGAGAAAGTTTGGGAAGTTGTCGGGCAGAGTTTGCATAGTGTCAGTTTGCATTATCGTGCTGCTGACGGCGAGGAAGGGTATCCGGGTAATTTGGACATCTATGTCACCTATACGCTCACTCGCGAAAACGCTTTGTCTATCCGGTACGAAGCCAAAACAGATGCTCCCACGATTGTCGGTTTAACCAATCACGCGTACTTTAATTTAGAGGGCGAAGGCAGTGGCACGGTGCATAATCATACCTTGCAGGTTTTTGCCGATGCTTATACGCCTTTTGACGATACGGCATGTCCTACGGGCGAAATCTTGCCTGTGGAACATACGCCGATGGACTTCCGCCAGCCGGTGAGGGTGGGCGACCGCATCGACGATCCTTTCTTCGCTCCCGGACGGGGCATAGATAACAACTGGGTGCTGCGTAAGGAACATCCCGATAGCCAAGCACCCGAATTGGCGGCTGTCGTCGAGGCGGATGGCAGACGGATGGAAGTGTGGACTTCTATGCCGGGTTTGCAGGTCTATACGGGCAACTGGGTAGAGCGCAATGTGGGCAAGAGCGGACGGACTTATGATGTGCAACATGCTATTTGCCTGGAGGCACAGAGTTTCCCCGATAGCCCCAATCATGATAATTTCCCGAATGTCGTTTTGCGGCAGGGAGAAGTGTATTATGCCCGGACGGATTATAAGTTTGTGTGAGTATGAATCCTGTGAATTGGCAACATGTATGGTTTTTTGTTCGCACTTATGTGTTGAACAAATATGTCATTGCGGTGCTCCTTTTTGTGGGCGTTTATATCTTTGTCGGCGAGCAGAGTATTCTTAAATCCATCAGTCGGGCGCGGCAGATTCGTGAGACCGAGCAGGAACTTGAAATCACCGAACAGCGCATTGACGAGGCGACGCGCATGCTCAACAGTTTGGAGCAAACCGACACATTAGAGAAATATGCGCGCGAGCACTATCTGATGCACCGGGACGATGAAGATGTGTTTTTGGTGGACGAACAATGATTGATAAATTAGTCAACGAACATCTGATTTTAGGAATTGACCCGGGCACTCTCTTTATGGGATATGCTTTGCTGAAAACGACCGGTTCGCAAGTGGAAGTGGTCGATTTCGGTGTGTTGGATGTGCATAAATTGGAGGACCAGTATGCACGATTGCAGCAGGAGTTCTTCTTTTTGCAGAATCTGATAGATCAACACCATCCTACCGAGTTGGCTATCGAAACACAGTTTGTGGACAAAAACCCTCAAACGATGATTAAGATTGTGCATGCACAGGGGGTGGCAATTGCGGCTGCTCTCAGCAGGGACTTGCCTATTAACGAGTATTCCCCGATGAAAATCAAAATGGCTATTACCGGCAATGGACATTCGTCCAAAGAGCAGGTGGCGGGCATGCTTCAGCGGTTCTTGCATATCCCTGACGAACAAATGCCCAAGAAACTCGACGCTACCGATGCACTCGGCATCGCTTATTGCCATTTCTTGCAATTGGGCTTGCCGGTCGCTGAAAAAGGTGCTAAAAATTGGACAACTTTTGCCAAACAAAAGGGACTGACTGATAGCAATTTAACTACACCGAATCAAAGATTACTTGCTGCTTTGGGCAGAAAAAAATAGCAAAAATATTTGCATATGTCATTTTTTTGTAGTACCTTTGCACCTACAAATCGAAAAACCGATTCACCGGCTCACCGATTAACCGATTAACCAATTAACCGATTAACCAATTAACCAATTAAACTTTATATATTATGGCTTATAAAATTTCTAATGATTGTATCGCTTGTGGCACATGCAAGGACGAGTGCCCGTTAGGAGCTATCTCTGAAGGCGAACACTACAGTATTGACCCTGAGATTTGCGTGGAGTGTGGCACTTGCGCAGATGTATGTCCCAGCGGCGCAATTTCTTTGTAAAATTGCTTACAATAACTGCTAAAGACCGACTTTTGTCGGTCTTTTTTTTATTTGATTGATTATAAATATGTTATGCACTTTTTTTGAAAAAATGTAAAGTCGAGTTTGCAATTTTCATTTTTTTTTTGTAATTTTGCAGTCAAATTAGTGAAAACACCAATTGTTAGGGTATGTTAGAGACCTTTTATAAAACGCATGATTATTTGGTAGAACATGTGCATGCGCCTATTCGCCGCCAATTGATGGACGAAATCAATTGGAAGGATCGCCTTATCGCTATTAAGGGTGGGCGAGGAGTTGGAAAAACCGATTTCCTGTTGAGTTACGCTAAGGAGCTGTGGGAGAAGGAGCCGGATAAGCGTAAGGAGACTTTGTATGTCAATTTCAATAACTTCTATTTCACGGAACATTCTCTGTACGAGTTTGCAGGTGAGTTTGTGAAGGAGGGTGGCAAAACACTCCTCGTGGATCAGGTCTTCAAGTATCCGAATTGGTCTAAAGAATTGCGCGACTGCTTTTTCCATTATACGGGGTTGCGCATTGTTTTTTCTGCATCGCCTGTGATGCGCCTGATTGAGGGGAACTCCGATATTGGACATATTGTTAAGATGTATAATCTTCGTGGATATAGTTTCCGCGAGTATTTGAATTTGCAGACGGGGTGTGATTTGCCGGTATATACATTGGATGATTTGTTGCACAATCATGAGCAGATTGCTGCACAGATTTGTTCCAAGGTTAAGCCGTTGTGGTTCTTCCGCGAGTATTTGGAGCACGGCTATTACCCGCACGACCCGGGTGAGTGGAATTATACCGACAAGGTGCTCAAACTCATGAATATGATGATTGAGGTGGATGTCCTGTTGGTCAACAAGATTGAGGTGGCTTATCTCAATCGCATCAAGAACCTCTTGTTCAAACTCATGGAGGAAGTTCCCTGCGGGTTGAATATCAGCAAACTGGCTGAATCGACGGCTACCAGTCGTTCGACTATCATCAATTATATCAAGTATCTCAAGGACGCGCGCTTGCTCAATTTGCTTTATGTGGAGGGCAAGCAGTTCCCTATGAAGCCGGCGCGTATTTATTTGCAAAACCCCAATTTGTGTTATATGTTGCCTACGCGTCAAGCCGACGAGCAGGCAGTGGCTGAGACTTTCTTCTATAGCGCGCTGCACGGTGTGCATAAACTCAACGCGTGCGAGACGGCTTCTTTCCTGGTGGATAGGAAGATTCGCTTTGATGTCTTGGCAAACAGACCCAAAATGCCCGGCTTCCGTTTCGCTGCCATCTCTGATTTGGAGATTGGCAAGGCAAAAGAAATCCCTCTGTGGCTCTTTGGGTTCTTATACTAATCTCGGCAAACTACTCAACTAGTTAATACAAAAATAACAAACAACCAAAAAAAGTACAAAACAAGATGAAAGAGAAAAAATTCATGACTTGTGATGGTAATGCGGCTGCGGCACATGTAGCATACATGTTTACCGAGGTTGCTGCTATTTATCCTATCACTCCGTCGTCGCCTATGGCAGAGAACGTAGACGAGTGGGCGGCTGTTGGCCGTAAAAACATGTTCGGTGAAACTGTCACCGTTCAGGAAATGCAGTCTGAGGGTGGCGCTGCCGGTGCCGTGCACGGTGCTTTGAATGCTGGTGCTTTGACCACTACTTTCACGGCTTCACAGGGTTTGTTGCTGATGATTCCTAACATGTACAAGATTGCCGGTGAACTGATTCCGACCGTCTTCCATGTGTCGGCGCGTACATTGGCGAGCCATGTGCTGTGTATCTTCGGTGACCATCAGGATGTGATGGCGTGCCGTCAAACCGGTTTTGCCATGTTGGCAGAGGGAAGTGTACAGGAAGTAATGGATTTGGCTGGTGTGGCACACTTGAGCACCATCAAATCGCGTGTTCCTTTCTTGAACTTCTTCGACGGTTTCCGTACCAGCCATGAGTATCAGAAAATCGAGGTCATGGATATGGAAGACCTGCGTCCTTTGGTAGATATGGAGGCATTGCAGGCATTCCGCGACCACGCTCTCAGTCCTATGCACCCGGCTATGAAGGGTATGGCTGAGAACCCGGATGTCTTCTTTGCACACCGTGAGAGTTGCAACTCTTTCTATAACGGAGTGGCTGACATCGTTAGCGACTACATGGACAAAATATCCGAAATCACCGGTCGCAAATACCGCCCCTTCACCTATTACGGTGCTGCTGATGCCGAGAATATCGTCATTGCTATGGGTAGCGTTACCGAGTGCTTGAGAGAGGTTATTGACTACGAGGCAGCTCGTGGCAATAAGATTGGTATGATTAATGTTCACCTCTATCGTCCTTTCTCGCTCAAATACTTGAAAGAGGCACTGCCTGCTTCCGTTAAGCGTATCTGCGTCTTGGATCGTACCAAGGAGCCCGGTGCTAACGGCGAACCGCTCTATTTGGATGTTAAGGATGCTCTGCAGGAACTCGGCATGGGCAATATCCTCGTTGTTGGCGGACGCTACGGCTTGGGCAGCAACGATACTACGCCTGCACAGATGTTGGCGGTCTATGCTAACCTCGCTATGAACGAGCCCAAGAACCACTTCACCGTTGGTATCAACGACGATGTTACCTTCACTTCTCTGCCTGTTGGCGAAGAAATCGCTATGGGTGGCAAGGGTATGTTCCAGGCAAAATTCTATGGTTTGGGCGCTGACGGTACCGTGGGTGCTAACAAGAACTCTGTCAAGATTATCGGTGACACGACCGATAAATACTGCCAGGCATACTTCTCCTATGATAGTAAGAAGTCCGGTGGTTTCACCTGCTCGCACTTGCGTTTTGGTGACGAACCTATCCACTCCACTTATTTGGTAACTACGCCTAATTTCGTGGCTTGCCATGTTCAGGCATATCTGCAGATGTACGATGTAACGCGCGGCTTGCAGAAGGGTGGCACTTTCCTGCTCAATACGATTTGGTCGGCTGACGAACTCAAAAAGAACCTGCCCAACAAGGTGAAGAAATACTTTGCTGACAACGAGATTAAGGTTTATTATATCAATGCCACCAAGATTGCACAGGAGATTGGTTTGGGCAACCGTACCAATACTATCCTGCAATCTGCTTTCTTCCGTATCACCGGCGTTATCCCTGTTGAGAAAGCCGTTGAGGAGATGAAGCATTTCATCGTTAAATCTTATGGCAAGAAGGGTGAAGATGTTGTTAATAAGAACTACGCTGCCGTTGACCGTGGTGACGAGTATCAACTCTTGGAGATTGATCCTGCTTGGAGCCAACTGGGTGCTGATCCTGCCAAGGATTACGGCGACGAACCTGCTTTCGTTACCAACCTCGTGCGTCCTATCAATGCACAGGACGGTGACCTGCTGCCCGTTTCTGCCTTCAAGGGCATTGAGGACGGCGAATGGCGTTCGGGTACCGCTAAATACGAGAAACGCGGCGTGAGTGCTTTCGTTCCTGTTTGGACGGCTGACAACTGTATCGAGTGTAACAAGTGCGCGTATGTCTGCCCTCACGCTTGCATCCGTCCGTTCGTAATGGATGAAGAGGAAGTGAAGGGTATCAACGGTGCTACTCGCGAGATGAAAGCTCCGTCTGCACTCAAAGGTATGCACTTCCGCATGCAGGTCGGTGTTATGGACTGCCTTGGTTGCGGCAACTGTGTTGATGTCTGCCCGGGTAATCCCAAGACCGGTAAGGCACTTGCTATGGTTGACCTCGAGGGACAACTCGCCGAAGCCGCTAACTGGGAATATTGCGTAAACAATGTCAAGAGCAAACAGGACCTTATCGATATCCAGTCCAATGTCAAGAACTCGCAGTTCGCTACGCCTCTGTTTGAGTTCTCGGGTGCTTGCTCGGGTTGCGGTGAGACTCCGTATTTGAAACTCATCAGCCAACTCTTCGGTGACCGTGAGATTGCTGCCAACGCTACCGGATGTACTTCTATCTATTCGGGCTCTGTTCCTTCCACTCCTTATACCACCAATGCTGCCGGTTGCGGTCCTGCTTGGTCTAACTCCTTGTTCGAGGACTTCTGCGAATACGGTCTCGGTATGCAGATTGCACACCGCAAGATTAAGGAGCGTCTCGCTGCTTTGATGAGCAAGGGACTGGAGTGCCCCACTTGCTCGGACGAACTCAAAGGTATGTTCCGCGAGTGGCTGGATAACAAGGATAATGGCGACATTACCAAGAAACTCTATGCTCCTATGGTGGCTGCTATGGAAGCGTGCGGGTGCGATACTTGCAAGGAGATTCTTAAATACAAAGACCATATTGTTAAACGCAGTCAATGGATTATCGGTGGTGACGGTGCTTCTTACGACATCGGTTACGGTGGATTGGATCATGTCATTGCCAGTGGTGAAGATGTTAACATCCTCGTTTTGGATACCGAAGTTTATTCCAATACGGGTGGTCAGGCATCTAAATCTACTCCTCTCGGCGCTATTGCCAAGTTCGCTGCTATGGGTAAGCGTGTACGCAAGAAAGACCTCGGTATGATTGCTACCACTTACGGTTATGTCTATGTGGCACAGATTGCTATGGGTGCTGACCAGGCGCAGACCCTCAAAGCCATCCGTGAGGCAGAGGCATATCCCGGACCGTCTCTTATCATCGCTTACGCTCCGTGTATCAACCACGGTCTGAAAGCAGGTATGGGTAAGAGCCAGGCAGAGGAAGAGAAAGCCGTGGCTTGCGGTTATTGGCACTTGTGGCGTTATAACCCGCAACTCGAGGCAGAGGGACAGAATCCGTTCCAACTTGACTCTAAAGAACCCGATTGGTCTAAGTTTGAGGAGTACCTCAAGGGTGAAGTGCGTTTCGCTTCGGTGATGAAACAGTTCCCGAACGAGGCAGCCGAACTCTTTGCTGCGGCTCAGGAGAACGCACAATGGCGTTACAAGAGCTACCTCCGCATGCTCGGCACCAAGTGGTAATTCCTTAAAAAAGTCGTCTGATTCCTCCACAAATCAGGCGACTTTTTTTTACCAACCAACTCCCCGATTCCCCAGTTCCCCAACTCCCCGATTCCCCAGTTCCCCAACTCCCCGATTCCCCAGTTCCCCAAACTCCGTTCGTACCACAGAACTCTTATATTCCCTCAGCGTTAGTGCGAGCTT
>JAKSNK010000014.1 GCA_024399835.1 Paludibacteraceae bacterium
GACGAGAGCGACCGTTCCAATACTTGCTTCTTCAATATTATGATGATTGCTGATTTGTATAATCCTTATCAGGGCGATGCTACGGTAGATACCGCATATACCTTCAACGCTGCTCGTGAAGATGTCATCAATACGACAATGTTTGAGAAGTATGGAGTATTCATTATTGATGCTTACGATGAAAACCGTCCGTGCGAATTTTATGCTATGGTGATGGCTAATACAATGGATCCTACTTACCTCATTCCGTTGGATAGTTATGAAATCACGGACGAGGAAGTTGCTCCTTGCATGATTGCTTCTTCCGGCTATGATTCTGATTACAGCGAGCCGATGCCTTCTTTCTTCATGACCGCCAACAATATTTGGTACATGGTAGAAGGAACGATGACGATGGCTACTGACAAGATGACCGTCGTTGCTCTCAACTCGAACGGCAATAAAGTGAATATCACCATCAACTTTGTTCCGAGCGACTTGAGAGAGGTAATGGACAACGCTGCCAATAACCATATCAACAAACTGATGCACAGAAATCACTTGTACATCCTGCGTGATGGCAAACTATTCAATGTGCTTGGTGCTCGTATGAAGTAATACGGCAATTGCCCAAAGCTGCAAGCCGCCTGACCGATGTGTCAGGCGGCTTCTTTTTTCTCTTCCTCTAACTGTAGGCGCTTGCGCTGTCCTCTAAACTGTAGGCAGCCCTTCTGCCGTCCTCTAATTCTCGGGTCTTTGCCGACAGTCGACCGACGGTCGACCGACGGTCGAATATAAGATGCGTATGAGTTTGCCGAGTGGTTTTGCTTCCTTTTCGCTTCCTTTTCGCTGTCGTTTCGCTGTCGTTTTGGGTATGTGTCTTGTATGTGTCTTTTGTGGGTCTTTGCCGACGGCGGACCGACGGCGAACCGACGGCGAAAGCAGAGGTTAAGCATGGGTCGGGCATAGGTCGGACATCGGTCAATCATACCCTCTGCTTTTTTTGCAGAAGTTGAAAACTTCCGTAATTATCTAATTATCAGTTGTGAAAGAACTGTTGGAAATGTTTATATCGTGTTGAAAACTATGTTTATAACTCTCATAACTCATTATATATTTGGAAGTCTCAATTATTTTTCGTATCTTTGCAACGCTAATTGGTATATATGCACGAAACCTATCACATACCGGCATTATTGGACCCCACTATTCGCGGTTTGAACATCCGCCCCGATGGCATTTATGTGGATGTCACTTTCGGCGGTGGAGGGCATAGTCGTGCCATTATGCGGCAATTGGGTGACAAGGGGCAGTTGTATTCGTTTGACCGGGATGCCGATGCGTATGCCAACGAGCAGCAACGGGGCGAATTGATTAACGACCCGCGGTGGCACTTCGTGCACGGCAATTTCAGGTACTTGTCCAACTTCATGGACTACTGCGGAATTACGCAAATAGATGGACTGTTGGCAGATTTAGGCGTCAGTTTTCATCATTTTGACGATGCACAACGGGGGTTTAGTTTCCGGTTTGAAGGACCGCTGGATATGCGTATGAATCAGCAAGCCGGTATGACCGCTGCCGATATCGTGAATACCTATAGCGAAGAATCCTTGGCGAATGTGTTGTATTTGTATGGCGAACTGAAGAACTCGCGCAGTATAGCGCATCGCATTGTGGCGGAACGGCAACGGGAACCCGTTTTGCGGACGGAGCAGTTGGCACACCTGTTGGGGGATGACAAGAAAACGCTCACACTGGTCTTTCAGGCGTTGCGTATTGAGGTCAATGACGAATTGGCGGCACTCCGTCAGTTGCTGACTTCTGCGGTCGGATTGCTTGCCCCTGCGGGTAGAATAGCCATACTGACTTACCATTCGCTGGAGGACCGCATTGTGAAGAATTTCTTCCGCTCCGGGCAGATAGACGGACAGATACAAAAAGACTTTTATGGCAATGTCGTCACCCCGTTTCGTGTTATTGAGAAAGGTTTAGTACCCACTACGGAAGAAGTCAATCAGAATCCCCGTGCACGCTCAGCCAAATTGAGAGTTGCCGAAAAAATAGTATCGATATGAGTGAAAAAAAACGAATTACATTTAAGGAGGTCCTGAGCGGCGATATCCTGCTGAGGGAGTGGGTTCGAGACCAATTCCCCCTGTTGTGGCTGATTGTCGGCTTAATCTGTATCTATATTCTTTTGGGCTATCAGGCACAGGCACAACAAAAGCACCTGACGGACTTGCAAAAAGAACTGCAGGATAAGCACTATAAACAGCTGTTTATTGAGTCCGAAGTAACCCAACGCACACGGCAGTCGCAAATCGTGCAGGAACTGGAGCAGCGTGGCAGTACAATCAAGGAGAATAAAAAACCTGTTATAAATATTCCGTAATGATAACAAAAAAAGATCAAATAGTTATTCGGTTTGCAGTTATTTTCATAACTCTTACTGTAGCTGCTTCCGTCGTCATTATCTCCAAGATTTGGAAAGTGCAGCACAATGAGAATGAAGAACTCAAATGGAGCAAAATCGAGAAAAGCCAGGTTCGCACCAATCAGCCCGTTGAGCCCATGCGTGGAAATATCTACGATGCCAATAGGCAGTTGTTGGCAAGCAGTTTGCCCGAATACATCGTGCGTATGGATACGCGTGTAGAGGCATTGCATTTGAAAAATGACTCGTTATTTAAGCGATACATCGACTCTATTTCCATCGGGTTAAGCAATATCATAGGCGACAAATCTCCGCAGGAATATAAGAAGATAATCAAAACTGCATTCTATAGCGAGCGCGAAGAAGTCAAATACCACGATATCCGTTTGCACAAAGGGCGAATCAATTATTTGCAAAAGAAGGAAATTGAGCAATTGCCGTTGATTAATAGGGGTGTCTATAAGAGTGGTGTTTACTTTACGGAACAACATGTGCGAGTCAATCCTTATGGCGATTTGGGGCGTCGCGCCATTGGTACTACTGATAAGGAATCCGGTCAGGGTGACTTGGGATTGGAATACAGTTTTAATGATGTCTTGACGGGTACTCCCGGTGTTGCCACTTATATGCGCGTCGCAGGGAGACAGTCGATGGTACCTGTGAAGGACGCCATTGACGGATGCGATGTGATTACTACCCTCGATGTGAACCTGATGGATATATGCGAAAAGACATTACGCAGTAAAATCGAGGCAGTGGAGGGCGATTGGGGATGTGTCATCCTTATGGAAGCGCACTCCGGTCAAATCAAGGCAATGGTCAATCTGGACCGCCAGTCCGACGGCACTTATGCCGAAACCAACGATCATACCATCAAGCGTGTCGAACCGGGTTCGACCTTTAAGACCATCGCCATGATGGCTGCCATTGACGAAGGACGAATACAGATAGACGACACTTTCCGCATTACGGTCAAACCGTGGGAATACCACTCCTTGAAACATACCGATTCGCACAAAAAAGATACTGTCCTGACGGCGCGCAGCGCATTGGCTATCAGTAGCAATATCGCATTGGCAAAGATGATAGTTAAGGCATATCATGGCGATCCGGAACCGTTTATACAAAAGTTGGAGAAGATGGGACTGACACAGGGTTTCTATTCGGAATTGCCCAAGGCGCATAAGCCGAAGATTGCCGTTCCTGACAACAAAGTGACTATCAGCAAGATGGCATACGGATATTCGGTTGAATTGTCTCCCTTGCAGATTATGGCATTCTACAACGGAATTGCCAATGACGGTAAAATGATTCGCCCCTATTTGGTCAGTCGGATAGAGCGTGACGGAGTTGTATTGCAGGAGTTTGATACCGAAACAATCAGCACATTGTGCAGCGCTTCTACACTGCGGGACATTCGTGGCGGTTTGCACGATGTGGTATGGGACAATAACCTGCCCGGAACGGCTGCTCCTTTTGCCGGACATAACAAGGCGCAAAGCGAACTCGTACATATAGCCGGTAAGACGGGAACTGCCCAATTGCTGCTCAAAAACGAGTTCAACCGATGGGAATATCAGTCCCGCAAACACCGTATGACTTTCGTGGGATATTTCCCCGAAGAGGACCCGCAATATACCTGTATTTGCATGATTGAGCATCCTAAAAGCATGGTGAACGGTGTTACGCGTGGCTACGATGCAGGGCGTGACTGTGGTGAAGTGGTGCGTAAGATTGCCGAGCAGACCATCGCATACAGTTGGGTGTATGAAATAGAGAACGGACAAAAAATATTCAAGAAGAGATGATACTTACAACCCTTTTACAAGGACTTCCCGTGCAAGTGTTCGGACCAACCGACATAGATATCACGGGTATTCAGTTTGACTCTCGCAAAGTGCAAACGGGTAATTTATTTGTGGCACAGGTGGGCACTACTATGGACGGACACAATTTTGTGGACAACTGTATTGCACAGGGTGCCACCGCTATCGTTATCAGCAATCCTGCCTATCGGCGCGAAGGTGTGACAACAATTATAGCCGACAATACGGACTATATTCTCGGCATGATGGCACATCGTTGGTTCGGTTGCCCCTCGGAGCATCTTACCTTGGTCGGCGTAACGGGCACCAACGGCAAGACGACCATTGCCACCTTGCTCTATAAGATGACACGGGCACTCGGGCACAAAGCAGGACTGCTATCTACGGTGGTTAATTACATCGACGACCAATCTGTTCCCTCTACTCATACTACCCCTGATGCGATAGAACTGAACGGGCTGCTGCGGCAGATGGTGGATGCTGGATGCGAATATGCTTTTATGGAGGTCAGCAGCCACTCGATTGCCCAAGAGCGCATTGCCGGACTGCACTTCAACGGTGCTCTCTTTACCAACCTCACGCGCGACCACTTGGATTATCATAAGACTTTTGATAATTACCGCGATACGAAAAAGCGACTCTTTGACAATCTCGCGAAAGGGGCTTTTGCTGTCACCAACAAGGACGACAAGAACGGCTTGGTCATGACACAAAATACCCCTGCTGAGGTAAAAACCTATTCGACACGCACTTTGGCGGACTTTAAGGCAAGTATATTGGAAGAGGGCTTTGACGGCATGTTGCTCTCTGTCAATCGGCAGGAAGTTTTTGTTCCTTTGGTAGGCAGGTTTAACGCCAGCAATATATTGGCTATTTATAGTGCGGCTATTTGTTTAGGATTTGACAATGCGGAAGTTCTACGCGTGCTGTCTACCTTGACCGCCGTGAATGGGCGGTTTGAGACTATTCATAGTGAGCATAAGGGATGGACTGCCATTGTAGATTACGCCCATACGCCCGATGCGGTGGATAATGTCATTCAAACAATCAACGAAATCCGCAAGGGCAAACTGATTACCGTAGTGGGCTGTGGTGGCAATCGGGACAAGGGCAAACGCCCGATGATGGCACAGATAGCCAAGCATGGTAGCGACCAACTCATTCTTACCAGCGATAACCCGCGCGACGAAGAGCCGGCAGATATCCTACGGGACATGGCTGCGGGACTGACCGAAGAGGAGTTGCACCAAACGCTGATTATTGAAGACCGCGCTGCGGCTATTCAAACCGCCTGCACCCTGGCGCAAGCCGACGATGTCATTCTCATTGCCGGCAAAGGGCATGAAGATTATCAGATTATCCGTGGGGTCAAACACCACTTTGATGACCACGAGATGGTTCGTAAATTTTGTTAATTAATTACTGCTATGTTATATCAATTATTTTCTCAACTTAGTGATTTTCCCGGCGCACGGCTTTTTACCTACATTTCTTTCCGTGCCATTGTTGCCAATGTGTTGGCTTTGTTGGTCAGTATTCATTTTGGACGCTATTTTATAGGTCTGCTTAAGCGCAAACATATATCCGAAACGCAGCGCGATGTTAAACTGGATCCCTTCAATACAGAGAAAAAAGGTGTCCCCACAATGGGTGGCATCGTTATCATTGTCAGTATTCTGCTTCCGTGTCTGTTGATGGGCAATTTGAGCAATGTCTATATGTTGCTTATGCTGATTACCACGCTGTTGTTGGGCGCACTGGGTTTTGCAGACGATTACATCAAGACCTTCCGCAAAAACAAGGCAGGAATCAACGGATGGGTTAAAATCGCCGGACAGGTGCTGTTGGGACTGATTGTCGGCTTGACATTGCGTTATAGTCCGATGGCAACCATGAACGAACGCGTAGATACGGTGATAGAAAACAATGTGACCGTCGTACATAAATCGCCCGAGGTCAAATCGACACGCACTACCATTCCTTTTGTCAAAAACCATAACTGCAACTATGCCGATATGTTCGCTTTCTTGGGCGAGGAAAATATGTATCGTGCAGGGTGGATTTTCTTTGTCATCCTGACTGTTCTGGTTGTTGCTGCTGTCAGCAACGGTGCCAACCTCAACGACGGTATGGACGGCATGTGTGCCGGCAATTCGGCGATTATAGGCGCGGCATTGATTATATTGGCATATATCAGCGGCAATGTGATTTTTGCAGACTATTTTGATGTGATGTACATCCCTGGCTCGGAAGAATTAGTAGTCTTCCTGAGTGCTTTTGTGGGGGCATTGGTCGGTTTCCTGTGGTGGAACGGTTTCCCTGCACAAATCTTCATGGGCGATACGGGTTCGCTGACCATTGGCGGTATTATAGGTGTTTGTGCTGTGATTATACACAAGGAACTCCTGCTGCCTATCTTGTGCGGCATCTTCCTCTTGGAGAGTGTCAGCGTTATCTTGCAAACGCAAGTGTATAAGTTTATGAAGAAGAGAGGTGTCCACTACCGTATATTTAAGCGCACACCTTTCCATGACCAATTCCGTACATCCATGGAGAAGGCGCTCGAGAACGATCCCACTTGCAGTTTCCTTTTCAAGGGAAGTCCCGAACTGCACCACGAAACCAAGATTGTTCTTCGTTTCTGCATTGTTACACTCATTTTGGCAGCAATCACCATTTTGACACTCAAGATACGATGAAACGCATAGTTATTCTCGGGGCAGGCGAAAGTGGCGCAGGAGCGGCTATTCTCGCCCAAGAAAAAGGGTTTGATGTCTTTGTCTCCGATATGGGAGTTATCAAGCCCGAATATCAGGCGCTCCTGAACGAACATCATATTGCCTTCGAAAGCGGGCAGCACACTCCGTCGCTCATTCTCAATGCCGACGAAGTCATCAAATCGCCGGGTATTCCGTTGAATGCGCCGCTTATTCAGCAATTGACTGCCCAACATACGCCGGTCATTTCCGAAATAGAGTTCGCGGCGCGTTATACTTCGGCTAAAATGATTTGCATTACCGGTTCAAACGGCAAGACCACTACCACCTCGCTCATTTATGATATGTTGCGCCGTGCCGGACTGAATGTCGGCTTGGCGGGCAATATAGGCAACTCGTTGGCGTTGCAGGTGGCACACGAGCAGCACGATTATTATGTGATTGAACTCAGTTCGTTCCAGTTGGACAACATGTACGATTTTCGTGCCGACATAGCCATTTTGCTCAATATAACGCCCGACCATTTGGATAGATACGACTTTCAGTTCCATAATTATGTCAATGCCAAGTTCCGTATTACCCAAAACCAAACTCCTAGGGATGCGTTTATCTATTGGGCAGAAGACCCTGTTATCAATCAGGAGATAGAGCGCATTCAGCCGCAAGCCACCCTTTATCCGTTTGGTTCCAATGCCCACAATGTGGCATATACCGATGGCAAGAACATGGTCGTTTCTGCGCGCCCTGCGTGCGAACCCTTGTCTGTCGGGCTGGACGAATTGTCCCTGCGGGGCAAGCACAACCAACTCAATTCGATGGCGGCATCGTTGGCGGCACAGATCTTGCAAATCAAGAACGATGTTATTCGCGAGAGTTTGACTCAGTTTGCCGGAGTGGAGCATCGTCTGCAGTATGTCGCTACGATTCGTGGCGTGCGCTATATCAACGATAGCAAGGCAACCAATGTCAACTCCTGCTGGTACGCCCTTGAGTCCATGACAACGCCTACCGTGCTCATTTTAGGGGGCAAGGACAAGGGAAATGACTATTCGGAGATTGACGATCTCGTCCGTCAGAAGTGCCGTGCACTCGTGTTCATGGGTTTGCACAACGAGAAACTGCATGAACATTTTGACCACCTTCTCGATTCCCCGACTCCCCGCTCCCCCGATTCCCCAATTCACCGGTCTCCCGATTCCCCGATTAACCGATTCTCCGATTCCCCGATTCATCGACTCCCCGATTCCCCGACTCCCCGATTCCCCGATTCCCCGATAAAAATCATCGATACCGACAATCTGCACGATGCCGTTCAGGCGTGCTACAATATAGCAGAGGATGGGGACACGGTGTTGTTGTCGCCCTGTTGCGCCAGTTTTGATTTGTTTCATAGTTACGAAGATCGTGGAGAGCAGTTTATGGCTGCCGTCAGAGCATTATAGAATATGAATTTAAAAGATTTCAAACCTCAATTCCTCGGAGACCGCAAATATGTTGACAAGACATATTGGATTCTGTTCAGCATCTTGGTCGGTGTCTCCATTATTGCGCTGTTTAGTGCTGCCAGTACCAAGGCATTTGAGCATCCGGGACGAATCCTCAGTCCTATTTTCGGGCACACTTGCTATCTCATTATGGGTACTGTCTTTGCGTTTATCATCCAGTTGTTCCCGACACCGATGCTGCGTAAATGTGCATACATTGTGTGGGGATTGTCTTTCCTGTTTTTGGTCTTGTTGCTTTTCCCCGGCATGCCTTGTGCAGTTACTTTGAATGGTGCTACACGCTGGATTAGATTTGGTGCGGTACAGTTCCAGCCGTCCGAGTTTGCCAAGTTGGGACTGATTATGGTCGTGGCAGACCAATTGTCCCGTATCAGTTCGGAGGAAGAATCTAAAAAGCGATTTTGGATTACTTTAGCTGTAGCGGGAGTGACTATTTTGTGTATTGCTCCCAGCAATCTTTCTACTGCTATTTTGATAGGAGGCATTGTGTTCCTTATGTGGATAATTGCCGACATCAATTGGAAATACTTGGTGACTATCGCCGGTGTTGTGATGGTACTGGGAACATCGGGCTATTTCTATGTGGATAAAAAATATGTGCAACCGGATATCAAGATGGCGCATTGGGATCGTGCCCGTGTGCAGGTCAAGCGTATCAAAACGATGTTTGCCCCCGATGTGCCGGCTGAAGATTTTAAGTTAACCGACGAGAACCGCCAACGCTCGCTGGCGAATGTTGCCGTTTGGCGTGGTGGAAAAAGTCTCATTGGCGTCTTGCCGGGCAATAGTAGGGAGAGAGATTTCCTGCCGTTGGCGTATGAGGACTATATCTTCTCCATTATTGTGGAGGAGAGCGGTATCCTTGGGGCGATTCTTCTCATCTTGGTGTATGTGAGTATTCTCTTTAGGGCATGTTTGGCGTGCAGTAAATACGAAGACCACGCTTCCATGTTTACGACTATGGGACTGGCGTTAATGATTGTTTGTCAAGCGTTTATCTCCATGATTATTGCCAGTGGCTACGACCTTGTCACGGGTCAGCCGTTGCCGCTTATCAGTCGTGGCGGCAGTAGCGTGTTGGCTACTTGTATGTGTTTTGGTGTCATTTTTGCTGTCGCTCGCGAACAGAACGAACTGCATGCCCGTACGCAACAGAGTATTGAAGCCAATTTGACTGACGGTCCGAAATTAAATTTGTAACTGATAGATATTTTATGCGTTATTTGATTTCAGGCGGAGGCACAGGCGGACATATTTTCCCTGCTGTCAGTATCGCCAATGCACTCAAAGAATTAGACCCGCAAGCCGACATTCTCTTCGTCGGCGCGTTGGGTAGAATGGAAATGGAACGCGTGCCGCAGGCAGGATATAAGATTATCGGCTTGCCCGTGCGCGGTTTTAATCGTGCCCAACCGTGGAAGAACATCAGCGTGCTGTGGGACTTGTGGCGCTCTATGCGCATGGCTAAGAAGATTATTCGTGACTTCCGTCCGCAGGTTGGAGTAGGGGTTGGCGGATATGCCAGCGGAGCGGCGATGAAAGTGGCTGCACAAATGGGTATTCCTATCTTGCTGCAGGAGCAAAACGGATTCGCCGGTGTCACCAACAAACTGCTCAAAGATGTTGCTGCCAAGATTTGTGTGGCCTACGAGGGAATGGAACGCTTCTTCCCCAAGGAGAAAATCATTCTCACGGGCAATCCTGTCCGCCAAAACCTCACTATGGGCAAGCGCGTGGATAATGGGCGTAAGACGCTGCTCATTATTGGCGGCTCGTTGGGAGCACAAACGATTAACGACGCTATCAAGGCGGGTCTCCCTGCCCTCGCTGCGGCGAATATAGATGTCGTTTGGCAAACCGGCAAATACTACTACGAAGATTGCCAATCCGCCCTCAATACCTTCCACTCCTCCGATTCCCCGACTCACCAACTTCCCGATTCACCGATTCCCCAACTCCCCGATTCCCCGACTCACCAACTCCCCGATTCCCCAATAGAGTGCCTCCCCTTCCTCTCCGACATGCCTGACCGCTATGCACAGGCGGATTTGGTTATCTCGCGTGCCGGTGCTTCGTCTATTTCTGAGATTTGCCTGCTGGGCAAAGCAGCTATCTTAGTGCCTTCGCCCAATGTGGCAGAAGACCATCAGACGCACAATGCCATGGCACTTGTCAATAAGGACGCGGCTGTCCTCGTGCGCGATGCCGATGCCACAGGAGAGGTTACATACAATGGTATTCCTACCAGTACATTGGTACAGACGGCGCTTGAACTTATCGGTAATGACGAACGGCTTGCCACTTTGAGCAATAATGTGCGTCAATTGGCACAAACGGATTCGGCTAAGCGCATAGCAGAGGAAGTTATCGCCCTCGCCCGTAAATAGTCATCAAACACTTCTAATTGTGTGGTTATTACGGTACATATACGGTACATATACGGTACATATACGGTACATAACCGAGATGTTACTGAGATTTTACACTGTACTGACCTGACCGTTATAAGGGTTCTGTGCACTCTTTTCGTCAATTTTTGCACATATATGTGCGCGAAAAGTTGTAATTTTGCACCGTGAAAAACTATTTTTCACACATACACGAATAAGTACGGTCTTTTACGAACCGACTTTTAATATCAACAAAAACAACTAAAAAACAACAAACAAAATGAAAAAAATTAAACTTTTTGCTCTTGCTATTATGGCAATGATGACAATGGGTGCTACGGCAGAGACTGTAGTCATCAGCAACGCTGATGCTTCATTTTTGCCAACGCCAGAGGAGGGTGTTGTTACACCTAAAGTTGTAAAAAAGAACTCTGCTGATGGATACAAGTTTGGCAGTACAAACGACTACATTCAGTGGGTTTTAGAGGAATCAATTATCAAATCTGCATCATTTTCAGGATGGATTAATTCAAACAATACAACCTATATGTTTGGAGTCCAATTTACAGTTGATAATGGTGCCAATTGGGGTACAACAATTCAAATAGCATCTGATGGCACAAAAAAGGAAGCCACTTACGCTGTAGCTGCTGAAAATATTCCAGATGGTGCAAATGGTATTCGTATAAGTCGCATTTCTGGAACATCTACTTATGTATGCAGCATCACTTTGGAGTATGGTAGTACTGCTGCCTACCCCTTTGTTAAATCTTTCACAATGGGTGATGTAGAGGCAGTGGTAGATACTACTGCTAAGACTATTGTTGCAGAGTTGCCTTATGGCACAGACCGTGCTGATGCTATTGCAAATGCAGAAGTTGTTATGGGTGGTACTGCCAAAACATTTAGCATTACTGGTGATGTTTTGACTGCAATTGATAGTGTGGATACTGGCAAAAACATCGACTACGATTTGACAGGTATCGTTGTTGCAGAAAACCCAAGTGATGATGCTACTTTGAGCATGATTACCATCAATGGTGTTGACATGGCTGGTTTCGACCCTGCAGTACTTAACTACTCCATGGTTGCAACCGAAATTCCTACAGTAGATGCTGTTGTGAACGATCCAAACGCAGAATATCAAGTAAATGCTGCTCTGGAGTTCCCTGGCATGACCGAGATTTTCGTTACGGCACAAGATGGTGTTACCAAACTGACCTATTCTATCAACTTCACCTCTGCTGACAAAGTTTGCGGTATGATTGCTCGCGCTACTGCTACTGGTGAAAACAAAGCTGACTATTCAGGTGCATTGGCAGGTACTGCTGACGCGAAAATTAAAGGTGCTGTTACCAAATATGGAGAAACAGGTTACAAACTGAATAGTAGTGGTTACTACCTAGGTGTTAACCTTACCGAAGGTGCTTTCCGCGCTGGTGACATGGTAAATGTATTCATCACATCTGTCAATAACGCCGAAAAGACTTTCCAATTCTTCTCTGGCAACACTTCTGCTGATGTACTTTTCACTTCTAATGTAGTTGCTGTAGATAGCATGAACCACATTATCCTGCCTGCAGAAGCCGATGGTGCTACTTCTTTGTATATCGTTCGTACCGATGCCAACAACTTGAACCCCAATATTGCTTACATCGAGGTTGTTCGTGACTGCGAACCTAAATTGCTTGCCTTCTCTATGAAGGGTATTGATGCTGAAATCGACCAAGAAGCTAAAACCGTAACTGCTGAACTGCCTTATGGTACTGTACTTGAAGATTCCGATTGGAACAACGCATACACCCTCAATGGTGCTGCTACCGGTGCCGAATACGGAGCCGAACATGCGACTTTGGCAGTTAAGGGCGGAGAAGAAGATGTGGTTTACACTTTGGCTATCTCTATCGCTCAAAGCGCAAGTTCCAACGCTAACTTAAGCGAAATCACCGTAAACGGCAAAGCTATTGCCGGTTTCCGTGCTGACTCGTTGGAATATGCTTTCGAGTTGGCTAACGGCACTACTGAATTGCCTGTTATCGCTGCTGTTGCAGAAGATATCACCGCAGAAGTGGCTATTGACGAAATTACTGCACTTGACCAACTTGTAAACATCGTTGTTACTGCTCAAGACGGCGTAACCGTATTGACATACAAGGTTCAACTCTCTGTAGCTTCTGCTCCTAAATACCTCTACGAAGCTGTGTTTAGCAATGGTGCAAAAGGTGCTATCGACAACAACGCTGCTGCTATCATAGTTCCTTATTTGGACGGCGAAGCATATCCTACTTTGGTTAGCGACTCTGTTACTCCTGGTGCTTCTGCTGCTATGGAAGGTGACGACAAACTGATTATTACCGGCTCAGATATGAGCACCAAAGAGTTCTCTATCGAGTTCCGCGCACTTTCTGCCCCTTCCTTCGTTGCTGATACTATCACCTTCGATGGTGGCGAAAGCTATATCTATGGTGCTTACGCTTGGGACGCTGAAAAGGGTGTTAAATTTGCCAAAGCCGTTAACGAGGATGGCAACATGCGTATTACCACCGGTAAGACCCGCGTTTACATGGCTCTGCCTGCTTGCTACCAAGTATCCTTAATCTCTGGCTCTGGTGGCGCACGCGACATCAAAGTTTCTATCAATGGTGGCGATCCCGTTGCTATGAAGACCGCAGCTAAAAATGCTGGTATGGACATCTTGCTGAACACGGCTGATGTTAACTTCGTGGCTATCGAGAGCAACCAAACAGGTGGTGACGGCGGATTCGTTAAGATGGTACTTTCTCTCACACAACCTCAACCTACCAATTTGGCAGAAACGGCTATCCGTGCTAAAGCTGACAAATTTATGTTCAAGGGTGCTGTTTACTTCCGTCACAATGCGAAAGTATTCAACATGATGGGACAGGAAATCCGTTTCTAATCCTTACAAACATACTCTTACAAAAAGAGGGGTTATCCGCACGGGTAACCCCTCCTTTTTTACTCTAAATAGATAATAAATCTATTTTTACTTGCAAATATTTGCATAATTGGCTTTTTTTTTGTATCTTTGCGCCACTTATGAAAAGAGTATATCTGATATTTTTGTTGATTATTGTCCCAATATGTTTGTTCGCGCGTTCGCGCAGAGGCATAGATGATAACTATCATTTTGGGTATATTTCGTTTGCAGGAGGATATTCGTCTCTTAGCCAAAATGTCAGCAATGTCAGCACGACGGGAGATTTCGGATACTTGGTCGGCTTGGGCTACGAGTTCCGCCGCAGTTCGTTTTGGCTGAGTGTGGGGGCACAGTACTTGCAGGAGAAATCACGCACCGAGATAGACGAGTTTTCCTACATTCCGCCGTTCAAAGGTATTGACGACCAAAAAAAGAATGTTGACTTTTATCGCTATACCATTCGTCAAGCCGACCAACAGGAATGGAAGACCGTAGATGTACCCATTATGTTGGGGTATTACTACAACGGATTCTATGTAGGTGCCGGTGCTAAAGTGGGCTTCTCGATGAGTTCGGTTATCCGCACCAACGGCGAATACGACCTGAGCGCCCAGTACGAAGCATACATAGACGAGTTCCGCAATGTCAATTACTACAAAGGATATGTTCTTCCGGAGCAGAGTTTTGAATGCCAATTGCGCCCGCAGTTCTCGCTGTTGGGCGAAATAGGGTACGATCTGCTGTCGTCCGTGATGACCAACCAGCGCGTTTGTCATGTGCTCAAGATTGGCTTTTATTTCGAATATGGTCTGCGTACCGTTCGTCCCGAAGGGTCGATGAGTTTGATTTCCATACAAGGCATGACACCCGAAGAGGCAGCAAAGCAGGGCGCAAGCATCAAAGAGCCCGTAACTCTCAATCCGTATTATCTGAGCGAAGCCACAGAGGGCAAACGCATAGTTCCCTACTTGGTCGGACTGAAATTAACCTATATGTTAGGCGGTAATCGCAATGCCGCTGGCACTTGGCATAAAGGATGTATGTGTTATCAATAGTAGAAGAATAAATGAAGAAATTATATTACATATTGATTCTCTTGACATGGTTTGTCAGTGGTCCTGTTTGGGCGCAAGAGATAGGACCTGAATTACCACCCGAATTGCCACCCGAGGTAGAACCGGAACTCGTCAAGGAGTATGTCGCTTTAGACACCGCGAGAGTGGAAATGTACTACTCGCAGTTGCCTTATCTTTGGCGCAAATTCAGCATCATGGAAGAGGGCGTATATGTGGATACCGTGAAGGTGGAAGATCCTGCCGTCAAGGATACGATATACGCATTACAGTTCAATTACAAAAAAGAATATATCACTCGTGATACGGATGAGGTGGGCAAGTATCCCGCCGAATTGCCCTTTGAGTGGCATAATCAGTCTCTGACATCCAACGGCACTTATATCGACACGGTCAAAAGTGGTGATATTACGGTTGCCGATACCATATACACACTCCGCCTGACCGTCAAGGAATATGTTGTCTTGCCGACCGAATACCTTGGCAAATACCCTACGGAAATGCCGATAGAGTGGCACAACCGGACAATTACCGCATCCGGCACTTATATTGATACAATCAAGAATGCCGATTTTGCCATTGCCGATACGATTTATACATTACAACTGACGGTAAAAGAATATGTGACTCTTCCTGTTGAGAATGTCGGCAAGTATCCTACGGAAATGCCGATAGAGTGGCACAACCAAACGATTACCGCATCAGGCACTTATATTGATACAATCAAGAATGCCGATTTCGCCATTGCCGACACGGTTTATACCTTGCAGTTGACAGTCAAGGAATATGTGCATAAGACCACGCAAAGCGTGGGCATTTATCCCACACAAGTGCCGTATAGTTGGCGAGGAAAAGCATTCACCCAATCAGGCACCTATCAGGATACGGTTAAACTGCCTTCATTTGCAGACAAGGATACCATCTATTCGCTGAAATTGACTATTAAAGAGTATCTTGAGATTCCTAAGAAAACGGACAAATGGTGCTCGGATAACTTGCCGTATAAATGGAGAAACAAAAAATACTTTGTCAGCGGTACTTACCGGGATACGGTCAAGATGAAGAACTTCTCCGTCAAAGACACCGTTTATACATTGCATTTATCCATCGGTGAACCGTTTGAGCAACTGCAACATTTCGAATTGTGTCCGGGTTCGTTTGTAACTTACCGTGGGCGCAAATATACCCAATCATGCTTGGATACGATTCCTTTGCCGTCGTCCAGTGGATGCGATAGTTTGATTATCGTGCAGGTGGTGGCTCATCCTAACTACTTGTTCACACAGGATGAGTCCTTGTGTCGTGGCGGTAAATTTACATGGGAGGGGCACTTGAACGATACCATTCTGTCCAAACCGGGAATTTATTACGACAGTTTGACTACTGTCAACGGGTGTGATAGTGTGTATGAACTGCGGTTGTTCGTCGGTGAACCGGACTTGCACAAAGATACCGTTGCCGTGTGTGAGGAAAATTTACCGTATCTGTTTGGTGGACATTGGTTGACCGAGACAGGTGTGTATTTTGACACCATCCAACGCGGAGCACACAAGTGCGACAGCATCATCCGCTTGGCATTCACGGTACTGAAAACGCAACGCGAAACCAAAACAATCACTTTCTGCGAAGGCACAGGTGTGCGACATAACGGAGGAGAGATGTTTTACGATGCACGCACATTCATAGACACTACGCTCACACGCGAAGGTTGCTACCGTATAACGACCACCGTTTATACTCCCGGTCCGCAATATAAGATGGAAGACTGGAGACGCCGTCGTCCCGAAGAAACGAATTACGAGTGGCACGGACAGATTTATACCAAAGACGGCACTTATCAGCAGAAACTAATCAACAAGGATGGATGTGACAGTATTTGGATACTGCACTTGGTTACGGAATACGATGTATATGTAGATTCTACCATGTGTCAGGGAGATACGCTCTTCTATAAAGGCGAGATTATTTCGGATAACAGGACCTTCACGGACACATTGGTCAGCAAAAACGGAGGCGACAGTATCGTTCACCTCAGTTTCCGTTTCCTGCCTCGCTACTACTTTATCGAAAAGACCTCTTTGTGCAGCAACGAGTATATACCGTGGCCAGGACACGAACATATCATTCTGCACGAAGCAGGAGCGTACTTTGACCGCTACACCACTCAATATGGTTGCGACAGTATATACGAGATAGATGTTACCCAGCATAAGTCGTTCTCTAAACGGGAATTTAAGGCGGTCAGTGCTTATCATGCTGTGGATTCATTGCCGTATATCTGGTACGACGGACACAATAAAAAGCATGAGTTGATGTTTGATACGCTCATCATTGATACCTTGGGACACACTCCGCACGAAACGGCACAGGACTTCTGGGACGGCGATGTATGGCATCGTGCCTTGTCGGGCGGTTGTGACAGTACGGTAAGCATTGAGTTCATGGTGGTTCGCAAGTACTCGTTTGACACCATTCCGTTATGTCCTAACGGGTATGTAATCGTAGATGGGCGCAAATATACTCAACCGGGAGACTATGAACATTGGTTGCTCGCGTCACGGTACTCGTTGCACAAAGACAGTATTCACTATTTCCATATTTACGAGGCAGAGACTTACGATAGCGAGGCATACGACGAAGATACGGTTTGCAGCAACGAATTGCCCTATCGATGGCATCATCGTGTATGCTATGCTGCCGGCGAATATGCCGATACGCTGCAAACGATATTCGGATGCGACAGCATTATTCACTTGCACCTGAAAGTCAAACCGGCATACTACAAAGAGGAATTGTATAAGATTTGCGCAGGTGACTCGTTGTGGATTCGTGGCAAGAACTACACGAAAACAGGTGTGTATTACGATAGTTTGTTTACCAAATCGGGGTGTGACAGCGTCTTCCAGATTACCATCAATGTGGTGCGCAGTTATCACTTTGACGAAACGCAACACTTCAATCAGGGCAGTTCGTACCGTTGGCATCGTGACGGAAAACCTTGGATTTTGACCAAACCGGGCAGTTATACCGACAGTTGCAAAACCGTAGTGGATGGATGTGACAGTATTTACCACCTTACGCTGATAGAGGACAAAACCTACTTCTATACCGATACGCAAACCACCTGCCAAAATGAACTGCCGTATCATTGGCATGACATGGTTATCTACAAGACAGGTACTTATTACGACAGCTTGCAGACGGTATATGGCATGGATTCGGTATATGAACTTAACCTGACGGTTTATCCCAATTATATGGAGGAACGCCGCGAACGCATTTGCCCCAACGAGGCATTTGAAATCAATGGTCAACTCATTACCTCTTCCGGCACTTATCGGGATACGATGCTCACCGAGCACGGGTGCGACAGCATCATCGTCTATCATATCAATTTGGTGCCCGGGTATCTGAAGGACGAACAACTGCACATGGGACCGAAAGAACAGATTGAATGGCACGGTCATATATTAACACAGCCGGGTGTGTATTTCGACAGCTTGAAAACCACCGAAGGGTGCGACAGCGTTTTCCGCCTGACATTAGTGGCTGATCCCACCTACCATTTCTACGATACCGTACGCATTTGCCGTAACGAGATACCGTATCGTTGGCAAGGGGCGGATTATTATGCTTCAGGCGACTATACGCGCCCGTATTTCTCCAAATTCAAGATGGACTCCATTCACTATCTGAATTTGACGGTAGATCCTATCTACGAGACTACGGAACGCATTGACCGCTGTATGGGAGATTTCTATATTTGGAATGGCAAGACTATCTCTAAATCGGGTATTTATTCGGACACATTGCTTACCTCGTTGGGATGCGATAGTATAGCGCATACGATTGTTAATTACCATCCCTCTTTCTTCGAGCATGATACGATGCACCTCGTTAACGGTATGTCGGTAACATGGCATGGAATGGAACTGACGGAAGCGGGTACTTATTACGACAGTATGCTGACGGTCATCGGGTGCGACAGTATTTATTGCCTGCACTTGGCATTGGCAGATACTTTCTCAATGACCGAAAGTCGCACGGTTTGCCAAAGCGAATTGCCCTATTTGTGGCACGGACAGTCCATCATGGAAAGTGGTGACTATGCGGACAAACATCGGTCTGTATTGGGGGCAGACTCCAGTTATTACTTGCACTTTACGGTAGCACCGGTTTATTTTGAAACTTATCAAGCATCTTTGTGCCACGGTGGACAAATCAATTATTTCGGCAAGGTGATACGCGAACCGGGTGTCTATAACGATACCTTGGTATCTGTGTACGGCTGCGATAGTGTACAACAACTGATTGTCAACTGGAGCGAAGAAAAACACGGAGAGCAGACGATTCAATTATGCTACGGAGAGTCGTATAGCGTGAATGGTAAGACTTTCTCGCAAAGCGGTGTTTATGACGATACGCTGCGTACCGCTGACGGATGCGATTCCATTGTACGCTATTCGGTACAAGTCATGCAGCACTATTTCTATGACGAGCAGAAATCCATCAATCCGGGAAATGAATATGTTTGGACAGGTCACTTGAACGACCAACCGCTAAAACAGGAAGGTGTGTATTTCGATAGTTTGCAATCCGTTGACGGCTGTGATAGCGTCTTCCGTTTGACATTGCATATCAATCCGCAGTATTTGACATTTACCAATGTTGATATTTGTGCCGGTGAGAGTCCGTATTTGTGGAGAGGAAAATACTACGACGAAAGCGGTATTTATGACGATACGCTGCGTACTGCATTGGGTTGCGACAGTATTTTCCGCCTGACTATTCAAATTCATGATACGACGATGCGAGAGCAGTATTATGATTTCTGTATGGGGCAAACCATCGGATTGGGTAGTAAGACATTCTCCACAAGCGGCATCTATTACGATACTGTTGTATCTCAATACGGTTGCCCGCAAGTGACGAAACATGTTATTCGTTTCCACCCTGAATACCGCATTACGAAAACCGTCCATTTGAGCGCTGGCGAAGAGTATGATTTCTATGGGCGCATTTTAACTCAACCCGGTACCTATACGCACAATATTCCTACCGGATTCGGTTGTGACAGTATGATTGTGCTGACGATTACTTTCTGCTCGCCTAAGACGGAGACTTTGGTAAACTTGCGCTTATGCACGGGCGATACCGTTCAAATCGGAGATACCGTCATTACGCAACCGGGACAGTATTATCGCACCTTCCCCTCGAAATACGGATGCGATAGTGTTGTACACTATGTAGTGCAGGCATATCCTACTTACCACTGGACGACACATGCTACCTTCTGCATCAATGAGTCGTTCCGTTGGGACGGGCACTATAATGACACTATATTGACTAAACCCGGCAAATACGAGGATAGTTATAAGACGGTTGAGGGATGCGATAGTGTCTATACGCTTATTTTGGAGGCGTTGCCGTCATTCCTGCACGATACGACTATTTACCGTTGTGCAGATGAAGTCCCGTATGTACACAACGGACATGAATATTACACCGATATGGAGTTCCGTGATACATTGCGCGCGCAAAACGGTTGTGATAGCGTGTGCGTAACGCATTATCACCTGCATGAGCATTGCTCGGATATTGACTATATCACGCGTTGTAAGGGTGATTTGTTGGTGATTGACGGACGGACAATCATAGAGGACGGCGAATATCGGTTCCAAATAGGCGGCGACTCGATACACCGCTTCAATGTGTTGTCTTATCCTGTATATGATTATTCTCTCAATATAGGCAGTTATTGCGATAGTGTATTGTATGAAGGGACAACCTATTATGCCCGTGGAGAGGGTAAGGAGACCTTTACCGTGGATCGCTACTTGCGCACCATACACGACTGCGACAGTATAGAGCATGTTACGATGACTTTGTACCAATCTGCCAAGACTTTAGAGCATACACAGACCATATACGACTATGCTTCCGTATTGTTTGGCGGACAACTGTACAACAAGACAGGAACTTATGTCCGTCAGTATCACACTGTACACGGCTGCGACAGCACTGCCATTCTGCACTTGAATGTTATTCCTACCGATTCTACAGGTGCCATGCATTTCTATTATTGCTATGCCAATCCTGATAATATAGAAGTGTTCGGTAAATTGTATCATCCGGCAAAGGATACGATTATCTTCGATACGACGGCTATTCCCGATGTAGGTATGTGGATTATCAAAAAAGCGATTGTATTGGTGACTTATCCGTTTACGGTCAATAATGTGCAGGCGGAAACAGAGGTCTGCGCTACCAATAGTATTGCGTTTGATATAGTACTGAATTTGACCGGCTCATACCCGGAGAAATATAGTTTGGACTTCTTGCCGTCCGAGTTAAGTATATCACCCACTCACCAGGAGGGTCCTATGCACGGAACGAATACGATCAATGTTATCATGGACGGTCGGGGATTGTGTGTCAATCCTGGTACTTATCCCTATCGCCTGACATTGACGGCAGCAGACTGTCACATGTCGGATACCATCATTGACAGTTCCATCACGGTGCGTTATCCGTCGGATATAATGGAAGCCAACTGGAATAATGTGGTGGCACTGACCAATGCATCCCATAACGAGGGCAGGTGGCAATTCACACCGCCGTATAATTGGCAGGTTTGGAATGAGTCAGGACAAGATAAGACCGCATTGGTATCTCCCAATCCGGGATTGTCGTATTTGTATTCGGATTATTTGGAGTCGGGCGACCGTATCGTAGTGTCGCTCAAGCGTGAGGGATATGATTACTTAGTGCCGTCATGCGAGTTTACTTTCTATCCTGTCGGTACCGACGGGCGTGTGCCAATCTTGGTTTATCCGACGGCTGCACGCAAAGCCGCGCCAATTACGATAGAGGCGACTACAAATGGCGAATATACACTCTATACCACCTCGGGCATATTGGTAGAGAAGGGCACATTCAGCGATGGTAAACAGCATGTCAATATGCCTGCCGTATCCGGCTGCTATCTGTTGCAACTCAACCCGGATAATAACGCCACACAAATCAAACGCATTGTCGTCTATTAAGCGTATGAAGATACTACAACATATCGGAGAATATTTTGTTTTGATGGGTCGTGTTTTTCGTCGTCCCGACAGGTGGCGTATGTTCTTTCGTCAATATGCCAAAGAGGTGGAGAAGCAGGGACTGCAATCGCTGCCGATTGTGATTATTATATCCGTCTTTATCGGTGCTATTTTGACTATTCAAGCCAAGATAAATACCGAGAACCCGCTATTGCCCACCTATACAACGGGTTTGCTCACTCGCGAAACACTGCTGTTGGAATTTTCGTCCACCATATTGTGCCTGATATTAGCCGGGAAAGTGGGTTCGAATATCGCATCCGAAATCGGCACAATGCGTATCACGGAACAGATAGACGCCATGGAAATAATGGGTGTCAATTCTGCCAATTATCTGATAGCCCCCAAGATTGCTGCGCTGATGACTATGATGCCGTTTTTGGTTATCATATCGATTGCCGTCGGATTGGTCGGCGGTTGGGGAGTAGGCGCGTTTACGGATGTAATCACCGTGGCAGATTATGTAATAGGTATTCAATATGCCTTTAACCCGTATTTTGTAGTTTACGGGTTGATTAAGTCGGTCGTCTTTGCCTTTATCATCACCAGTTTGAGCAGTTACTACGGTTACTATGCCAAGGGTGGCGCGTTGGAAGTCGGTGTGGCGAGTACCAATGCCGTGGTAAATTCAAATATACTGATTTTGTTTGGAGACTTAATTTTAACCAAATTGCTATTATGATTGCCATCAAAGATATTGTAAAGAGTTTTGAGGGCAATGTAGTCCTCAATCATATCAACACCGAAATGCGTGACGGTTGTGTGAATATGATAATCGGTCAATCGGGGTCGGGCAAAACGGTGCTGATGAAGAGTTTGATAGGTTTGCACAATGTCGATAGCGGACGAATCGAATATGACGGACGCAATCTGCCGGATATGAAAGAGAAAGACATGCATGCTTTACGGCGTGAGATGGGCATGCTGTTTCAGGGGTCGGCTCTGTTTGACAGTTTGAATGTGATAGAGAATGTGATGTATCCGCTGGAGATGTTTTCGGATATGAGTTCCGGGCAAATGGAGGAGCGTGCCCGATTCTGCCTGGAGCATGTCAATATGCCGGAGCATGTGTATCACTTGATGCCCAGCGAAATCAGCGGCGGTCAGCAGAAACGCGTCGCCATCGCGCGTGCCATTGTGCTCAATCCCAAATATCTGTTCTGCGACGAACCTAACTCGGGACTTGACCCCAAGACCTCGCTGGTGATAGACCAGTTGATACATGATTTGACTCAAGAATTTAATATGTGTACGATTATCAACTCGCACGATATGAATTCTATTATGGAAATAGGCGACCATATCGTGTTCCTGAAAAACGGCACATTGGAGTGGGACGGCAGTAAAGATACGATTTTTGATACCGATAACGAGGCGTTGGACGATTTTGTCTTTGCGAGCAACCTGTATAAGAAAGTAAAAAGCGCACATGCCAAATAATATGAAACATTGGATTAGTATATTGTTGTTATGTATGGCTGCCATAGGTGCAGCTCAGGAGTTGCGTGTCCCTGCACGCCGTACTCCTGTTACGCGTCATCAGCCGAATGGGGATAGTGTGACGGTGCTGTTACGCGGAGACGAGTGGAAACATTGGATGATAACCTTGGACGGCTGGCAGGTACGCGAGAACGACAAGGGAGTAATCTGCTACTTGCAGCAACCCAAAAACCGATATAAAGACAACAATGCAACTGTCAGCAAAAAGCAGGCACATAATGCCGAGTTCCGTAAGTTCGGCGAGCGTTGTTGGTTGAAAAGACACGGTGTATTGAAAGAACCAATCCGGCAAGCACATCTGTGTCCTCCGCGTATAGCTCCTAATGCTACGGCAGCAGAGCGTGAGCAAATAATGCGCCATTTTGCACGCACGATGTCCGCTGCTACTGCTCAAACCGAGCAAATGATGGCAATCAATACACCACGAACCTTCCCTCGTGTGCCGGTGATATTGGTTAATTTCAAGAATTTGACTTTCAGTAAACCCGGTATTCGGGCACAGGTTGATAGTATGTTTAATGCCAAGAACTATTCTACATGGGTAGGAGAGTCCTATTCTGTTAGTCAGTACTTTGCAGAGCAGAGCGATGGACAATATACACCTATATTTGATATCTATGGTCCTGTTACCGTTGACTCGGTGTATAGTTATTATGGGAAGAATAAATCTTCTTCTACTAATTCAGATTCTCGTCCCGGTCATTTGGTAACGGAGGCATGCAAACTGATGAATGACTCATTGGATTTCAGCCAGTATGATTTGAACGGCGACAGCAAGGTTGACATGGTTTATATCATTTGCGCCGGTCCTCCAGCCAGTGATAGAGTTTATATCAGTAAATCATGGATAAAGAACCCCGATGATTTAATATGGCCGCATTATGGTACAATTTCTAAAATCGGTTGCGGTTCCAATCCAAAGAAGTTTGACAATACGACCGTTGAGGATTATGAAATCAGTTGTGAGTTGGACGGTTATTTCTCGTATAATGCGGAGGAGGATTTTGAGAACGAAGCCGTATTGGCAGGCATTGGTGTCCCTTGTCACGAGTTCAGTCACGGCATGGGATTACCCGACACCTATAAGACATGTGCGGGCAGTTGGAAAACATTGGGGATGTGGGATCTGATGGACTACGGGTGCTATAATGGAGGTTCGTTTTATCCTGCAGGTTATACGGCTTATGAGCGCTGGTTTATGGGGTGGAAGACGCCTCGGCTGATTAACAGTCCCGAAAATGTCACCCTTCAACCGTTGACTGCAGACAATAGTGAGAGTTTGCTGATTTCCACTACAGGCACGCACAACATGAATTGCCAAGCTCCTAATCCTGCGACTTTTTATCTGTTGGAGAACCGTCAGCAAGTGGGAAGTGATTACTATTTGGACGGACACGGATTGCTGATTTATAAGATTCAGTTCAATTCCTCTAATTGGACTTACAACAATGTGAATAACACCTCCGATAAAATGGGAATAGACCTATTAGAAGCAGACGGCTTAGCCCCACAAGAAAATCCCGCTGACCCCTACAATGGTTTTAATGGCAAAGAGGGCGATGCCTTTCCTACAGGTGCCACTTCGTGGACTTTGTTGCAGGACTATCCGATTACGGATATTACCGAGAATAACGGGGTCGTTTCGTTTAAGTTCAAGGGGGGTGCTACTACGGATTTGCCTACTATGCAACCGGCAGAAGGCGAGGATGGGCTGATGTTGCACAGGCACACCATTTATATCCGTAAGGGGAACAGATTATATAATGTATTAGGTCATGAAGTTCATTTCTTATAATGTCAACGGTATTCGTTCTGCGATAGACAAAGGTCTGTTGGAATGGTTGCAGCAAAGCGACCCGGATGTGTTTTGCATCCAAGAGTCAAAAGCGCAGCCGGAGCAGATAGACACGCGCGCCATGCGTGCGCTGGGGTACCATAGTTATATCCATTCGGCAGAGAAAAAAGGTTATTCGGGTGTGTGTATCTTCTCCAAACGCGAACCCGACTATGTGCAGGCAGGTATGGGTATTGACCGCTACGATAGTGAAGGGCGTGTTTTACGGGTGGACATCGGTAGTATATCGGTAGTAGATGTATATGTGCCAAGCGGCACAACAGGAGATGTGCGTCAGGAGTTTAAGATGGACTTTTTGGAAGTGTTCCTTAAATGGCTGTCGGAATTGAGAAAAGAGCGTCCGAATGTAATCGTCTGCGGCGATTTCAATATCTGCCACAAACCCATTGACATTAATCACCCTGAGCGCCAAGTGGGTGTGAGCGGCTTTTTGCCGGAAGAGAGGGAATGGATGGACCGTTGGCAAGAGAGCGGAATGGTAGATACATTCCGGGAGTTTGACCAAAGTGCCGAGAAATACAGTTGGTGGAGTTACCGTTTCCGTGCGCGTGAACGCAATGCCGGCTGGCGAATCGACTATTTTTGGGTGAGCGATACCCTAAAAGATAAATTAGATAATGCAACAATCATGACAGAGGCGGTGCATAGCGACCACTGCCCGGTATGCTTATGGATACATTAAGAACAGAACATTTGATAAAGAAATATGGTAAGCGCACCGTAGTGAACGATGTGTCTATCCGATTGGAACAGGGAGAAATTGTGGGCTTGTTAGGTCCGAACGGGGCAGGCAAGACCACCACTTTCTATATGACCACGGGCTTGATTACCGCCAATAACGGCAAGATTTTCCTGAATGACCAGGATATAACCCTGTTGCCAATGTACCAGCGCGCCAAGTTGGGCATCGGCTATTTGCCGCAGGAGGCAAGCGTATTCCGTAAACTGAGCGTGGAAGACAATATCCGCGCCGTATTGGAATTGACCAATTTCAGCAAGGAATATCAACAGCAAAAGTTGGAACAACTTATCAAAGAGTTTAACCTCAATCATGTCCGTCATAACTTAGGCGATCGCCTGAGTGGCGGAGAACGCCGCCGTACGGAGATTGCACGCTGTCTGGCAATTGAACCTAAGTTTGTGATGCTGGACGAACCCTTTGCCGGGGTCGATCCGATTGCCGTGCAGGAGATACAGGATGTTGTATGGAGTTTGAAGGACAAGAATATCGGCATATTGATTACCGACCACAATGTGGACGAAACACTAATGATTACCGACCGCGCTTACTTGCTGTTTGAGGGACGCATCCTGTTTCACGGTACGCCCGAAGAACTGGCAGCCAACCCGACCGTGAGAAAGAACTACTTAGGTCGCGACTTCGAACTCAAGAAAAAAAGCCGTCCCGAACAAACCGAACAACCCGATTAACCGATTCACCAAATAACCGATTCACCAAATAAACAATATAATCATGAACTTTGCAGAATTAAGTAACGGCATTTTCAGTCAAGCCGTTATCGATTATCACAAGACAGACAATGTAGATGCTCCCATTCACAACCCATACGCTGAAGGGACTATCGAAAATGATTTATACCAAAAGAACTGGATAGATGTTGTGCAATGGCACTTGGAAGATATTATCCGTGACCCGCACATCAATCCCGTGGATGCCTTGGCACTCAAGCGCCGAATAGACAAGAGTAACCAGGACAGAACGGATTTGGTAGAGCGTATCGATTCGTATTTTTGGGAGAAATACCACCATGTTGCCCCGCAAGAGGGTGCGCGTATCAATACGGAGAGTCCTGCATGGGCTATTGACCGGCTGAGTATTCTGCATGTCAAGATTTATCACATGACCGAACAGGTTGAGCGAGTGGATGTTACACCCGAACATCACGATAAATGCCTGCAAAAATTAGCCGTTCTGAAAGAGCAACTCTGCGATATGACTACGAGTATTTCGCAATTGCTGGACGACTATGCCAACGGCACTCGCGTGATGAAAGTGTACCGTCAGATGAAGATGTACAACGACCCGTCGTTGAATCCGGTATTATACGAAAAGAAGTGAAAAAACTACTGGTCATACGCTTTTCCGCGCTGGGCGATGTGGCGATGGTAGTACCTGTCGTCAAGGCGTTAGCCGCTGCGTACCCCGAATGGGATATTACGATGCTCAGCAAAAAGCAATGTGCCCCCTTGTTTCAAAACCTGCCGGACAATGTGCATTTCTTTGGCGCAGATTTGAGGGGTAAACATAGCGGATTGGCAGGTTTGAACCGTCTGCTGCACGATTTGCGTTATCGCGAATTTGACGCGGTAGCGGATTTGCATGCCGTATTGCGTTCCCTCTACCTTCGTCACCGCTGTCTGTGGCGCGGTAAACGCGTAGCACATATTCACAAAGACAGATACCAAAAGTGGTTGCTCGTTCGTCATTTTTATCAGTATAAGCACCCGTTGCAATCCACCGTTTCCCGCTATCGGACCGTATTCGAAGAACTGGGCTTTGAGGTACCTCTATGGGATAGCGATCCCATACTTCGCCGTCGGTTCGCCGTCGGCTCGCTGTCGGTCGACTGTCGGTCGACCGTCGGTCGACCGTCGGCAAAGACCCTTGACAAACACGGAATAGGTATAGCACCTTTTGCTGCCCACAAAGGTAAGATTTATCCAATAGGTAAAATGGAGGAAGTGGTAAGGCAGTTGAGCGAACAAATGCAGGCACGCGGAGAGACGATTTATCTGTTCGGCGCAGGTGACAAAGAAAAAGAAGTGCTGCAAGAGTGGCAAGAGTTATATCCTAATGTGGAATGCCTGGTAGGCAAATACAGCATGGACGAAGAAATACGCTTTATGTCCCGATTGCGGCTGATGATAACGATGGACTCGGCAAATATGCACTTTGCATCGCTGGTTGGCACGCGCGTACTGAGTATATGGGGTGCAACCCACCCGTGGGCAGGATTCCTGGGCTTCGGGCAATCCGAAGACGACTGTATTCAATTGTCCATCCCCTGCCGTCCCTGCTCCATTTACGGCAATCGCCATTGTCGCTACGGCGATTATCCGTGTCTGAACATTGACCCCAAAACCATCGTGGAACGGGTAATGGGCGCATTAACCGTGAACGAATGACAGTCATTCAACCCCAATATGAGCATTTGCGCGAATGGATAGCATCCATGCCGGACACTTTCTTTCAACAGGGAGAGATTATCTACAATGCCCGTAACCAAATTCGTGTGATGACGGCGCCGGACGGGCAGCTGTACAATGTGAAGCGTTTCTGTATGCCTAAATGGTATAACCGATTGGTTTATAGTTGGTTCAGGACTCCCAAGGCACAACGCGCCTATACCAACGCCATGATGTTGCAGGAACGCAATATAGCCACTCCGCCAGCCGTGGCGTATATCTTATGCGGAAAGATATTGCGCGAATCGTACCTGATAACCAAACAGTTAACCTACCAACACCGGTTGTACGAATGGGGCGACGGACTGACTGAAGGGCGCGAGGAATGTATGCGCGCTTTCGGCAGATTTACGGCACGGATGCACCTGGCAGGTGTGCTACATAGAGATTATTCGCCCGGAAATATACTGTTTGACAAGGTCAATGACCAATGGCAATTTGCCGTAGTGGATATCAACCGTATGCGTTTCGGCACGGTGGATGTGCCTGCAGGATGCGCCAATATGGGGCGTTTGTGGGGCGAAGAGGATGTCTATCGCCTGATAGCAGAGGGGTATGCAGCCGAACGCGACATTCACCCGGACGAGTGCTATCAACGCATGTGGCACGCCCATCAGCAATTCTGGAAACACAAAATCAAACCTATTGAATATCAATCTAAAGTACACAACAATGGATAAGTACCTACATTGGATTAAACAAGCCAACTATTTTATGTTCCTGGTCTTGGTGGCAAGTTTCCCCCTGCCGCGCAATATCATGCAGTGGTGCTGGATTATATGGGCAGTCACCTGGCTGTTGGAAATGCGGTTTCTTCAGCCGACCAATATGCAATGGGGCAAACGGATGATTCCTTCGCTCTTTCTGTTAGGGTGGTTATTGTGGGAATGCCTTTCCCTAATTTGGGGCAGGAACATCGGCGAAGGCGGACGGTTCCCCGATTACCATGCGTCGCTGTTCTTCTTCCCGCTGATAGCGCTGTACGGAGTAAACGAGTTGTACGACTGGCGGAAGATAGCCAAAGTGTTTATTGTCAGTTGTGTATGTTCGTTCTTCGTGTATTGCTGGCTGCTCTATTGGGTTGCCAATTATGACTATGTGATTATTCGCAACGGGGACGGTCCGCATTTGCATTTCCAGTTGAGTTATTTTGACAGCGTCTTGTCTCCCATCAAGCACCGTATGCTCTATTGCAGCGCGCTGGGAGTGGCAGTCATACTGCTGTTCGTATTGCGTAAACACTTTATCGAACAATGGGGCAAATGGAAGGCGTATCTGTTCTTTTTCGGCAGTTTGGGCGTATTGATGACGGCTATTTTAGCCACAGGTTCGCGTGCCAACCTGCTGACACTGGTGGCATTGGGGGCACTGGCATGGATGCTGCAAATCAAGCGTCACCGTGTGCTGATCATATCTCTGATAGTGATTGGCGGAATAGGTTGCTGCCTGGCTATTTGGAAGTTGCACCCCCGTATGAAATACCTGACTATAGACCAACTGACACATGTAGAGGAGCACTATTACGACCCGGCTATGCAGCCGCGCGTGGTGATTTGGCACTTGGCACTGCAAGATTATCAGGACTATATAGCCAAAGGTCTCGGCATAGGCAATGCCAAAGGATATATGGGCGAGAAATATGAAGCCGTCAATCTGACCCACTACAAAGACCAGCGTTACGGCGCTCATAACCAATATCTGTATGTATGTATGGAACTGGGTTTGGCGGCAATGATACTGTTTATCGTCTTTTGGTACGGTATGCCGCTCTGCTTCCCTAAAAACAGTCAAGCGCGCATGTTCATGCTCTATTTCGTCCTGCTGTTCGGCATCAATATGCTGACGGACGACAATCTGTCCCGTATAGAAGGTGTTATCTATACTTGCACATTCCTGCTATTGGCAGATGTAATGGCTAAATCAGAGACGAATAAAGCGTTATCAGATTGTTAGCGACCGTCGGGTCGTCAAATCGCGCTGCTTGCGCAAATCCCTTGGCAATCATCTCCTGACGGAGGTGATTGTCTGTTAGTATGTGCTGCAGTTGCTCGCCTATATGCTCCGGGGATGAAGGGTCTGCGTACATGGCAGCGTCGCCTCCCGTTTCGGCAAAGCAACTGCCGGTGGAAGTCAAAACGGGCGTGCCTACGCACATTGCCTCTAAGATAGGAATGCCAAAGCCCTCGAAAATACTGGGATAGCAGAGTACCCGTGCGCCCGTGTAGATAGCAGGGAAGTCGGCAAAAGGTACTTGATGCCTGAGTATCAACCGTACGCCCAACTGCTTTGCCAAAACAGCCGCCTCGTCGGCATATTGCGAGTGCCCGCCAATAGCGACCAGAGGCAAATCTATGTGTGCCGCAGCCATGGCGCGAATCAGATTGTGCAGGTTCTTGCGCGGTTCGATGGCTCCAACATCCAGCAGGTAATCGTCGGGCAAACCGTATTGCTGCCTGACGGCAGTCACCTGCTCGGGTGAGATTGGCTGGCGAAAGGTGTTGCTGCAACCCTGATAGACCACTTTGATTTTGCTTTCGTCGGCGTGAAAGAACTCTATCATGTCGCGTTTGGTCTGCTCGGAAATGGCTAATATACAATCGGCAACGCGGCAGGCGTATTGCACTTTTTGCGTAAAGAGCCACCTGTAAGTAGGGCTGTACAATTGCGGATAACGAATGAAGATAGCATCGTGCATGGTGACTATACTGCGCATGCCCTGATGCTGAATGCGGAAAGGCAACTCTCCACTCAAGCCATGGTAAATGTCGCATGCCGGTACGCGCATGAAAGAGCGTGCCAAGCCGGACTTGTCTATCAAGTCCAATTGCCAATCGGGGGCGTACTCGCGCAACAAGCGCACGACATCGCGGCTGTAGTTGCCTAATCCGCGACTGTTGTGGTAATATCGTTTGGCATCAAAGCATATCTTCATAGGAGCGAGTCAGCATTTCGTATGTTAATTGAAACCATATTATTGCAACGGGCAATGCCTTGAGCGCATAGGGCTGCACCCATTCGTGGCGGATATAGGCAGGGAAGAGGTCGCTGGGGGATAAACTCGTCAGTATAAAGCAGAAGACCATCAGCGCAATGTCCCATTTAGTACGCTGCCAAGGGGCAGCCGTGAACCACAAGACAACTCCCACCAAAGCAATGATATAACTGCTTGACTCCGTGCCGGTGGAGAACAGGCATACAAACATAAGAACGGACGCCAATAGTGTCTGTTGGAATGCCAAGTGACCGTATTGCTTCAGCCGTACATACGGCGCGAAGAACAGGAGCAACCCGGGAAGGATAACCCATAAGTCGCTGTAGGTATGCCATACGGCAGCGCCGGAGACGGCTACGCCGACTTTGCGGATAATGCCGAGCAGGGAGATGTTTTGCATCAAGCTCAGCAGGTTGTCGGAGTTCTTGCCCATCAGGCAGGTCAGCCACTCTTGATAAGTGGAACAGATGTATTCGGGCGAAGAGATAACCATCGGCAAGGCGAACAGAAGGGCTGTCCAACCGATTAGCGAGAGGATGTATTTGCCCTTGTGCCTGGAGAAAAAGAAGAATGCCAACCCCACAATGCCGTACAGTTTAACCAAAGTGCCGATGACGATTGCCAAGGTTGCCCAAATGTCTTTTTCCTGCCGTACGAACGCAAAACTGAGCAGAATGAGTGCAACGGTAGCCACATTGAACTGCTGCATAAAGAGGGCAGTCAATAGTTCGTGGGCGCAGAACCACAACATAAAAATATGCTGATAGCGCGTGAGTTGCAGTTGGCGAATTGCCCAATAGAGCAGCATAGCCAATGCCGTGTTCCATAGAATCAGCCCTGCCCAATCGGGTAAGAGTGCGAAAGGTGCGATAATGAGAGAGAACAGCGGACCGTAGTGGTTGATATCGCCGTACTCCAAGGGATATTCGGCAAAGAGGGGCAGTTGATGCCATACATGCCAAAAGACACCTTTGTAAATAAGGTAATTGTTGTGGCGTTGTACGGACATTTTGGTGACGGCACTCAGTATGCCGACCAATGCCCATAACCCTGCCATTACCCGTTCGTCGGAGAGGAAAGTTTTGATTTTTGCCCAAGCGCTTTTGCAGTCCATTGATTAGTTTCTCTTCGTGTTTTTAAGTATATCGACCTGATAGGCAAAACCTACTCGAAGCTGGTGAAAGGGGTAGTCCTGTATGCCGTATTGGTAGCCGATAAACGGTTCGCAGCCCTTGATTTTCCCCCGCAGTTCCGCTTTGATGCTCATAGGTTTGTCGCCTCCGCATGTTTCCCACCCTTTGTAGCCGGAGAAGCATACGCGGGCACGAATATGAGGGGCATCCATTTGTGCGGTCACGCCGTATAGCCACGCATCGTTTTGGCAGCCGGTGGTCGTTTGCCAGCATAGGAAGCCCCAATCGACTGCCAAACGCAGTTCCACATTTTTGACCATGAACCCTTTGCCGACGGACAAGTCGCACCAGTAACCGGGATCGTCGAAGTGACGGCGCAGGTAGTATTGCCCTCCGCTGGCAGTCTTGAAAGCGGCACGAACGGCTATATCGGGCCACCAACGGCGTCCCTGCAACAGTTGTATATCCGTAGAGACATACACATCGCCGGCTCCATGACCGGTAACAGCCATCGTGTCCTGCATCTCGCATTGGCGCTGACGGTCCAAGGTCATCCAATAGCCCTCTACAACAGGCATCCATATAGTAAGGTTAACGCGAGGCGTAAAAAGCGGTATGCGCGTACGCAGAAAGAGGTCCGCAGTCTTGTCTTGTGCAAAGCCGTGGTAATAATCGCCGGCTACCTCGATTTGCAGCGTGGGGCATGTCCTGCCGTCCAACATGTCGGGAATAGGGAAGGCGTTAGGTCCGAAGTATGCCGTAGAAATATGCGTGTTGGAATTTTCTCCCATCGGTGCAACTGCACCAACCCGGAGAACCACCCCAACACAAGTTATTACCAAAGCAAGGATTTTTTTCATCCTTTATCCGAACAGGTTCTTAAAGAAGTTCTTTTTATCCGCCGACCCGGGGCGTATGTTTTCGCTGTCCTGCAGTTTTTCAATCAGCGCTTTTTCGTCTTTGTTCAGCCGTTCGGGGATATACACGCCCACATTGATGAGCAGGTCGCCAACGCCGTATTGGCGTGCGTATTGGTCGATTTGCGGTAAACCTTTTCCTCGCATACGCAGCACTTTGCCCGGCTGTGTACCGGGAGTGATGGTAATCTTTACCTCGCCGGTGAGAGTAGGTATTTTGACCTGTCCGCCCAAGATAGCCGTCGGCATGTCGAGCAACAGGTTGTAAACGAGGTCGTTGCCGTCGCGCAGGAGATTAGGATGCTCCTCTTCCTCTATCAGTACCAGCAAGTCTCCCGGAATACCGCCACGGGGGGCAGCGTTGCCCTTGCCCTCGATAGGTATCTGCATACCTCCGCATACGCCGGCAGGAATTTTAATGGTCACTATTTCTTCGTCGCGAATGACGCCTTCGCCCTGACATTTTGGGCACTTGTTTCTAATCACTTTTCCTTCGCCGTGACAAGTGGGACATGCCTCCTGTACCTGCATCATACCGAATATGCCGCGTTGTGCGCGTACCACGCGCCCTGAACCGTGACAAGTGGGACAGGTCTCTCCGTCGCGTCCGTCGGCACTGCCAACGCCGTTACATTGCGGACATTGTACCAATTTGCGCACCTTGATTTTCTTCTCGACACCGGTGCTTATTTCCTCTAAAGTGAGGCGTACTTTGACACGCAGGTCTGTTCCGCGACGCACACGGCGACCGCCGCCGTTGCCGCCTCCGAAGAAACTGCTAAAGCCGCCCATGTTGCCGCCTACTCCCCAACTCTCGAACAGGTCGCCGAATTGGGAGAAGATGTCTTCCATGCTGAAGCCACCGCCGCTGAAGCCGCCTGCCCCGCTCATGCCTGCATGTCCGAACTGGTCGTAACGCTGCCGTTTCTGAGGGTCAGAAAGAACTTCGTATGCCTCGGCTGCTTCTTTGAATTTCTCCTCGGCTTCCTTGTCGCCCGGGTTCTTGTCGGGGTGATACTGAATCGCCTTTTTGCGATACGCCTTTTTTATGTCGTCGGCGCTGGCGTTCTTTTCGACGCCAAGTACCTCATAGTAATCTCTTTTTTCAGCCATATTAAAATCTATAATTTCGATTCACCGATTTACCGACTCACCGATTCACCGATTCACCTCTTTTATTCTCCTACTACCACTTTTGCGTAGCGAATAACTTTTTCGCCCAGTTTGTATCCTTTTTGTGTGCAGTCAATGACTTTCCCTTTTTTGTCCTCGCCTGCGGCAAAGGTTGTAATTGCCTCGTGCTCGTCGGTGTTGAAGTCTTTGTCTTCGGTCTCGATGACGCTGACTTTGTTGTCGGAGAGGAACTTGCTAAATTTGTCGAAGACCAGTCGTGCGCCTTCCTTGAGCGAAGCGACATCGTCGTATTTGTCCATTGCAGCCATCATGCGCTCCCAGTCGTCCAAGAGTGGAAGCATGTCCGTAAAGATGCGCTCGCCGGCATTGTCGATGAGTTCAAGCTTCTCCTTGTTGGTACGACGGCGGAAATTGTCAAACTCAGCCATTTGGCGCAGTTTGATATCTTCGAGTTCTTGAATTTTCTGTTCCAATTCCTGATTCTTCTGTTCAAGTTCGTGAATCGTTTGCTCCAATTCGGCACTTTTTCCTTTTTGTTCTTTATTTTCTTTTTTTGCCATAATCGATAATTTTTTCTATTGCTTATCAGCAACTACCGTGCCAAAGGCGCATTACTGCCACTTTGTCACAATATATTCAGTACATCTGCCAAAGCTGTCACTTCGTAAGTTGCCGTTTGTTCGTCGGGATGGGGATGCCCGTAGGTAATCCATATTTGGTCAATGCCGGCGCTTTGTGCGCCTTGTATGTCGGACGAGAAACTGTCGCCTATCATGACTGCTTCGTCGGGTGCAACGCCGTTGCGCCGAAGGGCTTCCAGGTAGATGCCCGGCTGCGGCTTGTTGATGCCTATTTCTTCGCTGATGATGATGTGCCGGAAGCAGGACTGCAGTTCGGAATGCTGAATCTTGTAGTACTGCACTTCGCCGAAGCCGTTGCTGACGATGGTCAGCGGGTATTTGTCCGCCAACCGGGTGACGACCTCTTTGGCATCGGGCATCAAACAGAAATAGTGGTTAGTCAGGGCTAAGAACTCCGTTCCCATGGTATCTGCCAGTGCAATCATCGGTTGCGGAGCGAAAGGTAGATTGAGAATATGCAACAGGGGATAGAGAAAACGCTCGCGGTGCAAGTATTCCTTGCAGATTTCTCCGTTGCCGTACTGTAGCCAGAGGGCGGTATTACGCTCCTTGTAGATGGCGAAGTACTGTTCGAACGAATCAAACCATTCCTGCAAGTAGTGATTGGCATACAGATCACGCAAGGCATTGTATTCGGCTGTCTCCCAGTCGCCGATGGTCTGATCCCAGTCGATTAATATGGCTTTGTATTGCTTCACGAGTGCGACGCGAATTGGTTAGAACAGAGTCGGGTCGTTGGTCCGAAAGGGCGTTTTGTGCAGGTGCTTGTACGCCAATTCGGTTGCTTCGCGCCCACGGGGAGTACGCTTGATAAAACCCTCTTTGATCAGGTAGGGCTCATATACATCTTCGATGGTGCCTGCATCTTCGCCCATTGCAGTGGCAATGTTGTTGACTCCGACGGGTCCTCCCTTGAATTTGTCGATAATAGTGAGCAGGAGTTTGTTGTCTATTTCGTCCAACCCGAAAGTATCTATGTTGAGTGCTTCGAGTGCGTAGCGGGCTATTTCGAGGTTGATATATCCGTCGCCTTTGACTTGTGCGAAGTCTCTGACGCGCCGCAGCAGAGCGTTGGCGATACGGGGAGTGCCGCGACTGCGGCGTGCTATCTCGGCAGCTGCGTGACTGTCGATGTCAATGCCGAGCAAGCCGGCAGAGCGTGCAACGATGCCTGACAGGATGTCGGCGTCGTAGTATTCCAAGTGGCAATTGATGCCGAACCGCGCACGAAGAGGTGAAGTCAGCAGTCCGCTGCGGGTGGTGGCACCGATGAGTGTAAAGTGGTTAAGGTCAATCTGAATAGTGCGCGCGGAAGGACCTTTGTCTATCATGATGTCGATGCGGTAGTCCTCCATGGCGGAATAGAGGTATTCCTCTACCACGGGAGAGAGACGGTGTATTTCGTCAATAAAGAGCACATCGTTTTCCTCTAACGAGGTGAGCAGTCCGGCAAGGTCGCCCGGCTTGTCCAGTACGGGACCCGAGGTGACTTTGAAGCCGACCCCCAATTCGTTGGCGATGATGTTGGAGAGCGTCGTTTTGCCCAGTCCCGGAGGACCGAACAGGAGCACATGGTCCAAACTCTCGTGTCTCATGCGTGCTGCCTCGACAAAGATTTTGAGGTTGCTGACTATCTTGCTCTGTCCGGCAAAGTCGTCAAAGCGCAGAGGGCGCAAGGCGTTGTCCTGCTCCTTCTCCGTCATTTGCGTGCGTATATCAAAATTCTCTTCCATGGGCTATTGGGTGCATGTAGCAAATAATTGTTCCAAGTTGTCTATTTCGCTTATCATCCTGTCGGCTTTTATCTCTCCGTGGTCAAGTATGACTACCCGGTCGCACATCTCGCGTACCTCCTGCAGTATATGCGTAGACAGGATAACGGTGCATTGTGCGTTGTGCGCGGTCAGCCCTTTGATTAACTGGCGTATCTCCACCAGCTGATTGGGATCTAACCCGGTGGTCGGTTCGTCGAGTATGAGCAGTTGCGGCTGGTTGAGCAGCGCCTGTGCCAGTCCTACGCGCTGTTTGTACCCTTTGCTCAGTTCGCGGATGCGTTTGTTGGCTTCGGGTCTTAGTCCGACGCGGTCAATCAGCGCTTCCACATCGTCTTGGGCATGTGTCAGTCGGCAGAGCATGAGCAGGAATTCGCGCACATACATCTCCGTGTACAGGGGGTTGAGTTCGGGCAGATAGCCGATGCGCTCGGGCACCTGAACGGGTGCGGCGGAGGGTTGCGTATCGGCATCCCATACGCCGGTCATTATCTTCATAAGGGTCGATTTACCGGCGCCGTTGGGTCCAAGCAACCCCACTATCTGCCCTTTGGGGATAGCGAGGTTGATGTCTTTCAGCACATGCTGTTGTCCGATATGTTTATTCAGATGCGCTACTTGGACGAGCATATCAGAAGTTCTGCTTGCTGATTTCGAAATACGATTGCGGATGAGCGCAAACGGGGCATTCGGCGGGAGCGGCTACTCCGATAACTATATGTCCGCAGTTGCGGCATTCCCAAATGCGGATGTCGCTCTTTTTGAACACTTCGTCCAATTCGATGTTGTTGAGGAGTGCGCGATAGCGTTCTTCGTGTCTTTTCTCGATGGCGGCTACACCGCGGAAGCGCTCAGCCAGTTCGTGGAAGCCCTCTTTGTCGGCGGTTTCGGCAAATCCTGCATACATGTCCGTCCATTCGTAGTTTTCGCCTTCGGCGGCGGCTTTGAGGTTGTCGGGGGTAGAAGCGACACCGTCGTGCAGTTCTTTGTACCACAGTTTGGCGTGTTCTTTCTCGTTGTTGGCAGTTTCCTCGAAGATGGCTGCTATTTGTTCAAAGCCGTCTTTTTTTGCTTTGGAAGCGAAATAGGTGTACTTGTTGCGAGCCATTGATTCGCCTGCAAACGCTGTCTCAAGATTTTTTTCGGTTTGTGTACCGGCATACTTATTAGCCATAATGAAATAGATTTAGTAGTTGATTAATTAATGATTGATTGCATTGAGCAGTTGCTGTTTCATCTGCTCATATTCCGTGTCGGCGAGATAGACTTTGCCGGGGTTCATTTGGAATGTTCCTCCGTAGTCGGGTCCGTCGATGTATTTGGGTGCGAGGTGGACATGCAGGTGCGAGAGCTTGTCGGCGTACATGCCGTAGTTGATTTTCTCGGGGTTGAAGACCTGCTGCATGGCTTTGGTCACGCGGCAAACATCGTCCATAAAGTCGTTACGCTCCTGTTCGGACAGTTCGTTGATGTCGTTGACATGCTTGTCGTACGCTACGAGGCATCGTCCGCGGTAAGTCTGTTCACGGAAGATAAAAGCGCGTGAGACACGCAGATGACAGATTTCTATCATCAGGTCGTGCAGTGTTTGGTTGTTGGTGCAATAGAGGCACTGAGAAGGGTCGGAATACATGATAGTTGACAGTTGATAGTTGATATTTAGATGCCTAACGAAGCTTTGATAGCCGGGACGCGTGCGTCGGCAGCGGCGGTGGCGGCATTGTAGTCGGCAGGAGATTTCATTTCGGCAGGAATCTCGAAGTAGTATTTAATTTTGGGTTCTGTGCCTGAGGGTCGTACGCTGACTTTGAGTCCGCCTTCGGTGAAGTACTGCAGTACATTGGACTTGGCATCGAGCGCCATGTGAATCTCTTTTTCCTGCCACTTGCCGTTGACGAGGTTGCGCTCGATGGACAGCTGGTAGTCCTTGATGCAAATGACTTTTTCGCCGTCTATTTCGGTTGGCGGATTGTTGCGGTAATTAGCCATCATGGCAGCAATCTCTTCGGCTCCGGATTTACCGGGTCGCACGATATTGACGGTCGATTCGCGCTGGAAGCCGTACTCCATGTAGATATTGAGCAGGTACTGGTAGAGCGACATGCCGTGGTCTTTGGCGTACGCTGCTATTTCGCAAATCAGGCAGATAGCAGAAGGCGAGCACTTGTCGCGAACGGCATCGTAAGCCATAAAGCCGAAACTCTCCTCGCCGCCGCCGATGTACTTGCGTTGTCCCTCCCACAGGCGTATGCGGTTGGCAATCCATTTGAAGCCCGTGTATTCGTCGGTGAGTGTAACACCCTGGCGGTCGGCAATGCGGCGGATGACCTCGCTGGTGACGATGGTCTTGACGAGGTACATGTCGGGTGTGAGTTTGCCGAGTTTTTTCATATTGTTGATGATGTAGTAGCAGTACATCATGCAGGTTTGGTTGCCGTTGATGATGACCCATTCGTTCTTGTCGTTTCGTACAACGATGGCGATGCGGTCGGCGTCGGGGTCGGAAGCGATAACGAGGTCGGCATTGAGTTTAGTGCCGAGAGCCATACCCATAGTCATTGCTTCGGAGTTCTCGGGGTTGGGCGAGACGACTGTAGGGAAATTGCCGTCAATCACCATTTGCTCGGGAACGACATGTATATTCTGGAATCCCCACGAGCGCAGGCACATGGGAATGATTTGCCGTCCCGTGCCGTGTAGGGGAGTATAGACGATATTGAGGTCTTTTTGGCGGTTGATAACCTCCTGGTCAATCATGACGGATTTGACTGCCATCATATAGTCGTAGTCCATTTCACCGCCGATGATCTGTATAAGGTCGGGGCTGCCTCCTGTTTTGACATCCGCCATAGTGACCTTGTTGACCTCGTCAATGATGCCTTGGTCATGTGGTTGTAGCACTTGTGAGCCGTCCTCCCAGTACGCTTTGTAGCCGTTGTACTCTTTGGGGTTGTGCGAAGCGGTGACATTGACACCGCCCTGGCAATGGAGGTGGCGTATGGCGAAACTGACTTCGGGTGTCGGTCTCAGCGACTCGAACAGATAGACCTTGATGCCGTTGGCGGCGAACACATCGGCAACCGTTTCGGCGAAGAGGCGTCCGTTGTTGCGGCAGTCGTGTCCGACGATTACAGAAACCTGTCCGCCCTTGGACAGAGTAGTGAAACCGCCCTGTCGGGCAATCTTATTGAGGTAATTGGCATAGCCCTGAGTGGCTTGTGCGACGATGTACTTGTTCATCCGGTTGGTGCCGGGTCCCATGATACCGCGCAGTCCGCCCGTACCGAATTCGAGTGTGCGATAGAAAGAGTCAATGAGCAGGGACTTGTCGTCGCTGTCGATCATCTTTTTGACCTGCTGTTTGGTTTCGTCGTCGTAATTTCCGTCAAGCCATGTTTGTGCTGTGGCAAGGATTTGTTTTAATTCTTCAGTCATAGTATTTCGATAATAATTAGTTGTATTGTTAATTCATCTTGATTCCCAGGATGTTGTAAATTCTATTTTGTTGTAAGATATATATCCGTCCGTTTCGTAGTTGCTTTTTTGTTTGCTTGCGGTTGTCGGATGTTTCGATGATTTCGGTTGGCATGGAAGGTGTTGTGTTTATGCCTCGTACATTTGACCACGGCGAACGCCCTTGGCTATTCACGGCTTGTACGCGCCAATAGAGGATACTATTGTCGGGCAGAACCATGGATGTGGCAGTGTCGGTGAGTAGCTCTTGGTGCAAACAGGTGTTGAACTGTCCGTCGTCGCTTAGTTGGAAGATGTATTGTGTAGCATCTTCGCATTTATCCCAATTAAAGACGGCTAAGTCGCCGTTGTAGATAGTCGATTGGTTGGCAGGGGCAATCAAGTTGGGCTTGGACATGCGATAAGTGGTGGTGAAATAGCGAGGTGTTGTCCAATCGCTGATGTCCTTGGAATGAATGTCTCGTATTCGCCAATAGTAAGTAGTGCCGTAGAGGAGATTGTTGTTGGGCGTTACATACGCGTATTTTTGGGCACTGGCTTCTTTCACGCGATGGGATTCAAACAAAGGAGAGTCGAAAAGGATGGCGGTGTCCAACTGAACTTCCACGGAATCAATATAATTGCGGTATGCATAATACAAATCTGGAGTGACAGATACATTGGTTTCTCCTTTTGCGATAGAATAAGAAGTGCTGTATGCCCCCTTCTCTATGGTAGTGAATGAACGAATCGGAGACCAATCGGTTGTGTCGTGGGGCAGGCACTCGCGCACACGGCGATAATATCGCGTGCCAAAAAGCAAATCAATGAAAGAATGGTAATTATAATTGGAACCGGATGCCCCTGTAGACATCTTTGTTTCACACAGTGGTGAATCGAAAGAAGGGGTTGTGTCAATCTGTTGTTGATAATTGGAAACACCTGTCGCATAGGTAAAATACAACTCAGGTGATGTGCTCACATTGGTAGCACTGTCTGTGGGTGTAGTGTTTAGATTACAATGACGATAAGTTTTGAAACAACGTGTTTTAGACCACTTGCTTGTATCATTCTTGTGGCACTCGCGTACACGCCAATAGTACCACTTCCCAAAATATAGCTGTGAATACGAATAGTACGCATTGTCGTCGTTGCCGGCAGATTCTAATTTAGAGATTAAAACGGGCGAATTGAAAGTCGGTACGGTATCCAACTGCACCTGATAGGTGGAAATGCCCTTACTATACCTCCAAGATATTTTACCTGATGTATAACGATTGACGGCACTATCGCTTGG
>JAKSNK010000015.1 GCA_024399835.1 Paludibacteraceae bacterium
GCCGACATGATTATAGACGAAGTGCAGAAAAACGACGGTTGGGGTGCCAACATAACCATCTCGGATGAAAGAGACTGCCTGCTGGACACCGGGGGAGGCGTGAAAAAAGTGGTCAACGGTGTTTCCGAGCACTCCAATAAGGGCACGATGGACGGAGAGCCATTGCTGGTGTGCAATGTAGATATATTGAGCAATATTCACATTACCGATGTTCTGACCGCCGCATCGTCTCTAAAAGACGAGCAGGGCGGACTATTGGTCGTTAGCGACCGACCGACACAACGGTATTTATGTTTTGACGATTCCAACCGGCTGTGCGGATGGACCAATACAGCCACCGGCGAAGTGCGCGGGACAGACGGTCGCCACTTGGCATACAGCGGAATGGCTGTTCTCAAGCCAAGTTTATTCCCCTATTTCGAAGAAGTGGCACTTGACAAGGGCGACAAGTTCAGTTTGATAGATGTCTATCTACAAACCGTCAGCCGTTCATCAGGCGCGTTATATGCCTATACTCCAAGCGAATACAAGATGATGGATGTCGGCAAAATAGACCAAATTGAGCAAGCCGAACGGTTTGCCCAATCCATGTGTACTATATCTCAATAAGAGAATAAATTAGTGCAATTTCTCAAGTGCCACGCGGACACGGCGAAGCGTTTCCTGCTTGCCTAATATGTCCGTAATAGCCCAGATATGCGGACCACGAGCAGCACCAACAAGGCAGATACGGAACGCATTCATAACTACCCCTACCCCATATTCTTTAGAAGCAATCCAATTCATGACAAGGGTGTTGAGCACACCTTCTTCCGCCGTCTTGCCTTCAGGAGTGAGCCAATCTTTGTCATCTACACTTTCAAGCAAAGCAAGTAATTCGGTCATGTGGCGAGGCGAGTCCTCTTTCCAGCGCTTAGCCAACGATTTCTCGTCGTACTCGGCAGGTGCTACAAAGAAGAAATTCGCTTGTTCCCACAATTCAGAAACGAAATTGACACGGTCTTTGACCAAGCCAATGACTTGCTCAACGATGGCTTCTACTCCCGTTCTACCCCCGTTAAACTCAGGTATATGTTGCTCAAGAACAGGCATAAACAGTTGTGCCAACTCCTTGTTGGATTTAAGTTGAAGGTACTGGTGGTTAAACCACTTGCCCTTTTCGTAGTCAAACTTAGCGCCTGACTTGCTGACACGGTCCAACGAGAACTGCTGAATGAGTTCGTCCATGGTAAACATTTCCTGGTCGCCGGTATTATGCCAACCGAGCAAAGCGAGGAAGTTAATGACTGCTTCAGGGAAATAACCGCTCTCACGGTAGCCGCTGGAGACAGTTCCGTCTTTTTGGTTATGGAACTCCAACGGGAAGACCGGGAAGCCGAGACGGTCGCCGTCACGCTTGGACAGTTTGCCGTTGCCGTCCGGCTTAAGCAACAGGGGCAAATGTGCGAACTGAGGCATAGTATCCGCCCACCCAAAAGCACGATACAACAAGACATGCAGAGGAGCAGAAGGCAACCACTCTTCACCACGAATGACATGAGTAACCTCCATCAGGTGGTCATCCACGATATTGGCAAGGTGGTAAGTAGGCAGGTCGTCTGCGGACTTGTACAGCACTTTGTCATCCAAAATAGAACTATTGATAGTCACATCACCACGAATGAGGTCATGCACGGTAATATCTTCGTTCGGCTCAATGAGAAAACGCACCACATACTTCTCGCCGGCAGCGATACGCTTGCGCGCCTCGTCCATGCCAATCACGAGCGAGTTGTCCATCTCCATGCGTGTACGCGCATCGTATTGGAAATTAGGTATTTGCGCACGCTTTGCCTCCAATTGTTCCGGCGTATCAAAAGCATAGTAGGCATGATTGGAATTGATGAGTTGATCCACATATTGGTGATAGATCTCACGCCGTTCGGACTGGCGGTAGGGACCGTGAGGACCTTTGCCGTCAGGAGATTCAAGGCATATTCCTTCGTCAATCTGAATGCCGAGCCAATGCAATGCCTCAATGATGTATTGCTCTGCCCCCGGTACGAAACGAGTGGAGTCGGTATCCTCGATACGCAACAACATAGTACCCCCGTTCTGGCGAGCAAAAAGGTAATTATACAAGGCAGTACGCACACCGCCGATATGAAGTGCTCCCGTAGGAGAAGGAGCAAAACGAACGCAGACTTTACGAGCCATAATAACGCATTTTAAATAGTGGCGCAAAGGTACAAAAAAATCGCGAAATATGCAAATTTATTTGCAAAATTCCCTAAAAAGCAGTATCTTTGTAGTCGCAAAAAGGGCAAACATGAGTTTGTCCATTCAAACCATCAAGAACTCGTTTTATAAAAGCTATGCAATATTTTTTAGCAATCATCGGTGGCGGTCCTGCCGGCTACACAGCCGCAGCCAAAGCCAGTCAAGCCGGCAAACAAGTGGTGTTATTTGAGCAAAACGCCTTAGGCGGGACTTGCCTCAATGTAGGTTGTATCCCCACCAAGACCCTATTATACAGCGCCAAGCAGTATTGGAACGCTACGCATGCAGACAAGTATGGTGTGAAAGCAGAGCAAGTGAGTTTTGACTATGCCAAAATGGTACAACGCAAGCAGAAAGTGGTTCGCAAGTTGGTTGCCGGCATACGCATGAAACTGAACAACGACTGCTGCACAGTAGTGAACGGAGCCGCTTCGGTAGTCAGCAGGACGGATGAAAAAGTGGTGATTGAATGCAACGGCGAACAATACACAGCCGACAATCTGATGATTTGTACCGGTTCCGTCAATTTTATGCCACCCATTGCAGGCATACAGGATAATCCTAATGTATGGGACTCAACCGATGCGTTGGCTGCCACAACATTGCCGGAAAGCATAGTGATAGTAGGCGGTGGCGTAATCGGCATGGAGTTTGCCACACTATATCACGAATTAGGAGTGCCCGTGACCGTAATAGAAGCAATGCCACACATATTGCCGAATTTAGATCAAGAAATAGTCCAATTATTACGCGATAAATACGAAAAAGAAGGCATACGCATTTTGACCGATACCAAAGTAACGGAGATTGCCGGCAACCGTGTTATTACCGACAACGGCGAGGTTGAGACCGACAAGATTCTGGTTTGCGTAGGTCGCCGTCCTAACATGCAGGGATTAGAGCAACTGACCGATTTGAAATGTGAACGCGGCATAGTAGTAGATGATTTTATGCGCACCAATCTGCCCAATGTCTATGCCTGTGGCGATGTGACGGGCAAACTGATGTTGGCACATGTAGCAAGTCGGCAAGCCGAAGTGGCTGTAGGACGAATGCTCAAGCAAATTCCTCTACAACGGATTGATTACAAAGCCATTCCAAGTGTCGTATATACGAATCCCGAGATTGCGTGTGTAGGCATAACGGACGAGCAGGAGGACTACGAGGTGCGTAAACTGCCGATGAGTTTCAGCGGTCGGTTTGTAGCAGAGAACGAAGGCGAAAACGGGCTGTGCAAGATGGTGATAGACAGAAAGAAACAAATCGTATTGGGCGTGCATCTGATAGGCAATCCGTGTTCGGAGTTTATCGCCGCCGCCTCGTTTGCCGTCAGAATGGGTTATACCATGCCCGAGTTCCAACAGGTGGTCTTCCCCCACCCGACCGTAAGCGAGATATTGAAAGAAATGACAGAATAACAACCAATAAGGACCAACTATTATGGGACGGAGGAATTTACCTATTTTAGAAGATATTGAAATAACCGGTATTGCTGCCGAAGGGAAAGCGCTGGCACGCGTTGACGATATTGTATGTTTTGTACCCTATTGCGTGCCGGGAGATATTGTCGATTTGCAAGTTACCAAGAAAAAGCACTCCTTTATGGAGGCACGCGTGCTACGATACAAGAAACTAAGTTCAACGCGGTGCGAAGCCGTATGCCAACATTACGGTCTGTGCGGCGGTTGCAAATGGCAAATCCTCCCCTACGAAGAACAACTGCGCTGGAAACAACGACAAGTAGAAGACAATCTGACACGCATCGGCAAAATAGAATTGCCACCAATCAGTCCTATTCTCGGCAGTAAAAAGATTTATGAATACCGCAACAAACTCGAATTCGCCTTCGCCGACCACAAATGGCTGACAACCGAACAAATGAAAAGCGGTATTCCATTCGAACCCGGAGTAGGTTTTCATATTCCCAACAATTTTGACAAAGTGCTGCAAATAGACACTTGTCACCTGATGGAAGGATTACAAAACGATATTCGCAACGGAGTATATGCCTTTGCGAGAGAGCATGGCATGACTTTCTATAACGAGCATTCGCATACAGGTATGTTGCGCAATCTCATGATTCGCAACAATAACGAGGGCGAATGGATGGTAGTGGTTGTATTCGGCGAACCGATGGACGAAAACGCACGAGGACTGATGGAGTATTTGCACCAAAGTTTTGATGCCATTATTTGCCTGATGTACTGTGTCAATCAAAAAATGAACGACACGATAAGCGACCAGGACATACTGCTCTATGCAGGGCAAGACCACATTATGGAAAAGATGGAAGATTTGCAGTTCAAAGTAGGTCCGAAGTCCTTCTATCAGACCAATACCGACCAGGCATACGAGTTGTATTCGGTAGTTCGTAAGTTTGCCAACTGCGAAATACAAGACGGGCAAACCGTAAACGGCACATGGTCACACGGCAAATGTATTTATGACCTCTATACAGGCACAGGCACAATTGCCAATTTCGTAGCCCGTCAAGCACAGAAAGTAGTCGGTATCGAATATGTGCCTGAGGCAATCGAAGATGCCAAAGTAAATGCTCAATTGAACCAATTGGACAACACGGAGTTCTTTGCCGGCGACATGAAGGATGTTCTGAATGCCGATTTTATCGCCACACACGGTCAGCCGGATGTCATCATTACCGACCCTCCTCGCGCGGGCATGCACGAAGATGTAATTAAGGTCATATTGGAAGCCGCGCCCCAACGCATCGTTTATGTCAGTTGCAATCCTGCCACACAAGCACGCGATTTGGCACTATTGGACAGCAATTATAAAGTAATCGCCGTCCAACCGGTTGACATGTTCCCTCATACGCAACATGTGGAGAATGTGGTGTTGATGGAGAATAGGAGAATCGGGGAATCGGGGAGTTGGTGAATCGGGGAATTGGAATAAAAAAAGGTGGGCTAACTATATCGCACCGCTACAACCTCCTACCCTTGCTTCGGTCAAGACCTGGGGGAATTCAGAGGGAGCTGGTCGTATAGCACCCACCATAGAGACTGCAAAGGTACAACTTTTTTTTGAAATACGCAAATATTTTACGAAAAATATCGTTCATTTAATCAAATAATCCCCTTCCGGCAATGCCGGTTTCCCAAAAAACAGGAACACCCGTGATTGCAAATTTTGTAAAAAATAGAATTATTTCCCAACTTCCTTTTGTTCCAAACGCCGGACAAGAGGAGGCAATCGAGCAATTGGCATGCTTTCTATCCGAAAGAACGGAGCGTCCCTGTTTTCTCCTTATGGGTTATGCAGGAACGGGTAAAACGAGTTTGGTAAGTGCTCTCACGAAAGCAATGGTCAACCTGCAAATGCCGACGGTACTATTAGCGCCTACGGGACGAGCCGCCAAAGTGATGAGCCACTATTCGGGAACGGGCGCATACACTATTCATAAATGTATTTATATGGTGAATCGGGTGCCTCCGGGCACACCGATAGAAGGTAAATCGGTAAATCGGGGAGTTGGTGAATCGGCAAATTGGGACTTGCGTTTTAACAAAGACAAGAATGTCCTTTTCATCGTGGACGAGGCATCCATGATAAGCGAGGATTTGCTGACCGACCTGATTCAATATGTTTATCAGGGCGAGAACTGCCGATTGCTGTTACTTGGTGACGACGCCCAATTACCCCCCGTAGAATGCGAAAACAGTCCTGCGTTACAAGAGGACAAACTGGCGCGTTACGGTCTGACTATCCACTTGGCATGTTTGACCGAAGTGGCACGACAAACGGACGGAAGCGGGGTGCTGAAGGATGCAACAAGAGTTCGCTCATGTATAATTCGACCGTCGGTCGACCGTCGGCAAGACCACGGAAAACCCATAGAAAACCAACACGACAAAAAACACGAAAATAAATACGATAATCAACAGGGAATCCAGTACGATAATCAGTACGATAATCAACAGGGGAACCAGCAAGAAAACCAGCAAGGAATTTCACAGGGAAATTCGCAAGGGATATTTGACCTAATCAGTCCATACGAAGATGTGCTATTATTGCCACCCAACAAGATGGTGGAAGAGATAGAAAGGAGTTACGACGAGGTGGGAGTGGAAGAGACGCTGATAGTCACCCGTTCGAACAAGCGGACCAACCTCTACAACCAGGGCGTACGGGCACAACTGCTGTGGAAAGAAGACATTCTGCAAACAGGCGACCGCATCATGGTCAGCAGGAACAACTACTTTTTCTCCCAGCAATACGAGGGACTGCCATTCCTCGCCAACGGCGACATGATGGAAGTAGTCCGGCTGAGAAACGAGCGCGAACTATACGGCTGCAGATTTGCGGATGCCAGTTTGAAGTCGCTTGATTACGAATGGGAAATAGATGCGGTAATATGGTTAGACACCCTGCTGGCAGACACCCCCGAAGACAACTACGCCAAACAGCGCGAACTATACATGCACATTGCCGAAGACTACCCCGAAATACGCAGCAAAAAAGAACTTAGAGAGAAGATATTCGCCTCTCCCTATTTCAACGCCCTACAAATCCGCTATGCGTACTCCGTGACCTGTCACAAGGCGCAAGGCGGACAATGGAAGCGCGTCTTTATCGACCCCGGAGCATTAGGCATGGCGGAACAAGTACTGACCACGGAAGACTACCGTTGGCTATACACAGCCATCACCCGTGCCACAGAAAAAGTTTATTTACTTAAAAGTAAGTAAATATTTGCATATATCATTTTTTTTTTGTATCTTTGCACGCTAAATTTTTGTGACAGATATGAAAAAGAATCTCTTTCGTGTTTTTACCGTTGCCGTTTGCATTACCACCATGTACGGTTGCAAAGCCGATTTAGACTTAAAAAACATTGATTCCCGCATTCAAGCGGAGATGGGGGTAGCCCTTCCCGTAGGAAGTATGACCTTTACCGTCAATGACTTTTTAGGCGGCGGACAAGTACCCAAAATCTTTGTAGATGAGACGGGGACTTTTCACTATATCGACACCGCCGACATACCCACCAAACATTACCACATATTGGATCTGACCGAATACATCAGCGAGACCGACAAAGCGTTTATGGTATATGACCAGTTGCAGGCAAACGGTTATCTGAACGCAGACGGCAGCGTAAAAGAGAGTTACAAAGGCAAGCCCATTACGCTGAACTTTCCCTTGCGCCTGCAGTTAGACCATATCAATTCGGACATCAACCAAGAGCGCATAGACAGCGTACAAGTGTCCAATGCCAAGTTTACGAGCGTGGTCAATGTGACCGAATTAGGGCTGCAATGGGGCTGGATAGATGCCGTCGAGGTGGAGTTGGGCGACCAGTTTACCCGCCGTGCCGGCAATATGCTGACTCTCTACAGCAAAGGCGACGGCTATAATTACGGTGATTCAATTCCTGCAAACATTGACCAGTTTACGGTCAATCTGATGAAAGACAAAGGACAACCGGCAAGCGCCGGCAATGTGATTGGTTATTGCGATTTCACATTCCATTTCACTTTTACCATTCCGACAGGTCAACCGGTAACGATACAAAAAGACCAATCTGCCTTTGATTACCATTTTGCGGTACAATTCATTGACTTTGATGCCGCTTGGGGGTACTTCCAGGCATCCGCCCAAATGCGCGACAGCAATACCGTTTGTATCGACAGTTTGTGGGACGGGTGGAAGAACTTCAAGAAAATGACGGTACGGCTGGCTGAGCCGTCGTTGGATATTTATGCGACCCACCATGTGGCAGCGCCGCTGATGGTGAGATTAGACGAACTGGTATCCCTCAATGCAACAGAAAGTCGCACTGCCAGTTGGCGTGGTCAGACCTATAATGAATATGTGCTGGACAATGTCATTTCGCCATACGGGGCATTGTCGGATTCGGTTGAGAACCACGAGATGTTTGACGAAGACCCGAGTAACGGGCATTTGGACCAGTTGTTTGAAATCAAACCCGATTCGCTGAAATACAAATTCCGTCTGATGATAGACCCCTACCCCCATCCCAACTACAAATGGGCGCAACACCGTCTGACCAACCAATACGATTTGAACGGTTATGTAGTGATTGATATTCCTTTCAAGGTGAACGAAAAAAGCGAGGCACAGTACTTGACACAGATTAACGATATCCGTTTTGACAAGATTGCTTTGGACTCGTTGCTGAGTACCGTCAAAGTAGTGGAAAAAGGGCAAGCCAAACATATCAAGCTGTACTTGTCGCTGGAGAACTCACTTCCGTTTGATGTGGATGCCCAAGTATGGTTCCTCAAGGCAGACAGCAGTGTGATGGACTTGCACCTGTTTGAAAATATGACAGGCAACAAAGTGCATCTACCAGCCCCCGAGATGACACAACACGGAGGCGAGAAATACAGTTATGTATCCAAGCCGTCCGTATCGACCTTTATCGTGGATGTAGATCAGCAGCAATTCGATTCGCTGACCCAATGCAAGCACATGCGACTGGATGCCTATGTGGGCAACAACCCCAAGCCATGCGCCATAGACACCACTTCCGCCATCAAGGCACATGTGGGAGTAGCCGCCGATGTGGAAGCCATTATGAACTTTAACAAGAAGGAGGACTGAAAACATGAAACACTTATCATCCATAGTTGCAGTTCTTCTGTTAGCAACTGCCACCTTATCCGCTCAGCAAGTTTCCACTCTATACTTTTTAGAGAACGCGCCCATGCGTCACACGATTAACCCTGCTTTTCAGCCGGTGAGTGACGGGTATGTCAATTTCACGCCGTTAGGTTACACCAGTTTATGGGCAGGCAACAACTCGCTGACCATGAGCGATGTCATCTTCAAGCAGGACGGTTCGACCGTGACGGCTCTTCACCCCGATGCCGATAGGCAACAACTGTTGCGCCAGTTCCGCAAAGTGACCTTGGCAGACGAAGACATTACCCTCAATTTACTCAGTTTCGGTTTTCGCCACAACGAGAAGGGGTATATTCATATCGGCATATCAGAGCGCGAGGAAATAGGTATAGGACTGCCCAATACCTTCAGCAATTTCATTTTGGACGGCGGTATGCATGACTTGTCGGGCGTTAATTCGTACAATGTCAAGAACATATCGGCTCAAGCACTGGTTTACACAGAAATAGCCGGCGGGTATTCCTATCAGATAAACGACCAATGGACAGTGGGCGGAAAAATCAAATTGCTATTGGGTCAAGCCAATTTCACCCTACGCAACCGCAGCATGGACATCGATGCTTCCGCCCAAGCATGGCATATTTACGGCGAAGGAAGCATACAAGTGGCAGCCCCCGTCAATATGGATGCACTACCCCGCAAACTCAGTTACAACGACATTCAAAACATGGATGCCAACAAGTTGACCGAAGATATGAGAATCCTTGATTACATCATGCCGGTAGGTTATGGAGCAGGTGTAGATTTAGGATTTACCTACAAACCCCACCCGCAAGTGCAGATTACGGCAGCGCTGAACGACCTCGGTTTTATGGTATGGAAAGGCGCCAGCTATGCCACGCATGTCGATTCGACATTTACCGGCATTGAGAATTTGCAATACTCGGACTACTCCAACGAAAAGAACGACCATCAGTTTGACGCGCAAAAATTAGGTGACGATGTAGTGGACGCATTGGAACGATTTGCACAAAGCATCCATACCGAAGACCGCAAAGATTTGTACGCAAGGATGATTTCAGCCAAACTGAATGTGGGCGTAGATGCCAATTTCTGCGACAACAGATTAGGCGTAGGTATTGTGAGCAAGACCCGCCTGTTCAATGGGCGTTTGTATGAAGAAGTTACCTTGGGCGGCGCTGTTCGTCCGTGCAACTGGTTCAACCTTGCGGTAAGTTATTCGCTGGTGAACAACGGCAAATACAGCAACATAGGTGCCGGATTCAGCTTTATGCCTTACGACGGTATTAACCTCACTTTGGCGATGGACTATATTCCCACTTCGTATGCCCCGTACGAGGGAAAATATATTCTCCCCTACAAGAGCAAGGGAGTGAATATTGCCTTCGGATTTAGCATTGTTTGGGGCACGAATCACAAAAAGGATGCCGACAAAGACGGTGTGACGGACAAATTGGACATGTGCCCCAACACACCGGCAAATGTGACCGTTGATGCCACCGGTTGTCCAATCGATTCAGACGGCGACGGTGTACCTGACTATATGGACGATTGTCCGGGAACACCGACGGAAGCGTACGGACTGATTGATTCGACGGGATGTCCGATAGACAGTGACAAAGACGGAGTGCCCGATTACCGCGACAAATGCGTCACTCTGCCCGAAGCGGTGGAACATGTCGATTCACTCGGTTGCGACAAAGACAGCGACAAAGACGGAGTGCCTGACTACTTGGACCAATGTCCCGACACCAAGCCCGAGGCCGTTCAGTTTGTCGATTCACTCGGATGTGACAAAGATTCAGACGGCGACGGTGTGCCCGACTACATGGACGAATGCCCGACCACGCAAGAAGCAATCGGTCATGTAGATGAAAAGGGTTGCGACAAAGACTCAGACGGCGACGGTGTGCCCGACTATAAAGACGAATGCCCGACCGTAGCCGGTCCAACTGCCAATAAGGGTTGCCCCGTTATCCAAAAAGAAGTGCGCAACTTGCTCAAAAAAGCCATGCAAGGTATTCAATTCGAATCCGGCAAGGCAATCATCAAGAAGAACAGTTACACCATATTGGATCAGATTGCACACATCTTTACCGAGAACCCGAATTATGTCGTTGAGGTACAAGGACATACGGACAACACCGGTAATGAAGCCATGAACAAGAAACTCAGTCAGGACCGTGCCGATGCCGTTCGCGACTACCTGGTTCGTGCAGGAGTGGACGAGCACCGGTTGACCGCCGTGGGTTACGGACAGGAAAAACCGATTGCCGACAATGCTACCAAAGCAGGTCGCGCACTCAACCGCCGTGTTGAATTTGATATCACTTTTGAGCAGGTTACCTACGAAGAAGTGCTGGATCACGCAGACTAATTTAATTATCAACTATAAAATACACAACAATTATGGGAAGAGCTTTTGAATATCGTAAAGCAACAAAACTAAAGCGTTGGGGTCACATGGCCCGTACATTTACCAAATTAGGCAAAGAAATCACTATTGCAGCCCGTGAAGGCGGTGCAGATCCCGATGGCAACCCCCGTTTGAGAATGCTGATTCAGCAATGCAAACGCGAGAACATGCCGAAGGAAAACATCGACCGCGCTATCAAAAAAGCCACAGACAAGTCTGCCGAAGGTTACAAAGAAATCAATTATGAGGGATACGGTCCTCACGGCGTAGCAATCTTTGTGGAAACGGCTACCGATAACCACATGCGTACCGTGGCTAACATCCGCTCGTATTTCACCAAACACGGCGGCAACTTAGGCACTTCGGGCTGTCTGCAGTTCCTGTTTGACCGCAAGGCATGCTTCACCATCACGATGAAAGACGGCATTGATTTGGACGAACTCGAATTGGAGCTGATTGACTTCGGCGTAGAAGAACTTGGCGTAGATGAAGAAGAGAACACTATCGTCATTTATTCTGATTTTGACCAGTATTCAGGCATGCAGAAATACTTGGAGGACAACGGATTTGAAATTCAGTCTTGCGAATTCGTGCGCATTCCGAATGACACCAAGCAACTCTCAGACGAGGAGCGTGAGTCCGTACAGAAACTGATTGACAAAATCGAAGAAGACGAAGATGTGCAGAATGTCTTCACAAACATCGCTGATTGATAGGCAGTTATACTAATCGCCATATATGCGTATCAGCGATTTCTTTCAATTAACAGACACTCAAGCGCAGCAATTCGCTGCGCTTGAAGTGCTCTATCCCGAATGGAACAGCAAGATTAATCTTATCTCACGGAAAGATATTGACAATCTGGTTGAACACCATTTGCTCCATTCATTGGCTATTGCCCAACTGCTTCATTTCGAGTCAGGTACATCTATACTGGATGTGGGTACGGGAGGCGGTTTTCCGGGTATTCCGTTGGCTATTCTCTTTCCCGAATGCCATTTTACACTGATTGACGGTGTGGGTAAAAAAGTGATGGTGGCAGCCGATATTGCACAAAAGACAGGTTTGACCAATGTAGAGTGTCTGCACGAGCGTGTAGAGGAAGAAAAACGGCAATTTGATTTTGTCGTTTCTCGCGCCGTAATGCCCCTACCCGATTTGGTCAAATTGGTGCGCAAGAATATACACCATAAGCACAAAAATGCAATGCCTAACGGTCTGATAGTGCTGAAAGGCGGCAATTTGGATGCAGAGATCCACCCCTTCCGCAGAAGTGCCGATGTCACCGAGCTCAGCACATTGTCTCCTGCCTTTGCCGGAGAATGGTTCGCAGAAAAGAGGATAATCTACTTGCCGTTGTAAAATCACGAATTATGACTATCAAGACTTTTTACTGCAACCCATACAGAGAATGCACTTATATAGTTGAGGTGAATCGCCAGTTTAGAACTGGAGCAGTTAAAACCGGTGAATCGGGTAATCGAAAAGAATGCATTATTATTGACCCAGGGATGTACGGAGAGAAGGAAGAACAACGCGTGTTGGACTATTTGCAAGAGCAGCAACTAACACCTATTGCTGTTCTTATCACTCATGCCCACCCTGACCATATCTGCGGAATTGAATGTTTGCAAAAACTCTACCCTAATCTTCCCAAAATAGATTGGAAATATTCTACACAAAGAGAACCACCAACAATAGAATTGGGAGGATTGGTATTTCGCATAATTCCTACGCCCGGACATAAGGAAGACAGTGTGTGTTATTATTTTGAAAATGAAAAAACTCTTTTCACCGGTGACACACTATTTCAAGAATCAATAGGCAGGACTGACCTGCCGGGCGGAGATATGGGTACTCTAATCCGTTCGTTGGAGACATTAAAAAAACTGCCCGACGATACACAAGTGTATCCCGGGCACGGCTATCCAACCACGATTGGTCACGAAAAAGAGTTTAATCCCTATCTTTAATCAGCGGTTTGCTATCGGGTTTGAGCATTGGGTCGCAAGTGAGGTTAATGCCTAACTTGCTAAAGATGCGCTTATCAACCTCCCCCAACATGATAGTGCTATGCACCTGACAATCACGGAGTTTAGGCAACTGCTCCAATGCCCGACGACAATTCTCGTCGTGCTGACTGAGCACACTTAAAGCCACCAGCACTTCGTCGGTATGCAAACGCGGATTATGAGCCCCTAAACATTCCACCTTGGTTCGTTGAATCGGCTCAATCATGTCTTGGGGTATGAGTTTGAGGTTATGGTCAATGCCTGCCAAATGTTTGGTAACATTCAGCAACAATGCGGCACTACAGCCCAACAAGTCCCCCGAATTGGCACAAACGATAGTGCCATCGCTCAACTCTATAGCAGAAGCAGTATGTCCTGTTTCTTCCTTGCGTTGACGGGCAGCATGGATAGTCTGACGAATGTCGGTGGTAATATTAAGGTGCTTCATCAGAAGCATAATTTTATTCACTTCTTCCTCACCACATAATCCATCGGCAAAACGGTTGAGCGAGGTGAAATAGCGGCGTATAATCTCGTTCTTGCCTGCCAATTGGCACACTTCGTCATCGCTGATACAATGACCCACCATATTGACCCCCATATCGGTGGGAGACTTATAGGGATTATGTCCATAGATACCCTCAAACAGAGCATTAAGAATGGGGAATATTTCCACATCGCGATTGTAATTGACTGCCACTTGTCCATACGCCTCAAGATGATACGGGTCAATCATATTGACATCGTTCAAATCAGCCGTTGCTGCCTCATAAGCGACATTGACAGGGTGTTGCAAAGACAAATTCCACACAGGGAAAGTTTCAAACTTGGCATACCCTGCCTGAATACCGCGCCGATGCTCGTTGTAGAGTTGGCTAAGACACACAGCCATCTTGCCCGACCCGGGTCCAGGGGCAGTAACCACTACTAACGGTTGGGTTGTTTGGATATAATCGTTTCGTCCAAAGCCCTGCTCGGAGTCAATCAAAGCAACATTATGAGGATACCCCTCAATCGTATAATGCACATAGGAGCGAATACCCATGCGTTCCAAACGCTCTCGGTATAAATCGGCAGAAGTTTGTCCATTGTAATGGGTAATAACTACGCCTGAAACTAAGAATCCACGATCGATGAACGCCTGACGAAGACGCAAAACATCCTCATCGTAAGTAATACCCAAATCCTGTCGTACCTTGTTGCGCTCAATATCCTGGGCAGAAATGGTCAATATGATTTCCAGTTGATCCTTCAATTGCGCCAACATACGCAGTTTACTATCCGGCTGAAAACCCGGCAAGACACGGCTCGCATGGTGGTCGTCAAAGAGTTTGCCACCCAACTCCAAATACAGTTTATTGCCAAACTGAGCTATTCTGTCACGAATATGCTCGGACTGTATTTGGACATACTGATTATTATCAAATCCCTGTTTCATTGTTCTTGGTATAAATCCACGCATCGTCCTCCAAAGTCCAAGCAGACAAAGGTCCTACAGAAGCAAAACCTCTCTGTTCGTAAATGGAGCGACACGAGATATTATGTGCTGCTATCACAGCATAGATTGTCCGTAGATGGAGGAAACTGAACGCATACTGCTCAAACTCGATTACTGCTGCCTGTCCGTAACCCTGACAGCGGAACTCCGGAGCGATATACATTCCTATTGCAGCCCGGCGATTGCGAACATCAAAGTCAAACAAGTCAATACATCCCACTATACAATCGTTCGCGATAATCATCAACCGCAATTGTCCATCCTTGTATATATCGCCGGTAGAGGAAGATATGTAGTCACGCAAATCCTTTTGGCTGAGTGGATTATGATTATTGCCACTGCTCCAACTGCTTGCATCGTTTTCCCACTGGTACAGATATGGCAAGTCGGCAGGTTCTATTTTGCGGAGTGTAATCATCCCAATAGTTTTTGCCACCAAGTTTTCTTAACTTTCACTTCTTGCTCAACAATGCCATTGGTCGGCACGGGAAGCAATGCCCGTCCCCCATGAATCATCTGATAAATAATTCCCCAATCAGGCAGTCCACCCAAGTTGCGGTCGTCAATGAACAAGTCGGCAGTCAGCTTGCGTGCCGTGTTACCGTCGTGTATTGCCTGCTCATCCTGAAAATTGCTATTGACTGCATAAAAATCCAATCCGCGACCATGACAATAATCTACTGCATCCTGCAATAACTGTCCTTCACGCACAGACCAAAGGATAATCTGATGTTGTTCCAACTGAAGTTTTTTTAAGGTCTCTATAGCAAACGGAATGGGCTTACCTATTGCGGGGTAAGCATGTTCCACAATCGTGCCATCAAAATCTACTGCGATAGTCATATTGAACGGGTTTAACGGGGTTAGTATGATTCGGGTTGAAGTTCCATGAACATTTTCTTTTCGGTCGGCTTGGTAAAGTACCACCCAATGGCACTAATGCCGGCTATCCAGAGCATAGATTGATGTGCAGGGTCACAAGCCCCAACGAGATAGGAGGCAGCTATACCCAATATCATCGCATTACTAACCAGTAAGATACGATTTCGTGCTGACCGATAGTACGCCTGTTTGATAGCGTCATCTAAATTCTGCAGTTGCTCGGGAGACACTTGCCATTTCTTGCAGTTTCGTTTGTGCCAATACAAACCAAACGGGATGGTAATAATAGCATCCATGATAACCACATACTGAATGATTTGTCCCCATTGACTCATCGGGTCAATCGGACGAATAACATCCTTCATAATCAGCAAATATGCCATTGTAGCCAAAGCGCATGCAAGAACCAGCATGCCATAATAGTATATATTTAGTTTTTTCATATCAACCTTTGTATTCCGTTCGATTAAGAATTGACTTTCCTAAAGTAATTTCGTCGGTATATTCAATGTCATTTCCAACAGCCACGCCTCTGGCTATCTGGCTCACTTTACAGGTATTGGTAAGGGCACTGAGCTTGCGGTAAATAAAGAAATTGGTAGTATCTCCTTCCATCGTAGTAGGAAGAGCCAAAATGACCTCCTGAATCTGCTCATCAGGTATGCGTGCCACCAATGACTCTATTTCAATATCCTTGGGACCTATATTGTCCATCGGAGAAATGACACCGCCTAAGACATGGTAAAGTCCGTTGTATTGTCCCGTATTCTCAATAGACATCACATCGCGTATGTTTTCAACCACACAGATAGTGTGTTGGTCACGATGGATAGCAGAGCAAATAGGGCACAAATCGGAGTCACAGATATTATGGCACCGGCGACAATAATGCACATTCTTCTTCAGATTCGTTATGGACGAAGCAAACCGCTCGACATCACCATCGCTGCGTCGCAATAATGCCAACACATGCCGCAGGGCTGTTTTTCGCCCCATTCCAGGCAATGATGCGAACTGATTAACCGCTTCTCCTAACAATATACTTGGATATTCATTCATTTGAGACTGCAAAGATACTAAAAAAATTGCATATATCCAATCATTTTGTCTGAAAAATTGGTATAAAAGTCATTTTGCCGCTATAATTTGTGTATGCCATTTATCAGTAAATCGGAACAAGAACACGGGGTACAGTTTTGGACTTGCGGTATGAGCGGAGGGGGCGAATACCCTGTGTCTGAACATCCGTAATATGCTGAATGCCCCATAATTCACAAGGAAGTTGATTATGCTTATTATCCTCCAACAATGCCGTAACATGCATCGTTTTTTCCATAGGAATCAGCAATCCATCCTGATGCGTATATCGTGTCTCAAAATGGATATTTACATTGGCTTTCTTTAAGCGGAATTTCTCAATATGCTCTTCATCCATATTGAGTAGATTCAACCATTCCAAATCGCTATCTTTGACCTTTATGCTGAACGGCAAAAAGACCTTTACCTGCATATCTTGCGTAAATGTTTGCAACGATGCAGAATGGTCCACCAAGAGATTTTGCGAACTGATAATTTTAACGATACCCAAGTAATTCTTGGTTCGCGAATAGGTTAGTAATACATGTTGTTCGTCCTGCTTCGTCATATTCCACCGTGCCAGTTCATCACTTAAATCCAAGAATGCGGCTTTATCTATTTGGGACATGCTCCACAATTTACGGTGCACGATAGTGCCCGAATCAATGGATTGTGCAAGGCGTTTTCTGTCTCCGTCTGCTTCACCCACCAAAAGTTTGTCTGCATGCTGCCGCACCAAGGGGTCACAATAGCGTTTGCAATATTCCCCGACAAACTGAATACTATCAGCTCGAGTAATGTCTTCGGAAGGAATCTGAATAATTGTAGCCAACATCTGTTCCATTCCCCAAGAGACCTTCTCCGCCTCCATTTTGACATCACTGACAATACGATAGCGGACAGGTTGTTTAGGACTTTCTTCCTGTAATCTGGCATACACTTCGTGCAAGATAGACGCCTTGCGTTTGCGATTGCTCTTAGGTGTTTTCTTGGCATCAACAATAGTAGGTGTGAGAATAATAGGTTGCTCATGCAAACGAACAACCGTTTCTGCCGGTTCAAACTGTCGGAGAGCGATATACTGCGTTTCAAAACCAATACACGAGAGGACAAGAATTGACGAATCTGCCACCGAGTCACACTCCAATGAGAAGTACCCATCCATATTGGTGGCAGTACCGATGACGGGCTGCTCCTTGAGATAGACGGTAGCATACATCAGCCCCTCGCCCTTATCGTCCACTATTCTACCGGAATATACTTTTGCAAAGGCAAGTTGCGACAGTATGATGCCCAACAAAAGGGGCAAACATATCTTATGAATAGACTTTTGCACTTGATTATACTGTATTTTGGGTACAAAATTACAAAAAAATTTGCATATATCCAAAAAATTGTGTAACTTTGCATGACTTTTGAAAAACATTTAACACCATTGCTAAATTAATCTTAATATGAATACAAAAATCATTTATCGTATCTTATTAGGCGTTGCTTGCTTGTTTTTAGTGTATATCTGCATTGATAGCGTAGTAACCCCTATCCGTTTTGAAGACAAGCGCGCCCAACGCGAAGTCGTAGTCATTGACCGTCTGGTCAAATTGCGTGCTGCAGAAGCAGAATACAAGTTGGTTCATGGCCGTTATCAAGCCAACATGGATTCGTTGGTAATGTTCCTGCAGACCACTCCAAAAAAAGAAGTGATGAAAGAAGGAAGTTTGACCGACAAACAATTGGAAGCAGGATTGACAGAAATCAAAGCCACCAAAATGCTGGAAAAAGCATTGGCTAAAGCACAATCCAAACTCAATATGGATGACAAAGATGCATTATATGCATACATTTGGGACAATGACAAAGAAATCAAGGACAACGGTTTGAGCGGTTTCCGTCGCGACACCATTTATAAAGATATGATTGAATCTTTGTATAAAGGCGAATACACCACAGACAATATTGCAGAGATTACTTATATTCCCTTTACTGACAATGTACGCTTTGAAGCAGAAGTGAATGACAAATACACCACTTCACAGGGCATTCGAGTACCTCTAATGGAAATTCGTGCTCACTACAACACTTACCTTGCAGACTTGGACAATCAGGAGCGTGTCAATTTGATTGACAAAGAAACTAAATTAGAGCACTACGCAGGACTAAAGATTGGTGACATCATGGCGCCAAACAATAATGCCGGCAACTGGGAATAATGCGAATTATATCAGGAAAATACGGGGGGCGTCGTTTGGCGCCCCCTAAAAATATCACCGCACGGCCAACGACCGATTTTGCCAAGGAAGCGCTATTCAATCTGCTCAATAACCGATTGGACTTTGAGGACATTGAGATGTTGGATTTGTTTGCCGGAACGGGCGGTATCGGGTTGGAATTCATTTCTCGCGGTGCCAAACATGTTACAGCCGTGGAAATGGCACATACGCAACAAAACTACATTATTTCCGTATGCCACCAATTGGGTATCAATAACCTGAGCGTAGTACGGGGTGATGTATTTAAGTTCCTCAATGCCAATCATGGTCAAGTTGCGACCATTTCTTGTCCCAATAATGTCCAATTTGACTTCATCTATGCCGACCCTCCGTACGCATTGGAGCGATTGGCAGAATTACCGGACTTAGTTCTCCCAAGACTAAAAGAAGGAGGGTGGTTCGTATTGGAACATGGCAAAGACCATGACTTTACGACACACCCTCGTTTTGCTGAGACACGCCAATACGGCAATGTCCATTTCACATTCTTCCAATAGGTCTATTCGTTCTCTGCCTCAGGCATAACGAAGTATAGTACCAAATAGATAATGAGCCCGGGGAAAGCTCCGCCACATAAGGTCAAAATGGCATAAATGGCACGAGTAATGGACTTTTCCCAACCAAAATACTCTGCAATACCTCCGCAGATACCCCAAATCTTTTTGTCAAGGGATTTTTTCAATTTCTTTTCCATAATTTCAAAATTTTTGTTTGTTTATATTTGTTTATCTTTATCCAACGACTGAATATGTCGGGTTAACGGCAAAGTAATGAGCGGAACGAAAGCTGCTTCTACAATTGTTTCAAACAAGACCGATATACCTATTGCACTCCAAATATCGTGCCATAACATTTCGTACAGCGACCACCCTATAGGGGCGAAGGCAAGGACTTGGAACAATGTATTGTCCACTATTTGCCCAATGATGGTAGAGACCACAGCCCTTGACCAAAATGTAAATCTTCCTCCCTGATTGGAACTCCTTAATTTGGCTATCACACTAATATTGACCACATTGCCCACATAGAAAGCGATAGCGGAAGATATGATAGTACGCGGTCCATTGCTGAATATATAAGCAAAATGCTCCGCCTGCTGCGCATATTGCGGCAAAGTAGGGAGATGTACTTCAATCAGTCCTAATATACTGACCATTAAGGTTAGTACAGTGGCTATACCCGTAACTTGAACAGCGGTCGGTTTGTCATATGCTTCAACCAGCACATTGCTAATCAGAAACACCATCCAGGAGATGAGCAGTCCACCATCCATCCAAACACAACTTGTGCCGAAACTCATAGGTTTCATGCACAAGTAGTTCATCATGACAGAGATAACGCAATAAGCGCCTGTCAAGATTAGCAGCCACGATTGGCGGTTATTCCAATTCATTAGGGACGACCCCTATTAACTCATCAGAGCACCCACCAATGCCAAGATGGCATAGAACTCAGGCAGGGCGCAATAAATCATCGTGTTGGTCATCACATCATTGCCTGCAGCAATACTGCTGATACCATTGGCAGCAGTTTGTCCCTGACGGATAGCAGACAACAGGAACACAATACCCGTTCCCAATCCGATACCAAAGAGCAAAAGCCCGCCTTCACCGGTCTCTGCAATCAGTCTGCCTTTGAGCATCAGATAAGCCACAAAGCCATACAAACCTTGCGTTGCAGGAAGGGCAGCCAAAATCATGTACGAACTGGATTTGTCTTTGTCCTTTTTCAACGCACCTTCAGCAGCATTGGCTGCGATGGTAGTTCCATAAGCAGAACCTACTCCTGAAAGACCCAGCATCAAGCCAAGTCCCAGAAAACCTAACATTGTTTCTACTAGCATAGTTGTAAATATTTAATTAGTTATTAATTATTTCTTAAATGGTTGATATTGTTTGCCGCTACCTTCATAACCGGCATTCTTGAAGTACTCGACGAAGGTCAAACGCAAGGGGTGTACAAATGCTCCAAGACAAGCCATCAGCAAGTTTAGAACATGACCGAAAGTGACAATGACGATAAAACCTATCCATGTTCCCACATTGGGAGTAGTGCCCAACACCATTTCTCCCAATTGGTTGAATGCCATTCCCAACATACCGCCAGCCAATCCCAGTGCATACAGACGGATATAACTCAGTACATCACCCAATATGCCTGTCGCCATGCCATAAGTATCCCACAAACCGGCACCGATATTGATAAGCGGATTGCGTCCGGGAGTATTGAAAATGAAGATTCCCAAGGCAGAGACAGCACCGATGGTAATTAGTGCCAACTTAGTAACTTCCTGATCCAACACATGCGTCATGGCTAAAACACCGACAATCAGTCCGCCAAGGATAAGCACAAGCCATCCCCAAGTGGAAACAGTCTGTTTGAAACCAAAACGCCGTGTGTAGCAAATGGCTTTGACCGTCATGGCTAAGCATATATGGACTATACCGATTATCAATGCCAATACCATCATCACATCGTATTCGCCAATCTTACCGTGATTGCCTAAGTTGTTGAACATCACGGCTTTTGCTGATTCAGGGAACCAAGCGGCTTCGTATAGATTGATACCAAAGAATCCGCCCATCATATAGCCAATCACCGTAGAACCGACTCCCAATGCCATAATAATAGGTCCCATACCCTCAAACATGGCAATTTTCAGTTTGTCCCTGTGGATTAAGTAACCAATCAGAATAAGCAACAAACCATAACCGGCATCACCTATGCACAATGAGAAGAACAACAAGAAGAACGGACCCAATATTGGAGTAGGATCAAACTCACCATAGTTGGGCAAGCCATACATACCTGTCAAGCATTCAAACAATTTGGTAAACCAATTATTTTTCAGTTGAATAGGTGTTGCATCTTCGGGCTGCGGGTCTTCAGATTCGTAGTAACAGTCCAATGTAGCCAATGTTGCATCCAGCGCAGCCGTATGCTCCACCGGGCAAAAACCCTCAACAAGTTTGAGAGCACCTTCTGCCATCGAATCCGACGAGAGGGTTACTTTTTTCCAATCAATACGGCGGTTAACATCTGCCAACTGCGCTTGCATTTCCTCAAGATGAGCTAATTGCCATGCTTCGATACGAGCTTGTGCTGCGACTAATAAACCATTGAGAGCATCAATGTCTTGGTATAAATCGCCGGATGATTTGGCATTCAACTGTTCCTCCGTAACCGCATCATCTTCAACAGGTTGCATAGAAACGAAATAGGTTTTTCCACGCTCATCTGCCACACGAACACCCCACTCCTCATTCCATTTGCTACTTGCACAAGTGTAATAATACAAGGTGTATCCTGCCTGTTGCAATGCCTGCAATTGTTGAGTATCAAAATCACCCCAAACAGCCATTCGTTCAGCTTCACGGCGAGTAGATTGTATTTTATCCTCTACTTCCGTTTTCTCGTGTATTAATTGGTCAGGAGCTCCCTGTTTGATGATATGCTCCAATTGCTCTTTTTCCGCAAAAGCCGACTGTAAATCTTCATCATCAGCCAACCCTGATGCTTTCAGTGTAATATGCACCACACCTGCTTCGCGGATTTGCTCCAAGAAATGCTCATAGCGCGAAGCCATCACGAGGAAAGTGTATTTCTTCATCGGTGTAATCATGCTTCGCCTCCTTTCTGTGCTGCTTCTTCAGCGGCAGCGCGTTCACGCTTGCCCTTAACGATTTTTTGACTTGACTTGTTCAAGTTCTCTTCATCCTCCATAAACCGTTTGATTTTGCGGATAGCATCCTGGTATCCGGGGATTTGCACTTTCTCAAACAAGTTCACTTTCTGTGTTGTCTTCTTGCGCGCATACTCGAGCAGTTCGACCTTGCGGCGCACAAATTCCTGACGGATACCGACATCGGCAATGGCTTTGAGTTGTTCAAAACCATCGACAAACCACTTGGGCGAAGAGAAGATATTGAACGATTTGGTAGTATAAACCACTTCGTCCAGTATCGGCACGCGCACACCTGCAATTTTTTTGATACTCATGCGCACATCGTCCACATGAATGAGGGATGTGTCAAACTCTCCCCACAAAGCAATCATTTGGTCATACGCCTGAATTCGCCGGTTAACTTCCTCGTCCAATTGCCGTATTTCGTCCTTGGCGCGTTTCACCTCAAGGCGCAAAGCAGTCTCTTTGCTCTGAAGCGTAGGAAGTGTGCGTTGCCGCATCTTCAAGTCTTTCTCCAATCCTTGCAGGGATGTTTTATTATATTGAAAAGAAATTGCCATTAGCTTTCAACTTATTACTTCCAATATTTATCCACCAATGCCTGTTTGATATTCACCTCTTCGGGTTTGAAGTACTTGGCAAACAACCCCCAAGCGATGTCCAACATTTCCACCGTATTGATATTGACATCAATAGCCAAGATTTTGCTCGAATATGCTTTGGCAAATTCCAAGCAACGGTTATCGTAGTCAGTCAGGTCGAAACCGTTCTCCAATTTGGTTTTGGCATTAGCGGCATCTGCATATAGACGGACAGCGGCATTCATCACTTGCGGATGATCTTCGCGGGTTTTCTTACCGGCTACCAATTGTTTCAAGCGAGACAACGAGCGGAACGGATCAACAATAACTTTTCCTATATCGCTGTCGCGACGCAAGTACAACTGACCCTCGGTGATATAACCCGTGTTATCCGGAATAGCGTGCGTAATGTCACCGCCTGACAAGGTAGTCACGGCAATAATGGTGATACTACCGCCGCCTGCTTCCTCGGGGAACTGAACGGCTTTTTCATATATCTTTGCCAAGTCGCTATACAACGAACCAGGCATGGAGTCCTTACTCGGAATTTGGTCCATACGGTTGCTGACAATTGCCAAAGCATCGGCATAAAGAGTCATATCCGTCAACAGTACCAATACCTTTTGGTGTTTTTGTACAGCAAAGTATTCAGCTGCAGCCAAAGCCATATCGGGGATAAGCAAGCGCTCAACGGCGGGGTTTTCGGTCGTATTGACAAACGACACAATACGGTCCAACACACCGGCATTGGCGAACACATTCTTGAAGTACAAATAGTCATCATTGGTCAGTCCCATGCCACCCAAAATGATTTTATCCACCTCGGCACGCAGTGCCACATTTGCCATAACTTGGTTGTAAGGTTGGTCGGGGTCAGCAAAGAAAGGAATTTTTTGCCCGGACACCAAAGTATTGTTCAGGTCAATACCGGCGATACCGGTAGCAATCAGTTCGGACGGTTGTTTACGACGAACAGGGTTCACACTCGGACCGCCTATTTCGACTTCTTCACCCTCTACTGCAGGTCCTCCGTCGATAGGATTACCATAAGCGTTGAAGAAACGACCTGCCAATTGGTCACTCACTTTTAACGAGGGTGCTTTGCCTAAGAAAACGACTTCGGCATTGGTAGGAATACCTTCCGTGCCTTGGAAAACCTGCAAAGTTACCTCGTCACCCATGATTTTAACCACTTGGGCGAGTTTTCCGTTTACGGTAGCGAGTTCGTCGTTACCTACTCCTTCGGCTTTCAGCGAGCAAGTTGCCTTAGTGATAGCCGTTATCTCTGTAAATATTTTTTGAAATGCTTTTGCCATAGTCGTTATGCTTTAATCTGCTTTTCTGCAAGGAGTTCATTCAATTTAGTTTGGTAGTTCTCAAAATCTGCACTATGGAACTCACTATAGTTCATCTGTTTGCAGAGGTTGATAATCTTCTTGAAGTAATCAATCACATCCAAGAAGTTGTCAAAATCATAGTCAGCATGACAGATATCCATTACCAAATCCAACATATAGCGCTGACGGTCTAACGGGCAGACAGCGTCAATCTTGTCAAAGGCATCCTGCTGGAGGATAACGAAATCAATGACCTCGCTTTTCCAAAACTCCTCATGATAATCTACAGGAACGCCGTCATCACCCAAGATATTGATTTGCTCCTGAATTTCCTTACCGCGTTGCAGATAAGTCTTCATTTCGTTCACTTTGCCTATCCATTGGTCGTCTATCAGTTTGCTGATATACTCGGCAAATTCGGGGTATTCGATGTATTTGGAATAGGAGTCAATCGGATTGACAGCGGGATAGCGTTTATGGTCGGCACGCGCCTGTTCCAAAGCGTAGAAGCAGCGTGCCACTTTTTTAGTACCCTCAGTCACCGGTTCTTTCAAGTTACCGCCGGCAGGAGATACCGTGCCGAGGAAAGTAACCGAACCTGTCTTGCCGTTATTCAGATACACATATCCTGCGCGGGCGTAGAAAGCACCGATAATAGCACTCAAGTCCATCGGGAAGGCGTCCTGTCCGGGCAATTCCTCCATACGGTTACTCATCTCACGCAGGGCTTGTGCCCAACGGGAAGTAGAGTCAGCCATCAGCAATACGCGCAGTCCCATTGAGCGGTAATACTCGGCGATAGTCATTGAAGTATAGACAGATGCCTCACGGCTGGCAACAGGCATATTGGATGTATTGGCAATAATGATGGTACGCTCCATCAGTTTGCGTCCTGTGTGCGGGTCTTCCAATTCGGGGAACTCGGTAAAGGTCTCTACGACCTCGTTGGCACGCTCACCGCAAGCAGCGATGATTACGATATCCGCTTCTGCCTGTTTGGAAATAGCGTGTTGGAGCACCGTCTTACCTGTTCCGAAAGGACCGGGAATAAAGCCCGTACCACCTTCGCAGATGGGGTTAGCGGTATCGATGGTACGCACACCTGTTTCAAGCAGTTTGAATGGACGGGGTTTGGACTTATATGCCAAGATGGCTTTTTTTACAGGCCATTTCTGCACCATAGTCACGATATGGTCCACACCTTCTGCATCAGTCAGAACGGCGATAGTATCTTCTATCTTGTATTCGCCTGCAGGTACGATAGACTTGACGGTATAAGTTCCTTCGAACACAAACGGCACCATGATTTTGTGCGGTTGGTGGTTCTCGTCCACCTCACCAAGCCAAGCGGCAGCTTCTACTTGGTCACCCACTTGGGCGATTGGTTCAAATTTCCACAATTTCTCTTTGTCCAATGGAAAATTATACTCACCGCGTTGCAAGAATACGCCGGTTAACTTGTCCAAGTCGTTTTGCAATCCGTCGTAGTTACGGCTTAACAAGCCCGGACCTAAAGTTACCTCCAGCATGTGTCCTGAGAACTCGACCGAGTCACCCACTTTCAATCCACGAGTGGATTCAAAAACCTGTACAAACACATTCTCGCCGGTCACTTTAATCACCTCTGCCATCAGTTTGGTTATCTTGCCGGAGTCGGCACTGCCCACACTGATATAAGCGATTTCGTTTTGCGATACAGGACCATCTACCACAACCGTTACAAGGTTGGAAATGATTCCTTTTACTTTTCCTGTTGTCATTATATTTACGATTTTATCATTTACAATTTACCATTAATGCCATGTTTCATATCTGCCACTATGTCGCGGAAGATGCGTTCGCCGGTCTCTCTTGTCAGAACATCCCATCGGCAAAGCATCTGCAATTCCAGATAATATGCCAATACATTTTCCAACGAGAAACTGACCATAGCCGTTCTATCTTCTATCCAGGCGAAACGCACGGCATCTATTTGCCGTTCGCGCTCGTACAGATTAGGTATTTGGCTTAGAGCTTTGACGGTAGAATCAATATCGGTCGGCATCTCACCTATAATATATTTGCGCGCGTCAAAACCGTGTTTGCGGCATATCTCGGCAGTAAGAATATTGTTCAAATCGCGATTAAATGCCTGCCAATCGCGGATAAACGCGCAAGTGCCGTAGGAAGCGCGGCATTTCATCAGCCGTAACTGCTCACGGTCGCTATCGGTCAGTTGCTCTGCCAACTGTTCCTCCAACTGCTCAACGGTCATTGGGGCTTTGTCACCTGCATGCAACTCCGGCAAACCTGCTATTAAATATTCGTAACCCATAGTTTATCTAGTTTTCTAGTTACCTAGTAATCTAGTTTTTCAGTTTCTTAGAACAACAGTTCTATCAATTGCGGTCTAAGGAACTCCCGGAAGTAATCAATAAATTCAGCTTCTCCGAATGCCATTTTATAGCCGCCCTTTTCAGGTTTGAGTTGGAAATCGGTTTTCATGCCTTTGACCTCTTTGACGGTCACGCCTTTATCCAGCAGGTCTTTGGCGTTGGCTGCGAAATATGCTTTCAGTGCCTCTGCATCTTTGGCTTCAATCGTCACATGTCCTTTAGCAGCCATGCTCTCAGCCATTTTGGCGATAATGCTTTGCATAAAAGCAGCATCTGCCGTAGCGGCATGTATATTGGCTTCCACCACTTTGCCGTTGACCAAGTCTGTTACTTCGGTTTTGAGAGCATTTACGCTCTGCTCGGCAAACATTTTAAGTTCGGAACGAGCATGTGCATCCAAGTCTTTGGCTTTTTGCTCAGCGGCTTGAATGAGTGCCTCTGCCTCTGCTTTGGCTTTGTCAACGATGATTTTGGCTTCTGCCTCTGCCTTGGCGATGATTGCTTGTGCCTCCTGATTGCCTTTCTCTACGCCCTCGGCATAGATTTTACTCGTAATTTCTTCCAGTTTCATATAATTTGTATGTTTAATTATCTGCGTAATTTTTCACTCAACCCCCTTCACTCAATTCGACTGCAAATTTACAAAAAATAAATGTATTCTGCAAATATTTTTATATAAAAACACATTTTTCGTCAAAATTTATACACTCCTGCCAAAAGAGAACTCCCACCCGAATGGGCAGGAGTTCTCTAAAAATTGTTGTAACGGAATGTTTTTATTTAAAATATTCGTTTACATGATCGTTTTCAACTACTTCCTCTTGGAAGATATAAGCGCCGGTTTTGGGGCTTTTAACCATTTTGATGCACTTGGTGTGCGTACGACCGGCATTACCTGTATGCAATGTTGCAACCGCTTTCTTTGCCATAGTTTAAACCTTTCAATTAGTTGGTTAATTACTTAATTTCCTTGTGAAGGGTGTACTTCTTCAGGTAAGGGTTATACTTCATCAACTCCAAACGATCGGGAGTGTTCTTACGGTTTTTGGTGGTAATGTAACGAGACATACCGGGCACACCGCTGGCCTTCTGTTCCGTGCATTCAAGAATAACTTGTACACGAGCTTCTTTCGTTTTCTTTGCCATAGTTTACTCCTCCTTGTTTATTCGTAAAGATACCCTTTTTCGGCGGCCTGCTTCAGAGCAGCGTCCAAACCGATTTTGTTAATTGTACGCAGACCAGCGGCACTCACGTTTAAGCTGATCCAGCAATCCTGTTCTACCCAGTAGAACTTCTTGTGGAACAAGTTCACATCAAAGCTGCGTTTTGTGTGGCGCTTTGAGTGCGAGACATTGCATCCCATCATGGCTCTCTTGCCGGTAATTTGACAAATTTTTGACATTTTAGTATATATTTTATTAGTTTTTTTCGATTTTATGCGCTCTGTTTACCTCACTTTTATCCACTATGAGCGAAAATTCGTGCAAAATTACAAAAAAAATTTCACATACACAAATCTTTTAGGCATTTTTTTCAAAAAAAACAAAAAACCGTCTTTTTTCTGCCAAAATGTCAGCAATGTCAGCATTTTTATTTGTTTGGCAGAACGGCATTTTGTTTGGCACACTATTTGTATTATGGTAAACGGGCAGGCAAACTGCGCAAATTGATATTAACAAACAAAACAAAAACAATATGAAAGTAACTCCATTGGCAGATCGCGTACTGGTTAGACCGGTCGCTGCCGAAACAAAAACGGCTGCGGGCATTATTATTCCCGACAGCGCCAAAGAAAAACCCCTGAAAGGTGAAGTTATCGCCGTTGGTCAGGGTACCAAAGATGAACAAATGATTCTCAAAGCAGGTGACACCGTGTTATATGGCAAGTATGCCGGCACCGAGATTGAAATCGACAACGAGAAACTGCTTATTATGCGTCAGAGCGACGTCCTCGCCATCCTCGCATAACCGATTCACCAATTAACCAACTAACCGATTAACCAACAAAAAATTATGGCAAAAGAACTTATTTATAATATTGAGGCGCGTGATGCCCTCAAACGTGGTGTTGACCAGTTGGCTGACGCCGTAAAAGTTACCCTTGGTCCGAAGGGTCGTAATGTGATTATTGACAAGAAATATGGTGCTCCTCATATCACCAAGGACGGTGTAACCGTTGCCAAGGAGATTGAACTGCCCGATGCACGCGAGAATCTGGGTGCTCAACTCGTTAAAGAAGTTGCCAGCAAGACAGGCGACCAAGCCGGTGACGGTACAACCACTGCTACCGTTTTGGCACAAGCCATCGTAGGCGTAGGACTGAAGAACGTGACCGCAGGTGCCAACCCGATGGACCTGAAACGCGGTATAGACAAAGCCGTTGCTGCCGTTGTTACGAACATCAAAGAGCAGAGCGAGGTGGTCGGTAACGACTTCGACAAGATTGAGCAAGTGGCAACTATCTCCGCCAACAACGATGCCGAAATCGGTAAACTGATTGCTGACGCCATGCGCAAAGTCAGCAAAGACGGCGTTATCACTATTGGCGAAGCCAAGGGCATGGACACCACCATCGACGTGGTACAAGGTATGCAGTTTGACCGCGGGTATATCAGCCCCTATTTTGTCACCAATACCGAGACCATGGAAGCAGAAATGGATAAGCCCTATATCCTTATCCACGACAAAAAAATATCCAATCTAAAGGAACTGCTTCCTGTTCTCGAACCGGCAGTACAGAGCGGCCGTCCGTTGCTGATTATTGCAGAGGATGTAGATAGCGAAGCATTGACCACCCTGGTTGTAAACCGTCTGCGTGCGCAACTGAAGATTTGCGCCGTCAAGGCACCCGGCTTTGGCGACCGTCGCAAAGAGATGTTGCAGGACATTGCCATTCTGACAGGCGGTACCGTTATCAGCGAAGAGACCGGCATCAAGTTGGAGCAAGCCACATTGGAGATGTTGGGTACGGCTGAGAATGTAACTATCAGCAAGGACAATACGACTATCGTTAACGGTGCAGGCGACAAAGAAGCCATTGCCAACCGTATTGCACAAATCAAGGCACAGATTGCCGCTACCAAATCGACCTACGACAAGGAGAAACTGCAGGAGCGTCTTGCCAAACTTGCAGGCGGTGTAGCCCAACTCAATGTAGGTGCTGCCTCCGAGGTAGAGATGAAGGAGAAGAAAGACCGCGTAGATGATGCCTTGAGTGCTACTCGCGCTGCCATTGAAGAAGGTATCGTACCCGGTGGCGGTGTCGCTTATATCCGTGCGCAAGAGGCGTTAAAGGGTCTCAAAGGCGAGAACGAAGACGAGCAGACCGGTATTGAGATTATCCGCCGTGCTATCGAAGAGCCGCTCCGTCAGATTGTGAAGAACGCCGGCAAAGAAGGTGCTGTCGTAGTAGATAAAGTCCGCAACGGCAAAGGCGACTTCGGCTACAATGCCCGCAAGGACGAGTACGAGAACATGAAAGCAGCCGGTGTGGTAGATCCCGCCAAGGTTACGCGCGTAGCATTGGAGAACGCTGCCAGCATCGCAGGCATGTTCCTGACCACCGAATGCGTTATCACGGACATCAAGGAAGAGAACCCCGCTCCTGCTATGCCTAATCCCGGTATGGGAGGAATGATGTAAGAGCGTAGTTTTCTCGGGTCTTTGCCGACGGCGGACCGACGGCGAACCGACGGCGAAGTATAAGATGAGTGGCACCTGATACTACAAATCCCGAACAAAAACCCGGTCAAAAGTAGAGTTTTGCGATTGGACAACGGAATAGCGTTGCCAGAAATCCTGCATGGCAGGCGTAGGGCTTTGGAGAAACATCTCCGACCCTTGCCTGCCAATGCGTTCATATACCATTCCCACCGTAATCTGATGCGTATCCAATGCCGGTTGATAGGTGCGTTCCTCTTCGCCGGTAATGTGAACTTCCCGCAAAATACCCACTTCGGTCAATCTGCGAACCAGCAGGTTGACCAATCGTGTAGGAAGATGTTCCTGCTGTGCCAACTGGTGGGTGGTAAGAGGTGCCTCGTCGGCTTCAAAACGGCGAATAATAACCTGCAGCAGATATAGCATGACAAAATCTTTGTAGCGACGGGAGATGGTATTCAGTTCAGTTTCGTACTCAAATTCTTCCTGGTTTTGAATAGAGAACGACATTTCCGCTCCCACCAGTATCATCAGGCACGACCATTGCAGCCAAGTGAGCAGCAGGGGAATACTGGCAAAAGCGCCATAGACGACACTCGTTCTGGACAAGAAGACGATAATATAAACCGACAGCGTTTGCAGCAGTTGGAACAGCGTGCCGATTACCACACCCGGTATGAGGGCACTCATAAAGCGCACTTTGGTATTGGGGATAGCCATATACATCCATGTGAAGACACCCCAAGCGATAACAAAACTGAGGAACTTGACGAGTCCGGTCTGCACATCCTGCAGAAAAGCCAAGTGAGACAAGCCGGCAGCAGCCGTATTGAGGAAGATACTGAGTCCGGAAGTGACGACCATCAGCACCGGGATAAGAAAGAGAATAAAGATATAGTTGGTCAATTGGCGGGGAATGGAGCGCGATTGGCGCACATTCCAAATGCCGTTGAACGACTGCTCGACTGTTCGGAAGAACGAATAGACCGCCCATAGCAGGATGAGCAACCCCACTCCGATGAAGGCGCCGCCCTGTGCCGTGTCCAGATAACGCTCTACGAAGCCCATGATGGTCGGCACCATGTTCATTTGCCCCAAGAAAGATTTATTCAGCGAATTTTCTATTATGCCGTCAAAGCCGAAGCCCTTGGCGACAGCCAATACCATTGCCAAAATAGGAACAATGGCGAACATCAGCGAATAAGTCAGTCCGCTGGCGCGGATATTGAGGTCCTTGTTGACAAATCCGCGAATGGACAAGATGATAGTTTTGAGTACCGAGTAGATAATCCGTGTCGGTTTGGATAAAATGGTATTGTCGGTGACATGCCATAAATCGACAAAGAGGAAGTGCCTGAATTGCTGTATTTTTCCCATACGGTTGCAGTTAATGTCATACATAAAAATACAGTAAATCTATAAGCCGGGTTCTGTGCGCCGAGGCGTGTCTGTCATTAATCTTGGTGAACGCATTGCTGCGCCACTCTCACGCTTCCTACCCTCCCACTCGGTCGAGCAGACCTCAAACATGGGTTTACATGGAATTGCACCACACAGTATGCTCGTTTCACCCGTCCTCCGGTTGCCCGGTACGACGACTCGTCTCTGTAGCAGGGACCAAACATTGCTGCCTGACGGCCATTAACCGCTGTGTTGCTCTACGGTGCCCGGACTTTCCTCCCCGTCGTAAGACGAAGCGACAGACCGATTTACTGTATTTGACTGCAAAGGTACTAAAAAAAATTCACATGAGCAAATTTTTTTGCTTTGCTTATTTTGTGCCGAATATCAATTCGCCGTTTTTGAGAGAGACGACGACAGGTTGCGAGGGGTCTATCTGTCCGGCGATGATGCGCTTGCTGAGTTCGTTGAGAACCAACCGCTGCAAGGCGCGTTTGACGGGTCGTGCCCCGTACTCGGGGTCATAGCCCTCGTGGGCGATATAGCGGACAGCATCGTCGGTAACGCGCAGATCGATATTCTGCTCCATGAGCATGGTATGAATACGCGCCACCTGCAGTTTGACCACTTCGCAAATATGGTCTTCGTTCAGTTCGTCGAAGTGAATGATATCGTCTATCCTGTTGATAAACTCGGGTCGGACGGAAGCACGCAGCTGTTCCTCCGTCAGGTTGGTGGTAAGTATAATCAGGGTGTTCTTGAAATTGACCACGCGTCCCTTATTGTCGGTCAGCCGTCCGTCGTCCAATAGTTGCAGCAGGACATTGAACACATCGGGATGTGCTTTCTCCATTTCGTCAAAGAGGATAACCGAATAGGGTTTGCGGCGAATGGCTTCGGTGAGTTGTCCTCCCTCGTCGTAACCGACATATCCGGGAGGCGCTCCTATGAGGCGAGTGGCAGAGAATTTCTCCTGATACTCGGACATGTCTATTCGCGTAATCATATTCTCGTCGTCAAACAGATAGTCTGCAAGTGCTTTGGCGAGTTCGGTTTTTCCTACGCCTGTAGTTCCCAAGAAGATAAAACTGCCTATAGGTCGTTTGGGGTCTTGCAGTCCGGCACGGGCACGGCGTATGGCATCGCTGACGGCGCTGATGGCTTCGTCTTGCCCGATAACGCGCTTGTGCAGTTCTTCCTCAAGGTGAAGAAGTTTGTCTTTTTCGCTCTGCATCATCCTGTTGACAGGAATGCCTGTCCACCGTGCCACAATCTCGGCGATGTCGTCGGGATCGACTTCCTCCTTGATAAGCGTTTGTCCGCCTACATTGCGCAAGGCGTCTTGGGCAGCGGATATGTTGGCTTCAGCTTGTTTGAGTTTGGAGTAGCGTATCTCCGCCACTTTGCCGTAGTTGCCTTCGCGCTCTGCCACTTCGGCTTCGTGCTTGAGCTGCTCTATATGTGCTTTTTCGTTTTGGATAGTAGCGACATAACCTTTCTCTTTCTGCCACTGGGCATCCAATTGTGCGCGTTGGGCATTGAGGTCATCGAGTTGCTGCCCGATGGCAGCGAGTTTGGTGGTATTCTTCTCCCGTTTGATAGCTTCGCGTTCTATCTCAAGTTGTTTAATTTGCCTGTCGAGGTTGTCCAGCTCTTCGGGTTTGCTATCGACCTCCAGCCGCAGTTTGGCAGCCGCCTCATCTATGAGGTCAATGGCTTTGTCGGGCAGGAAGCGGTCGGTTATGTACCGTGAAGAGAGAGTGACGGCAGCAATGAGCGCATCGTCCTTGATGCGCACCTTGTGGTGTGTCTCGTAGCGTTCTTTTAGTCCTCGCAGAATAGAGATAGTGGCTGCCTCGTCGGGTTCGTCCACCATGACTTTTTGGAAACGGCGTTCAAGTGCTTTGTCGGTCTCGAAGTATTTCTGGTACTCGTCGAGGGTGGTAGCACCGATGGCGCGCAGGTCGCCACGGGCAAGAGCCGGTTTGAGTATATTGGCAGCATCCATTGCGCCGGAGGACTTGCCTGCACCGACGAGGGTATGTATCTCGTCGATAAAGAGAACTATCTCGCCTGTGGCGGCAATCACTTCGTTGATTACGCCTTTTAGCCGTTCCTCGAACTCGCCCTGGTATTTGGCACCGGCGATAAGAGCACCCATATCGAGGGAATAAATCTCTTTGCGTTTAAGGTTCTCGGGCACATCGCCACTAATGATACGCTGTGCCAGTCCTTCGGCGATGGCGGTCTTGCCCACGCCGGGTTCGCCGATAAGTATAGGGTTATTCTTGGTTCGACGAGAGAGTATTTGCAGTACACGGCGAATCTCTTCGTCTCGTCCGATAACGGGGTCTAATTTGCCGTCTTTGGCTCTTGCGCAAAGGTTGATGGCAAACTTGGATAAATTTTCATTGTTCTTTTCCATAGTGATATATTGTTTAGTTGAATAGAATACTAGGAGACTAGAATAATAGGAACACTAGTACCCTACTAAGAACAAATACCGTACCAATGGCAAGACGACTGACATTTTGTCAGCAAGTGGCAGACAACAACAAAGGTCTAAATAACAAATAATAAAGAATAAAGAATAAGCTCGCACCAACGCGGAGGGACGGGAAGAGTTAAGTGGTACGAACAGAGTTTAATCGGTGAACCGGTGAGTTGGTGAATCGGGGAAACGGTGAATCGGGGAAGCGAGGGAAACGGAATAAATAATAAATAATAAATAACAAATAATAAATAATAAGCTCGCACCAACGCGGAGGAACGAGAAGAATTAAGTGGTACGAACAGAGTTTAATCGGTGAACCGGGGAGTTGGTGAATCGGTGAACCGGGGAAACGGGGAAACGGAATAAATAATAAATAACAAATAATAAATAATAAGCTCGCACCAACGCGGAGGAACGGGAAGAGTTAAGTGGTACGAACAGAGTTTAGGGGATACAACAAAGGTCTGCGTGTGCAGACCTTTGTTGTATGATGTTAGATACCCATTAGGATGGAGACCCTGTTTGCTCGGTACGGCTGATATTCAAACCAGCTTTGAGAAAAGTTTGCATCAACGGGTCTAAATGAACATTTTCAACTTTGGGAGTTTGATAATATTTTTTCATAACTGTAATAATTAGTTCTCAATTTATAGGATTATTCATCAGAGGCATCTTCCATCTCGTGCTTTTTGTCATAGCGTGTTACATAGATAGCAACACAAATGAACACGACCATCATAGTTACTACAAAACATATATACGGCCAATCAATAGAAGTCATATTATTTCCTCCTTTTTATAATTTTTGTTTCTTCTTTAACCAATCGCAAACCGATTATCAATAAGACAATTACAACTATTGCAACAATAAGTATGCCATACCATTGTAATCCATTGCTGACAAAAGGTGCTATAACACCTGCTGTTACCAAGTACTTTGCGATGTCTAACAACCAATGTCCAAAAGTATTTCTCATTGTCAATCGTTTTCAAATCGAGTGCAAAGGTACAAAAAGTTTTTGATATTTGCAAATTTGCACTCGATTTTTTTTTAATATTATCTCATTGGAGCACCGATTGCGTTGAATTTCTTGCCGTCGCGGAAGATGAACATGTGGTTGTTCATAATCACTTTCATTACTCCGTTTTCAGCATTCATGAGCAGTTGCTCGTTGTCGGTCGTTTGGCTGCGAGGAGTGCCGAATGCCAAGCGGCGAGGAGCAGCCATGCCGGCAGGAACTTTGGTCACGGTGGGCACTTCGCTCAGGTTGATGTAAGCGCGGTTGGCAGGGATAAGCACGCCTTCTGCCATCGGCTGAATCTTCGTGCCATAAACGCCGTGCCATACTTCGCCCTCTGTGGTGTAAGATACATAAGTGTCTTCCAGTACGCCATAGAAACCGCGTGCATCGATTTCATCAGCAGGTGATGTCTCAGGTTCGTAAACGAAGTAAGCAGTACGAGCAGTATAGTAGAACAAGTATGCTTGACCGGCATTGAGTGTAGCATTTTCATCAAGTTCGTTGAAGTACATTTGGTGAACACTTTCGTCCTTGTAGTCTGCCTCGTAGAAAGTAGCGCCTAAGGTGTTAGCCACTTTGACATCGTACGGCAAGCAGAGAGTAGCATATCCGCTACCGCTGCGAGAGTAGTCGTAATCGGATATTTCAACCGAAATCTCATAGAAGCGGCAAGAAGCATCTGCGCGTACATAGTACGAACCACCAAGAACCTTAATACTCTTCTTCTCCAATACATATTGGTCAGAAGTATAAGCAATCAAAGCGTCCTCCACACCGGCTTGGTCTGATTTAGCAATAAATACAGAACGCAAGTTACCACTACTACCCGTGCAACCGACCAAATTGATGATGCATACTTTTCCTTCGGGAACATTGATGCGGATTGCCTTTCCGTCTTTTTCCTTCGCAGGTTGCATCTTCAAATCGTGTGCATAGTCCTTAGCACCACAAGATAGAGCATCATTATTTTTGTTATACGAGAGACTACTTCCAACTTCCCAACTCATTCCAGAAACAGGGTCAGTGAAAGTCCTCGGACCAAAGTCGGTCATCTTAGAACCATCGAAGATAACAAATTTCGGGTCAGTAGAAACAGAGAAGGCGATGCTGTATGTTTTAACAGTTGTACCGTCTTCGGCGGTTACCTCAATAGTTGTGGTGCCTGTAACAGACTCTGCATCGGTCTTAACAACCGAAGCGAACTCATCATTCTTTTCAAACAGGACATTGGGCAGTTCCGTTGTTCCGTAATCAAGAACCACGCTATAATCTGTTGTCTCAGCATCAAATTCAGGAGTCAAGGCATATCCTGCCACCTTCAACGATTTAAGTGTAGCATCCGTGCCCATCGGCGGAATCTCATACTTAATATTGGTGATATTGCGAGAACCATCGGTAGCATAAATGTAATATGTACCCGGCAATACACTTACCTCGTAATCACCTGCTGTTGTCGTGCCGATAACAGCGGCTTCTGTTTCACCCTCTTTAATCATGCGCATATCACCCTTTCCTGAGATAGTCAGTTTTCCGCGCGTACCTATAATAAATTGTATTGCACGCGAAGTAGGAATAGCACCACTCATTTGGGCTTGACCTTTCAGATAAATATACTCATTCTTAAATTCAGGTGTTCCTGCTTCACCATCTTTCTTGCTTGCATCACCTAAGGTATTGAAATAGGCATTGTCCGACAGACCGGCAGCATATTGACTACTCGTTCCCGAAACACTTGCGGGCGCGATGACTGCTTTTGCATAGGATCCTGCTGCCATTGCGGTGAGGACTTTTTCATATTCGAAGACAACCGAATAATTTGCCTCGTCACCATTTTCAGCGGTAACTGTAAAGGTGGCTTTCATAGTTTGAGCAGTAGCTTGTGTTACTTCTCCTGCAGTAGCTTTTTCGCTATTGGCTTCGTAAGTAACGATTGGTAAGTTGCTGTCGTGCGGTAAAGTAACATTATATTCCACTTGGTTGGGAACTAAAGTAATGTCAGTATCTCCATATTTGAGCCATGCCAACGAATTGTCAGCATCCTCAGAAACGAAATGAGCATACAAGGTAATATCGGAAGCCGGACTAAACTTGTCACCTGCCATACCGATAAGTTTACCCTCAGTTTCGGCATCATACCAACCTTGGAACTCGCCTTCGCCGGTAGCAGCAGGCAATTCAAGAGCAGTACCCTTGAAATACATCGGGTCTATTTCGCCACCGTTGGCGAAGGTAACTTTGTAAGGATCAGTAATTGTGATAGCTTGAATAACATTGTAGTCGCCACTATTGGTTGCATACATGTATGTTCTTTCATTATCAGAATAATAGTATGTAACAACAGAAGCACCTGTTGACTGAGGATTAGAACCTACAAGATTTGTGTAATTTGCTCCTCCATCAACTGAGAACTTAGCAGAGTTATTCTTAATAGAGCCCATCGTTAAGACAACTAATTTCTTAGCTGCTACATCAAATGCAATCGTTGTGCCACTATTTTTTATCTTCAAGCCCTTGTCTGCAGGTTTGCCATCAGGTTTGTCCCACGAAACATTGGTCATAGAAGACAATATATAATGATGATTTGACAACTCTGTTTCAATATTAGCGGTATGCTCTGGAGTGGTAGTTTTACTATAATTTTCATCAGCTAATGCCATGAAATCAATGGTAGTAGCATAGTCGTCTTTCTCTTTGAAAGTAGCAGAAACGGTGACAGCGTATGCAGGCATAACGAATGAGTTGCCAGTAACCGTTACTTTGGTTGCCTCTTCGTCAGTTTTGTAAACACTCCACTTGTCTAACATATAGCCACTAGCAGGAATAGCAACCAAAGCGACATTCTCACCCTCAACGGCAGTGACTTTTTCGGTTAAGCCCTTAACTGTGAACGAGCCATTTGTTGCTGGATTCAAAGTAATATTATGAGGAGTACTACCTGTGATAGAGATAGATTGGATAAGGTTCCATTGATAAACCCCACCAGTACCTGGACAACCGTTGTTGATTTTAATAACAAAAAGAGTTTCTTCGGTTGTTGTATAGGTGTATTCTTTGGGTTCGCCAGTACCTTGAGGATCTGCGCCATATATTGTTTCATAGCTTGCGCCACCATCTACAGAGACACCGGCAGTACCTTTATCTACACCTTCTAGAGTGCCGACTTTGATTTTTACGCATTTATCGGCTGCTACCCAGAAAGAGAGTGTTGTACCTGACTTTTCAATTTTCAGACCTCGGTCAGCTTGAGCAGAAGGTTGGTCATCCCAAGAGACATTATCCATTGAAGATATTGCGTAGTTAAGACCAGACAAGAATGTACTAATATTCGGTTTTGTACCTGTAGCGGCAGCTACGAAATTAGCAGTTTGAGCATATGCTTTATCCCATTTGCCATAAGCGGTAAGGTCGTCATCGATAGTCTTGGTAGCAAAATTGATAGCATTACCTTCAGTAGCGGCATCAAACCATCCTTGGAATGTAGCCAAAGGTTGATTTTGGTAGGAGGTATATTCGGATGCTTTTTGACCTTTATCCACCGTTTCTGTACCAAGTGTCGTTGTGCCGTTCATATAAGTAACGGTATATACTTTTACCCATTGGGCAACATATTCTGCATCGTCATTAGGCATTACAGGAGGAACTTCAGGATTCCAACCATCAAAGCGGTAGCCCTCACGCTCTACAACAGGAGCCGTCAGAGGTGTACCTGCCTCTACTTGTCCTGCAGGAGTACCCGGAGTTTTTATAGTACCTTCACCAATTGCCCATGTTAAAGTATGTTCTTCACCTTGCCATTTAGCAGTATAGGTGGTAGAAGCAGAAATAGTAGTTGTTTTGGCTACTGGATTTTCGCCGTTGTACCAGCCCCTGAATTTCATGCCATCATGGTCAGCTAATACAGGCAGTTCGCAATCCAAGAACAAGTTGCCCAATTCCTCGTTAGCTGTAGCAGAAACAGCATACTTGGTTGCCTCACCATCCTTGAAAGTAGCAGTAATAGGAGCAGTTGAAACAGTTATAACAAGTTTACTAATTTCAAGACTACTCTTAGTAGAACCGCAATAATATTTACCTGCAGGCATATCATTATTTACCGTTGCATCTTTCTCCGTTTTTCCACTTCCTGTTAATGAGAAATAGGGATTTGAATAATCAAATGTACGCGTTGCTTCTGTAACTTGTGATTCAGGAATAATCACAAATATATTAGAGGAATGAATTGTAGCATTTTTTACCTTACCAGTTTTTCCTTCTGGAATAACGAAAGTAATAAAACGAGAATCACTTTCTCCATTCATTCCTCCCGCAAATTTTACATGGTTATTTGCTGTTTTTGTAGAATATTTCCATTCAGAAGATAAAACGCTCTTAACAGAAGTGCCATCAATCAAAGTAAAGTCCTCCGATGAGCCACTAATGGTTTTTCTTTGCCAAACAGCAGTCAGTTCGATGTCGCTTGTGACAGGAGAGTCGAAATTGTAATCTGCACCTT
>JAKSNK010000016.1 GCA_024399835.1 Paludibacteraceae bacterium
AATATCTCTAAATTGCATTCCCTATTTTTTATGCCTATTCTTTGCGACTGCAAAGATACAAAGATTTTTTGATATACACAAATTATTCTTCTCTAAACTGTCGGCGCTTGCGCCGTTCTCACTCCACAATCAACCGATACATATAAACCCCAAACTTCGCCTCAAACACCGTATCATTTACCATGGTCACCTCTCGCGGATTGTCTTTTACCCCGTCCGACCAACCGTCAAAGTAATAACACGGGTCCTTCGGAGTGGCACTTATCGTGGCGGTGGTGCCTGCACGCACATCTGATTGCGAACCGTTTACCGAACCGTAATCCGGCTGCTCCGTCTCCACGGTCAAAATGTATTCGTCTATATGACTGTGAACCAACCGAACAGACAAACCGAAATCGCGGTGACCGTTTCCGGACGAGTCGTAATTGGAACCGGAAAAGGAGAAGTTGTAGGAGTTGCCGGCATTGTAGTAGCAGGACGAACTGTAGTAACCATGTTGCTGTACACCGTTCAATGTCGTCACATTGCGGAAACCGGCTGCCGGCAGAAAGACGGCACTGGCTGCTTCCATCTGAGCCCACTGGGTTGCCGTATAGACATTGGCGTTATAGTTAGTTGTGCCACCCGGAGTGAAGGACAGGCCGGCAGGCAACTTCCATTTATCGGGCAGAAAAACCAAACCTTTCACGCCGGCAACGGTGGCTTTGCCCATTAACTTGTCGGCGTTGGGGCGATTCTTGCATAGGTAGGTCCATTCCGTGGGGGTTAATAGGCGCCATGTGCCGGCAGGGTCGGTGCCGATAGTGTTATACAAACCCCAATCGTACATAGTGCCTGTGATGTCTTTTTCGCCATCACCAAAACTGCCGCCGGTCATATAGGGATTCTTGCCGTTGTATCCACTGGTGCCCCAGCCGAATAGGTCTATCCAACCCGTGTAAGTGGCAGATATATTGGCATTTCCGTCACCTATATAGTCATATTGATGTTCGGCAAAGCGCCATGTGTTGGTTGATGCCTGATACTGCAAGTTGCCGGGGGCAAACAGTATCATCTGTGTCTCCGAGATAGAGAAACCCTTTCGTCCACCGTATGCCCCTATAGCGACTAACAATAGGCCAATCAGTGTTATTCCTTTACGTACCTCTTTTCTTATCTCTCTGCTAATCTCTTTTCTTACCTCTTTACGCTTCATATCCTCTCCCAAATTCGACTGCAAATATACAACAAAAATTTGGCATACGCAAACTATTTGGGCACGAAATAGATTTTTAATCTATAATTATACGATTTTAGGTGGTTTGTAGGTGCTTGCACATAAAAAACTACCTAAAAACGGATAAAGGAAGATGTTGGTCTTGTGCCCAAATGTATGCGTATGTTAATAAGGACGAGGACTACCATTGGGGGGAAAGACGCTCTGCGTCTGGCAGCTTGCCCAAGGTACTAAAAATTTTTGGAATACGCAAATCATTTTGTAAAATGATGAAATAATCATCGTTCGTCTATCTCGACACCAACGATATACGAACGATGACCGAACGATACACGGAGGGTGAATTTTGGGTGTTTTTGGGGGGCAAAATCCTTGGTTTTGGCAGTGATTGAGTGGTCGCGATGTGGTCACGAAATACACCCGCGCTTTACCCGTCCCATTCGAATTATTTCTTTATATATGAGCGATTGCGGTTGGCTCCTTTTTGCTCCAGATAGCCGAAGGCAGTTAGTTGGCGGAGATAACGTTTGGCGGTAGTATCGGCATACCCAAATTTGGAAACTAACTGCTCCGTCGTGATTTCATCTTTATCTGTCATCCATTCCACAATATCGGCCAATTTATTTGCCAAAGAGGGTTTTATTGACCATTTATCGACCATTTCTTGTGATATTTGGACTTTATCGACCACTTTCTCTGCCGTTGATAATTGGAATTGGTCGATATCTTGTTGAAGATGTTCACAATGCAGTTGATGCATACAATCAATAAAGATTTGTATATCTTCTTGCTCGCGCGCATCAATCAACGCTTGAATATATTGCGCCTTGTCTTGTTTGAGTACCTTTGTGGGGAGTACACCAAATTCTGTTTGAAGCAGATTCATCAGCAAACGGCTGGTGCGCCCGTTACCGTCTGCCCAAGGGTGAATAGTGACCAACTCAAAATGTGCCCAATAACTAAGTTCGTAAATAGCACAAATGTCGGTAGAATCTATCTTGGCGCGACGACGATTCAGCTCTTCGCAGAATGCTTGTAATTTAGCGGGGACTTTCAAATAAGACATATAGGATTTACCGCCCAATCCTGCTGTAACATTCAGCAAACGCAGTTCGCCTTTAGCCGCAGAGAAACTGCCACCTATAGCATTATACTCGTTTCCTGTATGAGCCATCACTTTAGAGGCAAGCAATATCAGCCAATCCACCGTGATGGGCTTATGCTCTTTTATCCAAGTGCGCCCATATTCGTATGCCACTTTCAGGTCAAGGTTCATCATCTGCTCCACCATTGTACGCTTGGACGAAGTGATACCTTCGTCAAATAGCAACTGTGCCTCTATCTCTGTTACGGTAGAGCCCTCGATGGCAGTAGAGTGTGTGATGATAGAGTACAAATAGAATTTATCGTAATCTATTTGATCCGATATACCCAACTCTTGATGTTTCTGCAAAAGGGTTAGTAATGCGTTATAGGTGTTATTGTTCATATTCTTAGTGTTTTATCCCTTTCTAATTATCTCTTTTTCGTTTTCGGTTAGTCCATAGAGGTTGTAATTTTATTACTCTATGTTCATCCACTCTTTTATTTGCTCAATACACCAAGGGAGTTCATCACGAACCTGCTGCACCCAAAAACGACGGATATCCCATCCTTGTTGAAGGAGTGTTTGATTACGTAATTGATCATTATAACAGAGTTCATTATCCCATGTTTGGTGATACATTGCTCCATCAACCTCTATGTCTAATTTCTTATTTTTATAGAATAAAGCCAAATCAAGATAATATTTATCCACATGATACTGAGCCGTTACCGGAATACCTGCATCAGAAAGAGCTTGCTGGAGAATGTGTTCCCATTCAGATGATTCAACTGGTGCATTTTCTCCATGACTATATTCTGCAAAGTGTTCCAAATAACTAACACCACAATGTTTACAATAATTTTTATCTCCAACAGTGACCAGCAATGAACGGGCTCGAGTGATGGCAACGTTAAACAGGTTTCCTGTGGATTTAAGGAAAGACAAACTTTGTGGTGCTGCTCCGTTAGATACTACTGGTGAGAAAATTATCACATCGCGTTCATCGCCTTGAAATTTATGGACAGTATCAATAAGAATTTGGTTATGCAATTCGAGTGAATTACGTAATTCGCTATCTCCCTCCAACGCACGCATAATCATTTCGGCTTGTAAATGGAAGGGCGTAGTGACACCAATGCTACCCTCAAAATGCATATCCTCTGTTAGGTGTCGTAGCATACGTATGATACCCTGTACCTCTTGTGTATTGTATGCACCTCCTTTGTCGGGACGAATAGTTTGCCCCTTAATATTCATCCATTGCATACCAAGGATTGGCCCTTTTTCATTTTCGGGTGAATTCAGGTAACGGTAATCTGTAGCAACACGCAGTGAATTAGCATAAAATTCTTGGTTAGAGAATTGGATAATATCCATGAAACTACGATGATGGTCACGTAGCTGGATTATGCATTCAGAAGGAACAACGCTCTCTGCAAGGTCATATATAGAATTAGCACGATACGACCAACGAGCATCATCTATACCATTAGATGCCATAAGCGATAAATCCGTTTGTTTATTCAATAAACAGATATGATTTAATTGTTGCTTATCACCGATAACAACAACACGTTTAGCGCGCATCAACAATGGAATCATTGAAGCAATATCACATTGACTTGCTTCATCAATAATGAGCATATCGTAAAATCCTTCTACAAAAGGAATACGACGACGCGCAGAAAGAGATGTAATAGCACTAATAGGTATCAATTTCTTGAGTACAGATGGCATATCATCTACTTTGTCATGCTCAAGCATACTCAAATAGTGATGAAGTACCTGACGATTTTCTTGATTATAATCGCGTATATGCTGATCCAACCAATATTGCCAAAATTGAGTGGCTTTACACTGTAACTGAGAATGATCACGTAGCAACACTTGATCTAACTGTTCTAAAGATGCAGATTCTCGTAGTTGACGCAGAAGAAAATTATAGTCAGCAATTTGTTTGAGGTCTGAGAGTAATTCTTGGCAAATTAAATCATAGTGTGTCCTTTCCCGTTCAGACATCGTATTTGTTGCTACGAGATCTTTTTTGAAAGGTTGCATTGCAGCATTAAGACTATTAATTGCAGAAAGAAGACGTTCTTGGTTTTTTGCTTTATAACGAGATTTAAAGATGCGATTTATTAAACTTCTTGGAGCTTGTAATGACTGCTCATACGACATATAGAAATTTTTATATGCCTGCTCAAGAGTATTTACAAGACCATCTGACAAAGAACCAAAATAGTGTGGATATTTATCGCGAAGCACTTCGGTCTTTTGCTCCATTTCATCCATCTTATTGCGAAGATTAACAATCTCCATTTTTTGCTTTAGATGAAGAACGTAAGCTTTATATAAGTCTATGTATTGTTGCTGATAAGATAAGTCTGGTTGTTCTTTGGATTTTGCTTTTTCCCATTGTTGAGCATAGTCCGTAAGACATTGTTTAGCGCTTTTCTCATAGCGCAGAACTATAGGTAAAGACTTATTTAAGCGATTCACCCTATCGACTACCACATTAACAGCATTATTATTTTTACTCGTAAAAAGAACTGATTGTCCGTTAATAGCAGCGTTAATAAGTAAATTAGCAACGACTTGTGTTTTACCAGTTCCCGGAGGACCCGCAATAAGTGTCACGTCTGATAAAAGGGCTGTGCGGACAGCTTCTTTTTGTTCTGCATTAAGAGGCAGTACTTCAAGAATGGCAACTTTTTCTTGTGTGGGGTGATGTACCTTGTTATTACGAATTTTCCATAGAATAGAGTTACAAATAGTGGAGTCATCACATAGACTGAGTTGTGCTAATTCATTACTCAAGCCAATAGTATAAGGAGTAGGTTCTTTCGCAATGAGAAGGGCACGATTGAGAATGCCATCCGGATAATTAGGTTGGATGGCTCCCTTACGCAGTTCCGCTGGATTAAGGTCATCTAGCCATTCCCAATTTGGACGAATAGAACGCAATAACGAAACAACACCCAATAGATTTTCTGTTGTGTTTGTATTGGACGATATTCCTAGTTCCGATTCCAACTGACGAAGTTCGAATATATTCTCCGTTTTTTCATTTGTGGAATAGCGGTCTATTATGTCTTTATTTAATGCAAGTTCTTGATCAATAGTATATCCTCTTTTCCCTTTTCGTGTCCCATCATTGAACGTAAGATGAAGAATGAACAGAGGCGAGAGATTGTCACCAACCTTCAAAATTGGGTAGCCAATTAATAAATCGTTCTCTTTCTCACGATTATTATCTAAAAAAACTGCAATATCAGATAGTTTTAATGCACTGTCATTTAACCACGGCAGTTCGATAAAAGAAGTTGGATTCTTTAATGACACGCGCAGCGTTGTGTTATTTTCTAACTCAATGCAACTGATGTAATATCTACAAAGGTTTTGTAGGGTCATGCAAACGATACTTAGCTGATTTTAGGATTATTCAATGATGTTGAGTAATATTGTTTATTTTTCTACCTGCAAAGGTACTACTTCAAATTGTTATTTTTTGGGTGTCACTTAGTGGATGTTTTTAATTTCGCCCACAAAGATACTAAAAATTTCTGGGATTAGCAAATATTTCTGCATTTTGCCTAAAAATCGCCTACTACAGGAGGACCATTCGGCACACTTTTTGCAGTTGCATCTGTAAATCGGCCACGGGGCCGACTGAACCTAATCATTAACTTCTAAATTATTTGTTTTATGAGAAGTCAAACTACTTTTGATTTGCAGTATGCCCATCGTTTCTATGGTTTTAAGGGCGAGGCGCAGTACCTGCACGGACACACCGGTACACTTACCATCGAGGTAGAGGATACCATCAACGAAGGGGTGAATATGGTTTTCCCCTGTAACGAAATCAAAAAGACAGCTTGGAACGTGTTACGTAACTTCGACCACGCTCTTATTCTGCGTGAAGATGATCCGCTCTTACCTGCTGTTGTAGATGTTTACACCAAGCAGGGCATTCGTCACGGCCACCCGCAGAACACGATGAAAGGAGAGGCATTTAAGACGTCCTTGGCAACGGCCTACCCCGATTGCCGTTTGGTGGTAACCAGAGAAACAATGACGGTAGAAGGGTTTATCAAAATCGTCTATGAATTATTGAAGGACAAACTCAAGATTGCCAAGATTACCTTCACCAGCGGTGACAATACCGCTTCTGCTTGCTTTGAACCACGCGGTTCACAGGACCGCTGCCCACTGTGTGGCATTGCGCTCAACGAGCAGGGGTTCTGCCCTAAATGCGGCTACAAAAAGTAATAAGTCCCAATATCATTTCTGCACGGTCGTTTGCTCATTGCACGGCCGTGCTTTAATGTAAATTTCCCTAAAAACTTGCGTATATCGAAAAAAAACTGTATCTTTGCAGTGATTTTTGATAGGGATATTACTATGCGAAAAAATAGTCGGGAAAAACAAATTGCCAATGTAACTATCTGTGGAGCAGGAGTTAACCTGTTACTCACCATAGCCAAAATGGCTGCCGGAGTTTGGGGACACAGCGCAGCTATGGTCGCCGATGCCGTACACTCACTCTCTGACCTCATCAGCGACTTTGTCGTACTCGTAATGGTACACATAGCCGGACAAGATACCGACAAAAATCACGACTACGGGCATGGCAAATTTGAAACACTTGCTACCGTGGCTGTCGCCCTATTACTGCTCGTCGTGGGCGGTAGGTTGATAGCACATGGTATAGAGCAGATTCGCTATGTGGCACAGGGAGGCACCTTAGCCCGTCCCGGCATGATAGCCCTTTGGGCTGCACTCGTCTCAATCATTACCAAAGAAATACTTTACCAATGGACCGCCCATGTGGGACGGCAGGTCAACAGTCAAGCCGTCATCGCCAACGCTTGGCACCACCGCAGCGACGCCCTATCGTCCATTGGCGCCCTCATAGGTATAGGCGGTGCTATTCTGTTAGGCGGTAAATGGACCGTGCTGGACCCTATTGTGGGGTGCGTCATCAGCGTGGTTATCATCGCGGTGGCCGTTAAGATGTTGCTGCCGGCACTGAGCGAACTGACCGAAGCGTCCCTGTCCGACGAGGTTGAGCAACACATCACCCAATTAGCCACCGCCGTCAGCGGCGTGGAAGATGTGCATAACCTCAAAACACGACGCAGCGGACCTAACATCATCATTGACCTGCACATCGTGGTAAATGGCGAAAAAACAGTACGCGAAGCACACGACATAACCATCGACATCGAAAATGCCTTGCGCAATGAATTTGGCGAAGAAACACAAATATCTATTCACGTCGAACCCGACAAAAATGCAAAATAAATGACAATTTATTTGCGTATGTGAAAATTTTTATGTACTTTTGCAAAAAATTATACTACTATGCTGAAGAATATACTTGCTATTACAGGCAAACCCGGATTGTACAAACTGATTAACCACGGCAATAATATGCTTATCGTGGAGTCCCTCTTGGACGGCAAACGTATGCCTACCTACGGTCGCGACAAAATCATTTCTCTCGCCGATATATCTATGTTCACTATGGACGAAGACCTGCCTTTGAGCGAAGTGCTGACACGTTTAGGCAAGAAAGAAGGACTAAAAGTCAGTTCGATTGATGCCAAAAAGGCCGATAACGATGCTCTGCGCGCTTACTTCGCCAGTTTCGTTCCTAACTACGATGTGGACCGCGTCTATCCGAGCGATATTCGCAAACTCGTTCTGTGGTACAATATCCTCATTAATGCCGGCATCACCGATTTTACCGTGGAAGAGGAAGAAAACCAAGAACAGGTAAAAGAGAACAAAGAGCAAAAAACAGATAACAAAAAAGCTGTTGCCAAACAAGCCGTTAAAACCCAAAAAGCAGCCGGAAAAGCTTCTGCCAAAACAGGAGTCGGAGCCAAGAAGGGGTAATGGTTGACAATGCATAATGCACGATTGATTCTAAATGAACTAATCAATACAATAGAATCGGTAGCCCCGACGAAGTGGCAAGAGGAGTGGGATAATTCGGGACTGCAGGTGGGTGATCGTAATGCAGACATCAGTGCCGCATTATTGACAATAGACGTTACAGAGTCCGTTGTCGATGAGGCCATTGAGAAGCATTGCGATTTAATTATTTCTCACCACCCCTTGCTCTTTCACGGACTGAAAGCCATCACCGGTGAAACACCTCAGGCACGCATTGTGACTAAAGCCATTCGGCACGGCATAGCCATCTATTCGGCACATACCAACATGGATAGTTACCTGCACGGTGTCAGCGGACGAATGGCAGAGCAATTGGGAATACGGCAATACCGTATATTGGTTGACGGTGGACAATGCACAATGCACGATGATGCGTCCGCACACACCGATAAGCACGGTTTAGGCGTGATAGGACAACTACCCCAGCCCCTGCCCTTTGACCAATTACTACAACTCGTTAAGACCACCTTTGGTGCCCCTGCCATTCGCTATACACAGCCCACGCACCAACAGGTGCAGACCATCGCCCTCTGTGGCGGCGCAGGCGCCGAATTTATCGACAACGCTATTGCACAAGGCGCGGACGTCTATATTACTGCCGACATCAAATATCACGATTTCTGCAACGCAGCAGGACAAATAGCCCTCATCGACTTGGACCACTGGGTGAGTGAACACTTCACGCGCGACATATTCAAGGAGTTGCTGGACGGACAAGTCACCACGTATATTTCCAAAACGGACAAAAGTCCGGTTTTGGTAGTTTAGAGTTTAGAGATTAGAGTTTATTATTAAAATATTACAATTATGGCAAAGAAAGAAGAAAAAGAAATGACCGTTGAGGAGAAACTGAAAGCCCTCTACGAGTTGCAACAGGTTGATTCTAAAATCGACGAACTGCGTATTCTGACCGGCGAACTGCCCCAAGAAGTAAAGGACATGAGCGACGAGGTGGAAGGTCTCAAAACTCGTCAGCAGAACATTGAGGCAGATATTAAAGAGTGCGAAACACAAATCGCTGACCACAACGTTCGTATCAACAACGCCAACGCTACCATCTCCCGCTACAAAGAGCAACAGGACAATGTACGCAACAACCGCGAATACGACAACCTGAGCAAAGAGATTGAGTATCAGCAATTGGACATTGAGTTGAGCGAGAAGAAGATTCGTCAATACACTGCCGACCTCGAGCAACGCCAAGAAGACAAGGTAAAAACAGCCGAAGCTATCAAGGAAAAGACAATGGACCTTGAGCAAAAACGTGGCGAATTAGATGCTATCATGGCAGAGACCAAAGCCGAAACCGAAGCACTCATTCTGCGTGCCGGCGACTTGGAGAAGAAAATTGAGAGCCGTCTGCTGGAGGCCTTCAAACGTATCCGTAAGAATGCCCACAACGGTTTGGCAGTAGTTAAAGTAGAGCGCGACAGTTGCGGCGGTTGCCACAGCAAGATACCTGCACAGAAACAATTGGACATTCGCCAACGTAAGAAAATCATCGTGTGCGAGTTCTGCGGACGTATCCTCGTTGACCCGGACATGGAACAGGAAATGGCAAAGAAAAAGAAATAAAAAAATCCCCGCTTGGGGATTTTTTTTTATAGCCACTTACGCCACTTGAAGATGCCCAACACCCCTAAAGTGAAGATAATCATCAGCACAACGGCAAACAGATAACCGTATTGCCAATGCAACTCAGGCATGAAATCAAAGTTCATGCCATACATGCTGGCTATCAGAGTGGGTGGCAGGAAAATAACATTCACCACCGTGAAGATCTTGATAATCTTGTTCTGCTCGATATTAACCAAACCAAGGAACGTATCTTGCAGGTAGTCCAGACGGTCAAAACCAAATCGCGTATAGTCAAACAGTGAATTGATATCCTTAATAATCATCGTCAGGCGCGGTTGCAATTCTGTGGGGAAGAAGTCACACTTGAGGAAGTTGCTGATTACGCGCTGTTTATCCATTATATTCTGACGAATGACGGTTACTTTTTCCTGTAAGTCCTTAATCTGTATCAGTACCTCCTCATCTACATGGTCGGAAGCGTTGATGTCGCTACTTAACTTGGTAATCAGGTCGGTGGTGTCCTCAATCAAGTCGGCGTCCTTTTCTACACGTGTTTCCATCAATGCCACCAATACGTGGTAACCGGTTGGGAAGGAACGTGCAGCCACGAGCATTTTCTTGACCGTCTCGCTGAACGACTGTAACTCCACATCGCGCGTAGTTACCAATATATTATTCTTCAGCACAAAGTTAACGGGCTCTATTTCAAAGTCGTCTTTCAGGAAGTTGGAGTTAGCCACTATGCTATCGTCGGTTTGGATATAACGAGACGACATCTCAATCTCTTCCATCTCCTCATCTTCCTGAATATCAATCTTCAGGAATCCCTCCAGTGCGTCCTCCGTCTTATCGGAAACGTCCAACAGGTCAATCCAAACAATGTCTTTCTTGTCCAATTCCTTGAGGGCGGAGATAGTCTTGGCTACCTTGATTTTATCGTTATCTTTGTAGTATATTCTTAATTCTGACATGACTTTCTCAAATTTTGAATTAGGAGTGTTAGCTCAATAAATTCTTCTACATGCAGTTGTTCGGGGCGGCGCGTAAAAATATCCTCTTCCAAGACGGGATTACCCTTTCCTGCCAACTGCTGAAGAGAATTGCGCATTTGCTTTCGTCGCTGATTAAAAGCCGTCTTAACGACCGTCTTAAACAGCTGTTCGTCGCACCCAAGTTGTTGCCGACTATTGCGTGTCATCCGAATAACGGCAGACTTGACCTTCGGAGGCGGTGCAAAGACATATTCGGGCACTGTTTCCAAATACTCTATATCATACCACGCCTGCAGCAAAACAGACAATATGCCGTATGCTTTTTTACCCGGACCACTCGCCAATCGCTCTGCCACTTCTTTCTGTATCATGCCGGAGCAAACGGGAATACGGTCCTTGTAATCCAGCACCTTAAAGAATATCTGCGACGATATATTATAGGGATAATTACCTATCACGGCAAAGTTGCCTTCCGGATATAGTTCGTCTAAATTGAGTTTGAGGAAGTCGCCCTCGATAAGGTGCAACTCAGGGTACCACTCCTGCAAATAGCGTACGGACTCGTTATCGAGTTCGATAGCAGTCAGATCAATAGCAGGGTTTTGCAGAAGGAACTGAGTCAAAACACCCATACCGGGTCCTATTTCCAAGACCTTGCCGGCTGGGGCTGTTTCAGCAATTCGACGGGCGACGCCCAAATCTTTCAAGAAATGCTGACCCAACGATTTTTTGGCGCGTACTTGTTGCATTATTAGGGTGATAGTCGTCCATTACTAATTGATAGTTAATAATTGATAATTGATATTTTTTCGTGCAAAAAGTGTATATTTATTGTTTATTTCAAATATATTTTGTACCTTTGCACCCAAAATCGGTTGCAAAGTTATATAAAAAAAACTAATTAACCAAATTTTATGCAAAAAATTGCCCAATTTATTACCAAAATAGTAGATTTTTTCTACCCGCCTTTTGAAAAATTCCTCTCTAAAGAGATTTTTCGCTACGCTGCGTGCGGTGGGGGCAATATGGTTTTGGACTGGGTACTGTATTTTCTATTATATAACTTCGTCATTGGGCATGACCTTATTTATATACCATTGTGCATAGTGCATTGTCCATCGTCAATCTGCTTAACGCCTCACATTGCCACCCTTTGTATTGTTTTTCCTATTACGCTGTTGACCGGTTTTTGGTTAAATAAATACGTTACCTTTACTCATTCTTCCCTTCGTGGCAGAAATCAACTGCTACGGTATATTTCCATTGTGGCACTTAATTTAGCCATTAACTACTTTGGACTTAAACTATGCGTTGAAATACTTTATTGGTATCCGACGCCCAGTAAAATACTCATTACCATTGTAACGGTCATTGTCAGTTTCTTCGGTCAAAAGTATTTCACTTTCAAGCGATAACGTGACTTATCAACATAGTTATCAACATTATTATTTATCTATGTTTATAATGTTCAAAAAGTCAATTTATCAACAGTATTAAATTATTTTCAACAATTGAGAGGTATCTCTTATCTGTTAATAAATAATCAATTATGGACGTTATCAACACATTCAACATAATAATATAATCAACCTAATTTATAAATCTATTCTTTTTATTATATATGTCTTCTACGTTTGCTTTGGTTACGGGTGCCAGTTCAGGGATGGGATATTGTTATGCACAGGCATTGGCAGCACGTGGGTATCATCTGCTGATGGTCAGTAATGAAGATGCCATTCACGATAAAGCCCAAACCATTCGTGATATATATCCTGACCGGCAAGTTTTGTCGTTGGTGATGAACTTAGGTACTCCCACGGCAGCGAAAGAACTATATACCTATTGCATAGATCATCAGTTGGAGATAGAAGTGCTTATCAATAATGCCGGCGTCTATCACGACCGCGATTTTTTAGATGACTCAGTGGCATTTAATGAATTGATTTTGTATTTGCACGTATTTACTCCTGCCATGTTGGAATACTATTTTGCGCAAGAGATGGTTAAACGGCATAAAGGATATATACTGAATATGTGTTCCATTACGGACCGCATAGCGGTACAACGTTTGGGCACTTATGGTGCCACTAAGGCCTTCTTGAGTGCGCATACACGCTCCGTACATGTGGAATTAAAAGACAAAGGTGTATTTGTTACGGCTGTGCGTCCGGGAGCAGTAGATACAGGACTTTATTCGCTCAATTCAACCGCCACTAAAATAGGTAAAATGTTGGGTTATATAGTATCGCCTGAACATCTTGTTCATCGTGCGCTTAATGGTCTTTTCCGTGGCCGTGCCATGGTATCAGTGCCCTATGTGTGGAATGCAATATTACTGTTCTTTGTCGCCCTCATTCCCACCTGCCTCCTCCGCCTTATCCGCAAACTGCATTTATTCTAAAATACACCTTCAGGTAGGCCGATACGAATATTGGCTTGCTCCCACCACGCATAAAGTTTATTAGTGGCTTTTTCGCGAATAATACATACTTCATCCCACACTGTTATATGTCGTAAGGTGGAGTCTTCACTAATATCTAAACGAACACTTTTTATACCATTGTTGTTTTGTTGAATATGAAGTGTGCAACTATTGCGTGTTATCGTAACATCTACCACATTCATATTGGTGTCTTCAATGCCCTGATTGGCCATATTTAATGTTCTTTCTATAGCATTTATATTATCATAATTATTGGGTTGTATGCCATAATTACATAGTAATTTAGGGTCTATTCGTTTCAGTTGGGCAGGCATAGGTAATGGTTTTTTACCGGATAATGTTTTATAGGCAGTCATTGAAAGTGTTTGATTATCGTCTGTTAATTGATAGAAATAGAAACTGACGATTGTTTTTTTATCACCTACATTTTGCCCCAATTGCAACCACCCAAATGGACTTTGAAAGCCGATTCTATAAGTAACACAATCCTCTGGTGTAATTGTGCGGTTACGATTTGCCTTAATTACAATAACATTGTATATGCTGCAGCATTCATCGATATTAGACATTCGCCACAAAGTGACTTGCTCATCTGTAGCGTCCGGTTCTTGCCACCAAGTCACTGGGTCTAATTCTATAGGAGGAAATTTCTCATTGTGCATTTGATTGATGAACAGTGGATGTGTGTAACACCCTATTACATACCCTGCAAAAAGCATCAGTAATGTCCAGCCCAAAAATTTGGCTCGTTCTGCTTTAGAAATGTATTCTTGCACTACTTGATGAGCTATTTCTCCTTCAGGATATTTTTTGTGTAACAGCACATCTATCTGCAAGAGTATTTCTATCATCATTTGCGAATTTTTTGCAGTATTGACATTATAACCGGAAACTTTGGCGTAGAATAATCCCAATACATAGAAATAATCCAACAATGATTCCCTTTTTAATACACGTAAATTATCTTTTAGTTGGTTATCTTTTATGCTGTCTAATTTACTTTGACATAAATCTATAAAATTCTCTATAGCCAATGTCTCAGCCATTTGATTGGATAGATTCCACAAATTGGGCAGATGAAGAAGTGTATATTCGGAAATATTGTAGTTATAGAGGATTCTCTTCCAAATATCATTTACCGTTTCCTCTCTTACTGCCTGTGTAGTTAAACGTCCGTAAAGTAGTTTTTTGTCGCTTAGTCCTATTTCTTTTGCTACTCGCGAGGGGGTGGGCGATAAAATGTTATTATCTAACAGATAGCTCAATATGTTAATTTTTTCATTCATTATATTGGTATGTCTTACAAAATCGTTTGCAAAAATACTTCTTTTTTTTGAATCCCACAAATATATTGTCTATCAAATAGCACTTTTTGTGTCAAACACCTACCTTTTGACACTACTTTTGACAATTATGATTTTTATATTTTGCCGTCTCAATATATTGTTGTACTTTTGTCCCAACTATTAACTCTCAACTATCAATTATCAACTATCAACTATTATGTTTGACATGAACACATTCAAGTATCCTTCCTCCAAAAAACTGGTGGAATTGGACGACGCAGATGATTGGGCACACAATAGTAGTGCCTTGCACGTAGCCCTTCAATTGGCTTGGAAAGCTTGTACCGAACAGCATGTTGGATCCGTCGTTATTGGTTCATCTATGACCAATGCACAAATGGTATCTGACTTGATTTTTTCCAGTCCTGATATGCAACAACCTTCGGGACATATAGGTTTCAACCGACAAGTGTTCAATGCCTATGCCGAACAGTTGGAGCACATGCCGCTTTATCTCAATGATGAACACCATCTGAATTTTGCTGAAATAGAGAACCTGATTAATTATACCAAGGAACAATCGTCCGTGCCGATTAAGTATGTTTTTCTGGAGTATTGCTCTTTGTATAGGCGCACACGCAAGCCGTTACTTGCTATCGCCCAACGTTGCAAAGTGGGCATAGTTGTGCTGGTTAATTATGATGTGGAGGATTATTTGGACTTCGAGACTTATTACTGTCAGGAGGACAGACAGCAAGCATTCAAAGAAAAACTGATTGACTTTTTCACCAAATAGAATCAGTAGTGTTTACTATGAAATTACTATGTGATTAATATGTGATTAGTATGTTATTAGTATGTAATTAATATGTTATTTAGCATACGTGATGCTGAGATTGTCATTGTGTCCCCATCTTTTGATTTTTATTTCAGACATCTGCTAAATAGTTAACCAACCAAAATACTCGAGAAATAATGCCCACACCCTTGCAAAATTCAAAATTTATTTGTAACTTTGCAGTCGAATTTAAAATAAACAAATTATGACAGAAGAGGAAAAGAATGCTGCTTTACAAAAAGTTTATGATTGCGAAAAACTCTTAAAAGAACTACAAAAGTTAGAGGATGAGCAAAAAAATATTGCTAACCGCTATGGCTTTCTAATCAATGATCAAAAACGTTTGGATGAGATTAAAGAACAGGCACAAGTTCTAGAAGAGGATTTCGTTAGAAAAATCAACGAATTAGATGGTCAGTTACGTGATTCATGTGGAGCTGACTATAAATATTCCAAGTCGGATTTTGATGAGGATTTAAAAGTAAGCTATTCAAAGGTTATCGATAATATGAAGAAAGCATTACAATAAATAATGTTTGCCTTAAAATATTTAATCTCAACAACATGCAATTTATTATAAAACAAAAGACCTTGCCTTTCTGGTGGAAGGACTTTTTTTCAGGATTAGATAGGGTGAGGAACTTATTAAACACTTTTGCTATTACATGGAAAGATAGTGAAGCAATCATAAGCGACATTGATTCTTATGATCCCAATTTGGTAATTAGGTGTTACCCTCGCAATCCACAAAAACGTGGTGTGTCCTGGGAAATTGGTGTTAAAGACATGCGCAGATTATCTCAATGTGATATTTTAAGACTGAAGCAGTGGTTTGATAATTTAGTGACTAACTATTTTGAAAATCATTTATAACTGCGTTTGCCTTTTCCTATTCGAAGGACTCCATAAAACAAGATAAATCCACAAGAGACAAAAATAGTACCCAAATCAAACAATGGGAGTGCCGATGCCCTTGAGTAGGCAATAAAATCATAATAACAAATAAAATACTTATTATGGAAACAACATCAGAATTTTTACCAGCCCAACAATGCTTCATTGTTTATGACGACCTTACTAAAAAAGTTGCCATCAGTTTACGAAATCGCTTATCTGAAAAAGATGTAAAATGCACCATTTGGAATGAAAAACAGTTTAGCGACAACGAAGCACGATTATCCAATTTTAACCGCCTGCTGATTTTGAGTAAAAAGATATCTGCTGAATATTTGGCAGCACCAGCTAATGTAAAACAAGCACTAACAGACTACTCTTACTATGTTCGTGAGGGTAGGGTTGCAAGTATTACATTAAGAGACGACATTGATTATGCTGGCATTTTAGAAACAGCTAATCAAACAATGGCAAGTATAATGGAAGCATTAAAAGATTGTTTTAGAAAAAAGAAAAAAAATGAAGATATCTCAGCAGAAGATGTAGCACAAGCATTAGATCAACTTCAAAAGGCACAAATGTTAGCATTGCCAATGCCCAATGAGGATTTGAAACAGCCAGACGATGAAACTACATCTAAAGAAGATAGAATAAAAGAAATTGCCGCCACAATCGGAGGAGGTGCTATAGGAGGTGCTATAGGAGGAGTTGTTGGAGCTGTTGCTTGGCAAGGTGTTCTTCCTTCTCTGTTAGCTCTATATGGCTATAGTTGGTATGAATCTCGAAAGAATATGAAGGATATGAAACTTGCTTTCTATTTTACTGCCGCACGGCAATTTGAGCTACAATACTTTGACGATTTCGTAAATGCAAAATAATTCTTCAAAAATAGAATGGTTTGAAGGATGGAATAAGGCTCTATCCCATCTTACAAACTTTGTCGGTTCTGCATCAGGAGATTCTTGGGGAAAGATTTCTCAGTCCATACAAGAGCTTGAAAACAATATAAATGCATGGGAGGGGAATCTATCTCCAGATGATTCATTGGGAGGGTATGTGGCAGAATCTCGCATATCCGGAACATTTAATATTAATGCAGCAATTAAACATTCTTCTTTCCATACGCATGTTGGCATTTCGGAACGGCATGATTTAGCATCTCCAGATGTTATTGGTAATTGGGGCGAAGACTTTGGGTTAAAATTCATGAAGAATGCTCAAAGTTCTGCTAATGCTCAAGCTACAAGTTTCTTCAAAAGGTATTGTGAATATGCAAAAGATAATCCAAATATGAGTGTTTCGGATTATTTGGAAATTAAAGGTCTTTCTGATGATACTCCTATTTTTGATTCCATATATAGTGGACAAACTCGCATAATCCCAGCAGATCAATTGGAAGCAGCCAAGGAATATCTTAAACGGAAGATTGCTAAAGCTCGTCCTAATCAAGTTGGTCGATATCAAGATGTGTTAGAAAACTTACAAAGTGTCGTCAAAGCACCAGATGGAACACAATCTGTTGAACTTACAAAAGAACAATCACGGGAATTAGCTCGTTTAGCAAGAGAACGAAAATATCGTGCCTATGCAGACCAATTTTGTTCAGATGATATTCTCAAGTGGAATGACTATATTAATCGTGGATTAAAAGCAGGAGCGACCGCTGCTGTGATTACATTCTCAATTAAGATGTTACCGGTTATCAAAAAAATGATATCCGAACTAATTGAACAAGGCGAGATTGATTGTGATACTCTTAAAGCAAGTGGGTTAGATGCCATCCCTGCAACCACGGAAAGTTTTTTGCGTGGCGGTGTGGCAGCGGTTTTGACATTAGGTTATGAGACGGGAAAGTTTGGTGATATTTTCAAATTGATTAAACCAGAACAAGTCCCAAGTGTAATTGGTGCGCTTACTGTTGTGACATTCTCCATCATAAAAGATGCTTATTCCTTAGCAACCCATAAAATAACTCCACAAGAGTTTATGTTGAATACCCAACAAACATTCTTTATTACGGCTTGTGCTGTGGGTACAGGTATTTGGGTGCAAACATTGTTTCCTCTTATGCCATTTGCGTATTTCTTAGGGAATATAGTCGGAACAGTTGTAGGATCTTTAACTTTCAAAGTTATTGATAATATATTTGTTGCTTTATGTGTTGAAAATGGTTATACTTTCTTTGGATTAGTTAAACAAGATTACACATTGCCAGAGGAAGTGTTAAAGGAACTAAATATTGATTGGCAACAAGTTGATTCTTTATCCATTGATACAACACGAATTGATGAATGCGAGATAGATTGTATTAATATTGATGAATGTGATGCTGATTATATAAAAATGATGTCAAGAGGCGTTTTCAAAATACATCATATCGGATATTTATATAAATAAAAGAGCCCTTATTGCAACCTCTATTTGCATAGGAACTATATCAATAGGAGCTTTAATCGCATTACTTATCTTGATTTTATAGGGAACTTTGTTTTATAATATGACAGTCTCACTTCTTAAAGCCGAATTGCAAAACGCCATTACTAACGGCTATGGTGATTATTGGGTACATTTTTATGACCAAGATGGCGATGGTGTAACGATTGACACTTATTATTTGGATAATGATGGCGACTTGTGCCTTGAATCCAATGAGCACGATGACCGTAACTACACCGCCAAAGAATTGTTTGCTATCTTACAAAAGTACAAGCACAATACCTATGTGTACATCTATGATGATGATTCGGATATTTCTTTTGACATTGAAGACTATGATGATGAGGGGAATGAAGATGCTGATTCGCTTTGGTATATTGGCACAAATGATGAATTGTGTTTAGATACTTATTATGACGACGATAGTACTCCCGACTATACTGATAATGGACCTCATAGATATGTTAACTGTATTCAATGTGGGGGAAAGGCATATTGGGACGATGAGGAACAATTATATATTTGCCCCAACTGCCACTGGCAAGGTGGTCGCTCTTTCGAAGATTAAGCAATATCTCTGCTCCGATGAGCAGTTGCACCTTAGATAATTCCCCCAAAATCGCGATTTCGTGCAAAAAGTCTAATTATTATTTGCGTATATCATTTATTTTTAGTACCTTTGCGAAAAATTTCGTTGCGACTTTTTTCGCAATTATAAGTAATTGATATGAACCCATTTAAATTTGGAACAATAGTTGACGGTGAATTTTTCACAGACCGCGTTAATGAAATCCAAACGCTACGTCAGAAGTTGGATAGTGAAAATCATATTGTGCTTATTAGCCCACGTCGATATGGGAAGAGCAGTTTGGTCCGCAAAACACTATCCGAAATGCAACGCCCTTATATTTGGGTGGATTTTCAATATGTCTATACGGCAGAAGGTTTGGCTTCAGCTATTGTTGCTTGTATCTGCAAACTTTATACATACGAAAAAATTCGGCATCTAATGACGCATTTTCGTGTTGTTCCTACTATTTCTACCAATCCGATCACAAGCAATATTGAAATATCCTTCCAACCAACCCTTAACACTAAAATCCTACTGGAAGACGCTTTGGAATTGATTCAAAAAGTTTCCAATGCTCATCAGCGCCTGATTGTAGTTTTTGATGAGTTCCAAGAAGTTAATAACATTCAAAAAGAACTGGATAAACAACTGCGCGCTATTATGCAGCATCAACAGGGACTTAACTATATCTTTTTGGGTAGTCAAGAATCTATGATGGAGGAGATTTTTGAACGTAAAAAATCACCATTCTATCACTTTGGTCAATTAATGCGTTTAGGGAAAATCCCATACGTAGATTTGTATGCTTATATTGTATCACGCTTACCGAACGAATGTCCTTTGACGCGTCAAGAACAAATCGCACAGGAAATTTTATCCTTTACACATGAGCATCCGTTTTATACGCAGCAATTGGCTTCTGTTGTTTGGGAATTAATGGTTTATCAACATATATACGATAATGTCGTAAAGCAAGCCATTGACTCTATTGTACAACAACACGATTTGGATTTCGAGCGTTTGTGGCTGAGCCAAAACCGCACCGTCCGAAATGTATTGAGTCAGTTTGCTGCCGGTAATAATCCTATGACAAATCGGCATATACCTTCCAGTACAACATACAGCACTATTAAGAAACTGTTGAAATCAGGTTATCTTGTTAATGATTCAGAATATACTATTGAAGACCCATTTTTTGCCTCTTGGATAATCAAACATACATAGTTGCGAAAAATTTCGTTGCGACTTTTTTCGCAATTATAAATTACTGTAAATGTATAAGTTGCCATTCGCTGCAACATATACTATCCTATTAAAGGTCACCTCTCTTAGCAAAACCACCAATTAGGGACAGTGTTGTGTCCCCAAAAATCACATTCTCCATTCTCATTTCTCCTAAAATCACATGATATAGTATTAATTTTGGAATAAAAGTAATTTTTCGGCTAAAATATTTGCATATTCCAAAATTTTGTAGTAATTTTGCAGTCCCTTTCCGGCCGCGGTGGTGGAATCGGTAGACACGAAGGACTTAAAATCCTTTGGCCAGAGATGGCTGTGCGGGTTCAAGTCCCGCCCGCGGTACCAAAAACCCATTTCGAGTAAGTGGGATACCATTAGTATTAACCCCGGGCAAGAATACGAGTTTATTCAACGCCCACAAAACAACAACAAACAAATGGCAACAAAAATTCGTTTGGCTCGTCATGGTCACAAAGACTATGCTTACTATCACATCGTGGTAGCTGACAGCCGTTCGCCACGTGATGGCAAAATCATTGAACGTATTGGTTCGTACAACCCCAACCTCAATCCCGCCAAAGTAGATTTGAACTTTGAGCGTGCATTGTATTGGGTAGGCGTTGGTGCACAACCTACAGACACCGTTCGTTTCATCCTGTCGGGTGAAGGCGTAATGCTGATGAAGCACTTGCAAGGCGGTGTTAAGAAAGGTGCGTTTGATGAAGCAGAAGCACAAAAGCGTTTTGAGGCATGGAAAGCAGAGAAAGACGCTAAAAACGGCAAAATCTCTAAAGCTGAAGCTGACAAGAAAGTAGCAGATGCCAAGAAAGCATTAGCTGCTGAAGTAGAAGCTAACAAGGCCAAAGCCGAAGCCGTAGCTGCAAAGCGCAAAGCTGAAGCAGACGCATTGGCAGCCGCAGCTCAGGAAGCAGCACAAGAGGCAGCAGCCGCAGAGGCAGAAGCCAAAGGCGAAGAGCCCGCAGCCGAAGAAGCCGCTCCTGCTGAAGAGCAAGCTTAAGGCGAAAATCAAAGACGAAAGTCAAAGGGTAAAAAGTCCAAAACAAATGTTTTTGGGCTTTTTCTTTTTATAAAAAGCAAATAAATTTGCTTATATGTATTTTTTTTTGTACCTTTGCACACTAATTATCTAAAATTTGATGTATTATGCGCAAACAGGACACCGATCACATTGATGTAAAAAAACTTTGGCAGAAGTTGTGGAACCACCGTCTGATATTCCTATTTGTTTGGATAGGAACGATACTCGTAGTGGGTGCAGGGACCTATCTTTTGCCGTGTAAGTGGAAGAGTACAATCAAGATTATTCCCGAATATAATTTACAGGAAGCATTGGCGATGAAAAGTATTTTCACCAATTTGGGCAACAATGTGGAGTACAATGCCATGGGTGATGCTTTTATGCCGCAGGTGTATAAAGAAATAGTCAACGATGCACAGTTCTTGGAGGGTTTGACGGCTGAAGTCGTGCAGGACCGCGATGGCAAAGAGTGGACGGTAGAGCAACTCTATTCGGCTGCCGAGACGCGCGAACAGATGTACGAAAATATGCGCAACGATATACGTTGCAAATTGTCCACCAAAGACGACATAATCAGTATATCCGTTGTTGCCCGTGATCCGGTGATTGCTATGCAAACCGCCAATCTGACTTACCGGCATTTGTCCGCATATATCTCGGCTTATCGTCAGGAAAAGGCACAAAGTAACCTTAATTATTATGCCCCCCTGAAGGAGCAAAGTTCGGTATATCAGACTCTGTACGAGGTGGCGCAGGTCAAATTGGAAGAGCACCAAGCACCGTTTGTGGTTATCCGTCATGCCGAAGTGCCTATACATAAAGAGTCCCCCAAACGGGCTGTGATTGTGTTTATTTTCTTGGTGCTGGTAACGCTGGGAATGACGTGCTACTATTGGCGTGAAGACATTAAGGAATGGCTATGACCATTGTATATGTCCTGTTTATATTGTTAGCCATCATTGGGTCTGTCTTTTTTGACGGACGGGAAGGATATGACCGATACAAACTGCTATCCTATCGCGGTTTGTACCTTTTTTTGATTTGTATAGTAGGTTTCAGTTATGGTTTAGGCGGAGATAAATTCGCCTATATGGAGTATTTTGAGTACTACAAAGACAATTTCGAGGACTTTTTTGGCAGTATAAGTTATGAATTTGTCAAAATGGGATTTATGCCCTTGTGGACGCTGCTCTGCCTCACTGTCAAATCGACCGTAGATTCTTTTTATGTGCTGCAATTTATATTGGCACTATTGGTTAATATTCCGATTTGTGAGATTGTGCGCAAGCACACGGACCACGGTTTTCTTTTCCTGCTGCTCTACTTCGTATCGGAGGTGTTTTTTCAGTTCAATACAGAGGTGATGCGTGAGGGTCCGGCGATAGCGTTTGGACTATTGGCGATAGAGAACTACCTGAGTGGCAATAAGGGAAAATACTGCTTGTGGACGCTGTTGGCGTTAGGTTTCCACCTGTCAGCCGTTGTGTTGCTGGTTGTGCCTTTCATCAAGCATATCCAACTAACGCGCCGGAATATACTTATTTTATTTGGCAGTACGGCTGTAGCTTGGCTGCTGAGTGATATGGTGCTGTTGCCGCTACTGTCCTATTTCCTAAGTCACGCCGGTGCTGCTTTTGGGCACAAGATGATTACTTATACGGCTGTTCAAACCACTTTCTTTGGTTTTTTGCGCTCGTTCCTTTCCATCATGGCGGTGCCGGTGGCTGCCATCTATTTCAATAGGGAGCAGGAGGTAGGCGAGCAGGAAACCAAGTACAGGGATTATATGACGGCGCTGTTGATTTTACTGGCGTTTGTCGGTTGCACGTTCCCCGGCTTTACCCGCTTCTTCAACTATGTGCAGATTTTCTACCTAATAATGTTGGCGGAACTGATTTATTCCCTCTTTGCTACGAAAATACATTTTGTTTTTCGGTTAGGGACGGTCATAGCTGCCTTTGTTTTTTGGATATGGTACGAAGTGGCTTATTGGCCGGAGAATGATTTTCATTTTTATCAGTTCTTTGTGCCCTATACCTGTATTGTGAACGAGAGCGATGATGTCTTTTTCCGTAGAGATGCCTACCACGAAGTGTGCAATTATAGTTTTTACGAAGACCGCATAAACGAAATCGAACAATGACCCTGTCTGTCGTCATAGCAACCTACAATGGCGCTCGCTTCTTGCGTGAGCAGTTGGACAGCATCTATGCCCAAACGCACCTGCCTGACGAGGTGGTGGTGAGCGATGACGGTTCAACCGACGGGACATTAGCCATTTTGGAGGAATATAAGCAGCGCTACGGACTCAAGTATTCCGTCAACGAAGGAACACATGGCGTGAATGCCAATTTCTTTCGGGCCATTAGTCAGAGTACAGGCGATTATATTCAAATTTGCGACCAAGACGATGTTTGGTTAGCAAACAAATTGCAAATTCATTACGATACGCTCCATCAGATGTCTCAAGATGTGCCATCGTTGGTTTCTTCGTGGATGGGGCATATAGACGCGAACGGTGAACTGATGGTACCCTTAACAGCTACTTCTTCCACCGCCGATTGGCGAGATACATTGATGACAACGTCACGGGGACAGGGCTGTACGATGATGTTTAATAGTGCCTTAAAGGACAGAGTGTTGGAGGTTTATTATTCCAATCCCTTGGCAGATACCGTTTGCTATGATGTGCTTATTGGTTTTACGGCAGCTATTTTTGGGGTAAAAAATAACTTGGGTACCCCCCTTATGCTGTATCGCCATCATGGTGGCAATGTGGTAGATAAGTGGGGTCCGCATAGTAAACCGTTCTGGACGAAGGTGGTCGATATGCAGACGTATTATCCGTTTTTGCAGGATTATCGTTTCCGCGAATTGAGCGTTGTTTATGACCTTTATTCGTCGATGCAGATGCCGCAAGATATTCGTACTTATTTGCAACAGGCGCAATTGGTACACCGCTCAACGTATTGGAAAGGATTATACCTCCTTCTGCAAATGACCGAATTGACAGGGGGCATAAAAGCAAAACTATTGCTGCTGTCTCCTATTGCCAAAACACTTAAATGGATAGAACAACGATGGGTAAACCATTAGCTATATATTACTTAGATAATCCGAAAGTTGCCGTAACAGGTGGGCAAAAGTACAATGCTCGGTTGAAGCAATGTTTAACGGATTACTCAGGTATTTCTATTACTGATATGCCGCAGATGTTTGGCTATTACCGTGGGTGGAAATATCCTTTGGCACCCCTACTGGAGTTGGGCAGATTGCGTGCGTTCAAGCGGGGTGATATCGTTTTCTTTAGCGATACGGCCTATTTATATCACTTGTTGTTGCTGACGCTGTCCGGAATGTTCAAACACACCTACAATGTGTGTATCATTCATCACTTCCCGTGGTTGGGACAAAAGGGACTTGTGGCCGGTATAAGAAAGGTGCTGATGAAATGGTATTATCGCCAAATGAATGAAATCATCGTGCCCAGTCCCTTCACGTTAGATGTGGCAAAACACACCTTCCCATCGGTAAAAACGACGTATATTCCTTTGCCGTTTGAGCATCGGTTTGCGCCGGCAGCGAATTATGAAAAAGGGTATCTCCTGTTTGTGGGAACAGTCGAACCGCGTAAGGGTATTCATCTGCTGTTGGAGGCGCTGACGCATATCAAGAGTGACTATCAGTTACATATAGTTGGTCAGGTCGTCGATGACTGCTATATGCAACGGTTGAAGCAGTATATTACGGCGCATGATTTGGATAGTAAGGTGATTTTTGAGGGTGCTGCGGACAAAGAGCAATTAAATCGGTTCTACGACCGTGCCGAACTGTTTGTTTTTCCGTCTCAATTAGAGGGATACGGTATTGTACTCATTGAAGCCATGCAACACGGCTTGCCTATCGTGGCTTTTGACAATACGGCTATGCCCTATTCCATCGAAGACGGGGTGAATGGCTATTTGGTTCAGAATAAGAACACCACGGCGATGGCGGAGAAAATAGAACAAATAATGGGGAATGAAGATGAGCGAGCAAAAATACAGGACGGCATCAAACAACATATCAACCTCTTGCATACACAAAACGATTTTGTGGCAGGTGTGCATTCTTTTTGGAACAATTTAATATGATACCCAAGATAATCCATTACTGCTGGTTAAGCGATGAGCCCTATCCCGACAAGATTCGCTACTGCATAGATTCGTGGAAACGTGTGTTACCCGACTATGAAATACGGTTGTGGGACGCACATCGGTTTGATATTGAATCGGTTGCGTGGGTGAAGGAGGCGTATCAGAGCAAGAAATATGCCTTTGCTGCGGACTATATTCGTTGCTATGTCCTCTACCACTACGGAGGTATTTATTTGGATTCGGACGTGGAGGTCATTAAGCCCTTTGATGACCTGTTGGCATTGTCTTATTTCTTGGGAAAAGAACGTGTATCCGGTTGCATAGAGGCAGCCACTATGGGAGCAGAGAAGGGACATCTGTTGTTCCGATACCTGATGGATTATTATGAAAATCAACATTTTATAGAGAATGGCAAACCCAATACATGCGTTATGCCACGTATCATGCAGGACATCATTGCCACACATTTCACCCTACGGGAAATAGCCACTCCCAATGACTTTGTGGCAGCGTCCAATACCATCTGTCTCTTGCCGTCGGACTATTTCTCGCCAAAGGAGAATGAACAACTATATTTGACCCCAAACACCTATTCCATTCATCATTATGCCGGCACGTGGCAATCGCCGATATACAGAAAGTTGCGTCTGCTGACTTTGCGCCTGCTTGGTGTCAAGGGCAAGCAGTGGATAGCACATTTATTACACACCTATTTGCATAAACAACAGTAACTTATGAGTAAATACAAGATAGCGTTTGTAGGTAATAGTTCGCTCACGATGATGAATTTCCGGCTGGGGGTGATGACGGAGTTGAACAAGGATTATGAGGTAACGATGGTTACGCCTCAGGACAGCGATGTTACGCCCGTCGTAGAGGCAGGTATTCGCTACATACCCATTCAGGTGGACTGCAAGGGGCTGAATCCTTTTAAGGACCTAAAACTGATTCGGGATTTGCAGGTTCTGTTCCAAAAGGAGCAATTTGATTTTGTCTTCTTATACACCGTCAAACCTATCTTATACGGGGCGATGGCTGCATCTCGTAATCACATTGCACACGTGGCTGTGGTTACCGGATTGGGGTACTCTTTTATCCGGCGGAACTGGCTTTTCTATGTCTCTTGCTGCTTGCATCGTTTTGCCCTGCGGCACACCAATGGCGTGTGGTTCCTCAATCAGGACGACTGTGACGCCTTTGTCAAGTGGCATCTCATTCCACAGAAAAAAACACACGTCATTCACGGCGAAGGTGTGAATACTACCTATTTTCAATCACAGAATCCGCCCGACACGACCTTCAAGTTTCTCCACTGTGGTCGTATGCTCAGGAGCAAAGGGGTCGAATTGTATGTGCAAGCTGCGGCCTTGCTGAAAAAAGAGTATCCAAATGTGGAGTGGCAGTTATTAGGTCCGTTGGACACGCTCAATAGGGACGCTATCACCACCCGGGAAATGGAGGAGTGGGTGCGAAGCGGCATCATTGAATACCTCGGTGTCACCAAAGATGTCCGCCCCTATTTAGACAAGTGTTCTTGTGTGGTGCTGCCCTCGTATTACATGGAGGGTGTTCCTCGTTCGCTGATGGAGGCGGCTTCTATGGAGCGACCTATCATAACCACCGACTCGGTGGGGTGTAAAGATGTCGTATTGGACGGCGTCAATGGATTCTTGTGCGAGAAACGCAGCGTAGAAAGTTTGCAAAAAGCCATGCGAATGGTACTGAACTTAGACCGGGAACGACTGGCCGAAATGGGACACGAAGGACGCAAACTGATGTTACGTAAGTTCGACGAAAGTATTGTACTCAAGGAATATATTACCACCCTACAAAGCGCACTGAAATAGTATGCTGAATATCAGTATCGTCCTATATAACCCCGATTGGACACAGGTGACCAACCTGTGCGAAGAACTGTTGCGCGGCGCTTGCACGAGGAAGATATATCTTGTGGACAATTCCAAGCAGCAAACATCCAACCTTCCTCTTTCCTCGAGTAAAGTAGAGTATATCTGGAATGGCGGACAGAATCTTGGCTACGGCAGGGCGCATAATATCGCTATTCGGCAATCTGTGCGTTGGCATACGCCTTTTCACCTTGTCATCAATGCCGACGTGTGGATTAAGGCAGAGGACTTGGACCTGCTGCACGATTTTATAATGAATCAACCGGCTGTGGGTATGCTCATGCCCAAGGTCGTTTACCCCAACGGTCAGTTGCAGTATTTGTGCAAACTGCTACCCACGCCGTTGGACGTTTTTGGGCGTCGTTTCTTGCCCTCGTTCCTCACGCGCAGGCGCAACGCGCGCTATGAATTAAGGTGTACCGGCTATAATAGACCGATGAACGTGCCCTATCTCAGCGGCTGTTTCATGTTGCTGCGAACGGAGGCGGTACTCAAGGCACGGCTCTTTGACGAACGCTACTTCATGTACCCCGAAGATATAGACCTTACGCGCACTATTCATCGGGATTATTTGACGCTCTTTTACCCCGAGGTCACCATCGTACACGACCATGCACAGGCGTCGTACCACTCTTGGCGCATGACGTGGGTGCATATTGTCAATATGTGCCGTTATTTCAATAAATGGGGCTGGTTCTTCGACCGCGACCGTCGGCTATTTAATCGTATGGTATTGACCGATACCTCTCAAAATTAGTGCAACTTATTCACGCGACTGGCATCGAGCCGCAGCAGGATAAACAGCAGCAGGGTGAAGCCCCACAGGGACGAACCGCCGTAACTGAACATCGGCAATGGAATACCTATCACGGGCAATAACCCCAACACCATACCGACATTGATAATCAAATGCACGAGAAAAATACTGGCCACCGAGTAGGCATATACCTGACTAAACGTGTCCCGTTGCCGTTCGGCTATCATAATAAGGCGCAAGATAAAGGCCAAGTATATTAGCAAAACTAATGTAGAACCGACAAATCCCCACTCTTCGCCTACTGTGCAGAAAATAAAGTCGGTGTCCTGCTCCGGCACAAACTTCATCTTGGTCTGCGTTCCTTTCAAATAACCCTTACCCCAGAATCCGCCGGAACCGACCGCAATCAGTGACTGATTCACATTATATCCTGCTCCCGTCGGGTCTTCTTTGATGCCCAGCAACACCTCAATACGTGTCTTTTGGTGGGGCTCAAACACCTTGTCTAACCATTTATCGGGTATCCAACCGCACTTCATCACCACCACAAACACAATAGCCACAATCACGCCACTGCCCATGATTTTGCCTGTCATACCTTGCCGGTAGAGGGGCAGCAGGAAGGCACCAAAGACGAGGGCTGACCCTGTTTCTTTTTGCATAATCATGATGATAGCCATTGGTATGAGTACCATCACGCAGGGGACTACCAAATCTTTCCACGTCTCTACGCGGTAGCCGTATCGTCCCATGTACTTGGCAATGGCGATGGCGGTGAAGCACTTGGCAAACTCTGCCGGCTGCAAACTGACAGGGCCGAAAGTAATCCACGACAGTGAACCTTTGATATCGTGTGCCAAGAAAGGTGTGGCAATCAGCAACAAGATGGTGGCGCCATAGAACCAATACCCCAGCACATCGTAGGTCTTTTCGTCTATCAGTAGGATGCAGAATCCCACGACCATAGCCGTCATCAGCCACACGAACTGTTTACCGGCACGGTTGTCAAACGAGAAAATGCTTGTTTGCTCGAAACTGTAACCGGCCCCGTAGATGTTCATCCAGCCAAATAGTGCCAGAGCAAGGAATAACCCAATCGTTATCCAATCTACTCCGCTCCATATATTATTCCGCTGATTCATCGCCTATTCTCTGTTCTCTGTTATCTGTTCTTCGTCCGCTAATTCGGGATAGTGTTTACTTAGGTATGCGTCTATCATCTTGACGGCTACCGGGCACGCCCATGTGGCACCAAAGCCCACGTTCTCCACCGCAATGGCAACGGCTATCTTGGGGTTGTCCTTGGGGGCATAACCGATAAAGATGGCGTGGTCTTTGCCGTGTGAGTTCTGTACCGTACCGGTCTTACCGCAGATGTGCCATTTGGGCACGTTGTGCCAACGGCCGGTACCGTTGGTCATCACCCTTTCCATTCCGTCCTTGACTATCTTGAAATATGCCCCGTCTATGCCTGTCTCGTGCCGTTTGTCGGCTTGCAGATAGGTGGAGTCGTTGTGCAGCAGGTGGGGGGTGATATAGTAGCCCTCGTTGGCAATACAGGCGGCTTGGTTGGCCAACTGGAGTGGTGTCACCAGCACCTCGCCTTGACCGATGGAGAGTGAACGTATCGTGATGGCTTTCCAACCCGTTTTGCCGTAGAAACGGTCATAGAGTTTGGTCGATGGAATAGAACCGCCTTTTTGGTCGGGCACGTCGGAGTCCTCAAATTTCTGCCCTAAGCCAAAGCGCATTATACCTTCTCGCCACAACTCATACCGGTGGCGGAAATGTTTGTTGCCTTTGCCGTAACCGTCCATCTGCAGCAGGTCACGGAACGCGCACCAGTAATAGGGGTTGCAACTCTGCTCAATCGCCATACCTAAATCGACGGGGCTGCCGTGGTGGTGAGTACACTTGATAGGCGTCGATTGGGGACCGTTGCACGGATAGCGTGTGTCCGGCGTTATGCCGCCTTGGTCCAGTGCCACGAGGGTTTGCAGGGTCTTGAAGGTCGAACCGGGAGGATACATGGCTTGAGTCGCCCTGTTCATCAGCGGTTTGGACGGATTGCCCAACAGGGCCATGTAGTTGTTACCGCGGGCTTTGCCCACTAAATCCTTCGGGTTCCACCCGGGCATACTGACCAGCGCCAATATCTCACCTGTTTGGGGTTCTATCGCCACGGCACTGCCGATATGTTCGCCGATTAACTCTTCGGCCATGCTTTGGATGTCAATGTCTATACCCAAATGCAAGTTGATGCCGGCTGTGGGTGTACGGTCCTCTTCGCCGTTGTTGTATGAACCCTGAATACGTCCTCGGCTGTCACGCAACAGCACCTCTACGCCGTTCTCGCCGCGCAGTTGTTTTTCGTACTGCTTTTCCACACCGTCTCGGCCGGAATAGTCACCTTGCCTGTAACTGGGGTCACGTTCCAAATCGCGCTCGTTCACCTCGCCCACACTGCCTAAGATATGACAGGCACTGTTGTAGGTGTAGTCGCGCAAGGTACGCTTGCGGATGCTCACCCCCGGAAAACTGTATAACCGCTCTTGCAGCAACGATATATCTTCTTTCTTGAGTTGCCCCATAAACACCTGTGGCGTGTATTTGGAGAAGCCGCGGTTCTTGCGGCGGTCACTGATTTGACTGATACGCTCACGGTAGGCAACGGTGTCTATACTTAGGCACTGACAGAAAGAGAGGGTGTCGAAGTTACTGCCCATCTCGCGCATGATAATCAGCACCTCGTAGATGGGTTGGTTGAAGACCAAAAGGGAGTCGTTGCGGTCGTAAATCAGTCCGCGCGCAGCATAAACGGGCTGCCGTACAAGGGCGTTATTGTCTGCTTTCTCGCGGCGGGATTGGTCAACGATTTGTAGGGCAAACAGCCGCACGATATAAATCGCCACCACTGCTATGGCAATGCCGGCTATCACATAACGTCGTTTGTAGTACGTGTCGTTGATCATTGTTGCGTCCTGTCATATAGGAAGAATAGTACGAACGTTACCAGCGAACTGAGTATGATATTCATCAGCAGCCACCAGCCGTGTGCCAAACTCCAGTGTTCCAACACGAGTACCAAACTATGGTGTAGCACAATCATGATGGCAGCGGTGGTGAGGCATTGCCAAGCACCGATGGTGTTGGTGCAGGTTTGTGTGGCGATGCGTTGCGACTCCTGTACCAAGCGACCGACCAGCAACGGCCGGACATAACTAATCGCCACGCACGCTGCCATGTGTACGCCTGCCGTGGAGCAGATGGCGTCCATAATCAGACCTACTGCCGCACCTACCAGCATCTCCGCCCAACGGGGAAGGGTCATCGGCAGCATAACCAGTCCGATGATGTAGATATACGGGTGAAACACCCCCAACCAATGCAGGTTGTTGACAAACAGCCCTTGCAATAGTATCAGCAGGACGATGCGAACAATATGGCGGAGGACGTTATTCATCGTGAAGGGAATCTATTTCGTTGCGCATGGTGTTGTCTAAGACCTGCACGTAATTGAGTTTGCCAAAGTCGGTACTCAGGCGCAGGCGAATGTCGTAGTAATTGTCGCCATCGTCCAAGCGCACTTTGTCGGCTATGCCTATCATCATGCCTTCGGGGAAGGTGGAGGTCATTCCGCTGGTAATTATCGTGTCGCCCTCCTCAATGGAGGTGTGTCGTCCTATCTCCATCAGTTGAACATAGTGCGACTGCATTCCGTTCCAATGCGTAAAACCTATTTCACCGTTTTTCTTGATGCGTGCCGAGATGTTGATGCTGGTGTGTATCAGCGGTACCACAAGCGCAAAATGCTCGTTCACCTTGCTCACCACACCCACAATGGACTCGCCGCAAATCACACCCATACCACTCTTTATGCCGTCCCGTTTGCCCTTGTTGAGCGTAAGGAAATTATGCTCCTGATGAGTGGTAATGTCTATCACCTTGGCGGGGATAATACGGTAACCGAGATGGGCATAATGATAGGGTATGCTGTCTTGCCAACCACTGTCTTCGGCGTACTGCTCCAACCGGTTTCGCAACTGCTGAACTTCCGTCTGCAGTTGACATATCTGCTCGTTCAGTTGCTCGTTTTGACGGCTCAACTGGAAGTAGTTTGCCGTGTTGGCTCCTGCTTCGTTAATTCCTGCCACCATCTGGTTGGCAGAGGTGAACAGCGTCGCTTGCGAATAGGACTGGTAATGGGTTATCAGCCAAATAGCCACCGCCTCCAATAGTAGGAAGAGGAGGAGGTGGCTATAGCGTACTATGAAGTCCAGTAGGTTTCTCACCTAATCAGGAAACTGAAGTTCTGGGTATTCTTCAGGGCAACGCCGGTACCCCGCGCAACGCAGTGCAACGGGTCTTCGGCTACATGGAATGGTATGGTAATCTTGGCAGTCAAGCGTTCTGCCAAACCGTGCAACAGGGCACCGCCGCCTGTCAACCATATACCGCGTTTCACAATGTCGGCATACAACTCGGGAGGTGTCGTCTCCAGCGCCAATAGGATAGCGTTCTCTATCTTGGCAATGGATTTCTCGAGGCAGTGCGCAATCTCCTGATAGGACACAGGCACGCGCATCGGCAGGGCAGTCACTTTATTCGGACCTATTACCACAAAGTCCTCCAGCGGCTCTGCCAGTTCGGGAATGGCACTACCTACGGCTATCTTGATGCGCTCGGCAGTGGGCTCGTCGATACGGATGTTGTGCATACGGCCCATATACTCCACGATGTCCGCATTGAAGTCGTCACCGGCTATCTTGATACTCTTGTTCGTAACGATACCGCCCAACGATATAACAGCTATCTCGGTCGTACCACCACCTATATCTACCACCATGCAGCCCTCCGGACTCTCTACGTCTATACCCATACCAATCGCTGCGGCCATTGGCTCATAAATCATATAGACATCTCGTCCGCCGGCATGTTCCGAACTGTCACGCACCGCACGTATCTCCACTTCCGTACTGCCCGAAGGGATACATACCACCATACGAATACTCGGACTGAACAGACGCGAGGAATGCGGCATCATCTTTATCATGCCACGAATCATCATCTCGCAGGCGTAGAAGTCGGCTATCACACCGTCCCGTAAGGGGCGTACGGTGCGAATGATGCTGCCGCCCTTACCAATCATCTGTTGTGCCTTACGTCCCACGGCCATCATCTTGTTGTCGGCTACGTTAATAGCCACTACCGACGGCTCATCTACCACTACTTGGTCGTCCACCATGATGATCGTGTTGGCTGTACCAAGGTCAATGGCTATCTCTTGTGTTAATGAAAAAAGACCCATAATTGCTATTTTATATATTTTGACTGCAAATATACAACAAAAATTTGAATTATGCAAATAAAAGTGAATAATACTTGCGTACATCGAAAAAAAAATTGTATATTTGTAGCCGATAACTATAAAAAAAGTTTTTATTATGAAACTAATCAACAAAATGGGAGCCGAGTGTCTAGGTACATTTTGGCTCCTATTCATTTTTCCTTTTTTATCGCCATTACGGTCTTCCTTTTCGTGCATTTTTTGACTCGACCGTTTAGTCGAGGGTCATTCGACACTGTCTGCCCCCTCCTCTAAACTCTAAACCGTAGGCGCTCCGTGCCGTCCTCTAAACTTATCCCCCCTATTATTCTGATTACGAATTTTTGAGGCAAACATTACATCTAACTTACTATTTTTAAGATTAGGGAACCGAAATGCTGACGCAAATCGGTTCCCTAATCCTATACTCATCCTATACTCATCGTATACTTATTGCAGTTGGCGATTGACAATGCACAATGCATGATGAGAACTGACGATTTGTAAGATTTAACCCTTTTTTAGAGTTCCTTAATTCTCCTTTTTTGCATTTCTAATTTTTGTAGTTCAGTTTTCACATCAAATTCCGTAATTTTAGACAATGGTAAATTCATAAATTCCATGGCCTGTTCATCGGTACAATTGGCGCGAGCAACAATGCTTTTGCATGCTTCTGCCGGAGTACTTGCCTTGCGAATAATCGTAATCAAGTCAGAGAGAAGTTCACTATCCTTGCGGACCAATCCTACAAATTCTATGAGGGCTTGTTTGTCTTGGATATATTCGGAGACACTCTGCCATTGTGGCAACGTATCATAACCTTTTATGATAATCTTCGTTTCATTTTCATTTACATCTAAAATGATCCGATTTGTATTCAGTGTCATAATTTGTTTATCGTTTTCCATATTACTTTGTATTAAATTTGTTTAATTCTTGTTTTACAAACTCGGCATAGTAGTGGGCAATTCCCTTGCGCTTTTGTTCATTGAGTAGGTCAAAGGTGTCACCTTTCGTAAAATCCCAAAAATCGTACTTGGGAGATTTATTTATATATTTAGATTCATCTAACTTTTCCCAACCAGTTTCATTATATTGACATAAGAAAAAACCTTTTGGAAAATCATTATCTCCCTTGTGTTCATCAAATTGCAACCGCCAATGATTGGCAAGTTCAATGTATAAATCATGGACATGTTTATTGTTGTGCACAATATCGGTTATAACTTCGTAGATTGGACGGTCTGGACGGTCTCTAACTAAATCGCCTAATCCTTCTTGTATTTCTCTAAAGAATCTATCCAACATGTGCCAATAGACATGCTTGAGTTTATCTTCCCCTATTACATCTTTAATTTCAGAAAGCGTCAAGTTATCATACTTTTCTACATAATTCGTAAGTTCTGTATGAAGACGCACATCGCCAGTAAGTTTTACAATAAGTTCCCTGTATTGGCGTATTGCATATTTGACATCTTCATTTTCGGCATGAGACAATAACTTATCCAACCATTTAATAATCATTGTATAGTCAATTAAACGAACCGTTTTTTCACGATTATGTGTTTCATCTTCTAATGATAATTGTTCTAAATTCTCATGTCCTTTACCCAAACTTTCTTTACTTGGTTTATGTCTATCCAACGTGAGATAATATATTTCTATTTGTTGAGGTTCATATTTTTTTTCCTTTCTGAGGAACTGATAATAACCTTGCAATTGTCCCCTGTCATCATGATTACTATCAGCAGCAAAAATCTTATTCTCAATTATAATAGCACTATCTTTTCCATCTTTAACTAACCCTTCAATCAAAATATCAATGTTATTATCTTCTGTCCAATTTTCGTAATCAGGAGTAACTTTAGGATGTTGAATTTCAAATTGACTTTCAATAATGTGCAATAACTCTTGCACTCCGTGCAAACCTAACTCATGCAAACCGTTTGGGTCAAGCAAATTGGAAATAAAGCGTGAATGAAGATATACCTCATCATGTTCTTTACGCAAGGTGGTAAATACGTTAAACTTAGGAATTTTATACTCCCAACTTTGTTTGTACTCTTCCTTTAATTTTGTAACATCTTCTTTGAATCCCATAACTTTTATTATTTTATTTATTGTTATACATTTTCACAACATTTTCAGCATCGAAGCGTAGCCAGTCGGCGAGGCGTTGGGGGGCAAGAACTTTGACCTCTGCACCTAGTGAACGCAGTTCTTGGATAAAGTCAAAGGTGGGGGCAACTTTCATCTCAAAAATGGAATAACCATCATTGGTCTGTGGTGCGCTCTCGGGGACACATTCTACCTCCTTTTGCGACTTATGCAACGGCAAAGAACGCAAATAATTGGCTCTAAATGATGTTGCCCAAATACGTACTTTCTCCGGCTTTTCATTCATTATAACGCCGTAAAAATCACGAAAATACTTCTCTGCATCAAAATTACGTGGAATGCTATAAGGACAGTCTGTCATTTCTACATTCGCCATTCTATCTAATGCCAACACACGCAAGTCGTCGTGCTTGCTCGTCTTTGCTAACACATACCAACGACGTTTGAAAGATTTGAGACAATACGGTTCTATCTCAAATTGTGAGGATTCTGCTGCAAAATAACTTTGATAAGAAACTATTAACGAACGACGTATTTTCATCGCCTTTACGATAGGCGTGAGATAGCAAACACCTGACGGCATATCTTCAATAAGTATCTGCTTGCTGATGTCTTTACATTCAGCCACAAAATTACTCATTGCCATTGTTTCTATGACCCATTTTCTAAATGATGCATTTTGTAGATTCGTGGTAATAGAATACTGATTCGTTGAACGATTGCAACGAACCTCCACATCAAAGATACTTTCTATCGCCCGTAAATCACGATGGAAAGTGCGTTCGGGGATGCTCGCTGTTTTGTCATTATTGACGGTTCTGTTGTTCATCCACTTGCGGTCAATCTCCTCTTTGGTGAGCGGACCGCAAGAATACAACGTGTCCACGAGCCACACGTAACGTTGAAATTGTTGAACAGGGGTCATACTTGTAAGTTTTCTGCAAAGATACACATTTTTATTGATATACACAAATTAAACGGACAAAAAATGTCACAATCCTAATTCTTTCATAATAGCCGGCACGTCATTGGCTGCTATCATCGGTTTGGTAGTTTCATTCACATGGGCAAACCATTGCAGGATTTCAAACTGTTTGAGTTCTCCCAAACACCATATAAGGTGCTTGATTTTTGTAATTTCAGAAAGAGATTGATATGTAAGATGCCACTCATCATGCTTTTGCGTATAAGAAGCTAATATGCATCCTAAATCTTTCATCATTATATTATATGCAAGGACTCTCGGAACTTTAAGATGCAATTTGGCTGCTAAATATAAGTATTCATAATGACATTGATCAATATCTATTGGGGCATCTGCCGGCAAACGTAAGCGGGCATGTAAGTAACTATCTGCTTCGGAGAGTTCTTCCAAATGGGCACTGATATATTTTGGAGAACCCCATTTGCAAATAACTCTTGCAGAGGCATTACTGCGACTCCATTCAAATATCCTAATAACATCCTTCTCAAAACGTGCATCCCAATGATTAAAAAGGAATTTCAAAGCCCAATCGCGGTCTAATCGACAATCGTGTAGAAATGTTGTAAGGACTTGCTTTTGCTCCACATAGGATAAATATGGCAACCTCGTTTGTAACTCTTTTCGCGCTTTCATTCTTTTTCCCTTGGTATGATAATTGGCAAGTAGCGTTTTAACCGATAAATAGTGAGGATTAGCAGTATTTGAAGACGGAGACCGCTGATATGCAATAGAATCAACGGCACGCCATATAATGGGCTCATCTGCATCTTCACACAATGTGTTCAAATCAGTTATGGATAAGGTGCTCATCATAGCACGCAGTATGTTCCAGTCACAATCTGCACGTTGGGCATAGTTCCTAATTATTTCGTTTTGTGTCATGATACTTTGTTCTTATGCATTAAAGCGTGTATTTGCCGACGGAAAGGAATGTAGAAACGCAATATAACAAAAAGTCCAACAACAGTCCAATATATCACATATTGGTATGTGTGAGTACATTTCTCATATCCTTGCACAAGGATTAGTGGCACAAATATCGCTACCATTAAGATTGCAAAAAAGGCGAGAACCGTATATTTTTGAAAAAACTTTTTCCAGCCCCAAAGATACTTTTTGAACTTAAAGTGGAAAATACCCTCATAAAACGGATTGATTTTCTCTAAATGTTCTACCCCCTTGCAGAATTTAGTGTAAAGTGCATCCGGGTATTTATTGCGAATCTTGTTTTCTTCGTTTTGCCTTTGATCTTCATCTGCACCACTACCTATTGCCTCTCTCCATGTTTCAGATGACATTTGCACCTCAAGTGTCTCTAATTGCAAAAACAACTCTTTGGGGTCTTCCGAGAATATAATATCTCGTACATCATCTACATTGTCTATCACAGCAGAGTCAATAGAATTGAGCATATTCTTGTTAGCACGTGCTTCTGCTTGTTCTTTGGCTTTGCTCTCTCCTCGATGAAAAGTGCGATGCTCACTTTGGTCTAAACCTGTCCATTCGGCAATCTTATTGCCTACTGCGTTGGCGCCTAATCGTCCTAATTGACGCCCAAATCCTGTTTTAAGACTTCCCATAATATGTAATTTTAATAAGGTATGTAATCTTGATTTGTATCAAAAGAGTGAAACTCTGTATCGTGTGTGAATAATTGTCCATGGTCTAATCCAAGCACATCTGGAATACTAAACAAATCTTGTTTGAGCAAGTGGTCAAGAGTATAACTCCATCGCTCAATGCTCTTCAACTTAGGATGAGAAAAGCCAGTCGGTTCATAGGCGTTTTCCAAATGACGACTGAATTCTTCTTCTGGCTCAACAGCCATAAAAGGATGATGTAGTTTTTTCTCATAACAATGCACAAAACCATCATCTTGCTTGTTTATATCATGTAGTACCCAAAACATATCGTAGAATTTTGAAGAATACATTTTGTCAATCTGCTCAAGATTGGAACGCAAAAGAAGGGCAACACCGGCAGTTAAAACATTTGCATACGATGTTAAATTTTTCTCTTGCATAATCAGTTCTGTCTTATGTTTAATGTCCAAAATAAGTTTAGGCACTTTGGCCTCATATTCAAGAAAAAGGTTATTTACACGACTGAACTGCTCCAACTCTTTCTGAGTCCCAATAAAGAGAGAATCAAGCAATTGTTTACGCTCTTGTAGGGCATTACGAACACCTACATAATTGATTAAAGACTCATCTGAATGAATAGCGGATAAGATGTCATTTTCCAAAGATTTCACTTTGGCAAGATTTTGTTTTTTGTTCATATAAAAATGTTTTAGAAATGTTGTTTTTCGTTTGACGATGCAAAATTACACCAACAAACGGACAACATTAGGCAGAAGCACAAAAAAACGTGAACAAATTTATGTTCACGCTTAAAATAAATGGTAAACGTTATATTTTATTATGTCTTTGCAGGGTCATGCCCTGCGGAAGGGGTTAAGTTTCTTTTTCCTTAATTTATTTGTAGTTGTTTTAATATCAATTGCCTAATATTTAGGTAGTTAGTGGTCATTTAATTATAGTCTTGGAAGTAACATGTTCCAATTATTGGTTATACGAGTCACGATATAATCATTATTAGAAATATCATAAAATGCATACCAATTGGTTCGATTTCTTCGATATGTATAAACGAATGCCCCATACATACCCAAACCATCAAAAGTATTCCGTTGGTGATAAGACTGCATCGGTATGGTAGCAAAATGATCCGCAATATCATCAAATATTTGCTCAGCATGTTCCTGAGTTAATGCGGGGTCAATACTATCATTCAAACGAAAAGAATACAAACCTGCCAATATAGTAGCTAAATCTAAATTAGCTTGTTGCGTGAATTTTAGCATACGACTTCAGTCCGAATCAATTGTTGCAAGCGTTCATGCCCCAAGGTCTTAAATTCTTCCAAAGAAAGCAATTCTTTTTTTGCTAATTCTTTAACATCAACCATTGTTCTTGTTGTCATCATAATACTATTATTATTTCATAATCGGTTGCAAAATTACAAAGAAAAAATGATATATGCAAGTATTTCGGCGTTTTTCCCTATTTTTGGGGATTGTGGGTGTCAAA
>JAKSNK010000017.1 GCA_024399835.1 Paludibacteraceae bacterium
ATAGCGATTTGAAAGATAATCGCGCAAAAAGCGTTTATTGACGCTTGTTTTGGCTACTAGAAATCCGGAAAATTTCGACAACCCAAAATAAGAAAGCAGTAAATGTCTATTGTTGGTATGTATTATGCCCGTTGTGGTGTGTGTATATGCCAGCGTGGAGACATTATAGTCTATTCTTGTTGTAAGGTCTTTCCGGAACCTCTAGTAGGAGAATGGGCAAATAAGGTTCCACGCTTTTTTGTTGTTAGTTTATTCGGGTTGATTGGAACCATCGCCCACAAAACAACAAAAAGACAATGAGTTTATCATCTATTCGTTCTTGGTTCGCCAAAGGCAATCGCGCCCAATGGTGTGTATTTGGGTTGTTGGCACTAATGTTATTTGTAAAATGTGTGTTATTTCATTGGTTTGCTTGTCATAGTATATTGATTTCGTCGATTTGGAAAAAACCATTTGTCGCAGCCGCTTTTTATCTCCCCAAAATAGCAATATCATGTTTTTATGCATCTCTAATATTTTTATTAAAAGATAAAAGATGGATTATTCTTCTTTCGTTCTTAATAGATGTGTGGCTTTTGGCCAATCTTGTATATATCCGAACAAACAACTTATATCTTGATGTTTATGCATTATCTATGGCAGGGAATATGAGCGGTTTCTGGAATTCTGTTCTAATTTTTATAGAATGGAAGGATATAATTTTCTTTATTCTATCTGCGTTAATATCCATAATTATTTGGCTATTAAATTCTAAAAAAAGAAATGTTTTGCTTTGGGGAGTTTTATTGATGTTCTCTGTGGTTTTTCATTATTTAGGAGAATGGTGTCATAATAAAAGCCAAGATTATCCATTTATAATATTGAATACTATTTCAAGAAAAGGTCGTTCAACAATTTATGGCGTTGATTTTAAGAGTAATGTGGAATTAACATCTATTTTGTATAGCCCATTTTATATTTTTTCTGATTTTATTCAAATTAATAAAGATAGAAATTGTACAAATATAATGACAGATCAAGATATTAAAAAATGTGACACATTCATTAATCATACCCATCCTAATGTTAAGGTCGATGGATTAATTATTATAATTGTAGAAAGTTTGGAGGATTGGGTTGTACGACCAGAAATAATGCCAAATTTATGGAAAATAACGCAGTTTAATCATATTTTCTACGCAAGTAGGATAAAAACACAAACAATAAGTGCGGAATCTGCTGATGGACAAATGATTATAAATACAGGATTATTGCCTATTTCGGAAGGTGCGACTTGTTATCGATTCCCTTTTGTTACGTTCCCTGGAATTATGCACAATGTAACTTCTAATGCTATTACTATTCTACCACATCAAACAGATGTATGGAATCAGACTATGATGTCACCTGCTTATGGTTATGATACTACTATTGTTTGTAGTGACGTAGATACGATTTTATTTCACAAGTTAAATGAAATCATAGATTCAGGAATAAGAAATATTCAATGTATAACAATGTCAACACATTCTCCTTTTAGTGGCTGCAAATATTCTTCTCTTACCACCCCAAAAGATATGCCTAATGTCATGTCTGATTATATTCGGGCATTCAATGCTCTTGATTATGGAATGTCACAATTCATTAATCGAATAGAAAACGATACCTCGTTAGCCACCTATACAATCATCATAACTGGAGACCATAGAATTTTCCATACAGAAAAAAGAGACTTGTTTATTGAATATACAAAAAAATCAAACCAGAATTATTCGGTTCAATACGAGAGTACTCCTCTCATTATTTATTCCCCCTCTATTGAAGGCAACATTCAAATAACAGATACTTGTTACCAAATGGACATTTATCCAACTATTATGCACTTAATCGGGTGTGAGGATTACTATTGGAAAGGATTTGGCGTAAATTTGTTGGATTCTGTCGCTCGTCATAATCGCCCTATCTCGGAACAAGAGGCTTATCGTTTGTCTGATTTGATGATACGAAGCGACTATTTTAGGCAGTATCTGGGAAAATAATACTACGTTCTCACGATTGATATATGACAATTCTTACACATTGTCAGTCGTTCATTTTCCCTGTTTGCAACATAACATTAACATAACATGGTCGATGGGTGGCAATACCGCTAAGGAACCGATTTGCAATAGCAGTCGGTTCCTTAATCTTTAAAATAGTATGTCGTCCTAAGACAATCTATATACCGGATAAATAGGATAACACCATTTATCACCCCCTACTAACCATATTTGACAATCTGTTTTTTATTCAATTTATATGCTGTATTGAATAAATTTCGTCTTTTTTATTCAATAGAATGCAAATAAAACTGCATAAAACGGAAAAAATATGCGCCTTGCGCATCACCCCACTAACCAAGTTTGGTCTTTGACGGAATAGATAGGCACAAAGGGCAATAAAATGGGTGTGCTCTTTTTATAACGAAGATATGCTTCGTCCTTTCCGTAATTATGGTCTTGCCGTAACTCCAAACGACGCGCACCGCTGAACATAATATAAACAATGCCAACATAGCCCAATATGGCTATCATCCATTGCCACCAAGCGTGATAAGCACCTATACCACTAACAAAAACTCCCGTCCACAAGAGAATTTCACCCAAATAATTGGGGCAACGCACAATACGATACAGCCCCGTATCGACAAAGCGGTTAGGATTGATTTTCTTAGCCACATTCTTCTGATGGTCAGCCAATGCCTCAAGACCTATTCCCAAAGCAGCAATAACAACACCTATCCACGCTGTAACCATATTGTCGGTCAATCCGTCTGCTGCGTTTTGGACACGGAAAATAACGGGTGCTGTTTGGCATAAATACAATATGACACAACTAATCCAAATAGCAACCAAAACCATCGGCTTGTAGTCCGTATTGTTTTTGGCGTCCAAACTGACCGTTTTGGTATAACCCTTATTGTGTAACTCACGAATCAGGAGATAGGTAGCCAAGCGGCAACCGTAAAAAATCAGAAGCAACAGCATCAATCCCGTAGCCCATGTCAGACTATGAAAATGAATAATGGCAACAGCCAATGCTATGCCTGCTACACTATATCCATAACCAATGGATATAAACCAGATGAAGCGTTTAAAACCAACGGCATCAATAGCCATTGTCAACAATGTAAGGATAAGAAAAGTAATTAACATAAAAATTAAGATTTAAGTTTGTTAAGTTATTTAAGTGATACACAAATATAGTATCAAATACTATGCCAAAACAAAAACCTGCCTGACACATACACATGCCAAGCAGGTTTTACTATCTGTTGTTTGTTGTCTGTTACTTTTCAGGAATCATAACAACTTCAAACATATTGCCGGAATCTACCAGTTTTTTGAGGGTCGATTGGATATCTTCGGCGCTGATGCTGTTAACCATGTCTTCGTAGCCGTTGACGATATCTTCGCCCACCTTGTAGTAGTTATCCAAAGCATCTACCCACCAGTCGTTCTTCTCCAAGTCCTCTTTGTGGTCTTTGAGCAAGGACTCTTTATCCTTCTGCATGTCGTCTGCCAACGGACCGTTTTTGACGATGGTCTGCACTTCCTCGTGAATGATTTCCATCAGTCGTGCCTGCTTATCCGGATCAGTATCGAACTGCATCAGCAGGGCTGCTTTGCTAACGGGCAATGCCTGCATATAGCCGTAAGTACCTACGCCATACGAACCGCCTTCACGCTCACGCACGCTTTCCATGTAGCGACGGTCCAAAATACGACCTATCAGTTCCATAATAGTGCTGTTGCGCAAGGAATACGGAATATCGTACGAGGTATATTGAATACGATTGCTGGCAGTAGTGGTTTGCATGCGCCACGGGAAATAGTTCTTGACTGTCCCTTGCGGAGCGCGTATGCCACGGTCGGCAAAGTTCTCATGCTGTTTGTTGGTCTTCAGTCCTCCCAAATAAGTACAAATCAGGCGTTGTATATTGGCGTCCTGCGGATCAATATTGCCCACGAAAATAAAGGTAAAGTCTGCAGGATTGGCAAAACGGCTCTTGTAAATCTTGAGGCACTGCTTCATATCCAGTTGGCTGACCGTCTGTTTGTTCCACAGCACGACACGCTTGCTGTGATTAGCGCTCATGGCTTGTACGGAGTCCGCAAAGACGGCTTTGGAGTTGGCTTCTTTGTTCTCTATCTGGTTCATCAGCATAGTCTTGAGCGTACTGAATGCCTCTTTGTCCTGGCGGGGTGAAGTGAAGGTCAGATAAGCAAGTTGCAACATTGTCTCAAAGTCCTTGACACTGGAGTTACCGCTTACCAATTCGGTATTTGCCATCAGTTGGGGCGTAATGTCGGCAGTCTTGCCGGCAAGGGCTTTCTTCAAGTCATTGATGGAGAAGTCGCCCAAACCCATAAACTGTACGGCTTCACATGCCAATTCGGCATTGACCACTTCGTTGTCAGCCAATAAACTCTTGCCTCCCCAAGAGAAAGCGTCCATCAGTATTTCGTCCTGCTTGAACTGTGTGGGACGAATCACCACCTTGATGCCGTTGGACAGCGTCCATTCGGTTGTACCCAACTTGTCGTTGACGGCAGTTGCCACGATAGCACCATTCTTGGGGGCTTTCTTGATGAGGTCTTTGTTTACTTTCTTTTGCACGGGCGCAGCAATCTCCATATTGGTGCGATTAGCCAAAGCGGCGCGAATCTCGTCCTCTGTGGGGAGGTTCGAATCGGCTTTGTCCGGCGCTTTGATAAGCGCAATCATATTGTTGTCCGTGATATATTCGGCTGCCAAACTGTTGATTTGCTCCAGGGTGATAGTCGGCAACAACATTTGCATAATCTTCAATTCCGTAGCAATACCGGGAATAGGTTCGCCGTCCAGGAAGTTGTCGATATACTCGTCCACATAATTGATATTCTCCGTCTTGTCGCGCTCGTTGAATTGCTGCTGATAGTCATTCAGCAGCTCGTCTTTGGCGCGTTCCAGTTCGTCTTCGGTAAAACCGTAACGGCGCATCTTTTCAATCTCCGTCAACAGGAGGTTAAAGGTCTCTTTGGCTTTGCCGTCCTTTGCCACCCATTGTGTATAGAAAGCATCCATAGTGGGCACAAGGTCGGTATATGCCATCACGCCACCCAACAATGGAGCATTGGGGCGCATAGACAATTCGTGTATGCGTTCCGAAAGCATGAGATAGATGAGTTCGTGATAAGTATTCATACTCATGCCGACGATGGTAGATTTATACTCCTTGGGCAACGGTTCATGCTTGACGATGATAGACACGCTGGTCTGCTGTGCCTCTTTGTCGGTCAGTATGCCTATGTGCGGCGTTTCGTTGTCGGGAATCATCTCGTACGGGCGTTCGCCGTAGTTGGCACGACGGGGCACATTTGCCCACAGCGTTTTAATCTTTTGCTCTATTTGGTCAACATCAATATCGCCCACCACGATGATGGCTTGATTGTCGGGTCCGTACCATTTCTTATAATATGCACGCAGGGCATCATACGCGAAGTTGTTGATAACAGCCGTATCACCTATCACATCGCGGATGGCGTATTTGGTACCGGGGAACATCACGCGTTGTCCGCCAAAGTACAGACGACGACTGGCAGTATTGCCGGTGCGCCATTCTTCACGGATAACGCCGCGCTCGGCGTCAATCTCTTCGGGCAACAAACTGACGGAACAACTCCAGTCGTGCATAACCAGCAAGGCACTGTCGATGATACCCTCGCGGTAAGTAGGAACTTCGCTCAAGCGATAAACCGTTTGGTCCAACGAAGTATAAGCGTTGATATTGCCGCCGAAGTTCACGCCGATAGACTCAAAGTATTCGATGATACCTTTGCCCTGAAAATGCTCTGTGCCGTTAAAGCACATGTGCTCTAAGAAGTGTGCCAAACCGTTCTGGTTATCTTCCTCAAGGATAGCACCTACGCGTTGTGCAATATGGAACTCACAGCGTTGTTTGGGCAGTTCGTTGTGACGGATGTAATAGGTCAGACCGTTGTCTAAACGGCCTACGCGTACCGCTGAATCAATCGGTAATGGTTGTAATTGTTGCGCCGATAGCATCGTTGTTGCTATCAGGGCTGTCAGTAGCAGAATTTTCTTCATTGTTATTTGTATTTTCGTTGTCGTTTTTATCGGTGTGGTCGGAACCACCGTTGGCTTCCATTATTTCGTCGCCACGGCTTTTCCACGGGCGCGGACCCAATATGCGCTCCACATCGTCGCTGGTAATCACCTCTTTTTCTATCAACAATTGTGCCAAGGCGTTATGCCCCTCTTTGTTTTGCATCAGTATATCTTTGGCACGCTGCATTTGCTCGTTGATTAAGTTCTGAGTCTCTTTGTCAATGGCTTCGGCAGTCTTTTCCGAATAGGGTTTCTGCAAACTGTATTCGCTGCGCCCGGTGGAGTCGTAGAAGCATATATCCTTGAGTTGGTCGGACATGCCGTAATAAGCGACCATGGCGTATGCCTGTTTGGTAGCCCGCTCGAGGTCGTTGAGAGCGCCTGTAGAAGTCTGTTCAAGGAAGACCTGCTCGGCAGCGCGACCGCCTAACAGGGAACACATCTCGTCCAACAGGTGCTCCTTGTTGGTCAGTTGCCGTTCTTCGGGCAAGTACCATGCCGCTCCAAGTGCCATGCCGCGAGGGACGATGGTCACTTTGACCAACGGGTTACCCCAGCGCAAGAGCCACGATACGGTAGCGTGCCCGGCTTCGTGGAAGGCGATACTCTTCTTCTCTTCGGCAGTCATTATTTTGGTTTTGCGTTCCAATCCGCCGATGATACGATCCACGGCGTCCATAAAGTCCTGCTTGCCCACTTTCTTGTGCTCGTTGCGTGCAGCAATCAGGGCTGCCTCGTTGCACACATTGGCGATGTCGGCGCCGGAGAAACCCGGTGTCTGCTTACTCAGGAAATTGACATCTACCGTTTTGTCTATTTTGAGGGGTTTGAGATGAACATTAAATATCTCCTGCCGCTCCTTCAAGTCAGGCAGTTCGACATGAATCTGCCGGTCAAACCGTCCTGCGCGCAGCAGGGCGCTGTCCAGCACATCGGCGCGGTTGGTGGCAGCCAAGATGATAACGCCCGAATTGGTATCAAACCCGTCCATTTCGGTCAGCAACTGGTTGAGGGTCGATTCGCGCTCGTCGTTGCCTCCTGTCATCATACTCTTGCCGCGCGCACGCCCTACGGCGTCTATCTCGTCGATAAAGATAATCGATGGGGCTTTCTCTTTCGCCTGGCGGAAGAGGTCGCGTACACGGCTGGCACCTACGCCCACAAACATCTCCACAAAGTCCGACCCGGACATGGAGAAGAACGGCACATCCGCTTCGCCTGCAACGGCTTTGGCAAGCAGGGTCTTACCCGTTCCCGGAGGACCTACCAACAACGCTCCCTTGGGTATTTTTCCGCCCAACACGGTGTATTTCTTGGGGTTCTTGAGGAAAGAGACTATTTCCTGCACTTCCTCTTTAGCGCCTTCCAATCCGGCAACATCTTTGAATGTGACTTTGTCTTTTTTGTCCTTGTCAAACAGTTGTGCTTTGGCTTTGCCTACGCCAAATATCCCGCCTGCCATTCCGGCAGCGCCACGACCCATCCACATAAAGAAGAGGATGAGCAACAGGAAGGGTGCCACATTGACCAGCAGCAAGTACCATATATTGTGCGAGTCGGTATAAGTGACATCAATGGCGGATAGACCTTTCTCTTGCCGGGCGGTGTTTTGCTCCGTTATCCATTTGGCAAACTCCTCGACCGAAGGCACTTGTGTCTGCAGTAGTCCTTTGGCTTTTTCGCCGGATTCGCGAGTACCAAATACTACGACATAACTGGCAGGTTGCACGGTGGCTTCCACCTTGCAGTTGGTATTGACGGAAATACTCTTGATGGCATCGTTCTCGACATAAGCCGTAAACTGTGTGTAACTCAGTTCTTTGTTCATGGCTTTGTCTTTGCCGGGGGAGTAAAACAGGAAGTACCCCAATGCGCCAAATAGGATTACATAATACACCCAGCGCCACTTGTTGCGCTTGGGTTGCTGCGGATTTTTAAAATCCGGCATGTTCTTCTTATTCTCGTTTTTGTCCATATACTAAAAATACCTGTTAATCATACATATCAACTCTCCCAACCGTTAAACACTTCGGGTCCGTAGGAATTGTCTTCGTCTTTGTCATGCAGGGGAGTCCACAGTTGTGCAAAGAAAGGATTGCGCTTGGCTTCCTTGTCCCAATTCCACGGGCGGCTGTTGGGTTCGCCTTCGTAGGGATAAGGGAAGCAGTCGGGGCACCAGTGTCCGCCTAACAGGATAAGTCGCGGCGTAGCGGTGAACACATGTCCCTGTGCACATTGCCATTGCAGAGGAGTGTCCCAATCGCCTTTGACCATCGTGGAAGATAAGCATTTACCGCCACGGAAAGCGGCTGCCTGCTGCATATCTTCGATGGTAAAGTCGGACATTGGCTTCTTCTCGTCGTAACCGTGATCCAGAATGACTGCTTTCTCGCTATTGTGACTCAAATCCATTTCACCCCATGGGCGTATGGCGTTGTATGCCTCTATACTGCCGTAATAGGCGTGAATACGCTGCTCTTTGTTGTTCTTAATCCACCATTGCGTACCGTGCTCCTTGCTGTGCGCCATGCTGCACATGGCTAATTTGACGATATGGGGAACCAGGTGCGACAAATAAACCAACTTGCTGCGTACGGCGAATTTGAGTCCTGCGGGCAGAGTGTCGCTTTTTGCCATCTGACGGAAGTACTCCTTGACGGGCACATTGGCACGGAAATGAAGGTATTTCTCCAGTTCGTCGCCGTCCAGGTACCACATGCCGTGGAAATTGCGCAAGGTGAACCATTTGCTGTCGAATATCTTCTCGGGTTTGGGGCATCCTATTGCGTCCAACAGCAGGCATTCAAACTCATAATTGCTGAGGCGGTATTGTTCGCCCGAACCGATGTTGTAGTAGCGTTTCCAGAACTCTTCCGGCACATCATCCCGGCATATATGTTCCAGCAGTCGTCCGCTGTCCTCTACGGTTGCCCATTCCAGCACGCCGCGGATAGGCACATGGAACATGATGGGGTCGTAGTTTTTGAGAATAGCGGGATACAGTATGCCCGATTGGCGCAAACTGACCCAATTCCTGATGGGCGAATTGGTGATGATACGCTCAGCCAATGCCTTGGTTATACCGTAGTGGTCATAGGCGCTCACGCAGATAGGGTCGCCTGTCCGTCCCCAGTGCAGGGGTTCGCGGCGGTCGCCCATCTGTGCCACACTGCCGATATAAACGACCTTGGGCTGGCGGTCAACGGGTTGTGCCAAAACGGCATCGCGTATATTTTTGGCAGCGGTCAGATTGGTCTTGCGTGTGAGCGTGGGACGGTAGTCTGCCTGAGGCGAAACCATGCCACCTACATGCAGCACCATATCTGCTCCGGTTACGCCTTGCAATACATCTTCGTAGCGGGTCAAGTCGCCCCAAACGATTTCCACGCGGTTGGCGAGGGGGGCTAACTGTGCTTTGTTCTTGCTGCTGGGGCGTGCCAGGATGCGCACTTTATATTGGTCGGGATATTTAAGCAGTTCATGCAGACCTGCAGACCCCATAGTGCCGGTAGCACCGGTTAAAAAGATTGTTTTCATATTGTGTTATTTGATAGTTTGCGTGTCGTTGCTTTTGAGCAGTTTGTCCCACTTATCTTTGAAGAAAGAGTGTGTGTGGTGAGTCATTTGCAACCACCAGTGGGTAAGTATCTGCTGCTCTTCGTCCTCCATGTCCTGTACCACCTGCTGTGCGTTGCCGTCAGAGATGACCAGCAGCCGGTCGCCGGTCTGCAGTTCGGTGTCTCCCGTAGGCACAAAGAAAGTGTCTTCCCGTCGTGCCATGATAACGAGCGTGTGGGCAGGTACGGCAATATCCTTCAGACAATGTCCGTTGGCAAGCAGTTCGTCGGTCACTTCGCGCTCGTGGGCGGAAGAAGCAACCTCTTCGGGCAAGTCGATGTCGAAGTACCTGAGTTTGCGTTCAGCCGTCTGGTGTTGTGCCAATTTGAGTTTCATCGCCACGGTACTCAAACTGGTGCCTTGCGCCAACAAACTGACGATGGTACACATGAATACGATATTAAAAATCAGTCCTGCCTGCGGCACATTGTTGGCTTCGCACAGGATAGCGAAGATGATAGGCACGGCACCTTTCAACCCCACCCAACTGACGAGCAGACGGTCGCTTTGGCTAAACCGTTCGCGCCAAGGGGCAAGACAGGTGAATACGCTGACGGGACGGCTGATAAAAACCATCACAACGGAGATAATCAGACAGGGTAGCCATACTTCCAATTGCAGGAAGTCGCTGGGAGTGACCATCAGTCCCAACATGAGGAACATGACGAGTTGGCTGAGCCAGGTCAGACCGTCGAAGAAAGATTTCGTTTGGCGTTTCTTGGTAAAACGGCTGTTGCCGATAATCAGTCCGCCTATGTAAACCGCCAAATAAGGATTGCCTTTCAGGTAATAAGTGGCGGCAAAGATAAAGATGCACGCGGTCAGTACCATGATGGGGTAAAGCGACTCGTTGTTGAGTTGTGCGCGTTTGAGCAGTTCGACCACCACTTTGCCGAAGGCGAAACCCATCACGCCGCCCATAACGAGTTGGATGAGTATATTCTGCACTATCTCGAGTGTGCTGACTTCGGCGTTTCCGCAGAGGGCAATATCAATCAGCGTGACAGTGAGTATGTATGCCATAGGGTCGTTGGCACCGCTCTCCAGTTCCAGCAGCGGGCGCAAGTTGTGCTTGAGCCGTATGCCGTTGGTGCGCAGAATGCTGAATACGCTGGCGCTATCGGTCGAAGACATAGTGGCAGCCATCAGCAGGGCAGTCCATATACTGACTTCGGCAACGGCGGAAACCCACCCGAAGATGAAATAGATGAGTATGCCCGTAATGGCGCAAGTTAGCAACACGCCTATGGTGGCAAGGGTTATACCGGGAGCAATCACGGGCTGGATATCGCTCATTTTGGTGTCCATACCGCCGGAGAACAGTATGACGCAGAGGGCAACGGTACCGATGGCTTGTGCTGCGCCGGTACCGACCTTGTAGGTTATGCCTTCGCTACCGAACCAATAGGGGATGCCTTCGGGTCCGAACAGCATACCTACTGCCAAGAAGAGCAACAGGGCGGGAACTCCGTATTTGAAACCAATCTTGTCAGTAAAGATACTGGCAAAGAAGAGAAGAGACAGAACTAACAGAACAAATTCGACCTGCATAATTACTTATTCGTTTCGGTTTTCGGTTTTTTGCCTAACAGATGTTCGTCGATTATTTTGGCTATTTCTTCCTTGGGGTACAGTCCTTTGAGCAGTATGGGTTTTCCGCTAACGGGAATGTAGAGCACTTGCGGGATGCTGGTGATGTTGAATATGTATGCCAGTTCGCGTTCCTGCTCGGTGTCTGCCTTGTAGAAAGTAACTTTGCCTTTGTAGGTTTCGCTCAGTTCCTCCATGATGGGAGCCAATCGTTTGCAAGGTCCGCACCAAGTGGTGTAGAAGTCGATAACGCAAGGTTTCTTACCGGCATATTTCCACTCTTTGTTGACGGTGTAGTCCATGATTTTTTTCTTGAAGGCATCCGTATTGATGTATGTTACTTCTGCCATTGTGTGCATTGCCATGGTTACGGTCAATGCGATAAGGAATAGTTTTTTCATATTGTTTTGTATTATGTTCAATGTTTTCGACATTTATTTTGCTCCATACTAACCCAATCTACAAATATCGTGCAAATATACTAAAAAAATTCGGGATATGCAAGTTTTAGCGCCACTAAATAGATTTTTAATCTATAAATCGGCATTTTTGTCTGTCTCTCTCTTAATTCTTAATTCAAAATTCTTAATTCATTACGGTAGCACAATTAAGGATGACTATGCTTACTATTTTTAACAATTTAGGGGACAAAATGCGTTCTGCATTTGTCCCCTAACCGTTCGCTCATCCTTAATTTATCTCTAACTCATCGTTAACTTATTGGTCATTGACCTCAAAACTGACGATTGTTAAGAAACAGGTTGGGCAAGTTGGAAGATTACCGATTACAAATCCGTCTTCAAGTCTATCGTAAATGCCCGGTCTGCCTGGTCTCTCACATTGAAAAGGATAGTGCGCTGTGTGGAGTTATAGACACAAGACCAGTTGGTAACCTGTCCGGGCACCTCAATGCCGTAATTGCCATACTGAAGGACACGCAACGCTTCCTCCTCATCCATAACCAACGAATAATGACTCATCATATTGTGAGCACGGAACACGCCGCCAAACGCTCTCTGCCAATAGTCCGTATAGAAAGTAGAAGACGGCGTAGGATGATAATAATAGTTCTCCATGCTCTTGTATTCGTATGCTATGTTGTGGTTGCCCAAGAACGCCGATTGAGAGCGTGCGTTCTCGTCATAGACATACAGAATATCCGCCTGACCTTTGGGATTTCCGACTATTTGCACATCCTTGCTCTCATCCCTCCAGTACTCCAGCGTAAGCCACTTTCCGTTTGCATCGGAGAAACACCAATGCAAATTGGCACTCCGATCAAGAGCAACATAATTGTAAGACTTGAACAGGTCAACCACTTCCTCCACCGTTGTGCACTTGGCGAGGGTCAGATTAGCCAAAGCAATAAAGTTTGCCTGCTTTTTTCCGGGTATTCTCTGGTCGGTGCCATAAGGACGCGGCGTGGGACTCGGATACGGGTCAATAACGGTACTGTCCTGAGCTTGGAAATCGGGAAGTTGGTAACAAGTAAGAACCAATCCGGCATCGTTCATGCCATCAACAGTAGAAAGCGGCTGGCGAAGCAGGACATTGAGTTCGATATCCTTTCTCAAAAGTACGGTGTCTCCTGCATATTTGTCCAGTATTCCCGAGAATTTTTGCGCGCCGTTCAGGTCTGTCATCATCACGCTCTTGTGCTCGCCCGGCTTGACATTGTGGTTGAAAACGACAACCATCTCTCCGTAGTCTCCGTCGAAATTACGGCAGTTCAGCATTTCTCCTTTGGTGTTCGTGCAGATAAAACCCGAGCAGGATGCAGCGAGATCGGGAAGTTCGCCCTGGGGTACAGGAGTTGAGAAAAGCGCCTTAGAGACTTTGGCTGTCACATTCGCCATGCAGAACACATCAAAATGTTCGCCCCACGGTTGTGTCAGCAGACTTTCCCAATCGACCTTCGCGGTATAGTCCATGTAGTAGATAGGTTTGCCCTTGACATAACGGATAGATTTCAAAGTTGCTTCCGAGCCCTCGGGAATACATTCGTCGAATGTAATTTTCGGGTTGGGTATTTCCCTACCGACAGCACGCAATTTTTCAATCGTGAATCCATCTTTTTTAGGTTCGGTGTTGGCGGGTTCATTCTTTTCTTTGCACCCGGTCAGCGCGACGGCGGCAACAGCCATCAATGCCAAAAACAGTTTACGCATAATGTAATTTTGAATTTTGAATTTTGAATTATGAGATTAGCAAGTTTGCATAAATCGGGTACAAAGTTACAACAAAAATTTGGCATACGCAAATAATTAGGGCACAAAATAGATTTTTTAATCTATAAATCGGCATTTTTACCAATCTCTTAATTCTTAATTCAAAATTCTTAATTCCATCTCCCCGGTTCGCCCTCTCTTAATTCTTAATTCAAAATTCTTAATTTACTCTCCCCAACTCCGTCCTCTAAACTCATGTCTATGTTATTGATTATCAATGTCGCTATCGAACGGTTAAGCAACGGTCAAGCAACGGTCAGTATAGGATGAGCGAATGGTGGCGCTCAAAAACCGCCTTTTTTATCTCAAAATTCTTAGCCACTAGGGCACGATTGCAGTGGGCAATTCTTAGCCACAAGGGCACGATTTTTTTCTTAATTCTTAATTCAAAATTAAATAATATTTGCATATATCAAAATTAATCAGTATCTTTGTAGGAAAAAATAAGAAAAAAAACGAAAAAAACTACAATGTGACACCAAATTGACACTTTGAAGTAGTAATTTTGCAGTCGAAAAGCATTAATCGCATGATTGAATGTGTGTGTGCCAGCGAAGCGAGAAAAATGATATACACGATATTGATAATACTAATTGATGCACTATGAAAACAATGACAGATTTGACCGGATTGTATCCGCTCAGCAAAACCTTACGATTCGAACTCAAACCTATCGGTAAAACGCTTGAACATATTGAGCGTAAAGGGCTTATCGCCCAAGACGAACAGCGTGCAGAAGACTATGAGAGAGTAAAAGACCTGATAGATAAATACCACAAAAAGTTTATTTCTCTATGCTTGAACAAATGCAGATTGAAGGTGGAATCGACCGGAGAATATGATTCGTTGGAAGAATATGTGGAATTTGCAGGCATAGCCAAAAGAACGCAGGAAGAAGAAAATGCGTTTACGAAGGTAAAAGAAATGCTACGCAAGACGGTAGCGGATTCATTTAAGAAAGACCCTGATCAATTCAAGGAACTCTTCAAGAAAGAAATCATTACCGAACACCTGCCCAATATGTTGCTCACAGACGGAAGCGAAGAAGATAAAAAGAAAGTGGAGAGTTTTGCCTTATTTACTTCTTATTTCACTGGCTTCCATCAGAATAGAGAAAACATGTATTCTGCTGAAGAAAAGTCGACAGCAATAGCGTATCGGTTGATACATCAGAATCTGCCCATGTTTTTGGACAATATCAAGTCGTTTGAAAAAATACAAGCAACCATCGATGGCAAAGACATGGAAGAACTTGAGAACGCATTTAGGGAATGCTTGAATGTGGAGCATATAGCAGATATGTTCCAATTGGCATATTTTACCGAAATACTGACTCAGGAGCAGATAGATGTATATAATTATATTATAGGTGGAAAAACCGAAGAAGACGGCACCAAGATAAAGGGAATAAACGAATATGTAAATCTCTACAACCAGCAGCATAAAGACAGCAGATTGCCTTTGCTCAAACCGCTTTATAAAATGATATTGAGCGACCGCACCACTCTGTCGTGGTTGCCGGAACAATTCAAGAGCGACGAAGAAATGTTGACGGCTATCAACGAGGCAATCAAAAAGTTGAATGACGAAGTACTCAACACCGCCAATCAAGACAATCTGCAACAATTGCTGAGTCATCTGTCCGACTATGATACCCGTCATATCTATATAACCAACAATCATTGCCTGACGGACATATCGCAACAAATTTTTGGTCAATATGACCGTTATACTACTGCTATCAAAGAAGAAATAAAGAGCAGTTTGAAACCCACCGCCAAGGAGAAAAAAGATCCAGACTTATTGAATGACAGGACAAGAAAACTATTTGATGCACGCAAGAGTTTCTCTATAGCCGAACTAAACGAATATGCCCAAGCGGAAGCGAATCAGACCATAGAAGTTTATTTTGCGCAACTGGGCTCCTACGACCGAAACGGAGAACAACAAATCAGTTTGCTTTCTCGTTTGAATATGGCATATAACGAAGCAAAAGAGGTGTTGGATGGTAAATATACGAATCTCAATCAATCCAAAGAAGCGACTGAAAAAATCAAGAATCTTCTGGATGCCTACAAAGCCATTCAATTCTTTGCGCAGCCGTTAGCCGGCTCCGGCGATGAAGCGGAAAAAGATAACGAGTTTGATGCCAAGTTACGGAATTTGACGAATACATTAAGCGAAGTGATTACGCCTTTGTATGACAAAGTCCGCAATTGGCTGACCCGCAAGCCGTATTCCACGGAGAAGATTAAGTTGAATTTTGAGAATGCTCAATTGCTTGGCGGATGGGATGTAAACAAAGAACCAGATTGTACAGCCATTTTGTTGCGTAAGCACAAACAGTATTATCTTGGTATCATGGACAAGAAATCCAATCACTCATTTGATATTGACGAACTGCCAAGCGAGGGCGATTGTTATGAGAAAATCGATTATAAATTGCTACCCGGAGCAAATAAGATGTTGCCTAAAGTATTCTTTTCAAAAAGCAGAATAGATGAATTTAACCCGTCAGATGCTATAAAAAAAGCATATGAAAAAGGAACACACAAAAAAGGTCCCGATTTTTCTCTTGCAGATTGTCATCGTCTAATCGACTTCTTCAAGGCATCTATCGCCAAACATGAAGACTGGAAACGCTTCCCCTTCTCTTTCTCGGATACCGGCAGTTATGAAGACATCAACGGATTCTATCAGGAAGTGGAGCAACAAGGATATATGATAGGTTTCCGCCCTGTATCTGAAGCATATATAAATCAATTGGTGGAAGAAGGAAAATTGTATTTGTTCCAAATTTGGAATAAGGATTTTTCAGAGTACAGCAAGGGACGCCCCAATATGCACACGATGTATTGGAACATGTTGTTTGACGAGAAGAACCTGGCAGATGTCATCTACAAACTGAACGGACAAGCTGAAGTGTTTTTCCGCCAAAAAAGTTTGGATATAGCCAAGACCTGTGTTCATGCCGCCCAACAACCCATAAATAATAAAAACAAGAGTAATCAGAAACAACAAAGCACCTTTGATTACGATATCATCAAAGACCGCCGTTATACGATGGATAAATTCCAATTCCATGTGCCTATAACGATGAATTTCAAATCAAAGGGGCGTGAAAATATCAATTCGCAAGTAAGAGAAATCATCCGCAATAACGGCATCCAACATGTAATCGGAATTGACCGCGGAGAGCGCCATCTGCTGTATCTGTCGCTGATTGATTTGAAGGGCAATATCGTCAAACAGATGACATTGAACGATATCATCAACGAATACAAGGGGAACACCTACGCTACCAACTATAAACAACTGTTGGAATATCGCGAAGGCGAACGAACCGAAGCACGCAGAAGTTGGCAGACAATCGAAAATATCAAGGAATTGAAAGAAGGTTATTTGAGTCAGGTGGTGCATGTGATAGCCAAGATGATGGTGGAATACAACGCCATAGTGGTGCTGGAAGACCTGAATGGAGGTTTCATGCGCGGTCGGCAGAAGATAGAGCGCAATGTGTACGAGCAGTTTGAGAAGAAACTGATAGACAAACTCAATTATTATGTAGATAAACAAAAAGAGGCAACCGAAGCGGGCGGAGTACTGCATGCCTTGCAATTGACCAGCAAGTTTGAGAGTTTCCAGAAATTAGGAAAACAAAGCGGTTGCCTGTTCTATATCCCGGCATGGAATACCAGCAAAATAGACCCCGTTACCGGATTTACCAACCAGTTGGATACGCGCTATCAAAATGTGGAAAAGGCGTTGCAGTTCTTTGGCAGATTTGACAGTATCCGTTACAACAAAGAAAAAGATTGGTTCGAATTTATGTTGGATTACGATAAGTTTACTACCAAAGCAGAAGGAACTCAAACCCGTTGGACCTTATGTACTTACGGAACACGCATCCGCAGTTTCCGCAACGACATCAACAAATGGGTTCCCAAGGACGTGGTGCTGACTGAAGAATTCAAACAAGCATTTGCAGCGGCTAATATCGATGTCAACGGCAATTTGAAAGATGCGATATGCAACCTGAACGAAAAAGCACATTTGGAGGAACTGATGCATTTGGTAGGTTTGCTGGTTCAATTGCGGAATAGCAAAACGAATACGGAGATAGATTATATGCTTTCGCCTGTGGCTGACAAGAATGGAGTATTCTATGACAGCAGAACCTGCCCGGACACTTTGCCCAAAGATGCAGACGCTAACGGTGCCTATAATATAGCAAGAAAAGGTATTTGGGTTATTCGCAAAATCCAAGAAGACCAAACGAATGACAAGGTAGATTTGAAAATCACGAATAAGGAGTGGTTGGCATTCGCCCAACAAAAACCATATTTGAAACATCTATAAAACATATTTAATTTCTACTATTGTAGATAAGCGTACCATCAGATCAAACAGCTTTTCGTCTATAGAACATATTTAATTTCTACTATTGTAGATTTGAAAGGATAAGTCATGAACTATAAGTCTATAGAACATATTTAATTTCTACTATTGTAGATGCCAAAAGCAATGGTATCCCAGGGCTTAAGTCTATAGAACATATTTAATTTCTACTATTGTAGATAATGAAAACAATGTGACAGTCCAAGAGTTGTCTATAGAACATATTTAATTTCTACTATTGTAGATAGAGAGATAGTGCTGTGTGCGCGCATTATAAGTCTACAGAATGTATTTAATTTCTACTATTGTAGATGTCTATGCAATGGCTATCGTCGAAAATGTCTATAGAACTCATTTAATTTCTACTATTGTAGATATGAATATATTGTGGAACCCTTAAAAAGTCTATAGAATGTATTTAATTTCTACTATTGTAGATTGGGTAAAACGATTACATTCCCTTCCTAGTCTATAGAATGTATTTAATTTAATCTCCGAAGACGAAAAAAAGATAATCTGCAAGGCATAAAAAAGCATGAATTGATGTAATGTTTGCCCCAAAAGTTCGTAATCAGAATAGTAGGATATGGAGAATCGGTGAGTTGGTGAATCGGGGAATCGGGTGAGATTGAATTAAGAATTATGAATTATGAGATAATCGTGCCCTTGTGGCTAAGAATTAAGAGAGACGCGAACACCCATAAAAGAGAGGGCAGGAAGTGTCGGTCAAGTGTCGGTCAACCCTCGACTATTTGCTTACTCAAAAAGACAACGAAATTGCCGCTTTAAAACCTAAAATTGCTCAACTTGCTTTGTTGTACTTCCGCATACCGGGCTACATTTACTGCTCCGCTGTATGTTTTTATCACAAACAACCGAACAAAATCGTCTCAAACAACCGAACAAAATCGCCACAAACAACCGAATTTTGCAAAAAAAGATTTGCATATATCAAAAAAAAACAGTACCTTTGCACAAAATATCAAAGATATGAAATATAAACAACGAATAGCAGATAGTCTATTAGAACGAAAACTATCAACAAAAGGTGCTGTCCAAATAGAAGGTCCAAAATGGTGTGGTAAGACAACCACTGCTAAGCAAATCGCAAAAAGCGTGCTCAATCTTGGGGATGACACGGTCCTTAAACAAAGTCAACGAATGATGCAGATTGATTCAAAGACATTGCTTGAAGGTAGTACCCCTCGTTTGATAGACGAGTGGCAAACCATTCCTGCTTTATGGGATAGTGTACGAAGTGAAGTGGATAGCCGTGGTGAATTCGGACAGTTTATTTTAACAGGTTCGTCTGTACTACCCGATGCTAATGAGACCATCCATAGTGGAACCGGGCGTTACGCGCATATAAGCATGCGCCCTATGAGTTTATACGAATCTTTAGAGAGTTCAGGTGCAATTAGTCTAACAGATTTATTTGAAGGCAAACAAATAGAGCCAGTTGCCAACAAACTGGATATTGAAAACATTGCATATCTCTTATGCCGTGGCGGATGGCCACAAGCTACTCTTTTGAAAGGCAATTTAGCCCTGGATTTGGCCTTTGATTATGTTGATTCACTTGTAACAAAAGATGTTCAGCGAGTGGATGGTGTTAAACGAAGCGCCGACCGAGTACGCAGATTATTGCGTTCATACGCACGGAATATCTCCCATCAAGTTCCATATAAAACATTCAAAGCGGATATATTAGCAAATGATACGGAAACATTGGATGAAGATACGGTAGCAGATTATATCCGGGTACTGAAGCAGTTATATGTAATTGAAGATATGGAGGCATGGAACCCGAATCTGCGCAGCAAGGCGGCAATTCGTACAACAGACACCAGATATTTTGTAGATCCAAGTATCGGAACAGCAGCGCTTGGGCTCGGTCCACGAGATTTGATAAACGATCTTGAAACATTCGGCTTGTTATTTGAGAATATGGCAGTCCGTGACCTACGGGTATATGCAGACGCACTACTGGGGAAAATATACCATTATCGGGATAGTGATGGGTTGGAGTGTGATGCTGTGCTACATCGCCGTAATGGGACATACGGACTAATAGAAATCAAATTGGGAGGACTGGATGATATTGATAAAGCCGCGGATACATTACAAACTCTTGCGGGGAAAATCGATACTGATAAAATGAAGGAACCGTCGTTCCTTATGGTCATGACAGCTGTTGGTCCTTATGCATACCGCAGACCTGATGGTGTTTATGTAGTTCCCATCGGTTGTCTTAGACTGTAGAACAGTAAGAAAATCTGCTAAACTTGCTTTGTTGTACTTCCGCATATCGGACTACATTTACTGCTCAACTTTGTATCTTGGGCTACCGTCTTGTGCGTTAGTTGTATATTTCGGCGTTCTGCCTTGTAAAAGGTGTTTGTATATTCGGCACTCCCTTGCCAAAGGCAATTTCTCCGAATGGTAGTCCTCGTCTTTATTAACATACGCAAGTTTTAGGGCACAAGGTTGGCACCTTTGCATCATCCGTTTTTTTGTATTTCATTATATGCAAGCATCTATAAACCGCCAAAAATCGTATGACTATAGATTAAAAAATCTATTTTGTGCCCTATTTATTTGCGTATGCCAAATTTTTGTTGTATATTTGCAGTCGATTTGAGGATATTCCTCCTTTTCCCAGAGAAACATACACATTAAATTTATGCAATACGATTCACAGAAATTAGGGCGATTAACGCTCGAAGAACTAAAAAAAGTGGCAAAAGAATTCGGTATCAAAGTCAGAAACACCAAAAACGAGCAAATGCTCATCTATGAGATTTTAGACGCTCAAGCCGACCAAAAAGCCGAGAAAGTACAAGCCAAAGAAGACGCTAAAGGTGAAGCCAAAGGCGACCGCAAACGCGAGCGCGTTCGCATGCGCCACACTGCCGAACCGCAAAAAGTCAGCACACAAAACCTGAAAGCGGAAAAAGTAATCGCTACCGTCGGTTCAGAAAAAGAACAAGTAACCAAAATGCAGGAACAGTTGCGCGAGAACAATCACACTCCCAACAAAACCGTCCAAAAAGCACAAGCCGTCAAGTTTGCTCCCGTCAATGCCATTATACCCGACGCTCCTGCCAAAGCAGAAGAGCCGGTTAAAGCGGAAGCGCCTGCTACAGTAGAAACACCCGCCGCAGCAGAAGTGCCTGCCGAGCATGCACCCAAAGCCCCCAAGGGGAAGAAGAAAAAAGGCGCACAACAGCAGGCACAAGCACAACAACCACAGCCGGCACAACCTGCACAACAGGCACCGCAAAACCAGCCCGGTCAGCCGGTCAATCAACCTGCCAACCAGCAAACCAATTCCCAACCTAATCAGCCGGCACAATCGGCACAACCCAACCAACCCAATCAGCCCAACCAGCCGGAGTTCCGCATTATCAACGGCGGAGGTGTACTGGAAATGGAAAAAGACGGATACGGATTTTTGCGCCAGCCCAAATACAGTTATGCTTCATCCACGGAGGATGTCTATGTGAATCAGCAGAAGATTCGCCAATACGGTTTGCGCCCCGGAGACACGGTAGAATGTACGGTTCGCGTGAGCGACAAACCCAACGAGAAAGTTCACCCGTTAGACAAAGTGCTGACCGTCAACGGCATGGACCCCGAGGAAGCGAAGAAGCGTCCGGCATTTGAGAGTCTGACTCCACTCTTCCCCGACCAGAAGTTCACACTCTGCAAGGGCACGCACGACGACCCGTTGTCGGTTCGTATCATCGACTTGTTTGCACCCATCGGCAAGGGTCAGCGCGGACTGATAGTTGCACAGCCCAAAACCGGTAAGACCGTACTGCTCAAGCAGATAGCCAACGCCATTTCCGACAATCACCCGGAGGTGTATATGATGGTACTGCTCATAGACGAGCGTCCCGAAGAAGTGACCGACATGGCACGGAGCGTAAAAGCGGAAGTGGTGGCTTCCACCTTCGACGAACCGGCAGACAACCATGTCAAAGTAGCCAATATAGTATATGAAAAAGCACGCCGGTTGGTAGAATGCGGCAAGGATGTGGTTATCCTACTCGACTCTATCACCCGTTTGGCACGCGCCTACAACACGGTGGCTCCCGCCAGCGGCAAAGTGCTGTCCGGCGGTGTGGAAGCCCAAGCATTGCACAAGCCCAAGCGCTTCTTCGGAGCGGCGCGTAATATCGAGTTCGGCGGTTCGCTGACCATCATCGCGACGGCACTAACCGAGACCGGCAGCAAGATGGACGACCTCATCTTTGAGGAATTTAAGGGAACCGGCAACATGGAACTGCAACTTGACCGCAAACTGGCGAACAAGCGCGTTTTCCCTGCCGTAGATATACCTGCCTCCAGTACGCGCAGAGACGACCTGTTGTTACCGCCCGAGGTACTGAGCCGCATGTGGCAGATACGCAAGCAATTGAGCGACATGAACGGCGTAGAAGCCATGGAGCGGCTGAAGACATACATGGAGCGCACCGAAGACAATGACCAGTTCCTACTTGCCGTAAATGGAGAGCGATAAACACATACTAATCCTCAACGGACCCAATCTGAATCTGTTAGGGCGGAGAGACCCCAAGCAGTACGGAACGCGCACCATGGAGCAAATCATGGTGGATTTGCAGCGGACTTACCCCGAGGTCTATTTCACCTATGTGCAATCCAACCACGAGGGGGTATTGATAGACACTCTGCAGCAAGCCGAACAGTACGCGGGTATCGTTCTCAACGCAGGAGGTTACACCCATACGAGCGTAGCGCTGCGCGATGCCGTGGAGATGTGCCTGAACCCCGTGATAGAGGTACACCTAAGCAATATACACGAGCGCGAGGCATTCAGACAAGTGAGCATGCTGAGCGATGTATGCCGCGAAACAATCATAGGAAAAAACTGTTATGAAGAGGCAGTTAGCCATATTATTTCTATTGGCGGTTAGTTGGAGCGCTTATGCCCAAATGAACAACCCGTATGTGGACGACAAAATCGTTCACTTCGGTTTTTCGTTGGGAACGAACTTCATGGGCTACGGTGTGACCGACAGCAAGGACACCATCAACGGGGAGGTTTATCATGCCCGTACCAAATCCATGCTGCCGGGTTTCTCGGTAGGTTTTATCACCGATGTCCGGCTGTCCCGCCACCTCAACCTGCGCTTTCTGCCGACCCTCAACTTCGGTCAGATGACCGTCAGTTATCAGACGGAGAGCGGACACGATGTGCCGGGTTCGTCGGGAGACAAGGCGGAAGTGCTGAGTCTGCCGTTGGCGCTGCCGCTGGTACTCAAATGGAGTGCCGAGCGGGAAAAGAACTACCGTCCGTATTTGGTAGCCGGCGGCGGAGTAAGTTTTGACTTTGCCGGGCAGAAAGAGCGCCCTATTTATCAGAAAATGACCGACTATTTCTTCACTTTCGGATTTGGTTGCGACCTCTATATGGAGTGGTTCAAACTCTGTCCCGAGATACGCTACCAGGTAGGTTTTGCCAATGTGCTGACACCGATAGAAGAGCGTCCCGAATTAGCCAAAGGGGACTATTTCTACACCACCGCCCTCAGCCGGCTACGCAATCAAATGTTGACTATTACTTTTAACTTCGAATAATGCGCCGTCACTTGTCCATATTACTCCTGTTGGTACCGGTGTTCATTTCCTGTCGCGAGCAGCGGCTGACGGGCGACGAATCGGCACAACTCACTTTTTCGGACGACACGGTGTCGTTTGACACTATCTTCACTTCGTTCGGTTCGTCCACCCGCCGTGTGATAATTTACAACGACAACCCCAATGCCGTTTGCATCGAGCGTGTATGGTGGCAGCGCGGGCAACACTTCTTCGCCAATATAGACGGCGAGAACAACCCCGAAATGTGGCAAGACATCCGCATCAACGGCGGAGACAGCATTTTCCTGTTCTTACGCGCACAGATAGACCCCTATCAGACAGGCAATCATCCCATCGAGACGGACACGCTGTGCTTTGATGTAAACGGGCACAGGCAGGTTCTTCCCGTTCAGGCATACGGAATGGATGTGAAGTTGATTCGCAGCGATTCGCTGTCGCATACCTACCCCAAGGGTTTGCGTCTGACGGCAGACAAGCCCTATCTTATCTATGACACCCTCTACATCTACGGTCCGCTGATTATCGACCCCGGTGCCACCCTCTATATGCACCAGACCGCCTCGATTGTTGCTTTTTATTCGGTAACGGCTCAAGGCACAGAGGAAGCCCCCATACGCATCATGGGAGACAGAACGGATTGGCTGTTTCCGCAAGTGCCCTATCGCGTAGCCAGCGGACAATGGGGAGGAGTGTATCTGTTGCGGATAGACAGCGTCTGCGCCGATGCCGCCGTACAGTATAACCTGTCGAACATCCAGTTGCTGAGCGGAGAGGACGGGCTATATGCCTTTTCGGACAACTCGGAGCGCCGGGGACAGCTGACCATGCACAACGCACGCATACACAACATGTCGGATTGCGGCATCATATTGGAAAACGCCGATGCTACAATCACGAACACGGAAATCAGCAACTGCGCCGCTTACGGTCTGCTCATCGACGGCGGCAAGCATGAGATAGACCATACATCCATAGCCAACTATTTCGGCTATCCCTATACGACCATCAATATTCACAATGTCACCCGGCAGGATGTAGCCGGCGTGTATATATTAGCACAAGATACGGATCGTGCGCCGTCGCAGACATCGCTGCACAACTGCATTATCACGGGTGCTCATTCGCCTGCATTAGTCATTGACAGCATACCCGAAACAGGATATACGGGCGAGGTAACAGGATGCTATCTGAGAGCAGATTCCATCAAACAAAGTTGGGCACGGCATAACACCTACGCACAAAGCAAAGATACCGTATTCAACAATATCTATTACCTCTATCACGAGTACAACTATTACGATTTTCACCTGTATAAATCATCTCCTGCACGCGGTATCGGTATGCCGTTGGACAGTCTGCCGGAGTCTGTACGGGCACTATTGGAGACCGATTTAGACCGTCATAGTCGCGACCGCATTCATCCCGATGCCGGGTGTTACAGCAATCCGTCGGAATAGAGATTACAGCAAGCGAGAAATGAGTTATATAGCGACCATAGGATTTTTTGACGGCGTACACCGTGGGCACCAGTACTTGATTGCCCAACTGCAACAGTTGGCGCAAGAGAGCGGTTTGTCGTCCGCCATTATTACCTTTAGCGAGCACCCGAGACAAGTATTGGAAGGGCATTCGCCTGCGCTATTGCTCACACGGGAAGAACGCGAACAACGGCTGAAAGAGTCCGGCGTAAGGCAGGTTTTTGAATTTAACTTTTCCCTCGTCAAAGATATGAGTGCCGAAGCGTTTATGCGTCTTCTGCACGAGCAGTGCGGCGTAGAGCGGCTATTGATGGGATATGACCACCATTTCGGCAGCGACCGTCTTACCGATATAAAAGACTACAGGCAGGCGGGCGAGCGTGCCGGAGTGGCAATAACCGTAGCAGAGGAGAAGCAGAGGGACGGAGAGGCAGAGGAGCACATTTCCTCCACTACCATCCGCCGTGCGCTGACGAACGGACAGATAGAAACTGCCAACGGCATGCTCGGATACAAGTATTCCCTATCCGGCGAGGTGGTTCACGGCAGGCATGTAGGTTCACAGATGGGTTTTCCGACGGCAAACATGCAGACAGCCCCCGACAAACTGATTCCCCATAGTGGCGTCTATGCCGTAAGTATTGACTGTCCGGCAATGGCTATTCATGGTACCAAAGCGCTGCTCAATATAGGTACCAACCCCACTTTTTCGGAAGATTTGCCTCTATCGGTCGAACTGCATATACCCCACTACAAGGAGGACCTGTACGGGCAGACCATAACGGCAGAACTGCTATGCCTTCTGCGTGACGAGCAGCACTTTGCCACCGTAGCCGAATTGCAACAACAGATACAAAAAGATTTAGATTCACTCGATAAGGTATGAAAAAGTTTGTTTTATCCATTGTCATCGTAATGTGCGCGTGGTGTATAGCCCGTCCTACATACGCCAAAGATTATCATGTATATAATCTGCACGGACTGGTAGTAAGTGCGAGCGACGGTTCGCCCGTTGAGGTCGCAGCCGTTCAGTTATTCAAGATGATTAGTCCCGAGGGCAAAAAAGGTATTGTGACGGACTCCAGCATGGTGACAGGTGTGCAAGCCGACCTGAACGGCGAGTATTGGATAACTTCCGTTCCCGCAGGCGAATACAAAGTATGGGTGAGCAGTATCGGTTTTAAGCCCGCTTCGCGCAAGATAAGCGTATCGGACAATATGACTATTCCTACCTTCCGGCTACAGGAAGACATAGCGCTACTGCAAGAGGTGCAAGTCAAGGGACACGCAGCGGAAATGACCGTCAAAGGGGACACAATCGAATACAACACCGCCGCCTACCATGTGAACGAGAACGCTATGGTCGAAGACCTGCTCAAGAAAATGAACGGCGTAGAAGTGGATAAAGAAGGCAAAGTGACCATCAACGGTGAAGAGATAAAAGGCGTCCGCATAGACGGAAAGAAATTCTTCGGAGACGATGTGCAATCTGCCACCAAGAACATCCCCGCAGAAATGATAGAAAAGATACAAGTCATAGACGAGAAATCCGATATGGCTAAGTTGACGGGGTTTGAAGACGACGACACGGAGCGTATCATCAACCTGACCCTCAAGGCAGACCGCAAGAAGGGCGTTTTCGGTAATTACAACGGCGGATTAGGCGCAGATATCTTCCCCGTAGGCGACCGTTGGCGCGCCGAAGACGACTTGCGCTATTCTGCAGGGGTATTTACGAACACACTTTCGGGCGAAAGTCAAACGACCGTCATCGGAAGTGCCAACAATACGAACGAGGTTCGTACCGGCAGAGGACGCGGTATGTGGGGCGGACAGAACGCAGGTATTACACGCAACGAGAATATAGGTGTCAATACGAATGTGGATTTTACCGACCGGTTGGACAAACGCGACGACGAGACGGAAATGCTGTTTGGCGGAGATGTCAGTTTCAATCACTCGTTCAACGACACGCGGTCGCAAGTGAATAAGGAGAGTTATTCGGGCGACATAACCTACAACAACAACGACTCCACCAGCAAGATTTCTCACTCGTGGGATGTGAATGCGCGGTTTGAACTGGAGTATCAGATAGATACGCTGGACAAAATCATTTTGCGCCCGCAATTATCCTACACCAACAACAATAGCGTTTCCGAGGAAGATTATACCTATTTGCGCGACAGCAGCCAAATAGGCAGCGACACCATCAATATCGGTAGGCAGGACAAGAGTTCCCGTTCGGAAGATATCAATGCCAAACTGCAAGTCATCTACAATCACAAGTTCCTCAAGCCGGGTCGCTCTGTCACACTGCGTGGAAACATCGATTTCACCAACAGCAAAGGCAACTCCTCTACCCTCGCCCAAGATCTGCTGGCAGACACGACCAAAGTGAACCAGAACACCGACAACCGTTCCAACTCAATCAATGTGCGCCTGCGTTCATCATGGGTTGAACCGATAGCCGGCAGGAACCACTTCCTCGAGACCGCCGTCATGTTCGGCACCAACTACCGCAAGAGCAACAAGGACCAATACGACTTTTCGTCCATTGACAGCACTTATCACCCTAATGACGAGTACTCTAACCGGCTGGAAAACCTGTTTATCCAAGAATCCGTTTCGCTCAGTTACCGCTATATACGCCCGAACATAGATTTGACGGTAGGAGCACAGTTCAACCCCAGTCAGACGATAACCAAGACTTATTACGGCGGACAACTCAGCCGCGACACGACTATCTATGCGTGGAACTGGAGTCCGACCATGCGATTTAAGTACAACTTCGGCAAGAAAGAGTTTGCCCGTATTCACTACCGCGGTCGCAACTCGCAACCGTCTATCCAGCAAATGGAGCCCGTTCGCAACAACTCCAATGCCATGAACGAGACCGTAGGTAACTTGGGGCTGAAGCCGGCTTTTGCGCACAATCTGCATGCCATGTACAGCAAGTTTGACCAGGATAAATTCTGGTCGCTCATGGCAGGTCTGCATGCCACGGTAACCCAAGATGCGCTGGTCAACAACTCTATCTACGACCAAACGGGTAAACTCTATCAACAGACGGTGAATGCCCAAGGCACGCCGTGGAACTTGTCAGGAGACTTGATGTTCAATACCCCTCTTGCCAATAAACTGCTACAACTCAATATGCGTACCTCATTGGGTTATAACCAGCGTTTGACTTATATTTCCCGCGAGCAGGATGCAGCCACAATCGAGCGGCTGATAGCCCAAAGTTCCTCCGATTTTCCGTTGGGAGAAGAGAGTAAGACGGGTAATTTGAGTGTGCGTCAAAACCTCACACTGCGTATCACGCACGATATAGTTGATTTCGGCGTGACCGGTTCGGTTGCCTATACGCGGACGACCAATAGTCTGAACAGCCATTCGCTATCCAATGTAGTCGATTGGACCGTAACGGGCGACATTCTGTTTCATCTGCCCAAGAGTTGGAGTATCAGTGCCGACTGCGGTTATACGGCGCGCTACGGATATGCCGGGCTGAACGATGTGAACGAGATACTGCTCAATGCCGGCATAGACAAGACTTGGGGCAATGCCACATTGTCGCTCAAGGGATTTGACCTCTTGCACCAAAAGAAGAACATCGTTCAAACCGTCGGCGAGAACTATGTATCGTATCAGAAATGCAACACTTTGCCCACCTATGTGATGCTGACCTTTACCTATAAGTTCAACAAGATGGGTGATTTGAAAGCCACCGGCAATGCCGCCTATATGCAGGAAATGATAGAGTCCGGCGCCGATCCGAGCAAAGGCAAGATGCCCGCCGGTCCGCCACCCTTTATGCGATAAAGAGAGGGCAAGGCAAGTTTAGAGGACGGCACAGAAAACAAAGAAAGTGACCTATTCGGGTCACTTTCTTTGTATAGCATTTGCAATTCTACATTGCAATGCTTTATTTTACATACAATGCTTATTCCACATTGAGCGTTACGCGCTTGAAGTCAACGATATTCACATTCATCTTCTTCAGCACATCCTTAACGAGCTCTTTGGCATCGCTCAAGATGTATTGCTGCTCAACCAAAGTAGATTCCTTCAGGAACTTAGCCAAACGGCCCTGAGCAATCATCTCAATCTTCTTCATATTGAGATTAGCTTCTGCCTCAGCAGGTACATTAGCGCGAATATCACGAGCCAACTGTGCCTGTTCCTCAGTCAGCCAACCCTTGGCAGTATTGGAAGCGATATGGTCGTCGCTGTCAGCGTGAGCAGGATTGATACCGGCTTTGCGCAAAGCGTTCTCAACGGCTTTGGTAATTTCGTCCTGTTTGGTTTTATCAACAGCGATAGCCAACTCTTTGTCCTTAACCTCCTGAGCCACATGGTCAGCGTCAAGAGCCACGGGAGCCATAGAAGCAACCTGCATATTAACGCCGTGAACGGTCTCCATATCAGCAGCAGCGTTGTCGGCAGCAACGATAGAAGAGAGTTTATTGCCCAAGTGATTGTAAGCGTCCACAACGGGAGCTTCGAGGAACATATAGTCGCTCAATTCCATTTTCTCTCCGGTCACGCCACTGCGCTCGGTAACGAGGTCAGCCATCGTTTGACCATTGACAGCAATAGCTTTGAGTTCGTCCAAAGATTTGGGTTTGTTAGCCATAGCAACATCCAAAATCTTCTTTACCATAGCGATGAAGTCAGCATTTTTAGCCACGAAGTCGGTTTCGCACTTTACAGCGACGATGCAACCGAAACCGTTCTCGGCTTTAGCGAGTACGCAACCTTCGGAAGCTTCGCGGTCGCTACGCTTAGCGGCAATAGCTTGTCCGCGTTTGCGGAGCAAGTCTTTAGCCTGGTCGAAGTCGCCATTGGCTTCCTCGAGGGCTTTTTTGACATCCATCATACCTGCGCCGGTCATTTCGCGCAGTTTCTTAATATCAGCAATTGTAACAGCCATTGTTTTAATGTTTAATCGGTTAATTAATTGTTTAATCGGTTATTCTGCTTTGGGTTCCTCCTCCGCGGGAGCTTCGGCAGGTGCTTCAGCAGCTACTTTCTCGGGTTCGGCGGGAGCAGCGGCTTTGCGAACGCGTGTGCGGCGCTCTTTGGGAGCCGGAGCTTCGTTCTTAACCTCTTCTTCGCTATTGGCAGCGGCTTCCTCGTCTAATTTCTCGACTTTGCGTTCTTCCAAACCTTCCTTGATAGCATCGCACATAGCGCGCATGATAATCTCGATGGACTTGGTAGCATCGTCGTTAGCAGGAATAACGAAATCAACATTATTGGGGTTAGAGTTTGTATCAACGATAGCGAAAACAGGAATACCCAGACGATTGGCTTCAGCCACTGCGATATGCTCTTTCATCACATCCACTACGAACAGAGCGGAAGGCAGACGAGTCAAGTCGGCGATAGAACCCAAGTTCTTGTCCAATTTTTCGCGTTGGCGAGTGATTTGCAATTTCTCGCGTTTGGAGATATTGTCAAAAGTACCGTCAGACATCATCTTGTCGATGTTTGCCATTTTCTTGATTGCCTTGCGGATAGTGGGGAAGTTGGTGAGCATACCGCCTGCCCAACGCTCGGTGATATAAGGCATGCCAACCTCTTGAGCCATAGCGGCAACGACCTCTTGTCCCTGCTTTTTGGTAGCGACAAACAGGACTTTGCGACCGGATTTAACGATGTTCTTCAGCGCTTCGGCTGCTTCGTCAATCATCATCGCCGTTTTGTTGAGGTCAATGATATGAATACCATTACGCTCCGTATAGATATAAGGAGCCATAGCGGGATTCCATTTTCTTTTCAGGTGACCAAAGTGGCAACCTGCTTCTAATAGTTGATCAAAATTTGTTCTCATTGTTTTGATTGTTTAGCATTCCTCAGGTAGGAGCGTATAGTATAGAACTATACGATCATCGAGAGGAATTAAATAAATATTAACGTTTACTGAATTGGAAGTGTTTACGGGCTTTGGGTTGACCGGGTTTCTTACGCTCCACCTTACGGGCGTCACGCGTCATGAAGCCCTCTGCCTTCAAAGCGGCTTTGTCTTCGGGGTTCACTTTGACCAAAGCGCGAGCGATAGCGAGGCGCAAAGCTTCGGCTTGTCCTTTGTAACCGCCGCCGTCCAGATTAACCTTGATATCGTATTTGCTCTCTGCGCCCAATTTAGCGAGCGGCTGCATAACGATATAGCGTAAGATGCTGCTTGGGAAATAAACATCCAGAGCGCGATCATTGATAGTAATTTCGCCCTTTCCTTCGTTCATGTAAACACGAGCGACTGCTGATTTACGACGACCTAATGCATTGATAGTTTCCATACTCTGAATGATTATTTAAGATTGTTAATGTCAATTTGAACAGGTTTTTGAGCTTCCATGTGATGCTCAGCGTCAGCGAACACGAACAGATTGTTAATCAGTTTGGCGCCCAGACGATTTTTAGGCAGCATACCCTTAACCACCTTGCGGATAAGACGGTCAGCGCCTTTGTCCATCAAAGCGGCAGGAGACATTTCGCGTTGACCTCCGGGGAAACCGGTATAGTGAATATACACGCGGTCGTTCCACTTGTTGCCGGTCAGACGAACCTTAGCGGCATTGATAATGATTACATTGTCACCGCAGTCCACATTGGGAGTGAAACTGGGTTTGTACTTGCCACGAAGCAGTTTAGCCACTTTCGTGCACATACGGCCAAGAATTTGACCCTCAGCATCGACAACAACCCATCCTTTTTGAACGGTTGCACGGTTAGCCGATACTGTCTTGTAAGATAAAGTATCCATTTGTTTATTAATTGTTTAGGTCAAGTCGACAGACATCATTTACGCTCAGTCTGAGCCACTGCCCAACTTGACGAGTTGTTAAAAAAGCTTGCAAAGTTACTAAATTTTTAGCACATACACAAATTTTTCTGCACTTTTTTGTTCTTTTTTTTGCCAATAGTCCAATTTGTACCCTTCTTGGCATTTTTTCAGCCAATCGTCAATGAACGACGAAGACAGATTGGCGTATTGGTTATTCCAATATATTTCGTATTGTTCATACTGTTGTTCCAAGCGTGCCACAACCTTCGGATAGATCTTGTCGAAGACGGTCGGATTGGCGGTGTACCATACGAGCGACGAGTCGAACTGCGCCTGTGTAATACCGTGCCGTTCCAATACTTGCTGATAATAGCCCTTAATTTCTTCGTCGTGCCCATAGTTCATACCCGCTTCCTGAATCAGCGCATCCATCGTGTGCAGATCCACGAAGATATCTTCCATCTGCCGTGCAGACAGCACATTACGAGGGCGACAAGCCGTCACGACCAACGAGACCAACAGCAACAAACAAAGTATGTACGGTATTTTTTTCATCCTATTTGCTTTGACTATCTTTGTTTTTCTGTTCCAAACTCATATCAAGGTCTTTTCTGAACCATATCAGGATGCAAATGGCAGCCACGGTTATACAGCTGTCTGCGAGGTTGAAGACGGGTTGGAAGAAGATACATTCGCCTGCCGAATTGGTAATAAGCGGGAAATAGAGCATGTCTATCACTCTGCCGTAAAACCAGCCGGCATATCCGAACAGTTTGCCGTAAAACACGCAATCCACTATATTTCCCAATGCCCCTGCGGTCACCAAAGCAATCATCGCCACATACGAAGTGCGTGTATCGCGCTTACGGATGAGCGTATGGGTGTACCAGCAGAGCAGCCCGACCGCCACAATACGGAAGAGGGTGAGGAAGATTTTATTGAACCACTCTATGCCAAATGCCATACCGTCGTTTTCGATATAGCACAGTTGGAAGAAGGGCAGTATTTCCCGCGCTTCGCCCAAGCGGAAATGGCTGTGAATATACAGTTTGAGCACTTGGTCCAGCACAACTGCCAGCACTACAACAGATGCGAATAAAATGGTTTGTCGGCGTTTCATAGGTCAAAAGCTTTCTTAATATCGGCTACACGGTCCAGTTTTTCCCATGTAAACAGTTCAACATCGCGCCGGAAAGTTTTACCGTTCCCGTCGGTAAAATGTTTGGTAACCGTCTCGTTTTTGCGCCCGAAATGTCCATAGGAAGCCGTCTCTTCGTACATCGGTTGACGAAGTCGGAGAGTCATCTCGATAGCCCCCGGTCGCAGGTCGAAGAGTTGCATAATGCGTGCGGCAATCTGTTCGTCGTCCGCAATGCCCGAACCGTAAGTATTCACGCACAAACTGACCGGTTGCGCCACGCCGATGGCATAACTGATTTGCACCAGCATCTCTTTGGCTACGCCGGCTGCGACCATGTTTTTGGCAATGTAGCGTGCCATGTATGCTGCCGAACGGTCCACTTTGCTGGGGTCTTTGCCCGAGAAAGCGCCTCCGCCGTGCGCGCCGCGTCCGCCGTAAGTATCTACGATGATTTTTCTGCCTGTCAAGCCCGTGTCGCCGTGAGGTCCGCCTATCACGAAATTACCCGTAGGATTGACCAGCAACTTAAACTCCCCTTTCAACAACTCGCCATAGCGTTTGTCCCGGCGGGCGACCTCCGGCAGGAGGATAGTCTGTATGTCGTGCTTGATTTGCGCCTGAGTCACATTCGGGTCGTGCTGGGTGGAAACGACTATCGTATCCAGCCGCAGGGGCTCGTGGCGCTCGTTATATTCAATGGTAACTTGCGACTTGGTATCGGGGCGCAGATAAGTCATCTGACTGCCCTCTTTGCGTATGCGTGCGAGAGTATATACTAAGGTGTGAGCCAAGTCCAATGTCAACGGCATATAACTCTCCGTTTCAGTAGTGGCATATCCGAACATCATGCCCTGGTCACCGGCGCCCTGGTTGATTTTGTCCTGCTGTGTCACGCCCATATCGATATCTGCCGACTGCTCGTGCAGGGCTTGCAGAATACCGCAGGACTCGGCTTCAAATTTATATTCGGACTTGGTGTAACCGATGTGCTGAATCGTCTGTCTGACAACCGACGGTATATCCACATAGCAGGTCGATTTGACTTCGCCGGCAACGATAACCTGTCCGGTAGTGACCATCGTTTCGCAGGCAACATGACTCTCGGGGTCTTGCGCCAAAAAAGCGTCCAATACTGCGTCGCTGATTTGATCGGCGACCTTGTCCGGGTGTCCCTCTGACACCGATTCGGAGGTAAATAAATACTTTTTCATTTTAGCATTTCGTTTTGTATGGGGGTTGCAAGTTGATTAAATCTGTCCCCCTGTTGATATATATTGTTGCAGGGTCTGCCGGAATTGCTCCGTTGTACCCATATTTTGCATTGTTTTCAGGTTCATTACCCGTTGTCTGACGGATTGCACGGCATGTTTCTGCAGTTTCTCCTGCGAAGGAGTAAGCGCGTGTTGCAGCACATCAAAATCCACATCGTATAGCATGGTCGAGTGTACGATAGTGGCGTTCTTGAGCGCTTGGCAGGCGCTGCCGCTTACCTTGTGTCCGTTTACCAGTATATCGTTATGATCCGTTGTGACGGCAGGATAGCCCATTTGCCGCAGCGCCGCAGCCACGCGTGCCATGAAAGCGGCAAAGACCTGTTCGCTATGCGTAGAGGGCGAAACGAACGAAAGCATCACATTGCCCCGGTCGGCATAAACGCATCCTCCCCCGCTCCGGCGCCGTACCATCTCTATGCCGTGCCGGCTGCAATAGTCAATATCCATCTCTTGCGCCTGTACCTGGTGAAAACCGTAGATAACCGTAGGAGGGGCTATCCATGTGAAGAATGTATCTTCTGCCACCGTCTCGGCTATCTCATGCTCTTTGTTCAGATACCAAACGAGCGGTTGATTCTCTTCTACAGAACAGGTTCGCATAGTTCTTTTCCCCGGCAGAAACGACGGCGTATATCGCGGTCATCGCCCAAATAGATATACCGCTCCATGCGTTGCTGCAAAGTATAATTGTCGTAATTGAGATAACCATCGTCTATGAGCAGGGCGTCAAACTCGTATCCGGGTTCGAAGCATCCCACTTTGCCGAAGAAAGCGCCGCCTGCCTTGGTTGCCAGATAGAACGCTTCGCTGGCTGCAAGGAACGCCATCTCGTGGTTGGTGCGCGTATATTGCACCTTGCTCACCTGTATAGCGTACTGGATGGCACGGAGCATGGACATATTGTGTCCGCCCGAGACATCCGTTCCAAGTGCAACTTGTATGCCGGCATTGAGGAATCGGCGAACAGGCGCCACACCCGAAGCCAGATTGCTGTTGGACATCGGGCAATGAACGACTATGACGCCGTTGCGCTTGAGCAACTCAAATTCTTCGCCGTCGGTATGGCAGCAATGCGCCATGAGCGTGGGTTGCTGCCCGAATAAGCCGTAGCGGTTATACACTTCGCCATAGCACGACGAGGCGGGCTCCAATTGTTTGACCAGTTCTATCTCGCCCAGGTTCTCGCTCAAGTGCGACTGTACGGGCAAGTGATAAGTTTGTGCCACCTTGCCCAACTGCTCCAGCATGTCCCGGGTACAGGACGGCACAAAGCGCGGGGTCACGATAGGTTCGACCAAACCGTCGCGTCCGTTCTCGTCCAGATAGTGCTTGAGGTCCGTCAGTCCCTGTACCATCTGCTCGGTAGAGACATGCAATGCCTCCGGGCAGTCGCGGTTCATGGCTACCTGTCCTATCTTGGCGCCCATGCCGGACAGCAGGAAGATATCTGCCAAACATTTAGTGGCGGCAAAGTGACTGGTAGCGAAGACCGAACTGCGCATAGTGCCCTGCATCCACAACTCGTGTACGAAGCGGCGGTAGATGCGTCCGGCGTAGGCGAGGTCGGTAAACTTGCTTTCCTCGGGGAAGGTATATGTCTGCAACCATGGCAGCAGTTCCAGATCCAACGCCAAACCGAGGTTGCGGTATTGGGGAGCATGCACATGCAAATCGTTGAATGCGGGAATCAGCAAACGGTCTCCGTAATCAACTATTGAGTACCGGGACAAGCCGTCAGGCAATGTAGTATATACTCCTTCCACTCTTCCCTCGTCCGTTACGGCAATGTAGCCGTGTTCGACCATCCGGAACGATTCCGGCGTGGGGGTGTCAATCAGGTTGGCGCGATAGATAGTCATGGTTGTTATTTGTTTTCGTCTTTTTTCTTGAAGAAAATACGCAGTATGAAGTAGTTGGCGATACCGGCAATCAGGATAGCCAGCAGCCCTGCCCACTCTTCGCTGACGGTCGTAACCAGCAGCAATATATTGAGGCACAGCACCTGCAGTCCGTAGTTGATGGCGCGTGCAGTCAGGAATCCGCCGGCGTTCTTCCAGTCGGGCTTGGTACCGAAAGTGTAGTAGTTGGACATGAAGTAGTTGAAAACCATCTCCACTACAAACCCTATGCTGAAGGCAGCATTGGTCAGGAACTGGTTCTCCCAATGCATCAGGTCCATTACTCCCAGCAGACCGTAGTAAATGCCGTATTGGATGCCCGTTCCTATGCCTCCCAATATAAGGAAGCGTATCATGGAACGCTGTGGTTCGTGCAGTTTAGCGGTAGGTAGTGTCATGCGAGCATTTTTAGCATTTCGTCCATGGCTTGATTCAGTCCGTCCGCATTGCGTCCGCCTGCGGTAGCGAGTGCAGGTTGTCCGCCGCCTCCGCCCTGTATGAGTTTGGCGCATGCCTTAATCATCGTTCCGGCGTTCTTGCCTTCGTCCACGAGCGGCTGACTGAGATAGACGGTAAGTGACGGTGTGCCGTTGCTGTGCGTAGCGGCAAGCAGGGCAAAGCGCTCCGTATCAAAATGCTGCTTGAGCATAGGAACGATGTCGCGTGCAAAATTGGCAGGGTACTCGCCCGTCAGTTGCAGCAGCCGGATGCCGTTCACCTCTTTGACCTGCGACAACAGGGCTTGTGCCTTTTCCGCCATAGCGGCGGCTTCCAGTTCCTCCACATGCTTTTTGGCGGCAGCCAATTCGTCTTGCAGTTTTTGGATAGCGCCGACAAGGTCTTTGGTGTTGTTAAACAGATCTTTGGCTTGCTGCAAAGTGTCCGCCTCTGCTTCGTACAGGTTCTCGGCTGCTTGTGCCGTTACCGCCTCAATACGGCGTACACCGGCTGCAACAGAGGTCTCCATGATAATGCGTACAGAGCCGATTTGTCCGGTCGAACCGATATGGCAACCGCCGCACAACTCTATGCTGGGACCGTATTTGACCACGCGAACCCGCTCGCCGTATTTCTCGCCGAAGAGTGCTATCGCGCCCATGGCTTTGGCATCGGCGATAGGCATGTCGCGATGTTCGTCCAGAGGATAATCCTGACGGATGAACAGGTTAGCCAGTCGCTCGACTTGGCGCAGTTCGTCGGGAGTGACTTTCTGGAAGTGCGAGAAGTCGAATCGCAAACTCTCGGCAGTAACCAAACTGCCCTTTTGCTCGATATGTTTGCCCAATACCTCGCGCAAGCAGTAGTCAAGTATATGCGTAGCCGTGTGGTTGCACATGATGGCGCGACGGCGGTCGGCATCGACGGAAGCCGTCAATGTTGCATGTTGCATGTTGAACGAAACGGGCAATTCCTCTACGATATGCACAGGCAAGCCGTTCTCACGCTTGGTGTCTATCACTCTGATTCCTGATTCGTCATCCTTAATTCTCAATTCTCCCGTGTCTCCCACTTCGCCGCCCATTTCGGCATAGAAGGGAGTCTTGTCCAAAACGATTTGGTAGAAGTCCTTGCCTTTTTGCGACACCTTGCGGTATTTGAGGATATGTGCCTCGCATTCCAATTGGTCGTAGCCCACAAACTCGGTCTCGCCCTCTTGCAGAACGGTCCAGTCGCCCAAGTCCTGCTTGTTGGCGCTCCGTCCCATCTCCTTCTGATGTTCGAGAGCGCGGTTGTACTCGTCCTCGTTGGTGGTCATATTGTTCTCGCGCAGGATGAGTTCGGTCAGGTCGAGCGGGAAACCGTAAGTATCTTTCAGCGTGAATACATCCACGCCGCTTATTTCCGTTTTTCCTGCCTTGCGTGCGTCTGCCATCAGCTTGTCCAGCAGACCTATACCCTTGTCAAGCGTTTTGAGGAATGCCTCTTCTTCGGCTTTGATGACAGGAGTTATCTGCTTTTCCTGCCGAACGAGTTCGGGGTATGCCTCTCCCATGTCGGCGATTAGTTGCGGTACCAGTTTATACAGGAACGCTTCGCGCTGATGGAGGAAAGTGTATCCGTAGCGGACGGCACGGCGGAGAATACGGCGGATGACATAGCCGGCTTTTTCGTTGCTGGGCAGTTGTCCGTCAGCGATGGCGAACGAGATAGTACGGATATGGTCGGCAATCACGCGCATGGCGATGTCGGTATTCTCGTCCTTGCCGTAGTGGCAGTTAGCCAGTTCGCCTATTTTGCGCAACATCGGTTGGAACACATCGGTATCGTAGTTGGACTGTTTGCCCTGAATAGTGCGCACAAGGCGCTCAAAGCCCATGCCGGTATCAATCACTTTCTTGGCAAGCGGCTCCAGCGAACCGTCTGCTTTGCGGTTGAACTGCATAAAGACGATGTTCCAAATTTCGATTACCTGCGGGTGGTCTTTGTTGACCAGTTCGCGACCGGGTGTCTGTGCTTTTTCCTCGGCGCTACGGCTATCGACATGTATTTCCGAGCAAGGTCCGCAGGGTCCCGTGTCGCCCATTTCCCAGAAGTTGTCGTGTTTGTTGCCGTTGATGATATGGTCTTTGGGCAGATGTTTTTCCCAGATGGCGGCGGCTTCGTCGTCGCGTCCCAGTCCCTCGTCGGGGTTGCCTTCAAAGACGGTAGCGTACAGGTTGGCGGGGTCAATCTTGAGTACATCTACGATGTATTCCCATGCGAAGTCGATGGCTTCGGCTTTGAAGTAGTCGCCAAACGACCAGTTGCCTAACATCTCGAACATGGTGTGGTGGTAGGTATCGTGTCCCACTTCCTCGAGGTCGTTGTGTTTACCGCTGACGCGGAGACATTTTTGGCTGTCAGCCACACGGGGGTATTTGATAGGGTCGTTGCCTAAGATGATACCTTTCCACGGGTTCATGCCGGCATTGGTGAACATGAGTGTCGGGTCGTCTTTGATGACCATAGGTGCCGAAGGCACTACCTGGTGTTGTTTGCTTGCGAAAAAGTCCAAAAAGGACTTACGAATTTCTTTGCTTGTCATATTGTGAGTCAGTTATTTCGTTTGTGCGTGCAAAGTTACAAAGAATTTTTGGAATACGCAATACTGAAGGGCAATAAAGTGATATTTTATA
>JAKSNK010000018.1 GCA_024399835.1 Paludibacteraceae bacterium
GCTATTGCACCATTATAGTGGCTGCTGGCAACAACCAAGTAATCAATAGCCCTGCTCGCAAAGTTAGCATGGGTAATGAGGGCGAAGTACCACCTGAGGATTTGCCTATTCCTTGGGATTTCTATGTGGAGCAATACGATGTATATAATGTGATTGTATTGCATCCTATGGTAGTGCATTACGATACCATTTATGCCAATATCCTTACCAAAAAAGCCATTTTTGACCTCTATTCCTCCTTGGGCGGAGAAATAGACGGAAAAACCTATTGCGGAGACATGTATTACGCACAACAGTGCGAGATATTTAAGGAGGACTTTTCTTATCTCTCTGAAAAACCATTCAAGGATATGCCTTATTCACTGGAACTGGAAAGCGGAGACTATGTGTATTATGTTAATACTGGTGCCCCACGCATCAATGCACCTGCCCGCAATACAGCAGCAAGCGTATTGGGTTATCCTATTCCTACATCTTATAGCTTGGATGATGCTTGGACCGATGTGTTCTATCTGCGTGTGATTGAACCTGACTGCTATGACAACTTGGTTTACACCAAATGGGACGATGTATTGTTTGTAGATAATGGCGGCAATGCTCAGGGCTTTGAGCGTGGCGACTTCGTGGCTTATCAGTGGTACAACGAGGAAAACCCCATCGAGGGCGAGATAGGTCAATGGATGCGCACCAAGGGCGCACCTCAGGGACGCTACTATGCCGAAATCACTACCAAGGACGGCGAGAAAGTATTTACCTGCCCTGCCAAGTTTGGCGACCTGCCACAAAGCGAACCTAAGAACCAACACAAGGAAGCCAGTGGGGACAAGGTGCAGAAACGCTTGTTGAATGGCCGCCTGCGGATTGATGTGAATGATGCTACATACAATGCTCAGGGCGGATTGATGAAATAAACACCGCTTTACACATTGTGGCAAACATGTCTTACGCAACTGCTCATCGTTAAACGGTGGGCAGTTGTCGTATTATTTAGCAGTGTCTTTTCCCTGATTATTACGGTATATACACGGTACATACACGGTACATATACGGTACATAACAAATACTTGATGCTGATTATATCGGAGTGCGCGGACGCACCTTTCGACTTTCCAATAGATAGACAAAATTACCTATTCATAGATTAAAAATCTATTTAGTGGCGCGAAAACTTGCGTATGTCAAATTTTTATTGTATATTTGTGAAGTTTTATGTAACGCTCGAGATGAGACAAATAGCACCATCTATATTATCTGCAGATTTTGCACACTTGGCGGAGGAAGTCACGCGCATCAATGCTTCCAATGCCGCATACCTGCATGTTGATGTCATGGACGGCGTTTTTGTTCCGAATATATCCTTCGGGTTCCCCATTATGGCTGCTCTCAAGCAGTATAGCACCAAACCCCTGGATGTACACCTGATGATTACACACCCCGAACGCTATGTGGAGCGATTCTGCGACGCCGGAGCGTGGAGCGTCGGCTTTCACTTGGAGGCAACCGACGACCCACTGCCTATATTACAATCTATTCATGCCAAAGGCGTACGCACTTGTCTGACTGTCAATCCCGATGTAGATGTACAGCGGCTCTTCCCCTACCTGGAACAAACGGATATGGTACTGCTCATGTCTGTTTTTGCAGGATTCGGAGGACAGGCATTTATACCCGAGACTTTGGACAGAATACGATTGGTCAGACAGGAAATAGACCGCCGGAAACTGCCTACACTCATCCAGGTGGACGGCGGTATTAACGCAACAAACGCCGGCAGCGTCTTCGACGCCGGGGCGGATATACTGGTGGCGGGACATGCCGTCTTTCGAACCAAAGACCCCGTCGCCGCCATAGAAAGGATGTTAGCATGAACGCACTGTCGCTGTCCGAACTGAGTGCCCTGATTGAGCAGGTATTATCCGCCGAAATGGACGGTTCTTATTGGGTAAGAGCGGAAATATCGTCTGTCTCGATTAAGGGCGGACATTGCTATCTCGAACTCGCAGAGCATAGTGGCGAAGGACTGTTCGCCGCCAAGATGAGAGCCACCTGCTGGGGCAATCTGTATCCCATGCTGTCCGCCTATTTTCAGGAAGAGACGGGGAGCACCCTGCAGGTCGGTATGCAGATTCTGGTCGAGGTCGAGGTGAATTTCCATGCCGTCTATGGACTGAGCTTGAATGTAATCAATATAGACCCCTCATATACCATTGGTGACATTGCGCGCAAGCGGCAACAAACAATACTGAAGTTGCAGAAAGAGGGCGTTTTGGATATGCAGAAGTCTTTGCCTTTGCCGACTGTCATGAGAAGAATAGCAGTCGTCTCGTCGGATCAGGCGGCAGGATACGAGGACTTTATGAACCAACTGCAGCAATCTTCCTACGCCTTCTCGACTTCCCTCTTTGTGGCGACCATGCAGGGCGAAGCGGCTGCCGAATCGATTATCAGGGCTTTGCAGCAGATTGCAGAACAGATAGACAACTACGACGGAGTGGTTATCATACGCGGTGGGGGTGCAACGGCGGACTTGAGTTGCTTTGACGACTATATGTTATGCGCCCATTGTGCGCAGTTCCCGTTGCCTATATTGAGCGGAATAGGGCACACAAGGGACATCAGCATATTGGATATGGTTGTTCATACTGCCCTGAAAACTCCGACAGCGGTCGCCGCTTGGCTGGTGGATCGCATGGCGATACAGACCGAACGAATTGAGCAATTGCGAGTACGGCTGCGCCAAACGGCGGAAAGGCAGATTATGCTGCGGCAGCACAAGATAGACTTGTTGCGCCAGTCGGTGGCAATGCAGTCGCCGGAACGAATATACAAAAAGGGGTACAGCATGTTGACCGTCGGCAATAGAGTCATACACAGCGCCAAAGAGGTACAGCCGGGGCAACTGCTCACGACGCACCTGCAGGACGGCAGCATTCAATCCGTTGCCCGGTGAGTATGAAAGTATTGACGCGAAACCAATGGATAGGAATAGTTACCATATTGGTGCTATTGGTGATTATATATGTGCTGCTTCATTGGTTGCCGTCGCCACAAGCCACGCCCGATATGGAGAAAAGAGATACAGCGGTATCGCGCCAATTAAGGGAAAACAAACGGGCGTATTTTGACAGTTTGGACGCTGCGCGTACTGCACATTACGACGCGCTCCGTTTGGCGAGAAGGGACAGTTTGCATCGCGTGCACCGGTACCATCGGGACAGCATGCGCCGAGCGGACAGTTTATGGTGGGACAGCGTGCGCAGGGCGGATACAATCTATGTGCGTGCCGTCAAGAAAGACACCGTGCTGGAACTGAACAGCGCAGATACCGTCCAACTCCAATGGATACGGGGTATAGGTCCGTCTATGGCACGACGGATAGTGCGGTATCGTGAGCAGTTGGGAGGATTCGCTTCCGTTCGGCAGTTGCAGGACAGGGAGATGTACCTGGACCGGTACGGCAGACCTGCTGCAATAAAATACTGCTTGGCGGATTCCACGCTGAAGAACTTCCGCGTAGAGACCGACTCGGTCAGACAAATTGAGGTCAACCGCGCCTCGGTGAACAGATTGCAGCAACATCCGTATATATCGTTCACTCTGGCAAAACAAATATACAACCTGCGGCGGGAGAAAATACGCATACCGTCTATGGACGAGTTGCAACGGCTGTTGTCCATGCCGGACAGCACGGCAGACAAACTGAAACCCTATTTGAACTTTGATAAACAATAATACAATGCAAAAAGAAAGATGTACAGGGACCGTGTCCCGCGGAATCAGATGCCCTATTATTCGGGAGGGCGACAATCTGGCACAAATAGTGGCAGATAGCGTATTAAAAGCCGCCGAGTGCGAAGATTTTGCCATGCACGACAGGGATGTAATCGCCATCACGGAATCCGTTGTGGCACGCGCACAAGGCAATTATGCCACCGTGGACGACATCGCTGCCGATATACACGAGAAATTCGGAGACGGCACAGTCGGAGTTATCTTCCCTATTCTGTCCCGCAACCGCTTCGCCATTTGTCTGCGGGGCATTGCCAAAGGAGTAAAGAAAGTCGTGCTCATGCTCTCTTACCCGTCCGACGAGGTAGGAAACGAATTGGTGGACATCGACAAAATCGAGGCAGCGGGTGTCAACCCCTATTCGGATGTGCTTACGGAGAAAGATTTTCGGGACAAGTTCGGTGCCAGCGTACATCCTTTCACGGGGGTGGATTACATCCGGTATTACGGCGACTTGGTTCGCGGTTGCGGGGCTGAGGTGGAAATCGTCTTTGCCAATCATCCGCAGGATATTCTCCGCTATACGGATGCCGTGTTGTGCTGCGACATTCACACGCGCCGGCACACCAAGCGCGTTCTCAAAGAGCACGGCGCACGCCTCGTTTACGGGTTGGACGATATACTTACCGCTTCCCGCAACGGCAGCGGATTCCACGAGCAGTACGGTTTGTTGGGGTCGAACAAAGCCACCGAAGACAAGATTAAGTTGTTCCCTCATCCGTGTGAGGAGATGCTATACGACATTCAGCGGCGCGTCATGGATGCTACGGGCAAGAAAGTGGAAGTGATGGTATATGGAGACGGCGCTTTCAAGGACCCGCAGGGCAAAATATGGGAATTGGCAGACCCTATCGTTTCCCCCTCGCACACCGACGGACTGTGCGGAACGCCCAATGAACTGAAACTGAAGTATTTGGCAGACAACGACTTTGCTGCACTCAAAGGGGAAGACCTGCAGCGCGCCATTGCGGATAAGATTCGCGCCAAAGAGGGAAACCTGAAAGGACAAATGGCTTCCGAAGGAACAACCCCGCGCCAATTGACGGACTTGATTGGTTCGCTGAGCGATTTGACCAGCGGTAGCGGAGACAAAGGTACACCCGTTGTCCTGATTCAGGGATATTTTGACAATTATTCGGACAAGTAAGCAAAAAAATGCAAAGATGCTTGCTTATTCCAAAAAATACATGTAACTTTGCAATCGCTAATAAATTGACAGATATGAATAAACGCAAAATAGCCATTGTAGCAGGGGGCGACAGTTCCGAGCATGATGTCTCTCTGAGAAGTGCAGCAGGCATCTTGTCTTTTCTGGACAAAGACCGCTACGATGCCGATATTATTGAGTTAAAAGGCGCCGACAAGCAGGCGCTGGACAAAATTACCCGATACGACTTCGCTTACATTACTATCCACGGTACACCGGGCGAAAACGGATTGTTGCAGGGGTATTTGGAGATGATGCACATCCCCTATTCCTGCTGCAATGTGTTGGCTGCGGCACTCACTTTCAACAAGTATGCCTGCAACCACTATTTGCAGGACTTCGGCATTCGTATCAGCAAATCCGTCTTGCTTCGCAAAAGAGAATGGGCGAAAGAGGATAATCAAGCCCATCGGGCAGAAGAGATTATTGCAGAAATCGGCTTGCCCTGTTTTATCAAAAGCAATGTAGGCGGCAGCAGTTTCGGTTGCACCAAGGTTAAAACGCTTGAGCAAGCCGTTCCGGCTATCGAACGCGCTTTTGAAGAGGGCGATGAAGTCATCTGCGAGGCGTTTATGAAAGGTACTGAAATCACCTGCGGTGTCTATAAGACCCGGGACAAAGAGGTGGCGTTCCCTATTACCGAAGTGGTCACAAGCAACGAGTTTTTTGACTACAATGCCAAGTACAACGGCGAAGTTCAGGAGATTACCCCTGCGCGTATCCCCGACGAAGTGCGCGACCGGGTGCAGGCACTCACCAAGCGTATTTATGACATCGTGGGGGCACAAGGTATCATCCGCGTGGATTATATACTGACCGACAACTGGCAAATCAATCTGCTCGAAGTAAATACCACTCCCGGTATGACTGCTACGAGTTTTATTCCTCAGCAGGTTCGCGCAGCGGGGTTGGATATAAAGGATGTCCTGACAGATATTATTGAGAATAAGTTCGCTGAATAAATGGATATTAACGAAGCAATACAGCGATTGGATTGGAGCAAGGAACCGGTTGGATTGTATGCTCCGATTGGTTACACGCTCGAGGCAGGCGGCAAGCGTTTGCGTCCGACTTTGTGTTTGACGGCTGCGCTGTTGTGTGGCGGAACGGAGCAGGAAACCCTGCCTGCGGCTATGGCGTTGGAGATTTTTCACAATTTCACCCTGCTGCACGACGATGTAATGGACAATGCGCAGGTGAGAAGAGGCAGACCGTGTGTACATCGCAAGTGGAATGCCAATACTGCCATTCTCAGCGGAGATCAAATGATGATTGAGGCATACAAAATGCTTGCACAACTGCCCGACCGTCAACTGCCGTCCGTCCTGCGTATGTTCAACAGGATGGCTACCGAGATTTGCGAGGGACAGCAGTACGATGTAGATTTCGAGGAGAAAGACAATACGACCATTGAGGATTACATGAACATGATTCGCCTGAAGACAAGTGTCTTGCTTGCTACGGCATTGCAAATAGGCGCGTACTTGGCAGGGGCGAACGACGAGGTGCAGCATGCCCTGTACGAGTACGGTATTCTGATTGGTCTTGCTTTCCAGATTCAGGACGACTATTTGGATTGCTATGGCGACGAGAAGACCTTCGGCAAAGCCATCGGGGGCGATATTCGCGAAGGAAAAAAGACTTGGCTTTGGCTCACGGCGCAATCCGTTTTATCGCACTCGAACTTGCCACGCTCAGAACAAGGTGGTTCTCCGTTGTCTTGCCGACGGCGAACCGACGGCGAACCGACGGCGAAAGCTTCCGTAGATAACCCATTGTGCTCCCGTGATTACGATATTGTCATCGCTGAATACAACCGCTTAGGTGTCCCGCAAAAAGCCCTGCAGGAGATAGAAAAACTGACTCTGCAGGCACTCACCTATTTGGATAAAGTACCGCAAAACGAATATACCGACCGCTTGCGCCAATTGGCGAACCGGTTGGTAACCCGTAAATCATAAATCAACAATCACAAATAACAAATCACAAATCACCAATCACCAATAATATGCCCTACAGAAGACTACCCAACACAGACCAAGCGCGACTGACAGCATTACAGACTGCCGTTCAACGCGCCAGTGAAGCAGATTTCACAGAGCAGGTAATCAGTTATCACACTTTGTCGGAAGCGCAGGCATTCCTGCTGCAGTTTGAAAATATCATGCGACAGTATCATGAGAATTTTGCCATTCGTGTGAAAGCCAACAAGCAGTATAGGCATGTTGTGCAGAACGCGCGTATGTACATTTCGCACTTTATACAGGTGTTGAACCTGTCTGTTATACGGGGCGAAATCAAACGCAGCCAAAAAGAGTTGTATAAATTGGACCCCGATACGAATATTTTGCCGGATTTGAGCAGCGAGGAAGACTTGTTGGTATGGGGCAAGAATATCATCGAAGGCGAGGAAGCGCGTGTCGGGGCAGGCGGTTATCCCATCTACAACCCTGCGATTGCCAAAGTCAAAGTACACTACGATATATTCAAGGAGCACCAGTTTAATCAGCAAATCCACCAACAGAGCAACACGCGAGTGGTAGAAGATTTACTTCCCATGCGTGAAAAAGCAGATGCGCTCATCTTGGATTTGTGGAATCAAATAGAAGCGTATTACAAAAAGGAGCTGCCGTATGCCCGACTCAGAAAATGTCAAAACTACGGAGTGATCTATTATTACCGGAACGGAGAAGAACAACTAACTCCCGAAACGGACAAGCGTATCCAAAAAAACAGGGACTGCGAACTCAGTATCAAATGGTCTGAGTTGGAGTGATGACATGGTTGACACGGCGGTCGCCCCAGAAATGTGGCACATGGTCGTGTAACTGAAAGTCATAGCATACGCCTATTGAGAAGGTTTTTGCGTATTCCTTCAGGAACCTGTCGTAATATCCTCCGCCGCGACCGACACGCCAACAGTGTCTGTCAAAACTCGAACCCGGAGTGATAATCAAGTCGATAGGACCCGTATATGCCTCTGTTTTTGGTTCAGGGATGCCGAAACGACCCTTGCGGAACGGAGTATGCGGCTCAAAACGACGGGCTTCCAAGTTGTGACTGTGATGAGCAATGGCAGGAAATAGGAATATCTTTTCATTCTCATATTTCTGAACCAACTTACGCAAATCCACCTCGTTGTGAACAGGATAATAAACCATGATTGTCTTGGCGTTCCGGAAGTGATGGGTTTGCTCCAGGCGGGCAATGACTTGTTCTGAATATTCAGCTATTTGTTCAGCGTTCAAAATGCGTCTTTTCTGAAGATCAATGGCGCGCATCGCCTCCTTCTCCTTATGCGCCTTTACCCAAGGCAGCAAATCGTATAAATTGCGTAATTGGCTCTCAAAAAGCATGATAAATGAAATAATTAGTTAATAAATAAATCCGATTGAGGTTGCAAAGGTACAAAAAATATAAGATAAAAACAAACATTCAGTATAAAAAATGCAAAATATTGTTCAAATGAATACTTTTTCCAAATATGTTTTGGTGCTGCTATTGGCTATCGGCATAGCAGGGTGCGAGAAGAAAACGGAATCCAATGTACTATCTACCGTAGCGCGAATCACGGCATTTGCTTTTGCCCCCGATGACTCTATTCCGGGTTTGGGAGAGGCAATCTTTGTGGTAGATCAAATGACTGATACGGGCATTATTCGTATGCGAAAAAACGATTCCGTGCGCTTCGGTACTCCCGTCAATGCCGTCCAACCGCGTATTACATACTATTCTACCCCGGCTTCGGTCACTTTCTATTTAGGCGACAGCGCCGTTTCCCTGACGGGATATGACACATTGGATTTGAGTATCAAACCTATCAAAATACATGTGGTTGCCCAAAATACCGACTACGACAAATGGTATAAATTGGACTTTAATGTCCACAAGGTCAATGGTGATTTGTTTGTTTGGGAGACCGTCAATCCTGCCATTACTTCGCAGAATGCCGGACAGCAAAAAGCCATCGAAATGGGAGATGTATTGTATTACTTTATCAACGACGGTTTCCGCCCGAGGATGTTTATTTCCGAGGACTGGGGCGAACATTGGGACGAACACACTTTGTCAGGTCTGCCTTCGGACTGCAATGTACGGCAAATCGTCGAAGGTATAGAGGTGTTGGTATATGGAGACGGCAAGAATATTTATTATTCCACCAACGGATATGATTGGCAATCGCTCACGGTTGATATGGATATTATGGCATTGTATATGTGCTTTAACGATTATGTGTGGATGTCCGGCAAGGATGAGCAGGGCAAAATGCGGCTGTACCGAATGGACCAATCGTTGACAATCACTCCTGCTCTCGGCATAGGACTTGCCGGAGATACGCTGCCTGCAGATTTCCCTGTACAGGACTATGCTACCATTCCTTTCACCAGCAGCAGTTTGCACCAGCATGCCTTGATTGCAGGAGGATATGACAGGGACGGCAAAATGAGCGACGGACGGTGGAGTTTGGAATATAACTACATCTACGGCACTTATCACTTGGTCAATATGGCATCCGAAAAGAATACTTTCCCTGCTTTTGCAGGTGCAGGAGTGTGCTATTACAGTTCGTTCCTATACATGATAGGCGGCATTTATGAAGACCGCACACTATTCACCAATGTCTATACATCCTTTGACGAAGGTATGCACTGGACAATGGCAGCCAACGGAGACAGTAAAAAACCGGCAGAATTGGAAGGCAGACACCGTGTTTCCACTTTTGTCCGGCACGATGACGGCAGTGTGTATGTAATAGGAGGCGAAGATTACACCACTACCTATTCCGATGTCTATCGCGGACGGATGAACAGCATCGGTTGGGAACCCATAGGCAATTGATGCTTCATCCAATATTCGACCGTCGGTCGACCGTCGGCAAAACCCCTATACAGACACACCTGTAAAACACATTAAGACACACCTGTAAAACACTTTAAAATACACTTGCACAAACAACAATTATTGATGAGTATGTAGCTACAAAACCAATAAAAAAGACTAAAAAAAAGAGACTGCCTCAGACAGTCTCTTTTTGATATATTACTAATCTTTTAGGTATTACCTAATTTCTTTAGTATTATTACCTAATCGGGTAATTCGTTTTATATCCAATTAGAGTTTCGGACCGGCAGCGACGAGTGCCTTGCCGGCTTCGTTGGTCTCGTACTTAGCGAAGTTCTTGATGAAGCGACCAGCCAAGTCTTTGGCTTTTGCTTCCCACTCTTCAGGTGCTGCATAGGTGTCACGAGGATCCAAGATAGCAGGATCAACACCGGGCAGTGCGGTGGGTACTTCGAAGTCGAAATAAGGAATCTTCTTGGTAGGAGCACTCAAGATGCTACCATCCAGAATGGCGTCAATAATACCACGGGTGTCACGGATAGAGATACGCTTGCCGGTACCGTTCCAGCCGGTATTGACGAGGTATGCCTTAGCACCGCTCTTCTCCATTTTCTTAACCAATTCCTCGGCGTATTTGGTCGGATGCAATTCCAAGAATGCCTGACCGAAGCAAGCAGAGAAAGTAGGAGTCGGCTCGGTGATACCGCGCTCTGTTCCTGCCAACTTAGCAGTAAAACCGCTCAAGAAATAGTATTTGGTTTGTTCGGGAGTCAAAATAGATACAGGAGGCAATACACCGAAGGCGTCAGCACTGAGGAAGATAACATTCTTGGCATCAGGACCTGCACTGACGGGTTTAACGATTTTCTCAATGTGGTTGATAGGATAGCTGACACGCGTATTCTCGGTCACGCTCTTGTCGTCAAAGTCAATCTTACCGTTTGCATCTACGGTAACATTCTCCAACAGGGCGTTGCGACGGATAGCGTTGTAGATGTCGGGCTCGGACTCTTTGTCCAATTTGATAACTTTAGCGTAGCAACCGCCTTCGAGGTTGAACACGCCCTTGTCGTCCCATCCGTGTTCGTCGTCACCAATCAACAGACGCTTAGGATCGGTAGAAAGAGTGGTTTTGCCGGTGCCGGACAGACCGAAGAAAATAGCGGTGTTCTTGCCGTCCATATCGGTATTGGCAGAGCAGTGCATGGAAGCGATGCCCTTTAACGGCAAGTAATAGTTCTGCATGGAGAACATACCTTTCTTCATCTCGCCACCGTACCAAGTATTGATGATAACCTGTTGACGGCAAGTGGTGTTGAAAGCAACACAAGTCTCAGAGTTCAAACCAAGTTCCTCATAGTTCTCAACTTTTGCCTTAGAAGCGTTGAAAATAACGAAGTTGGGCTCGAAGTCCTCCAACTCCTCAGCGGTAGGTTGGATGAACATATTCTTAATAAAGTGTGCCTGCCATGCTACTTCAACGATGAAACGAACAGCGAGGTGAGTCTCTTTGTTGGCACCGCAGAAAGCATCTACTACATACAACTCCTTGTTGCTCAGTTCGCGAATGGCAATGTCTTTAACTTTTGCCCAAACGGCTTCGCTCATCGGGTGGTTGTCGTTCTTGTAACCTTCAGAAGTCCACCATACATTGTCATGACTCTGTGCGTCATCCACGATGTATTTGTCCTTAGGAGAACGGCCGGTGAAAATGCCGGTCATTACATTAACGGCACCCAGTTCGGTCAACTGACCCTTTTCATAACCTTCCAAAGACGGGTTCATTTCTGCTTCGAATAACTCTTCGTAGGAAGGGTTGTGAGCAATCACCTTACTGCCGGTGATGCCGTACTGTTTCAAATCAATTTCTTTCATACTAAATTATTTTTGTTGAATTGGTATAATTCTTAAGTTTTAGCATACAAAGTTACAAAATATTTTTTATAACACCAAATTTTAGTAAAAAAAAGGCATATTTTGTAAACTCGACTTTGCAAAATGTAGAAAAACATGCTAAAAAACATATTTTTTTGCAAAAATATTTGGTAGTATCAAAAAAATGTAGTATCTTTGCATCGTGTTTTTCATGGTATTAGATTTAAGGTTAAGTAAAGATTGTGGTTGTCGAGATGACAACCCTTCTTTTTTTTATCCTATAATCAAAGTTCCCCATTAAACTTTTGCATCATTACATCAACAGCTTTGACAGTAATTTCGTCATCCCGTTCAAACAACGGGAAGAAACCGTCGTCTCCTAATATATTGCGCACGATGTAAGCATTGACCAACCGTGTGAGCAACGGGCGGGAAACGGCTAATTGTGCAGGATTGGGCGTTACCCCCTTGCTCTCGGCATACTGGACAAACTCAGGCAACCAATTAGCGGCAATTAAATGCTGTTCCAATTTCTGCCAATCGGTGATTTGTTCCAATTCCCGGCGATGCCTGCTGGTATAGTCGTAGGCATATTGATAGGTGAGCGCACGATTGACGCACTGGTTGAAATAAGGCGTATTGAGCGAAGTGTCCCTTCCGACAAACACATCAGGCATAATACCGCCCCCACCGTGCACAATACGCCCTGCTTTGGTATAATAAACAGTGGTATCCTGGCGAATACTGTCTTCCGAATAGAACTCACCCCGTTCAAAGCGCTCAAAAATATCTTTTTCGTAATCGGCTTGATTGCCCAGTGTATATGGCTTTTGTATGCACCGTCCGGAAGGCGTGTAATAGCGTGCCACGGTCAAACGGACGGCACTCCCGTCGGCAAAGGGTATCTGCTGTTGTACCAATCCCTTGCCGAATGAACGCCTACCGACAATAGTGGCACGGTCGTTATCCTGCATGGCACCTGCAAAAATTTCACTGGCAGAAGCCGAAAAATCGTCAATCAGCACCACTAACGGCACTTGTTGGAATCTGCCTATTCCATTGGCATTGGCTTCGAATTTGGAATAAGCACGCCCCTCCGAATAGACAATCAGGTCTCCATTGTGTAAGAACTCATTCGCCATGCGAATGGCTTGCTCCATAAAACCGCCGCTATTCTCCCGCAAATCAATAATATATCCTTCTGCACCCTGTGATTTGAGCATTGCAAGGGCAGAAATAAATTCGTCGTATGTGTTTTCCCCAAACTTGTTGGCACGCACGAACCCAATCTTGTGCCCATCTTTGTGGATAATGAATTTGGCATCTACAGACACTACGGGAATATCACCGCGGGTGATTGTATAGTGCAGAATCTCGTTTGTTCCTGCACGCACAACTCCCAACCGGACCTGCGAACCTTTCTCCCCACGCAGGGTGTGCATGACTTTCTCATTGGTCGTTTTAGTGCCGACGAAAACGGAATCATCCACCTCAACAATCTTGTCTCCAACCAACAGACCAGCCCCTTCGCTCGGACCGCCGGAAATAACGGCAACGATATTGACGGTATCGTTTTGAATGGTAAACTGAACGCCAATGCCTGAAAAAGAAGCCGACAATTCCGAATTGACCATTTCCAAATCTTTTTTAGGAATATAGGCAGAGTGGGGGTCTAATTTCTCTACAATCTGCTGCATCACCCCGTCGGAGATGCTGTCTATATTGAGAGGATCCACATAAGACCGGTCCATTAATTGCAACAATTGGTCAATCTTGCCGGAAGCAGAGAAAATTTTGCCGTTCTGGATATAAAAACGCTGTGCGTTGGCTTTGTTGGAAACGGCATTCCCAATTAAAAATCCGACCAAAAGAAACAAAACGGTAAGGGTCGGTAAAATGTATTTTTTCATCGTTGCTCGAGTTAGTTGTCAGAAGGCAAATAATCCACCGTTATTCCTGCTTTTTTGAGCAATTCCACTCCGTCCATCAGCCGATATTGCTCGCCATACACCACGCGTTTGATGCCGGATTGAATAATCAGTTTGCTGCATTCCAGGCATGGGGAAGCGGTTACATACAGTGTGGCATTTTCAGACGAATTGTGCGAACGCGCCACCTTGGTGATGGCATTGGCTTCGGCATGCAATACATACGGGAAAGATGTATTGTTGTCGTCTTCGCACTTATTCTCAAAGCCGGAAGGAGTTCCGTTATAGCCGTCTGAAATAATCATCTGGTCTTTGACGAGTAAAGCACCTACCTGACGCCGCACACAATAGGAATTTTCTGCCCATGTGCGTGCCATTTTCATATACAAATGGTCGCGTTTCTCTTGTTTAGTCATGATAGTAATTCTGTTGCAAATTCATTAATATGTATTCCGTCAAATGTTCCGCTGGACATCATCAATAATGCCGTGTCGGCATAACTTAATTCGCGCAAGCGTGCTTGCAAGGCGGGACTGTCTGTATATACCTCTACATTTTTTGTGCCAAATGCCTTTTGCACATCTTCTGCACTAATGGGAGTTAATCGCTTGTGCTCAATCACTTTGGGATTGAAATAGACAAACGCCTTGTCCGCCTCTGCCATGCAGCCCTCGTATTGCGGCAAAAAATCTGCCATCAGCGACGAGAAAGTATGCAATTCCATACAGGCAATCAATTGTTTGTCAGGGTAATGTTCTCGCACGGCATTGATGGTGGCTTTAAGTTTGGACGGCGAGTGGGCAAAGTCTTTATACGCTACACGATTGCCAATCTCGCATATTTTTTCCAAACGGTTGCTTGCCCCGGTAAATGTGGCTATTTCACGATAGAAATCTTCTTTTTTGACACCAATCTGTTCGCAAATCATACAAGCGGCTTGCAAATTCTGCATATTATGTTTCCCAAATACCTGCATTTCCACCTCGCCTGTATATTCTTTATATGGCAGGCATTGTATGTTTCCTTCTGCCTCTTGAGCCAATTGGCACAAGTTCTCGTCTCCTGCATAGTACACCAAAGTCTTGCCTATCGTGTGTACAAATTGGCGGAAAGTATCTACATATTGCGGGAAAGTGGGGAAGACATTGATATGATCCCAAGCAATACCTGTCAAAATAGCATAATCCGGCTTGTACCAAAGGAATTTGCTGCGCAAATCAAGTGGAGAAGTCAAATACTCATCCCCCTCAAAAACGGCATACTTGGCGGTGTCACTGAGGCGAACCATGCGCTCAAAACCTGCAATTTGGGCGCCAACCATATAATCTGCTTCAATTCCCAAACGCTGCAATACATACAAAATCATGGAAGTTGTAGTCGTCTTGCCGTGGCTGCCACCCACTACGATGCGAATCTTGTCTTTGGTCTGCTCGTACAAGTATTCAGGGAAGGAATATATTTTCAATCCCAATTCGCGTGCGCGCACCAATTCGGGATTGTCTTCTCGCGCATGCATACCCAATATGATAGCATCAATATCAGGAGTAATGCGTTCCGGGAACCAGCCCATTTGCGGGGGCAACAGTCCTGCCTCCTTGAGATGGGTGTACGCAGGGTCAAAAATTTCATCATCCGATCCTGTTACCACATATCCTTTTTTGCCTGCTACTGCCAGTGCCAAGTTGTGCATGGCAGCACCGCCGATGGCGATAAAATGTATTCTCATCGTTTTATTTGGTAATTATTGTTTAACCAATAAGGTGCCTCATGTGAGACACCTTATTATAACATACATGCGAGCACGCGCATTACACGCGCGGAAGCATTACTTGTTCAATTGTTTCTCACGACGGCGATCCTGCGCTCTCTGAATCTCGTAAGCAATGTTGGGTGCAACACACATAGAAGAGTAAGTACCTACAATCACACCAACCAACAGGGCGAAGACGAATCCGCGAATGCTTTCGCCACCGAATACGAAGATTGCCAGCAATACAACGAATGTGGACATTGATGTAGAGAAGGTACGACTCAAAGTGTGATTGATGGCATCGTTGATGTTTGCCATACGGTCGCGTTTGGAATACAAGGTGTTGTATTCGCGCACACGGTCAAAGATAACCACGGTATCGTTGATAGAGTAACCGATTACTGTCAGAATAGCAGCAATAAAGCTTTGGTCAATCTCCATTGAGAAAGGCATCACTTTCCAGAGCAACGCATAGCAACCAAGTACCAAGATAGCATCGTGTGTCAATGCAACTACGGCACCCGTTGAATAAGCGAAATTGCGGAAACGCAACAAGATATAAAGGAATATACCTATCAGTGCGCAAATGACTGCGATAAAGGCAGCAGAAGTAATATCGTCCGCAATGGCAGGACCTACTTTCTGAGACTGCATGATACCTACTTCAGGATTGATCTCAGTCGATTTGAATTCGTCCAAGGTAGTGCCTTCTGGTAAATAGGACTTCAAGCCCTCATACAGCAGTGCCTCTATCTCATCGTCTAAAGTTTCGCTATTCTCATGAATCTTAAAGTTGGTGGAGATGCGCACTTGATTTTGAGCACCAATGGTAATAACACGCATACTAAGGTTCTCACCTTCAGGATTCTGTTCCATGAAGACATTGGTCAGGTCTTGTTCAACGGCTTGTGTGTTGACATCCTGTGCGAAACGGACTACATAGTTGCGACCGCCGGAGAAGTCAATACCCAAATTCAGTTTACCGAACATGTGGGGCTCCAAACCAAGTAAACCAATGGCTACCAAAACACCTGAGATAATATAGAACACCTTGCGGTTCTCCACGAATTTAGCATGCACATTCTGCAGGAAGTTCTTCATCAGCGGAGTGGTAAAGGTAATCTCTTTGGAGTGCTCTCTGTTGGCGTATGCTTCCAACAATAGACGAGTCAAGAAGACTGCGGTCAGGAAAGAAGAGATAATACCAATCATGTAAGTAACGGCGAAACCTTTGATAGGACCTGTACCGAAGATAGCCAAAATAGCACCGGTTAAGAAAGATGTTACATTGGAGTCCACAATAGCGGAAATGGCACCTTTGAAACCATCCTCAATGGCTTTCTTCAACGACTTGCCATTCTTTAGTTCTTCACGGATGCGCTCATAAATCAGCACATTCGCATCCACTGCCATACCCATTGTCAATACGATACCTGCGATACCGGGCAAGGTCAGCACGGCAGAGAAAGATGCCAAGATACCGATTAACAGGAACACATTGCACAGCAATGCTGTATCTGCTATCAAACCGGGAATCCAACCATAATAGAAAATCATGTAAATGAGAATCAGCAGGAAGCCAAGGGCAAACGACCACAAACCATCTACTACTGCCTCGTGACCCAACGAAGGACCTACTACATCTTCTTGAATGATGCGCGCGGGCGCAGGCATCTTACCTGATTTTAAGGTGTTAGCCAAGTCTTTTGCCTCTTCTACGGTAAAGTTACCGGTAATCTGTGAATTACCACCGGCAATTTCGTTTTGTACGGTAGGGAATGAATATACATAACCATCCAATACGATGGCTACAGATTTGCCAATATTGTCTTTGGTAATACGCTGCCAAGCTTTTGCACCTTCGGCATTCATCGACATACTTACATTGGCAAAAGCGCTCAATTGACCGAAATCAGCACGGGCATCGGTGATTACATCACCCTCTAAGGATGCGCGTCCGTCGCGTTGGGCTTTTAATGCCACTAATTGATAGTATGCATCGGCTTCGTCAATGGCTTTAACTGTCCAATAGAAGCGCAAATCACGCGGTAAAATCTGTTTGGCAATGGGGGAGGTGAGCATAGCATTTACACGAGCAGTATCGGTGTAATGAACAGTACCGACTACAGGACCGCGATAAGCTTGACCGGCTTGGTTAATGCTCGGATTCAGCACGGCGAACAGAGGATTCTCTTTCTTGTAATTTTCCAATGCTGCTGCGTTGTCTTGTGCACTTGCGGTGGTGTCTTCTGCCAAAGCATTAATCAAATCTTCGGCATCAGCGGCAGCGGTGTCTGCTACTTGAACTTCTTCCTCTGCTTCTGCCTTAACTTCCTCTGCAGGAGCTTCTTCAGCGTTGTCAGCAGCATTCAATGCAGCATATTCTCTATTGATTTGTGCCATGGCAGGCAAAATCTCTGCGAAATCATAAGTCTCCCAGAACTCCAAGTTGGCACTACCTTGCAGCAGTTTGCGCACGCGCTCGGGCTCTTTAATACCCGGTAACTCAATCAGGATACGACCGGCTTGACTCAACTTTTGAATATTGGGTTGAACCACGCCAAAACGGTCAATACGGGTTCTCAATACATTGAATGAGTTGTTAATGGCGCCATCTACTTCCTCGCGAATAACTTTTTCTACTTCGTCATTGGTGGAATTGAGGGTTACCTTGTCTTTCAGCTCAAAAGTGGAGAAGATACTTGCCAATTGAGCATTGGGGTCTAGTTCTTTGTAAGATTCGATGAATAAACTTACAAAATCCTCTCCGCTGGTCTTTTGTTTCTCCAATGCTTTGGCAATAGCAGCATTAAAATTCTCGGAGGTGTTGTAACCGCTTAATGCGCGGAGAATGTCAGGAACAGACACTTCCATGGTCACATTCATACCGCCCTTCAAGTCCAGACCCAAATTGATTTCCTTTTCGCGGCACTCTTTCAGCGTGTAGCCAAACCATACCTTTTGCGAAGCGATGGAATCTAAATAAAAATACTCTTTAGCCGCATCATTGCCGGCATACTCTTTGGCTTTCTTGTCGTAATGAGAAGTTACCAAAGAGAAACTCAAATAAAAGGCGCATACTAATGCCAAGCATACTGCCAAAATTCGAACTAATCCTTTGTTTTGCATAGTTTTTATAATTAATAATTATCGTATGTTCACGAAAAAGCGTGCAAATTTACAATTTTTTTTTCAAATACGCAAATATTTTTATTATTTTCTAGAAAATAAATAAAAAAAAGACCTCTATTAGCGTAGAGATCTTCCTTAGTTGCGGAGGATGGGATCGAACCACCGACCTTCAGGTTATGAGCCTGACGAGCTACCACTGCTCTACTCCGCGATATGCACCATTCTTTTCAAATGGGACTGCAAAGGTACACTTTTTTTTTGACATAACCAAATTTTTGGCTAAAAAAGTGTGTTTTTTGTTCAAAAATCGTATTTTTTCAGTACTTGGTAGATCTTATCGATAGGGAATCCCATTACATTGAAATAGGAGCCGTTTAAGTGTGTAACCGCTACATATCCAATCCACTCCTGCACTCCATAGGCACCGGCTTTATCCAATGGATGGTACTTATTTACATAAGTTTCAATTTCTTCGTCTGTCAGTTCGCGGAAAGTAACATCGGTCTTCTCTACAAAACATTCCACAATGCCGGCTACTGTTTTTACACATACACCGGTAAAGACTTGATGTGTTTTGCCACTTAGTTGCCTGAGCATACGGCAGGCATCTGCTTCATCTTTGGGTTTGCCCAATACTTGCCCGTCTAACCAAACAATGGTATCTGCGGTAATCAATACCTCATCCGCTGCCAATGGTTCGGGATATGCTTGGGCTTTAAGTTGTGCAATATATTGGGGAATATCGCCCCCTCGCAAATCTAACGGGTAACTCTCATCGGCATGAATATTGACCACACGAAATGGAATATCCAAACCTGCCATTAATTCTTTGCGACGGGGAGACTGACTGCCTAAAATAATTTTCATAAGGCACGAACAATGACAAAACTATATAAAATGCCCATCAGCATCACAAACTTCATCACATTTTGCGCCGTTTTATAGTCGGATGGAATTTTGGCAGCCCAAGTTAGCCATAAACTGCAAATCAAGGGTGTCATAATGCCAAATGACACATAGCGTGTACTGAGTGTATCCCATCCGTGAGGATAAGGTACGCAGAAAAAGCCAATCCACACCAGCAAAGCCAGGGTAATAAGGCACAGTATGGTTACAATCCATTTCGCTGCCCAATCGCCGTATCGAACAGGCAGGGTGTGACATTCTAACTCGCGGTCTCCCTGTTGGTCCTGCATGTCTTTGGTAATCTCCCGCATGAGGGTGGTTAATAATGCAAATAGGGCGAATCCTCCCAACCACATATACAAATCATGTCCGACAGGAGAATAGTCGATAATATCTCCAAAATGGTGTCGCAACATGGCAATATTGGTGACGGCAATCAAAATTGGGGGTATGGCGGACAAGAAAGCGACAATGATATTTCCCAAAATGAATTGGCGTTTATAACTACTGGAATAGAACCATAATAATCCCGGTACAATCAGCATAATCAGACCTACGGTCCAACTGCGGCATAGCCACGCTACAACCAATCCTAATGCCACACCTACAATAGTCAGGACTTGGTGCAGACGAACGGTCTGTTCCTTGCTAATCAGATTCGTTACAATCAGTTGCTCAGGTTTGTTGATGCGGTCTATCTTGATGTCAAAATAGTCGTTGATTACATATCCTCCGGCGGCAATCATGATTGTGGCAACCGTCAGCATCAGTTCTATCCACCATGGCAGCAAGGCATCAAACATGCAATGGCGGATAACGGGTATTGCCACCCAGTGTTGCATTGCCCACATTAGGATGCCTAACATGATGAGGTTCATCCAGCGTACTAACCGCAAGTATGCTATAATCTTATTTTGCATTATTTTTTCCGTTTGGTTGCGTCTTTAATTTGCAAAATTACCCCTGTCCATGCCGGCAAGGTCAAATGTACGGGTTCGTTGCTGGTTAGGGCAATTTTCTTGTATTTGGTGTTGGTTAACAAGTCAATAGCGTTTGCGTTTTTCCACTCTTTTTGGCGCAGGTAGTCAAATGCTGCTTTGGGGATTTGTACATTGGTCTCTACCTGACGGTCGTCAAAGTTGAGCACAATCAGCAATACTTCATCGTCTGCTTTGCGCAAATAGGCATATTGTTCGTGCTTGTTAAAACCTTCTCCCTGAGCATATTCCAAGTCATACATCAGACCGGAATGAATAGCTGTATTGTCTCTCGCGATGGTGAGTAAGCGTTGGTAGAATGAACGCAAAGTCTTCTGCTCGTTATTGAGCAGTTTGCCGTCAAACTTGCCATTGTTTGCCCATGCTTGCAGCGATTTCAAGCCCCAATAGTCGAAGATACTGCTACGGCCATCCATGCCGGAAAAACCTTCAGCGTCCATGCCCGTTTCTCCTAATTCTTGTCCTGCATAAACCATCACAGGGTTCGTACCTAAAGTGGCAGCTACAATCATTGCCGGTTGGGCACACATACCCCGTCCGCAGAAAAACCCGGAAGCAACGCGCTGCTCGTCATGATTTTCAAGGAAGTACAACATCTTGTCGCGAATATCCTCAACGGCTTGCCATTGGTTGGTAATACCTTCCGCCGGCCAATTTTTACTGGTAACACCACGCAGATAGTCATACATACCGACCTTGTCGTACAAATAATCAAAACCGACTTCCAAATAGGTGCGATAGAGTTGGGGATTATAACATTCGGCAATAAATTCTACATCGGGGAAATAAGTGTGAATTTTGGGAATAACCCACTTCCAAAACTCTGCAGGAACCATTTCTGCCATATCAACACGAAATGCATCCACCCCTTTCCTTGCCCAGAAATGCAAGATGTCCAACATCTTTTTCCATGTGTTGGGAATGGGGTTGAACTGTTTCTCCATACCGCCGGTATAGTATACGCCATAATTCAGTTTGACCGTTTCATACCAATCTGTTTGACAGGGGTGAGCATGAAAGCAATCATTGCCTGTCGCCTTGGCGGGCATCTCTTCGTACCCTTCAATGGCGAATTGTGGTGCAAATCGTTCTCCCGGCAGATAATAGAAATTGTTCAGCGGCGAAAAAGCCCATTCGGGGTGGTCGGTTTGCCCTAAGTCTTTGACTCCTTTAGGTTTACATACGGATTTGTATTCGCGAGAGACATGATTAGGAACAAAGTCGATAACCACTTTCATACCTGCTTTATGTGTGCGACGAATCAAACCTTCAAATTCCGCCATGCGCTTGTCTTTGTCAACAGCCAAGTCGATATCCACATCGTAATAATCAGTAATGGCGTATGGCGAACCTGCCTTACCTTTGGTGATGGTCGGGTTGTTGTATTCTTCGGTAGCGTGACGAATAATACCGGTGTACCAGATATAGTTGACACCAAGGTCACGGATGGCTTTCAATGCTTTTGCGTCTATTCCATTAAAAGTGCCACAACCGTTTTCTTCACGACTGCCATTGCGTTTCCGAGTGGGATTGTAATTGGTGAATGTTCTCGGAAATAATTGATAGATAATAGGTTTCATTTATTTTACGAGGGATTGAGTGTCTAATGCAATCATCAATTCTTCATCAGTCGGTATTACGCACATGGTTACCTTGCTGTTCGGTGTGGAAATGATGGCTTCCTTACCATGTATGCCGGCATTAATTTTCTCGTCTAATTCTGCGCCCAAATAACCAAATCCTTTAGCAATTTCTCCACGAATATATTCGTCATTCTCGCCAATACCGCCGGTAAAGACGATGATATCTACGCCATTCATGGCTGCGGCGTATGCGCCGATGTATTTCTTGACACGATAGATGAACATACGGCGTGCCAAGTCTGCGCGTTTGTTGCCGTCTTCGATGGCTGCGGTAATATCGCGGCAGTCCGAACTGACACCGCTTACGCCCATCAAACCGGATTTTTTATTTACCAAGGTGGAGAATTGTTCGGTAGAAAGATGCTCTTTATCCATGATGTAAGTAGCTGCGCCCAAGTCCAAATCACCGGCTCTGGTACCCATCATTAAACCTTCAATCGGGGTCAGTCCCATGGAAGTATCCACCGACTTGCCATTCAATACGGCGGTACAACTGCCACCATTGCCGATATGGGCAGTAATAATCTTTTTGCCCTCTGCTTTTGTGCCTAAGAACTCACATACGCGAGCGCTGACATAGCGATGGCTGGTGCCATGGAAACCATAACGGCGGATGGCATATTTTTCATACATCTCATACGGAATGGCATACATAAATGCCTCGTCAGGCATGGTCTGATGGAAGGCGGTATCAAAAACAGCCACTTGGGGCACTCCCGGAAGTGATTTTTCGATGGCATCAATGCCCTTTAAATTGGCTGGATTATGCAAGGGAGCCAATTCTGCGCATTTGACAATCATGGCTTTGACTTCGTCGTCAATCAATACGGATTTGTTAAATTTCTCTCCGCCGTGTACCACACGGTGACCTACGGCATTGATTTCCTTCAAACTCTTGATGCAACCCACCTCGGGATCGGTCAACTTATCCAATATCAACTGAATGCCGACGGTATGCTCCGGCATGGCTTTTTCGAATTTCACCTTGTCGCCATTGGGTAACTTGACTTGCAAGAAAGCATCTGGCAAACCGATTTTTTCTACACCGCCTTGTGCCAATACGGCACGGCTTTCCATTTCAAACAATTTATACTTGATGGACGAACTGCCACAATTCAAAACTAATATCTTCATATTTCGTACTTTTAATATGTATTTAACGGGTGATTAACGAGTGATTAAGGTGTGATTAACGGGTGATTCTCGTTAGATGGATTACTTGATAGCCTGATTGGCGGTAATGATAACCATTTGCACGATATCTTGTACCTTGCAGCCACGGCTCAAGTCATTAACAGGAGCAGCAATACCTTGCAGAATAGGACCAACTGCATCTGCACCGGAGAAGCGTTCTACTAATTTATATCCGATATTGCCTGCCTGCAAATCCGGGAATACCAACACATTGGCTTTTCCGGCAACGGGACTGTTCGGAGCTTTTTTCTCGCCTACACTGGCTATCAGAGCAGCATCGGCTTGCAGTTCGCCGTCGATATTCAATTCGGGAGCCATCTCTTTGGCTAAACGGGTGGCTTCGGTTACTTTGTCAACCAATTCATGTTTAGCGCTGCCTTTGCTTGAGAAACTCAACATGGCTACTCGTGGCTCAATTTGTGCCAAACTGCGGGCTGTTTCGGCGGTTGAAATGGCAATTTGCGCCAATTCTTCAGCGTTGGGGCACGGATTGACAGCACAATCTGCAAATACTAAGAATCCGTCTTCACCGAGGTTCTTGGCAGGTGTAAACATAAGGAAAGCACCACTCACAATCTTGCAACCGGGTTTAGTTTTCAGTATTTGGAATGCAGGACGAATGGTGTCTGCGGTTGTTCCGCGCGCTCCGGCTAATTCACCATCGGCATCTCCTGCTTTTATCATCAGACATCCTAAGTACAACGGATCCATTGCCTTCTTGGCTGCCTCTTCTTCTGTCATCCCTTTGGCTTTGCGTAATTCAAAGAGCAGATTGGCATAATCTTTCATTTTTGGCTCAATGGCAGGGTCAAAAATTGTAGCGTCTTTTATGTATGCGTATCCTTTCTCTGCTGCCATTTTTTCGATGGTCTCTCTATTGCCTATTAAAATCAACTTTGCCAGTTGTTCTTTCAGCAGAATATTGGCTGCTTCCAAAGTACGAGGTTCGTCACCTTCAGGTAACACAATTCGTTGCGGGTTCTTTTTTGCCCGCTCGGTCATTTGCTCTAAAATAGTCATAATGGTAAAAATATGAATGGGTTATACAAAAATGTCATTTGCATTGTGTTCAATACGATGCAAAGATACCAAAAAAGGTACATATACGCAAGCGTATGCGAAAAAAGTGCTTTTTTTTCAAAAAAAATTTGGTCATCTCAAAAAAAAATTGTACCTTTGCACCTTGAAAGCGTGGAATGCGCTTTGTTTAGTCATGTAATCAACAAAAATAAATTGATATGTATAAGAAATTTTACTTTGTTTTAGCTCTTTTGGCAGCAACTACATTGGTGTTTGCGCAGGAAGAGGAGGTGAGAGAAGTGCAGTTGCCTACGGACTCCCTTGGTGTTCACCCTTGGGATGGCGAGGAAAATGACAATCACATCGTTACACCCGAGTTGTCTCATTGGTCTATTTATTTGACAGCCGGTTTTAATGTGACTGATGCGGACTTTACCAGTGAGAAAAAACATGGCGTATGGGTTCCTACCGTTGGTTTAGGTGCTGCATATCACTGGAATAATACATGGCATTTGGGTGCTGAATATAAGTTCCGCAACTATCGTGTTACCGGTTCCGGTATGGAGCGCGATGCAGATGTTATGTTAAAGGGTAGATCCCATCAGGCAGATGCTTATATTGCAATGGATGTATTCAATATGTTCCGTCCGCAAAACAAAGCTAAACTGTTCGCCCTTGACCTGATTCTTGGTGGTGGTGCTTTGTGGTGGAAAAATGATATCCAATATCCCAATGTCAAAAAATTGACATACGAAGAAACGAGATATACCGATTTTGAATTTATTTTCCCGACGGGTAAGGGTGGTCAACAACCTACAAAGATGGACAAGTTTAGAGCTACTGCTATTTTCTTGGGTGGTGTAAGTGCTGAGTTTAACCTGAACCGTAGTTTCCAATTGGGTCTCCGTGGTGTGTATTATTACACTACCACCGATCAGATTGATGCTCGTGTTCGTCCGGAGAATAACGATGGATGGTTCGATTGTGAAATCTTGCTTCGTTATAAATTCGAACCTCGCAAGAAATCTAATGTCCGTAACTTCATGGTTGACCAACAAATCGCTAACTGGAACGATGGTACTTACTACGACGATCCGGCTATGGGTAAGGCAAAACGCGACAAATATAAGATTGTTCCTCAAAAGGACACCTTATTTGATATCACGCGCGATACGGTATGGATGATGCCTGCCGAGCAACCTGCTCCGGTTGTAGCTCCTATCGTTGCTCCTGTTGCTACTCCACGCACTATTCGTGACTATGTTGTATTCTTCGCAAATGATGATCCTGAGCTTGACCAAAGTGCTCTCTCTATTACGGGTGAAGCAGCAATGTTGCTCAAGGCAGAACCTGACTACAAGGCAGTTGTTATCGGTTCTTGCGATAATACCGGTGCTGTGGAATACAACAAGTGGTTGGCTGTTCAGCGTGCTACCAATGTTACTCAAACGCTCAAAGACATGGGTATTGACTCTTCACGCATCTATCTTGTAGGTCGTGGTATCATGCAGGATGACCGTGAGGAAGGTTCCTTCAGCGTTAACCGTCGTGTTGAGATTCATATCGTAACCGACCAACAGATGCAACAAGCTAAAGAAGATTATGCTTACTTCGAGCAATATAAACAAGTGAAGAAAGGTTCTGCCGTTCGTCAAGCCGGTGAAGGTAAACATGTATCTTCCTCTGAAGCATTGAAATCTGCTATGCAGACATTGAAAGAAACCGGTAAGATTGAGCAAATCGGCGAGGCATTCAAAGCTCTCCTCAACGGTAAGGAAGACAATAGCAAGGAAGTTAAACATCCTGAGGATAAAGAAGCTGTAGCTACTGAGATGCGCAACTTGCTAAAACAGGTTGTTCAACAACGCGTGGTAGAAGAACCCGCTGCAGAAGAAGCTCCTGCCGTAGAAATTATGGATACCGTAGTTGTTGCTCCTAATATGACGCTTGGTCATTTGGCAAAGCAATATTATGGCAACGCTGCATTGTGGACGAAGATTTTTGAGGCAAACCGCGATGTATTGGCTTCTCCTGACCAATTGCGCGAGGGCATGAAACTGCTTATCCCTAAAAAATAAATGGGTTAATTCTTTCACCGATGATGCCGGTCAATGCATCGGGGTCTCTTAGCTCAGTTGGTTAGTAGCACCTGACTCATAATCAGGGGGTCCAAGGTTCAAGCCCTTGAGGGACCACATATACAAAACAAGCACTTATTTAGGTAGGTGCTTGTTTTTTTGGGATTATCTTTAATGACTGCCGCAATTTGGCAGTCTGTAGAGTTATCTTTGCGACAAATAGCAACAAGACACTCGGTTTTTGTCAAAAAAAAACAAAAAAAATGCACTTTTTTTTATATGAGACATTGTATTTTTGATATTTTTTTCGTATATTATAAGTAGCGCCCTATATAAAGGAGGGTTGTCTTTAATCAATATTTATTTACTAAACAGAAAGGGAATTAACTATGAACAAATCTGACAAATCTACCGCTCGTTGCAAATCTGCTACTCTTACCGATTTCAGTTCCTTACGCTTGCTTCAACTGATTGAACATGTTGTGAATATCATGGAGGATAGCCGCCTTCAACCTTCTGCTTGGAATGCAGCTCGTCCTTATGCGGAAGAATTGGCTCGCCGCTTTTCTATTACTTGGGAGCAAGCTGTTTGGTTCTCTGCGTTGGTTAATATGTCCGACGATTGCCAAATCAATGCCAATGACCTCGGCCGTTTCTTTGAATGCCGTCCCATTTCTGTCTTGGCACAATGGGATCAAATAGAGGCATTGACCGCGAAACGCTATATCTGCATCAATGGTCAAGCGAATAGTCGTGCCAGCATTATGGTTCCGGAGGAGGTTGTGGCAGCGTTGCGCCATGATACGGTATATACACCCTCAAGCTATGCCAATATATCCGTTGACAAATTGTTGGATCGCATTAATGACCTCTTGGACCGCCGTGATCACACGAGTTGTGCCTATGATGCGTTTGTGCGTGATGTGAAAGCGGTGTTGGATGACAATCAGCAGTTGCCGTTTGTACAACATTTTCAGGCGTATAATTTGAGTATGGAGCACCAGTTAATACTGCTTCGTACTATCTGCAATTTTGTTATAAATAATGACGAAGTCATCTCTTCCATGGACATTATGGATATCTTGGAGGAGCGTTTTCAAACTCGTGAAAATGTACGTCTGATAGCGCGTGGCAAACATCCCTTGCAGATGTATAATCTGATAGAAAATCAAAACGAAGATGGTCAGGTCAATACGCAAGTTTGGCATTTGACGGATGCTGCCAAGGAGGAATTTTTGATTGGCGTGGAGGTTGCTGTTAAGCAGCAGGAAGACTGCCCCGGCATGATTCTTGCTGACCAAATTACCGAAAAACACTTGTTCTATAATCCTCAAGTTACCAAGATGGTTGGGCGCCTGCATACTTTGTTGGACAAGGAGTATTTCACCAAAGTACAGGAACGCTTGGCGCAACAGAATATGCGTGGCGGTTTTGCTTGTATCTTTTATGGCGCACCGGGCACGGGTAAGACCGAGACTGTTTATCAACTTGCGCGCGAAACAGGTCGTGGCATTATGATGGTGGATGTCCCTAATTTGCGTAGCAAGTGGGTGGGTGATACCGAAAAAAACATCAAGGCGGTTTTTGATCGTTATCGTCGCTATGTTGACCAGATGGAGGTTGCGCCTATCTTACTTTTTAATGAGGCAGATGCCGTGCTTTGTCGCCGCAATGAGAGTGCTATTACAGGCGTTGATAAGATGGAGAATGCCATGCAGAACATTATCCTGCAAGAGATGGAAAACCTCAATGGTATCATGATTGCGACTACCAACTTGACCGGCAATATGGATAGCGCCTTCGAGCGCCGTTTCCTCTACAAGATAGAGTTTCCTAAACCGACTCCTGCAGAGAGTTGCCATATATGGAAGGCGATGTTGACAGATTTGAATGACGAGCAGGCGATGTTGTTGGCTCAGTCGTATGACTTCTCCGGTGGTCAGATTGAGAATATCGCGCGCAAGCAGATTGTCGATTCTATCCTTTTTGGTGAAGAAACCGTCAACCTCAACTCCATCCGCGAGGCGTGTGCCGCCGAGCAATTCAAGGCAACTACGGCAAAGCATATCGGCTTTGCCTCCTAACCTTGCTAAACTCATAACTCATAATACCTAATTCTTAATTCTTAATTTGTATAGTATGCATCAAATTCGTATTTTTTCGTCTATTACGCCTCGTGATACAGAGGCATTGGCTCGGTATTTTCGAGATATTTCTGCCACCACTCCGCTGACTCCTGACGAGGAAGTGGAGTTGGCTGTTCGCATTCAGTCCGGAGATTGTGAGGCACGAAATGAGTTAGTGCAAGCCAACTTGCGTTTTGTCGTTTCTGTGGCAAAGCAGTATATGAATCGTGGTATAGCATTGGATGATTTGATCAATGAAGGAAATATAGGTCTTATTCAGGCGGCGGAACGCTTCGACCCTACGCGTGGTTTTAAGTTCTCCACTTTTGCAGTTTGGTGGATTAGGCGTGCTATCACTTCGTCGTTGGGAGACAATCTGCGCATGGTGCGCTTGCCGATGAATGTGGTGAGCATGGTATCTCGCCTCAAACGCGAGGCGGCACGCTTTGAGCAAATCCATCAACGGATGCCGTCGGTCGATGAATTGGCAGAGATATCGGGAATAGATGCGGAGCGAATAACGGATGTTTGGAATCAAATACCTTCGTTGGCATCTTTGGATTCACCGCTTACGGATGATAGTGAATCTACTATGTGCGATGTCCTGCCTGATGTTGCTACGGATTCTACAGATTCCGGACTAATCAAAGAGTCTCTTCACCAAGACATGGAACATGCCTTGAATCGTCTGCCCGAGCGCGAAGCATCTATCATGCGTTGGAGTTTTGGTATTGATACACAGGAAATGACTATGGACGAGATTGCCGAACGGATGCATCTCACACGCGAACGGGTGAGACAATTGAGAGAACGCGCTTTGCGGCTGATGCGCAATTATTACGGCAATGAGTTGGTGAAATATGTGGGATAAACCGATAGGAAGCATCAAAATACATACTTTGTACTAAAAAAACGAAAAAAGTTCCAAAATATTTGGTCGTTTGCCAAAAAAGTTGTATCTTTGTGCTACAATTCGGAAATAGCGGCATTTGCTCCTCTGCAACGAATTAGATAAATAATAGGAGCATGTACTTTAAACCACCTTGATTATGAAAAGTTTATTTTCATCTGCTGCTTTGTCGTCGGTTGTTTCCGACAAGTCGTTCACCGTTCAATCTATATCTCAACTCAAATCTTCTGTTCTGCTCAATGATACAGAAGAGCAAAGGCGTTTAGCCGCGTTGGCGAAAAAAGGGGACTTAGAGGCACGAAATCAACTGATTTTGGCGTGTGAACAGGTGGTGCTCACTCGTATTCGCAGGCGTTTTGCTAACTACCCGCAATTTTTATGGGAAGACATGTTTCAGGAGGGCGTATATGGTTTGATGATAGCATTAGACCATTTCGACCCGTCGAAAGAAGTGCCTTTTCCCGGGTATGCCGTGTCGTGGGTGGACAAGATGATTTGTTTGTATCTGAAGGAGCAATGGAAATATGCCGTTTCGGTTGACTCCCTTGATGAGGGGTGGAAGGACGCAGAAGAAAGCGATACGCTCGTATATAATCCTTATTGGTCTGTTCGGGCTGACCGCGAGTCGAATGCTGACTATGATTTATCCCACAACGATTGGCAAAATGAATTGCTGACAGGGATGACCGACCGCCAACGCTATGTGTTCGTACATTATTATGGTTTTAATGGTTACGAATGGAGTTTACAAGAGATTGCTGACACCTTGGGAATCAGTTACGAAATGGCACGAATACACTTGCATGCTGCCGAAAAGATTGCTTTTCGTCGTGCTGCATAAGGTTCCAATAGCAAATTTATTTGCATATTTCAAAAAAAAATAGTACCTTTGCAGTCTAATTTTGTAATCAATATATTAGCGTACAAAAAAGACTATGCAGAAAATTAGAAATATAGCGATTATCGCCCATGTTGACCACGGCAAAACTACGCTGGTTGACAAGATGTTGTACACAGCCAAGGTTGTGCAAGAGTCCCGCCAGGAGGGTGTGGAGAACAAGGAGTTGATATTGGATAATAACGACCTCGAGCGCGAGCGCGGTATCACTATTCTTGCCAAGAATGTTTCCATTGAGTACAAAGGTTATAAGATTAACATCATCGACACTCCGGGTCACGCCGATTTCGGTGGTGAGGTAGAGCGTGTGCTTAATATGGCAGACGGTGTGCTATTGTTGGTGGATGCCTTCGAGGGACCGATGCCGCAAACGCGTTTTGTGCTTCAAAAGGCATTGGAACTCAACCTCAAACCCATTGTGGTTATAAATAAGGTGGACAAACTCAATTGCCGTCCTGACGAAGTGCAGGAGGCGGTCTTTGATTTGATGGTCAATCTGGATGCAACCGACGACCAGTTGGATTTCCAGACTATCTACGGTAGTGCCAAGAACGGCTGGATGAGCACCGATTGGCACAAACCTACTACAGACTTGACCGCTCTCATGGATGCGATTATTGATTATATCCCCGAGCCGGAAGTGTTGGAAGGTACGCCACAGATGTTGGTTACCAGTTTGGACTATAACCCCTATGTGGGGCGTATTGCCGTAGGGCGTGTGCATCGTGGCGTTCTTAAGGACGGACAGAGTGTTATGCTGGCTAAAAAAGACGGCACAATGGTGCGTACTAAAATCAAGGAATTACACACTTTCTCCGGCATGGGACATCTTCGCACGGACGAAGTTCAGTCGGGAGATATTTGCGCCCTGATTGGTATTGACGGATTTGAGATAGGTGACACGATTTGTGACATCGAGCATCCCGAGCCGCTCAAACCGATTGCTATTGACGAACCGACCATGAGTATGACTTTTACCATCAACGACAGTCCTTTCTTTGGGCAGGATGGTAAGTTCGTTACTTCTCGTCATATCCATGACCGACTGATGAAGGAGTTGGAGAAGAACCTCGCTTTGCGTGTTGAGCCGAGCGAGAAAGACTCCAGTTGGCGTGTGTACGGGCGCGGCGTGCTGCACTTGAGTGTGCTCATTGAGACTATGCGCCGTGAGGGGTACGAACTGCAAGTCGGACAGCCGCAGGTTATTATTAAGGAGATAGATGGTGTCAAATGCGAACCTATGGAGCAATTGACCGTTAATACTCCCGAAGAGTGCTCAGGTAAGATTATCGAATATGTGACTATCCGCAAGGGGGAGATGACCAAGATGGAAATGGTTAATGACCGTGTTCAGTTGGAGTTCACTATTCCCAGTCGCGGTATTATCGGCATGCGTACTTTTGTGATGAATGTTAGTGCCGGTGAGGCGATTATGGCGCACCGTTTCATGGATTTCCAACCGTATAAGGGCGAGATTGAGAAGCGCACCAACGGCTCGCTGATTGCTATGGAGACGGGTACGGCTTCGGCGTATGCTTTGGACAAACTCCAAGACCGTGGACGGTTCTTCATTGACCCGCAGGAAGAGGTTTATGCAGGACAAGTCGTCGGTGAGAATGCCAAGGATGGCGATATAGTCATCAATGTCATTAAGGCGAAGAACCTGACGAATATGCGTAGTAAGTCTGCGGATGATAAGGCAGTCTTGGCACCGGCGGTTAAGTTCTCTTTGGAGGAGGCATTGGAGTATATCAAGGAGGACGAGTATGTAGAGGTTACGCCTAAGAACATGCGCCTCCGCAAAATCATCCTTGATGAACTCGAGCGCAAACGCGCCAATAGGTAGTATAATCGCAAGGAATGGATGAACAAAACGAAATAGTATTGTACCAACCCAACGAGCTGACGAAATTGGAAGTTCGTGTTGAAAATGAGACCGTTTGGTTGAATGTGAACCAAATGGCAGAATTATTTGGTAGAGATAGGACTGTTATAACTCGTCATATTTCCAATATATTCAAAGAAGGCGAAGTGGACATTTCCTTGGGGTGTGCAAAATTTGCACTATCCAAGAATTACGGTCGCAGAGAGGGATTTTCACAAACATTATTGCTTGATTACTATAATTTGGATGTCATCATCTCCGTTGGTTATCGAGTACATTCTTTGCAAGGTGTGGCATTTCGCCGTTGGGCAACGTCTGTTCTCAAAGACTATATGCTTCGCGGATATGCGCTTAATCAACGGCTGCTGCATATTGAAAGCGAATTGGCAGAACATCAATCCGTATTGCAGAAGCATGAAGAAAAACTGGATTTCTTTGTCAGGACGGCATTGCCTCCTGCCGAGCAGGTTTTCTTTGAAGGCAATTTCTTTGAAGCGCGTGTAGCGCTGGAATCGTTGGTGAAGCAAGCCAAACAAAGAGTGATAGTGATAGATGGTTATGTGGATGCACAGACATTTGATA
>JAKSNK010000019.1 GCA_024399835.1 Paludibacteraceae bacterium
TACAAGCTGGAAGATGTTATCCAACGCTTTGACGATACAATGGCTGAATTTGATATCCTTGCAAAATGATTTTTCTTGCCTAAAGACTAAAAGCATACATCAAACATATGAAAAACGAAGTTAATCGTGCCCTTGTGGCTAAGAAAAAACTAACTATTTTATTCGCCGCCCTGACGCTGAGCGCAGGGATGTGGGCAGAGACAATTAACGGCGTCAAGTACATTGACGCCAATGGTCAAGAACAAACAGCCAACAATGTGACTGAAATTACCAAATCTTCCGCTACTGTTACTTGGAACGCAGGTTGGTATGTAGTTACAGGTACCGATGTGCAACTCTCCAAAGGAGCTGTCTGCAACGGTGCAGTTCATATCATCCTTGCCGACGGTGCTAAATTGACGGCAAAGGGAGATGGTAACGAAGCCGCTATCCAAGTATCAGGCGACGGCAACTCACTCACTATCTATGGTCAAACGGCTCAATCCGGTCAACTGATTGCAAACGGGGGACCGGCTAGTGCCGGTATCGGTGGCGGACAAGGTGGTTACGGCTCCAATATCACCATCAATGGCGGTGTGGTTTCGGCAACCGGTGGAAATGGTGGTGCCGGCATTGGTGGAGGACTTCGAGGTACAGGCTCCAACATCACCATCAATGGCGGTGTAGTTACAGCAAATGGTGGAGAATCTGCTGCCTGTATCGGTGGTGGATTTAACGGTTCCGGCTCTAATATCAAAGTGGCTACGACCCTTCTTGTGAAAGCTGATAACAGTAATCCTCCTACCACAATGATTACTAATGATGGCAGCGACCTTGCAAACAAGTTGAAAGGTAAACGATATGTAACGATTGCAACCGATCCGCTTGCAGAACTCAAAGCCGCTGCTATTGAAGAAATTGAATTCGCTATCGTGGGTGTCACCGATACCGATATCCTGGCTATTGCCAACAAGGCAAAAGAGGACATCAATGCAGCCGCGACCGAGGAGGTCGTCAACTCTATCAATGCTTTTGCCTTAACCAAGATTAATGCCCTTGCCCTGATTCAAACCACCCGTCAAGGTATTCAAAATACCGAAATCAATAAGATGATTGATGGCGCTTTTAATGACATTCTAAGAGGGGGACCTGATGCAAAACCGGGAATCGAAGAAATACTGGAACAGATCATGACCATAATCAATTCTGTACAAATCGGCAAGGAAGAAGGTCAAGTCGAAGCCCTCGGCACTATGGGCACTCCTTGCACCGGCTGCACCGCCGTGGAAGTAACCGACGGCACTACCACCGTCACGCTCTATAAGCCAACCAATGTAGGGTATATCAAAAAGTAAAGAGATATGAAAAAACTAACCATTTTATTCGCCGCCCTATGCGCTACAATGATGGCGTGGGGTGCAACCACAGTTACCAAAACCGTTGACCAAGTGGCAACTATGCATGGTTGGACAGACGCAACGGCTTATCAGTCATTCACACTGGATGATGTCATCTCAGTAACCGCTAAAACATCTTCGGACAAGACATGTACCTTCCCGAATGGTTATTATACCAGCAGTAAATGGTATATGTACCAAGGTGATTCTAATGGCGAGTTTACCATTAGTGCTGCTGCGGAGTATATAATTAAAACCATCAAAATCACTTATAGCCCCCAAAACAGCGGAATACTGAGTTTTAAGTCAGGGTTTGGTATTGCTGCGGCCGACCAGATAGCAAGTGGCTCTTCTATAACTATTGATAAACAATCCGCCACTTTGTATGTAGGTTGTACCGCTGCAAGTAGTTCTTCTACCAATATTAATGCCCGTATTACTCAATTCACGGTTACGTATGAATTAGTAGAACAATCCTTAATAGAGGAGTTCAGAGATCCTGTTGGAGATACGTTGTGGAATCACTCAACAGCCGCAACGACCAAATTAGGTACCTACGGAGAATGGGAGATGGAAGGAATCAGACATACGAATCCGTCCAATGATATGGATAAACTTAAAACCAAAAACACTCCCGGAGTAGGTATAGGATGGGTAGCTAATCCGTACATGCAAACTACGGCTGAAGGTGGTGTCAAAGCTCTTTCATTCTTATGGAATCAGGGTGCTACTGCAAAAGAAACCGATAAAACCGAAAAAATCACCGTCACAGTTGGCGACAAAACCAAGGATGACACTTTTACCGGTACCACAACAACAAACCGACCTGCCGATAGAACATTCATGTTCTCTCCGGAGGTTAAATCCAATGCTACCTTGCGCTTAGAGGGAGTAAATGGTAATCGTATCGTTGTTGGTCCGATTACCATCGTGCCGTATCTCCGTTACACATACACCGAGACGCAAGAAGTAAAGATTGGTCTGGGTACATTTGATTGTTCCTTACAAATTGACAATACCGATGGCGAAGGTACGATTACCTATAGTAGTGATAATACGGATGTCGTAAGTTTTGCTAATCCGGCTGAACCTGAGGCAACTCTTGTTGGTGTAGGCGAAGCAACGATTACAGCTACTTGGAGCGAGGGCGCTTCTACGAGTTTTAAACTGAAGGTAATTACCTTGCCTATTCCTGTGGTGACATTCCCTGATTTGACAGACAATAAAAAAACCGTGAACTTGGATGCTGTTCCATTCACGGAAACAATATCTGTAAAAGTGAATGATGAAGAAGTATCTGAGCCGACTATCACGTACGAGAGTAGTAATACGGAGTATGCTACTGTGGATAACAATGGTGAAGTTACCATTATTGGCGAAGGTGCAACCACCATCACGGCTAAGGTTGCCGCTTGCCAAACCTATGCGGCTGCTGAGGCAAGTTATGTACTGACCATCAGCGGCTCACTACTCCCGGAAACCAAAACCGCTGCTATTGCAGAAATCAATGCGGCTGCTGATGCCGCCAAGGCAGCAATAGATGATGCTTCTACATATGAGGCAGCCAAAGCCACACAAGACCAATACAAAGGCGAAATTGATGTCACAGTTAGCGGTGCTATTTACAATATCAATAATGCTACTTCAAAAGGAGCGATTGATGAGGAACTTTTGCAAGCTAAAACAGACATTAATCAGATTAAAAATGAAGCTTTAGCCAGAATAATTAAGATTAACGAATTAGCCCAAGCCAAAGCTGAAGCTGTCGCAGAGATACAGGCCGCCGGTGAGGGGATTCAGAATACCCAAATGAGACGGTGGATAGATGCTGCCATTGAAGACATTCAAGGTGTGGGTACGACTACCATAGAAGAGGTTGATAGGATAAAGGGCGAGATTCTTGATGCACTCCGTTTCTTCAAAGACGGTAAAGCCGAAGGTCTTGAGGAAGGCAAAGCCGCCGGTAAAGCCGAAGCCCTTGGCACTATGGGCGAACCTTGCACCGGCTGCACCGCCGTGGAGGTAACCGACGGCACAACTACCGTCACGCTCTACAATCCCACGAAAGTAAGTTATATTAAACAGGAATAATATGCGTAAACTATTTTTATTTATCACCGCCTTGACGCTATGCGCAGGACTGTGGGCACAAACGATTGATGCTGTCAAAGTTACCCAAAACGGTACTACCGACTGGTATCGGTTTGGCGAAAGTAGTCGGATAGATGTCATTATTGATGACTTAGGCAACCCCGAGTTCCCTGATGGTACAATGTACGACCTCACCGATGGCAATGTAGAAACGGAGTTTGGTACTGCCCCCGCAGAGAAAATCACGCTAACCGCAGCGGACTTTGTAATCAAGGACAACAATGTTACTTACAATGGTGATGCCCAAAAGGTGTCCGTTGGCATGGCAGATGAATCAAAAATTATGCCCCCTGCTGATATCATGACTATTTACTACGACAACAACGAGTCGGTTAAACAACTCACCGATGCCGGTGTCTATCAAGTATATATTGACATAAAGGGAAATGATACTTACAACGCTGTTAAAGGGCTAACTTCCAATGCATGGAAACTGACTATCGCCAAAGCTACTCTGACTGCCAGCGACTTTACCTATATCGCTCCCGCTGACTTGACTTGGGATGGCAACGCCAAAACGGCTACCGTTACCTTCAATGACCAAAATGGCAAACTGACAGGTTGCGGTGAAGTGACCGTTAAATACAACGGCAGCACCGAAACACCCAGCGCCGTTGGCGATTATGTCGTGACAATTGATGTAGCCGAAGGTGCTAACTACAATGCCGCTACCGAATTGACTGATGAGGATTGGCAATTCACTATCGAAGCACCTGTTGATACTTGGATTACCGTCCGCACCGACGGCGCAGCCAACAACTGGAACACCATCTGCCTGGAGCGCAACATTACCGCCATCGACGGCGCTACTTTCTGGACGATAGTCGGTCAGGACGCTACATCGTTCATCTTGGACGAAGTCACCGAACCTGAAGCCGGTCAGGGCTACCTCATCCGCTTCACCAAGTCCGACCTCAAAGTCAAATACGGCGAACAAGTGGCTGCAACACCTGTCCCGGCAAGTTACGACAACCCTGTACAAGGAACATTCACGCAGATAGACTTTGACGAACAAGGCAAAAATGTCTTGGTCGGCAACTATGTGGTGTATAACAACCAATTATGTATGGTAGAAGGTTATGTAGGTATGTATGCCCATCGTGCGTATGTAGTGGCAAACCTTGTGCCGAACAATGCACCTGCCCAAGCCCCCGGTCGTGCCCGTGCCTATATGCCCAAACCCAAACAGACACCGACGGGATTGAACCGATTCACCGATTCACCAACTCCACGATTCACCAAGTACATCAAAGATGGACAGTTAGTGATTGTCAAAGACGGAAAGAAAAGAAACGCTCTTGGCATGTAATTGTTTAAGTTAATAAGTTTAGAGTGTAGCGTTTAGAGTCGTTCAAAAAGTGTAGAGTAGATAGTTCTGACTTTCAACTTTCGACTTTCGACTTTCAACAACACTAAACACTAAACTCTAAACACTAAACACTAAACTAAAAAGAATATGAAACAATATATAATTCCTCAAACTGAGGCGCAAATCATTTCCGTTGGTCAGTTGATGACCGGTTCCGTTCCTACTCCTACTACCATAGAAACAGGTGACCCCTTAAACGGAGGTCCCGGTGGTATGTATGTGTAAGCAAAAAATAGAAAAATATCCGTATTCCACTTGGAATCACACAAAATAATGTAACATTAAAAACCATGAAAAAAACAATGCTTGATTTGTTTGTTATCCTTTTATCGTTGAGTTTGATGTCCTGCAAAGACAAGAATCAACCGTCTTCACCTCAAGACGACCCTGTTCCTCCCCGTGAATACAAAGAGTGTACGGGAACGGTCACCTCGCGTTATCACGACTTTGTTTGGGAAGATGAGCAACCGTCAATTGAGGTTAATGTTACCAATCCCAATCCGTATGACACCACTGTTGCCGTCAAATTGTATATCTATTCCGGCAATGTCTATAAAATCGAAGTGGTAGATACCATCACACGCACTTTCAGAGTGGGTAAGAACGCCACCACACAAGTTTATGTTTCCCCGAGCAAACCGTTAGAGCCGGAGTTTTATCGTGCCATGGTGCAACTCAACGGTAAGACTATTCAGACGAAACTTGCAGGCGGTCATTCAGGCAAGTTTAACATAGGTGTCAGTCCAAAAAAGATTGTTTCTCCTTACGATGGTCAGTCCGACTATGACGAGTTTTGGGCAAATACCAAGTCCGAGTTGCGTGCTATCTACAAAGACCATGAGGTCAAACTGACCAAGGTAAAAGAGGTCAATAACTCGACGATTTATTTCTTTGAGGCGCGTTCGCTCAAGAATATGGGTGACACCTTGGGCTATGTTCGCGGATATTATTCCGAGCCCAATGCCGAAGGTAAATATCCTTGTTATATTCAATTTCCGGGCTATGACACCCCCGGTGCGTCTTTCTCTTGTCCGTTGTATGGAAATGCCACTCGCTGCGAAATGCATGTTTCTCCCCGTGGTCAGTATGCGAATGCGCATGATCCCTATCACAATGAATACGGAGAGTGGATTAAATACGGCATAGACAGCAAGGAGCATTATTACTACCGCGGTGCGTTCATGGATGCAGTCCGTGCGGTGGACTTCGCATTCTCTCGTGCCAAAGTGGACACCACGCAAGTGTTTGCATACGGTTCGAGTCAGGGTGGTGCCCTCACATTGGCTGCTGCGGCTTTGTCCGACCACCATTTCGCTGCTATTTCGCCTTGTGTACCATTCTTGGGTGACTGGCATGATTTCTTTAAGTTGAGCATGGGTTTCCCACAGGATATTCGCAACGCAGCCAAGAAGGCAGGAATGTCCGAAGAAGAGGCATTGCGTGTGATCAGTTATATTGATACAAAAAATCTGGCACATCTTATCACTTGCCCTGTATTGGAAGTGTATTGTTTGCAGGACGAGGTATGTCCTCCGCATACGAATGTGTCGATTTACAACAATTTGGATAAATGTCCTGACAAAGAACTGCATGTCAGTCCGCTGGAAAACCACGCTTGGGCAGAGAACTGGGACCAATTGCGTAATGCTTTCTTCCGGAAATACACCAAATAATATCGTTTATTCCCCCCTGTGTCCGGCATTCGCGCAGGCGAATAAGGAAAGGTGAAGGGGGACGAGGGGAGAATGGGGGAGGATAGAAAAATAAAACCCGATAACTTGATTTGCATACCAAATTACCGAAATTAGAGTCCTTTTAGCACAAATATTGGGGTCTCCGGAGAACTTGTTCGAACTTAACGATGAGTTAAGGATGACTTAAGGATTATAGTATAATATTACATATTTAAGTATAGTAATTATAGAGTTAAAATGTTAAATGTTAAATGTTAAATGGATGCGATTTGCAAAAATCGCGCGGGCATATATGCGTATGAGAGAATGTGACAAATAGATGTGGAAAACAAAATTCGCTTCGAATTAACATTTAACAAATTAACAAATTCGGACATGCTAAATATGCCAAACCCCTCATCAATACATGGATTCTAACCATTCTACTAAATGTTAACTCTCTCCAAAATATGTTAATTGACTTAACAATTGCTTTACATATTAGCACCTAAAAATCACGATTGGTAACTATTACCAACAAAAGGTCGATTTTTGTTGTATCTTTGCATCGTCTTTCGTTTGGAGAGACGATGTATTGTTTTCGCGAACATACTAACAATTAACGACTAAATTAAACGATTATGAAAGAAACACCGAAACGACAAGGAAGAGTAAGATACGGCGCACCCCCAAACAGGGTGCGCTTTGTGCTGTTTATGGGTGTAAGCACCCTAACACTCCCCCACAAAATACAGTATTGTGATATAAAATATCACTTTATTGCCCTTCAGTATTGCGTATTCCAAAAATTCTTTGTATCTTTGTACCCTCAAAAAGATTGGAAACATGATAAACAGAACAATGGTTCGGACACGGGTGCTGCAAACCCTGTTCGCCTATTTGGAAGACGGAGACAAAACGCTGTTTCAGGCAAAGAAAGAACTGACAAAAAGTTTCTCGGATACCTACAATCTATACGCGATGTTGCTATCGCTCGCCGACGAACTGGCTACTTATGCCAAAAACCAAATCGCCGAGGCACACAGCCGTGCCCGGGCTACTCATACCAACTATGTCCCGGTTCGCCATTTTGCCGATAACGCCTTTTCCGCACAAGTATTTGACAACTACGCCATTCGCCATATATTGGAAAATAACCACCTGTCATGGGATGCAGGAATGAGCGCCTTCCCCGCCTTGTTCAAACAATTGCAGGCAACCGACTATTTTCAGCAGTACATGGCACTCGAAAACCCTTCGTACGAGGACGACAAAGCACTATGGCGGAAAATCTACTCGGACCTGCTGCCCGACAATGAAATACTGCTGGAGGCATTGGAGGAAATGGAAGTCAGCTTGGATCAGCAGAACTGGTGTACCGATTTGAATGTCGTACTGAGTTATGTGGTAAAAACGGTCAAGCGTTTCCGCCGGGACGCAGGCGCACAGCAGCCGCTATTGGAGATGTTTGACAACGACAACGAACTGCAGTTCGCCGAGCAGTTGCTGACCAAGGCGGTCGAGCACCAAGCCGAGTGCGACAACCAAATAAAAGAACACCTGCAGAACTGGGAACCAGACCGCATTGCACACATGGACCATACGATTCTCCTGCTGGCACTGACGGAACTGTACTATTTCCCCGAAATAGCCCCGCAAGTGTCCCTCAACGAATATATAGAACTGACCAAAGAGTATTCGTCCGACAAGAGTTATCTGTTTGTCAACGGCATATTGGACGGAATAGTCAAAGAAAAAATTAACTGTAAATTATAATAATTATGAATCTGTTAGTAATGTTAGACGCAGCCAACGGCGCTGCACAAGGTCAAAGTACATGGAGTTTCTGGATTATGATGATCCTCATCTTTGTGGTGTTCTATTTCTTTATGATTCGTCCGCAAACCAAAAAGCAGAAAGAACTGCAAAAGCAACGCGAGGAAATGAAGAAAGGCGACAAAGTAATGACTGCCGGCGGAATACACGGCATTATCAAAGAAGTGCAGGATACTGCCTTCCTGATTGAAATAGCCAAAGATGTAGTGATTAAAGTGGACAAAGGTAGCGTTTATGTCAGTGCCGAAGATGCACATGCCGATGCCGCCAAACAATAATTCAACAGGTTGACAGCGATGAAGAAGATTCAAATGGTCGATCTGCAAACGCAGTACGAACACATCAAGGCGGATATAGACCGCGGCATTGCCGAGGTTATCGCCAATGCACAGTTTATCAAAGGTCCTCAAGTATCCGCTTTCCAGCAGCACTTGGAGCAATACACCGGTGCCAAACATGTTATCCCTGTCGGCAACGGAACGGATGCGTTGCAGATTGCGCTGATGGCGTTAGGATTGAAGCCGGGAGACGAGGTGATTACTCCGACATTCACTTTTATTGCTACCGCGGAAGTGGTGGCGCTGTTGGGACTGACTCCCGTGGTGGTAGATGTCGATTGGGATACGATGAATATATCCGTAGATGCCATCCGCAAAGCCATTACTCCCCGCACAAAAGCCATCGTACCCGTACACCTGTTCGGTCAATGTGCCGACATGGAGGAAATACTTGCCATTGCCAAGGAGCATCACTTGTATGTAGTGGAGGACGGTTGCCAAGCCATCGGGGCTAAATATACTTTCTCGGACGGCACGGTCAAGCAGGCATGCACGATGGGCGAAATCGGTTGCACATCGTTCTTCCCGTCCAAGAACCTGGGTTGCTACGGCGACGGCGGCGCACTCTTTACCGACAACGACGAGTTGGCAGCACATATCCGTGCCATTGCCAATCACGGCATGGTTGTGCGTTACCACCATGACGAGGTGGGAGTCAACTCGCGTCTGGACAGCATACAGGCAGCCGTACTGGATGCCAAACTGCCCCACTTGGACGAATATATAGCCGCCCGTCAGCACGCTGCTGCACGCTACGACAAGGCATTCGGCAATCGCGAAGATATGCTCGTTCCGGGACGCAATGCACACTCGACACATGTGTTCCACCAATACACCCTGCGTATCGTCGGTCGCGACCGCGACGAACTCAAACAGCGCCTTGCCGACAAGGAGATACCCGCTATGGTTTATTACCCCGTGCCCCTGCACATGCAAAAAGCATATCAGGATCCGCGTTACAAGCAGGGCGACTTCCCCGTAGCAGAGCGGTTGGCTTCGTGCGTGCTGTCGTTGCCCATGCATACAGAGTTGACCGAAGAACAACTGGATTATATCATTCACGCCGTAATTGACTAATACTGCCCATAATGTCCGACTTCTCTCTAATACAAGACCAGCGTATCAGGCAAACCTTACTGCCCAACCAGGTACAGGTCATGCGCCTGCTCGAAGTGCCGGCATGCGATCTGGCTGCGCGGGTACACGAGGAAATGGAGAAGAACATGGTATTGGAGGAAGGAACCGACCCCGAGCAGCAATATACGCAGCACGAGGACGAGGAGACATACGAGCCGGACTACAACGAGTCGTCTGAACCGACCCGGGACGGCGATGGCGAAGTATTTGACTACAGCCGTTATGCCGACGACGGCGACGAGGCAAACTACGGTTACGCGGACGGCAATGACGACGATGACCGCGAGATACCGCTATCGGCAGGAGTCAGTTTTGGGGAGTACCTGAAAAGTCAGGTCTATCTTACCAAAATGGATAAACCGCAACGGCATATCGCCAAGTTCGTGGTGGGCAATATCGACGAGAACGGCTATCTGACACGCCCTGTTTCCGCTTTGTGTGACGATTTGCTCTTCCGCGAGGGACTGACCGTCTCCGAAGAGGAAATGCTGGACATTGTCCGTCAGATTCAGCAGTTTGACCCGCCCGGAGTAGGCGCCGCCGATTTGCGCGAATGCCTGCTCATTCAGTTGGGGCAGAAAAAACAGACTCCTGTTATTCAATCGGCTGTCCGCATTATCCGTGACCATTTTGTATCGCTGACCAAACACCACTACGACAGCATTTGCGAGGCGATGGACATATCGCCGGACCAACTCAAAGACACATTGGCGGAAATAGCCAAACTCAACCCCAAACCCGGTAGCGCCTGGCAGGGGTCGGTATATGAACGCCACCAGTTGGCGGTTATCCCGGACTTCTATGTGGAAAATCAGGAGGGGCGTCTTGTCCTGACTCTCAATACAGGCGATATACCTACATTGCATATCAGCCGTCAATACAAGGATATGCTGCAGGACTATGCCAATGCCGGCAAGAATATTACCGCCAAGCAGAAAGAGGGTGTGCAGTTTATCAAGCAAAAAATCGAATCAGCCGAACATTTTATTGACGCCATCCGTCAGCGCAACGAGACGCTCTACCGCACCATGAACGCGATTATTCACATGCAGCACGATTGGTTTATGGAGGGCGACGATATATGCCTGCATCCGTTGGTATTGCAGGATGTTGCCGATAAGACCGGCTACGATGTGAGTACCATTTCGCGCGTATGCAACAGCAAGTATGTGCAGACGGAGTTTGGCATCTTCTCCCTCAAACACTTCTTCTCCGAAAAGATGGTTACGACCGACGGCGAAGAGGTCTCTACGCGCGAGATTAAACAGATACTGTCGGAGTGTGTCGCTGCCGAAGACAAACACAATCCGTTGACCGACGAGGCGTTGGTGAATATGTTGCGGGAAAAAGGTTACACTCTCGCTCGTCGCACGGTTGCCAAATACCGCGAACAACTCAATATACCTGCGGCTCGAATGCGACGAACATTATGAGACGGATTATCGACATATCGGCTCGTGTTATCAGTGCTTTGTGTTATCCGCTATGGATGCCCACATACGGGGTTATCCTGTTTTGCTGCACGATACAGCATGTCATCCCGCTGCCGTGGACCTATTGGCTCATTATGGTGGGACTGACGGCTTTCCTGACTGGGTTGCTGCCGTTGGCACTCATTCTCTATCAGGTCAAAGCGGGGTATATACAGGATATCTATATCACGCAGCGCGAGGAGCGCACCTTGGCGTATATAGAGACATCTATGGGATTTGCGTTCTGGTGGTATATGCTGCGCCATGTGGTGGAAGCGCCGTTGTGGCTGTGCGATGTGGCTTTAGGAGCAACGATAGCCATTGTGCTGGTGGCAGTAATCAACCGCTTTTGGAAAATATCCGCCCACCTGACCGGAATGGGGGGAATGTTAGGAGGATTGTTCGTTTTTGCGCTGACTTATCACACCAATCCGATGCTGATGGTGATATTGTGGCTGGTGCTTACCCTGATAGTTATGTATGCACGCCTTTATCTCAAAGCACATACCCCCGGACAAGTGATAGCAGGGTTGGCGTTGGGTTTGAGTTGCACGATATGTGTTCCTATTTTAGTACATGCGTTATAGAGGTCTATATATCATAGTTTGTCTGCTGGCAATGTGGCTTCAACCCGTTTGCGGACAGGAGCAGGATGCCCGGTTGTCCCCCGCGGCACGCATATCGCTGCTGACATGCACCCCGGGCAATGAACTCTATACCCGCTACGGACATACCGCCATTCGTGTTTATGACCCGGCAAACCGCATTGATTGGGTTTTCAATTATGGCATGTTCTCCTTTGAGGACAGCAATTTCTATTGGCATTTTGTGCAAGGACAGACTTGGTATGAACTGGGACGGCAGTCCTACCGCTCTTTTATGGAGGAGTACCACCTTACCTCGCGCCCGGTGGCGGAACAGATATTGAACCTGTCCCCGTACGAGCGTGAACAACTATATGCTGCACTGGTGGAGAATGCCCGTCCGGAAAACTGCAAGTACCTGTATAATTTTGTCTTTGACAATTGCGCCACGCGCCCTTATCACATACTGCGGCAGGTGCTCAACGATACGCTCCAATCTACCTATACGGGGTGGGAGGGACATTCCTATCGGGAGTTTATTCACCACTATACGCGGCATGGCTCATGGGCGGAGTTTGGCATCAACTTGGTTTTCGGGTACAAAGCCGACCGACCTATATCGGGCGAGCAGCGACTCTTTCTGCCCGAAGAACTGATGCTGTGGTTGCAGCACGCTACGCGTTCGGACGGAACGCCTGTAGTCGCTTATGGACATGTCGAACCGTTTAAGATTGCTCCCGTACATTGGTACGCCGATTGGCGTTTCGGACTGCTTGTCTTTGCTTTGGCAATGGCGGCAGTCTCTGTCTATGACCGTCGTCGCTTCCGTCGCTCCCGTTGGGTGGATATTGTCCTGTATATACTGTACGGACTGATGGCAGCGTTACTCATATTCTTAATCTTCTTTTCCATTCACCCGTTGGTCAGTATCGGTTGGCGAGTGTTTATTATTCCTGCAATACATCTATGCGCACGGCTTATTTATATTTGGCATTGATTGCCGGCAGTTGGTTATGTACGCTTCCCTCCCGGGCGGAATTGACCGTAGTGGTAGCAGTGGACGGCTTGGACGCTGCCTCGCTTCAGGAAATGCAACCCTATTGGCAGCAAGGCGGTTTGCGTACGCTGGCTGAAGAGGCGTACTATGCACCGTTGGTTTTTAACCATTGGTTATACGGGGGGGACGAATCTGTCGCTACTGTTATGACGGGGAGTTACCCTGCGGAACACGGTATTTGCAGCAATGTGGTTTTTTCGCGCAGTTCGCGCCAGGTAGAAGATATTCTGCTCAATACCCGCAAAATGGGTATCGGCACGACAGACTCCTATTCGGCGGACGCACTCATTGCTCCCACTGTTACCGACCGTATGCGATTGGACGGAAACACATCGTCTGCCGTTTATGCTGTCGGTATTCATCCGTCCACCACTATTATGTTGGCAGGGCATGCAGCCAATGCGTGCTGCTGGTTAGGGCGTAATGCTGCCGATTCGGTTACATGGGTTAGCACATCCTATTATCAAGAGGGATTGCCTGCTGCGGCTGACCGGATGAATATAGACGGTTCGCTGTCGCATATCGTTCACCGGACCTGGACTCCCCGCATGGAAATGACTGCCTACAATCACCCTACGGCAAGCGAACTGAAACATCCCTTTTCGTATGCGTGCCACCAGGTGTTGAGCGTATCTCCGTCGGCTAATGAGGCGGTGATTGAGTTGGCATTGGCTATACAGAAAGACGGACAACTGGGGCAGCATGCACGCGAAGATGTACTGTTGCTCGAACTCACGGCTATTACCCCCAATGCAGCACAGGCGCGCATTCAGTCTGCTGAGCAGGAAGATATGTATATGCGGCTCAATCAGGATCTCGGTTTCTTGCTCGAACAATTGACCAAGCGACTTGGTAACGAACGCCTGCGCCTGGTATTGTTTGGCGTACCCAAATTAGGCACTAATGCTACTCGCCTGGAGCAGTGGAATATGCCCATTCGTTCGTTTGACTTGGACCGGGCATTGGCGCTGACATCCACCTACCTGATGGCACTCTATGGGCATGAACGGTGGTTGGACGGAGGATATGGGCATTCGGTGTACTTGAACAAATCGCTTATCGAACAGCGCCAGTTGTCGTTGGAAACCATGCGCCGGCAAGTGGCGGAGTTCCTTATGCAGTTTGAGGGAGTGAGTTATGCGTGTCCCGTATCAGAGGCGTTTTACCGTCCGGATATGGTGCGCTCCGTTCATAAACGCTTTGCAGGCGATGTACTGTTTACCGTGCAACCCAATTATATGTTTTTGGATGACCGTTTGCCCGTTCCTGCATATATTTACCCGGCACCGTCTGCTGCTCCGGCAGCAATGCCGTATTTGCCGGCTACAGACTTTATGTCTATCCTTCGTCATTAAAATCATAAATCACAAATCATAAATCACAAATAACAAATCACAACCATGCTTTTTTACGAAATCAAAGTCAATTACGAGCGTCAGACGGCGGACAATACGCCTGGCAAAGTTCGGGAGACCTACCTGTTGGAGGGTGTCAATTGTGCGGATGTGGAAACGCGCTTGGTGGATGAAATCAAACCCTATGTGTTTGGCGAGTTGGAGGTAGCCAGTTGCCGCCGTGTGCAATACTACGACATTATTGAATCTCCGTCGTCCGACTATTGGTACAAGGGTCGTGTGGAATTAATCACCGTCGAGGATAACGGCAAGGAAACACGCAAGACGGTTTCCATACTGGTTCAGGCAGCAGATATCGCTTCCGCGCTCAAGTCGCTCCGTGAACATCTGTCTTCATTGGACTGCGAAATTGTGTCTATTCAGCGTTCGCCAATTATGGAACTGTACCACGCTGTCAAATAATGCAGGTATCGGTCGAAGATATGTTGCGCTCTAAAACGCAGAGAACCGTCCCCCGTTGGTTGGTTCGTGCGTTGGAGAAACTTGTTCACCAGGACGAGTGCAATGCTTTTCTTGCACAATATGGCGAACTGCGCGACTTCGACTTCTTGGACGCTTTTCTTACGCGAGGTCTGAATTGTACCTATACGGTTCATACTTCGGGTGCAAAGTCGGATACCAATCGCTATGTCTTTGCTTCCAATCACCCCTTAGGCGGATTGGATGGCATTATTCTGCTGTTGGTCTTGCACAATATGGGGTATGATGTCCGTGCGATAGTGAATGACCTCTTGCTGCATATTACGCCAATTCGCGGACTGTTTGTTCCGGTCAATAAGGTCGGGGCTCAGGCGCGTGAATATGTTACTCTGCAGCGTGACCTTTGGGAGTCCGAGCATTCCATTCTCACTTTTCCTGCAGGTGCATGCTCAAGGTGGCAAAAAGGTACTGTTTCCGATTTGGAATGGCGGACATCGTTTGTGCGCAACGCCGTTAGGTATCACCGTGATATAGTGCCGATATATTTTGACGGACTCAATTCAAGTCGCTTCTACCGTATCGCATGGTGGCGTAAACTGCTGCATATCAAACTCAATCTGGAAATGATGTTGCTGCCGGACGAGATGTTCCGTGCCCGTGGCAGCCATTTTAATGTGTATATAGGCGAACCTGTCTCTTGGCAATCGTTGGAGAATGCAAATCCCCGTGCGGCTACGGCTACTATCCGCCAAACGGTTTATTCCCTCCCTCAATTCTCTTCTCCGCTTCAGGTCAATGCTTTATAATTTATTATTTATCATTCATTGTTTATGATGCAACCAATCATTCCTCCGGTTTCGCGTGACCTGCTCAAGCAGGAACTCACCAAGCGTGCCTTTTTGCGTCCCACCCATAAGGCAGAAAATGAGATTTATGATATTACGGCGGACCAAGCACCCAACTTGATGCGTGAGATAGCCCGTCTGCGCGAACTCAGTTATCGTGAGTCAGGCGGTTCGTCCGGCATGGAAATGGACATAGACGATATGGACACCATGGAGCATCCGTATCATCAGTTATTGGTATGGGATCCGATAAACGAGGAGATAATAGGTGGCTATCGCTACTTGTGCGGCGCAGAGGCAAAATTGGATGCCGAGGGACAGCCGTATATCACTTCGGCACACCTCTATCACTATTCGGAGTATTTTATCAAGAACTATTTGCCTTATACCATCGAGTTGGGCAGGGCGTTTGTGCAACCTAAGTATCAAGACAGAGCAATGGGGGCTAAATCGCTGTATGCGTTGGACAATATATGGGACGGAATAGGTGCGGTGCTGTATAACCATCCGGAAATCAAATACTTGATAGGCAAAGTTACCATGTATCCCCAATATGATGCTGTTTCCCGCAACCTCATCTATGCGTATTTGCGGCGTTATCATAATGATGCAAAGGGGCTGTTTTGTGCCAAACATCCGTTGGATATATCTTGTGAAGGTCAAGAGTTGGCGGATGATTTGTTTATGGGATCCGACCCGACGCTGAATTATCAGATTCTTCAGCGGGCTGTCCGTGCCCGGGGAACGAGTATTCCGCCGATGTTTTCCGCCTATCTCAATGTAACGGACAAACTTCTCTCTTTTGGCAATGCAGTTAATGACGAACTGTCCAATGTTTATGAAACCGGCATAATGGTCAATGTCGAGGACATCAATCCCACCAAACAAGAGCGTTATGTAGGAGTATATAGAGAATACCTCCGCAACCTCATTGACCGCCGTCGCAAATAGTACCTATCCACCACTCAACTTTTCAAATTATGCTTATCAAATGTTACACAGCTGCGCTGCAAGGCATCAATGCCGAATTGGTTACCGTTGAAATGCATGCCACATCGGGTGTTGATTTTACTTTGGTCGGCTTGCCTGATAATGCCGTTAAGGAGTCCCGTGACCGCATATATGCTGCCCTGCAGGTCAACGGGTTGCAAACGCCTCGGCGTGCCTTAACTGTCAATATGTCGCCGGCAGACCTTAAAAAAGAGGGCTCTGCATACGATTTGCCGCTTGCTATCGGCATGTTGGCTGTTACCGAACAGATTCATACCCAATCATTGTCGCAGTTCCTCATGGTGGGTGAGTTGTCCTTGGACGGCTCGTTACAACCTATTCACGGTGTCCTTCCTATTGCTATGCTGGCAAAGCAGCAGGGTTTTAAGGGCATTATTTTGCCTCAAGCCAATGCGCGTGAGGCGGCTGTCGTGGACGGGTTGGAGTGTTATGGGTTGGAGAGTTTGTTGGATGTTATGCGTTTTTTGGAAGGCACGCTCTCTGTTGATGCGTTGCATTTGGATGTGGAATCGGAGTTTCAGAGTACCGCTTTTCTATCTGACATAGACTTTTCTGATGTGCGTGGACAGGAAAAAGTCCGCAGGGCTATGGAGGTGGCTGCTGCAGGAGGACACAATATGCTGATGGTCGGTCCTCCCGGTGCAGGTAAGTCCATGTTAACCAAACGATTGCCGTCCATTCTTCCTCCGCTCACTTTGGACGAAGCACTCGAAACCACCAAGATTCATTCGGTCACCGGCTTACTGCCTCAGGGACAGCCCTTGGTCGTTGCGCGACCCTTCCGTTCGCCTCACCATACGATTACCGATGTCGCCCTTGTTGGTGGCGGGCAGTCGATTCCTAAACCCGGAGAAATATCTCTTGCGCACAATGGTGTGCTCTTCCTGGACGAATTGCCTGAGTTCCACCGCTCTGTCTTGGAGGTCTTGCGCCAACCTTTGGAAGACCGCAAAATAACCGTCTCGCGCAGTCGCATGTCGGTTGATTATCCTGCTTCTTTTATGCTGGTGGCGGCTATGAACCCATGTCCGTGCGGACACTATGGCGACCCCACACACCAATGTACCTGCACGCCGGCACAGGTACATCGCTATAAAGACAAGATAAGCGGACCGCTATTGGATAGAATAGATATACAATGCGAGATACAAGCCGTTCCTTATGCCATGCTTAAGGATATGCAACCTGGTGAGTCTTCTGCCGTTATCCGTGAGCGCGTCATTCGTGCCCGCCAGGTTCAAGCGGAACGCTTTGCGGGTACGGCTATTCATTGCAATGCCCAGATGACACCCAAACAGGTTCGTCAGTATTGTCGCATTGATGCCACAGGTGACCGGCTATTGGAAGATTCGATGACCAAACTTGGTCTTTCTGCGCGTGCCTACGACCGTATTCTCAAGGTCGCCCGCACGATTGCCGACCTTGCCGGTAGCGAGAATATCCAACCGTATCACCTAATGGAAGCCATCTCCTACCGCCAACTCGATAAATCTTCGTGGGGAGATTAAATTCTCTTGCAAACTACCTTGTTAGCATCAGTTTGATATTGATGCCGGCATTGTCGTTCTTGATAGGATAGGAAGACGAAATGAGCGGAATAGTGGATTGGTGGTCGTAGTAGAACTGAATGTTCACTTTCTGCGAAATGACATAGTCGGCACTAATCTTCAGTCCCCATACTTTATTGCCGCTGCTGGCTTGTGTCAGACCTTCTTCTACTTTACGAAGGAGTGTTGCCACATTCTTATACGAGAAGTCTGCTGTCAGTTTCAGGTCGTTGCTCACTTTGCGTTGACCGCCATTCTTCGTCTTTGCAGTGAAATGCAAGTCTTTGACCGTATAGCCCGTGCCTACTACTATTTCATCCGTATGCCCTTCGGTAATCTGTACCGAGTTGATGTTGAGTGTCGCGGTACGCTGCTTGCGGTACTCGGTCTTGATGAGCAGAGAGTTCTTGAGGGTCATATTCACTCCAATCAACGGAGAGAACGATTCTGTCAAACTGACGGAAGATATGTCATACGCACTGCTTGGAACCGGCATTCCCGTTACGGCATCACGACGGAAACCGACGGTCTTGTCGCTGCCGTCACCCGCGCCCAACCATGTCGAATAAGCAGAGTATGCACCTATTGCATATTTACATGTGTACGCGTGCGTGAGGACAAACGATTTGAAATGCTCTTTGACAGCAGGTATGCGACCCAATCCGTCAAAGGTTACACTCCAGTTCGGCATTACATGCAGAATATCCATGAAGGGGTTGAAACTGATACGACCTATATCGCGCTTGGTATATGCCGACAGGAATGCAGGAACGAGTACATCTGCCGAACTACGGCTGACCGAACCTAACGACGGGTCGTATTTCTGCCCGTGGATATGCAGGGTGTCGCTGAAGATTCCCGTCGGGTCTTTGGTCGGGTAATACACATCGCGATAGCGCTCCTCCAAACGATTAACCATCGCAGTACGATTCTCCAAGAACCTGTCAAAAGTGACGGAGGCAAAGTTGTCACTCGATTTGCCAATACGCTCAAAGGCAGTCGCAATAGCGACTTGAGTGATATTGTATGACCCGGTCATATTGTCTTGCAAAATACAATTGTTCCGGTCTTGACTGTCAAAGGCGTACAATAGAGATGACGAACGGGCTTCGTAGCGTTTGCCGTTGACTTGCACTTTGAATCCGGGGAAGGGTTCAAGGGTTATCTTGACATCAAAATCGGATGTGCTTGCCATCGTGGCGGGTTGCGATATACTGTCGCTCAGAGCCAACCAACCGTTATCACGCGCTTTGTCCATATAGTCGGACGGATAAAAACCGAAGGCAAAATCCCATCCGGGTGCATAAGTGGAGCCACTGATATGCTCTTGACCGAAGAAACCGATTTGCGGATAGAAACCGGGCACGGTAAGAGCATCCGTCTTGCGATAGGTGACTTGGACGCGACGAATCATTGTTCCGAAATAAGCAGCAAAGTCCATTGCCTGTTCGGCTGCCGTGCGTTCATTGGGGTTCTTGCTCGAAATGGCAATCGTTACATTGTTGGCAGAAACGGCAGGCGTAATGGTTACTTTCTTGCCGTCACTATTGGCTTTAAACTTGATATGAACGGCTTTGCCTTTTTCATCGGTTGCAGTAATGATGAGACCGGTGGAATTGAGATTGTGGGTCAATTCGATCGGTTTGCCCTTTTCCAAAGTGACGGTTTCCGAGTAAGTCTTCGGACGGAACGGACGGCGTGCCGTTCTGCCGGACATACGCTGATTGAGTTGCTTCCAATACTTCGATTTGCCGTATAAGGTCTCAAAGTTGGCTTGACCGTCCACTTGCCATGAGCGGGACGACTGCGCCGTGTTACCGAAATTGGTGGCGGACGAACTCATGGCGGTACGGTTCCATGTGTAAGTTCCGTTGTAGGAGGCATTGGCGGTGAGCCAGTCCATATACGGAATGCGGTTGAATGGAACAGCCCAAGTAGCAGTAAAGACTTGCTGATAAGTATAAGGCGTGCCCCAAGTCTTCATACTGCGACGGACGGTGTCACGCCATGCTTCGTAGTAGTCGTTAGAGAAATTATAGTCACGGATAACCTCCGGTGTATAGAGTCCTTCGTCCACAGTGGAGTTCATTGCCGTGTGGAAGGAGAACTTCATGTTTTTAGTCAGGTTGTATTTGAAATCAAATGTGCGGTCCCAAGTGAAGTCCTTGCTGTAACTCATGTCTTTGTTGGTTGGCTCACCGGCTTGCACAGCATTAAAGTCGCGCATCTTGAGTTCGGTATAAGTACGCCGCATATCCGTATTGAACGACCACGATTGGGGCAAGTAATAGATGTTAAATTCGGATAGAATCTTCGCTTTCTGTACTTTCTCTATTTTCTTGAAGGGTTCCCACGGCTTCGGGTTAAATGAATAGGAGTAATTGAACGATCCCCTGTGTTCGGTGGTCAGGTCGCGTTCTATCTCGGGCGAGCGTTGCTCCTGCTTGTTGTATGCCACGGAAACGGTAAAGTTGGCAGGGTCATAGAACATGTCTTTCTTTTTGGAATGAATATCCACTTTCAGATTCGTCAAACTCCATGATGTACTGGTCTGAACGGTATTTGCCATGTTCTTGATAGAGTCTTTTTCCTCTTCTGTGGAATAAGTCTCAAGCGACTCTTTGAGTTTGATATCCGTGTCGGTCGGGTCGTACTTGGGTGAATTGATGTTTTGCGAGTAGCTGGCATAGAGAGGTATGTGCAGATGCGCTTTCTCGGGGAACAGTCGCCCTGCCTCAAGTGCCGCACTGACTTGGAATTGGTAGTAATTGTCCATGTTGCGGTTTTGGACATTGCTCTCGATACTACCGAAACCGGCAGTCTCTACTCGCCCTGCCATATTGAGTTGTGCGATGTCGCTAATACCTATTCCGATGTTGGCAGTGGCAGCCATACCGCCTTCCTCGTTAAATTCGCTCAGCCGCAGTTCGTTTACCCATACTTCACCGCTTAGAGTAGTGCTCTTGCTTTCCGTCGAAATGCCGTTACGGTTGCGCACACCGATAACGATGTATTCTACATCTTCCAGTGTCGGGTTACCCATAACGGTAATGCGGTTGGCAGGTTTGCCGTTGGCTTCGTCATAGATGGAATAGGGTTTGGTGTTGCTTACATTGATATCGCCCGAGCGTTTGGCTTTGTTGCGGGCAGTCTTAGCATTGGTAAGTGCCGTGAACGGGAAATCAATGTTATTGCCGGGTTTCCATACGGCTTCACGGTCAGCCAGATTGTCGTTGTCATAATTTGTGCCGGCAGGAGTAACGGACAGCGGCACCTCATATTCGTAGTAGTTGGAAGTCATGTCTGTTCCCAACCGGATGAAACATGACAACTCCCCGTCTTGCAATTCTCTTTCGCCGGGAATGGCTTCTGCGTGTACAAACATCTTGAGTTGTTTATAATTACGCATATCCATAGTGGTGGCTTTATAGACGGCACGGGCATTGTTGTACTCAAGGTCGTGTACGCGCAATACGAGTGCTTGCTCGTCCTGTGAAATCAATTGTGCCTGTCCGGGGTCGGTCTGCCGGCTAATGCCGGGAGGAAGCACATAATTGACAGGTGAACGCTTGCCGTCCTGCTCAATGGAGACTGCCTGCACATCCAGCGAAGACATGGAGGAGGGCAGTGTCGTATTGTAGAGGTCATTGCGCTCGTCGTTGTATAACCCTTTCGTGTAGTTACGCCATTCGCCGCGCACCAAGTCCATTGTAGCGAAACGCAAAGTGGTGGTATCTTCACACTCTGTCATATATAGACGCATAAAACGAATAGACTTGAAGTTGCGTATGCCTCCTATGCGACGGCACGAAGAGGAATCTCCCTTGAGAGGAATCTTAAATTTATACCAAGTCACCTGCTCCGTATTGCCGTTCTTGAGAGTTACATTGGTAACCATTTTTTCGGAAATGAACCGGCTGCGGAGTTCCTGCCCGGGTTCCGATTGCAAATCTACTTCGTATTCATAATACTTCTCGTATTCCCCGAGTGTATTGTCATGGTTGATGTCTTCGATATCAGGTGTTAGGGTAGAGGCAGTTCCATATTCCATTCCGGACGATTCGGGCGAGTTGCCCTCCGTGCCGTTATAGTGCTTGTATCGATTAAGAATAGATGTCTGTGCTTCATCGTAATCATCCCCGCGGTAGTAATGGTAGTTATCGCCGGCAGGGTCATTGAACGGCGAATACGGGTCGGCTTGCCAACGACGGACAGTTGTGGCATCCGTGACGACAGTACGCATGTGGGCAGCGTAGTTCTTGTAGGTGTCAAACGAGCGTTCCTGGTCAGTGCTTAATCCGTCCAGTCCGACATCCTGTACATCGCGTGCTCCGGGTTCGTTGCTGAAGGCAATAGTGGTACTTGTGGTACGAGGTACACGACCCCAAACGGTGGTTTCCACCATGTTCTCATCCTCGGCATTGATAGGCAAACCGTGCTCAAAACTCTTCTTGCCGTCGCGCAATATATCTTCGCTCACATCTCCCAAGTTGAGATAAATCTTGGCATGTTGGAAATTGTTGTTGGTCAAATGGGGGTCCATCAACCAAAACTCGATATACTCAATATTGGCGCGTTCAAAGTCTGTATTGTCCAGTCGCCGCATCATACCGCCCCAACGGGAAGCAGGGTTGGTCAAGTCTCCCTTGTCATCGTATTGCCCATCGCCGGTAAATACATTGTATGGACCGCGTTCTTTGGGATAGAGGGTCAGGTTGAGTATGCTGAGTCGCGTGTCTTCATTGGCAAGGGACTCTTTGTTGGGGAATAACTCTTGCTGATAAACGATACGCGTACGGTGATCGGACAGGGCATTGATATCGTCCTTGATATGTGCGGGAGTATTGGTTTGCGGATGACCGAAGATAGGATCGACGATGTACCAGTTCAGCAACGCGCGGTTCTTGCCGTACTCGACATTGTTGCTCATGTTCGATTCTGCAAAACGGCTGGGGGTTGAACTGAGGAACCAGTTGCTGGGGTAATGCACATCAATAGCAGTAGTTGTGGACTCAAAATCGTCTATATAACTGGTACCTTCCGCTCCTACATCTTTGGTGTGCCCGGGTATGAGGTGTGCAAATTCGGCACCTATTTGGAATGTACTGGGTGCAGTAGCCGTTATCCATGGTACTTTGTCCAGCAGATTGGTCAGCCACATCATGTTGGTCTTGTAGGCAAGATTCAGTCCCCATATTGTATTGGCAAGCGGTTCGCTGCCGGCATTGACTTTCGTGGTCAGCGGGGTCTCACGCAGGTGCATCAGCGTACCGCCTATGGAAAAGTCTTTGCTAAAGTCGTATTGGAGGTGCAGACCATATAGTCCTTTGCGCTGCATGCCAAAGGTGGACTGGTTCTCCAGTTGCACATTGATGTTCGTGCCGGCTTCAATCAGCGATTGATTGAGAATGGTAACTATACCCATGGTGTAATCCACGGTATAATCTACATTTTCCACCAAAGTGGCACCGCCGGCGGTTACTGTCACGCTTCCGCGAGGGATGTTCATGGCATTAAGGCGAATCTCGCTACTGTTCGACCCCTGGTACTTACCGGCTAATACGAATTTGTTCTTCTCACTCATCTCCTGTGCTACGACGAGTGTGGAGTCGTATAGTTCTTGGAAACAGTACTTGTCTATGAGTGCTTTATTGGTGAGTGTGGAGTCCAATTGCTTGGCAAGGTGGCTACCGAACGGCTCCAATACCGGGAAGATGATTCTACCCATACTGCTCAATGCCGTGTACCCTTCCACATAGTCAAACCGTCCGTCGGGGTAGGGGTTGTTGCGTTGGTCCAGGCGGTCGGCATTCAGCACACGAATCAGTTGTTTGCCTTTCGTGCGCTGACCTTCCGGCAAGTATTGCACTTCCTGTCCGATGGAGTCGTTACGGTATTTGACATAGAGTTCAAATTTCTCCGCCGTCATACTGCTGGCACCGAGTGAATAGATGTTCTTCATCATCAGGTGCCAAGCGCCATAGTGCTCTTTCTCACGCCCGATTAACGGTATAGGAGCGGTGTTGCTACTGCGCAACATCTTCAGAATCAAGTTTGGCGCGCGCCTGCCGTCCTGAATGTCTCCGGATTGATTTTGGTCGGACGAGAATTCACCCACTTGATAAACTTTACCGCCATAGGTATATTCGTATGCTACGGCAAGAACTTCGTCTTGCTGTAGTGCCGATTTCAAAGAAATGTATCCTAACGCGGCATTCAGTGTATATTCGCTGGGAGACAACAAACGGGCAGACTCGATTTTGTCATAGTCCTCACCGCCGGTGAAGTCGTGCCCCTGACTGCTCCATACTTGTGCTTGACCTTGCAACCACGAGGTGGCGCTCTGTATGTCGCGCACTTCGGGTTGGTCTTTGACTAATCCGTATAGTTCATTGACTCCGTTATAGGGCAACAACTTATTGTCATTAATGCGGAAATAGGTGTCCAACAGGTGTTCGGGATGTCCTTCGCCCAAGTCGGCAAAGGCAATAATGTTGCGGGCTTGGTCAAACTGGGCGCGCTTGTTGGTTACCCATACTTCGATACGGTTGATGGTAATACCTCCTGTCACATACGGCAGGGTGCGCATGGCGTTTTCGTAGTTGTCGCGGAAGTAGTATCCCAGAAAGAAGTGCTTGTTCTCGTCGTAATTATCGGCTTGTACTTCAAACTTGGTCATTTGCGCGCCGCCTTCCGACGATGCCGATTGCGTTTGACTGTTCTGCTGACTAATCAACCCCTGCACGGACAAGCGACCGAATTTCAACTCTGTTTTTATACCGAATAGTGCCTGACTTCCTTTAATCAAACTTGAATTGAGGTCTAAAGTCACATTACCTGCCTGAATAGATTGAATGATATCGTCTTCTTCGCCTTTGTAAGCGATTTTTACATTCTGCTGGTCGGCGGCAAAACTGGCTTCGGTGTTGTAATTCATTTGCAATCCCAAACGAGTGCCGACTGCTCCGTTTACATTGAGTTGAATTTTCTCGTCAAAGTCAAAGATGTTGTTGTTACGGCTGCGGAGTGTGAGCGAAGGATTATCCACATATTGGTGCTTAAATCCGAACAGCAGTTCCGCACTACCTTGCAGCTTGAGTTGTACGCCGCCGGGACCGAACACTTTGTCCGCCGGACCGATATTGAATTTCATATCGGTAATGTCAAACTTCTTTTCGTTGTCGTGTTCGACCTCGCTGATTTTTTGTTGCCAATAGCGGTGAATAAACTGCTTTTCGGAATATGCTTTGTATTCGTCAGGCGACATTAAGCAGGGAGTGGTAACATCCAAATTTCCTATTCGGGTATGCACTACATAGTACCCTGTGGAGGGTTGATATTCCACCACAGAAGTCGTATTGTCGGGCATGTTGGGCAGGGTTTGAATCTCTTGTGCCAACAGACCCAATGGCATTATCAATAGCAATATGAATGTCTTAATTCTCAATTTCGTCTTTCCCCTTTATAGCATCTTGAGTGCCTCGCGAATGATTTGTTCTACGGGGGCAGAAGGAGTTTGTTTCAGTATCTTGTCCACTACTTTACCGCTGGCTGCTGCGGCAAATCCTAACATGGTCAGCGCGCTGACTGCCTCGTCCTTGATAGGACTGCTTTCTACAGGGAATAATTCTCCTGCCAGAGTTTCGTTGCCGTCACCAAGATCTATTTTGAGAATCTTGTCTTTCAGATCGACAATGATTCGTTGTGCGGTTTTAGGACCAAGACCTTTGACTTGTCCGAGGGCGCGTGCATTGGCGGTAGCGATGATTTGCCGCAATTCGGCTGCCGTATATGCCGACATGATGAGCCGGGCGGTATTGCCGCCTATGCCGCTGACGCTGGTGAGTTGCAGAAAGATTTCACGCTCGGCTTTGGTCATAAAACCGAATAAATCGTGAGTATCTTCGCGAATAATCTCCGTGATAAATAACTTTGCCGTTTTTTTATCAATCAGTGCCGAATAGATAGGCAAAGCGATGTTGATGGAATAACCTACGCCGCCTGCTTCGAGTACGGCATAAGTGGGATTTAGTTCTGCTACCGGTCCTGTAATATAATCAATCATAGTACATGCGAGCGCGCATTCGCGCAAATTAGACCACAAAGATACAATTTTTTTTTGGCATACGCAAATAATTAGGGCACTAAATAGATTTTTAATCTATAGAAGAGTCATTTTTGATGCGGTTGCCATGAAAAAGTGCAGAAAAATTTGGTTGTTTGCAAAAAAAGTTGTACCTTTGCACGAAATGATAAGATTAATGCGGTGAATAGAAAAAACATCGTAATCTTTGCAAAGTATGATAAGATTAGCATGGTTTTTGTAGTCATTCAATAAAAAAGTACGACTATGGCACATAATATATGGATATGGCAACAGCCGGAATGGCCAAATTTTAGATGGGATAGTTCTGCCATCGCTACGCTTCTTCCGCGCGTTCGCGCGAAACAAGGTAAATTGGTAGGTACTATGAGTGGTCTGGGTTTTGATATGCAGAATAATGCAAGAACTCTATTCTTATGCAAATTTGTCTCTAATTCTTAATTCAAAATGAAATAATATTTGCAAATATCATTTATTTTTTGTACTTTTGCGTCGCAAACGCAAATGTAGTCCCTTTCGTCAATAGAACTAAAAAAGAAATATAGTTGACCTTGGAAATATAAAAAAAGCAAACCATCCACCGCAGGGCATGACCCTGCAAAGACATAATAAGATATAGCGTTGTAATCCGCCAACTTGATTACTTGAAACATCGACAACTTCAAGAATCATTAACAATTCAAGCACGGTTTACGGACGCTCACGTTATCCGCGTGAGTTTTCCGTGCATTTATTTGAATTGTTAAAGGTAGTCGATGACCTCAAGTAATCAAATGAAGCGAGCGAAAGCCCACGCTTTTTTGTGTTCCTATCCTCGGCTTATCCTCAGCGCATCCTCGGCTGATTAGCATAGTTAGACAACGCATAAAAATCAAATATAAACGGCAACTGCCTTCTGCCGATTGTGGAGGCAAAACTAAAAAACAATACTCTATGTTTAAACAAAAACTATTGTCCCTTTTTGTGGCACTCATCGCCACCACCGCCCTTTGGGCAAGTAACACCATTACCTACACCTCAACATCCAAATTAACAAGGTCATCTTTGAATGTTGGGAAAACGACCTTTGGTCCTGCTATCACATCGCACACCTTCTCTAATGGAACAGGCACGATTACTTGTAGTGGAGAAATCACAACGATTGGAAGTGATGCTTTCTATGATTGCAGCGGTTTAACCTCAATTGATATTCCTAATTCCGTTACAACGATTGGAGATGGTGCTTTCGCATATTGCAGTGGTTTGACCTCGGTAACTATTCCTAATTCCGTCACAACGATTGGAGAGTCTGCTTTCGAATATTGCAGCGGTTTAACCTCAATTGATATTCCTAATTCCGTCACAACGATTGGGAAATGGGCTTTCTATAGTTGCCGTGGTTTGACCAAAACGAACTATACCGGCACTATCGCTGATTGGTGCAAGATAAAGTTTGGTAATTATACTGTTAATCCAATGTGTTATAGCCATAATTTCTATATCAATGATGTAGAAGTAAAAGATTTGGTTATTCCTAATGGTGTTGATACGATTGGAGATTATGCTTTCTATAATTGCTTCGGTTTGACCTCGGTAACGATTCCCAATTCCGTCAGCTGGATTGGAAGGGAAGCTTTCTATGGTTGCAGCGGTTTGACCTCAATTGATATTCCTAATTCCGTCACAACGATTGGAGTTTCTGCTTTCGCATATTGCAGCGGTTTGACCTCGGTAACTATTCCTAATTCCGTCACAACGATTGGACAATCTGCCTTCCATTTTGTCAATAACATTATATATAGTGGTACAGCCACCGGTTCTCCTTGGGGTGCTAAATGTATGGATGGTTATGTAGAAGGCTATTTGGTGTATAGTGATGCTACCAAAACTACACTTTGTGGTTGTTCCTCTGCTGCCACAGGTGCCATTACGATTCCCAATTCTGTTACAACGATTGGTGAGTATGCTTTCTATGAATGCTATGGTTTGACTTCGGTAACGATTCCCAATTCCGTCACCACGATTGGAGATGAGGCCTTCTATGGTTGCCGCGGTTTGACCTCGGTAACGATTCCCTCTTCCGTTACCACGATTGGATATAGGGCTTTCTATGAATGCAGCGGTTTGACCTCAGTAACTATTCCTAATTCCGTTACAACGATTGGAAATTGTGCTTTCGGATATTGCAGTGGTTTGACATCTATCACGATTCCTAATTCTGTCACAAAGATTGGATCACTTGCTTTCTATGAGTGCAGCGGTTTGACCTCAGTGACTATTCCCAATTCTGTCACAACGATTGGAGATCGTGCTTTCTATGATTGCAGTGGTTTGACCTCGGTAACATGTTATGCTACTACTCCCCCGACTTGTGGCAGTGATTGTTTCTATTGTAAAACTAGTATTCCGGTTTATGTGCCTGCAGGTTCTATTGATGCCTACAAACAGGCAACGGGATGGAAATATTTTACAAATATATTGCCCATTAGTGCAGAAGAAACACCAATAACAGGTGACCAAGTTATTGTAACTCCCTCTACGAATAATGCCACTTTCACTTGGCCTCAAAATGACCGAGCAGCAGGGTACTCTATTGAGATTACTAAAGACGGTGTAGTATTCTGTACCCTCAAATTCAATGCCCAAGGTCAACTGACAGGTATTGCCTTTGCGCCCGGTCGTGATGGCGCGCGCGAAATGGCATCTGCCGAAATGACCGCCAATGGTTGGCAGTTTACGGTAACAGGACTGAGCCAAGCCAGCAAGTATGGCTACACCCTTGATGCTCTCAATGCCAGCCAGCAGTCCATCAAGCACTACCAAGGCGAGTTCTACACCGACGGCTACACCGCTCTTGACCAATTCACTGATTCACCGATCGACCGATTTACCAAGATTATCAAAAATAATCGCCTCTTCATCCTCCACAACGGCAAAATCTACAATGCCGCCGGCATAAGAATGAGATAACCAAGTTCAACTTGCTCAACCTGTTTCTTAACAATCGTCAGTTTTGAGGTGAACGAATGGTGAGCGAACGGTGAGTATAGGATGAACGAACGGTTAGAAGCCAATTTGCATCTGCATTTTGGCTTCTAATTATTAAAAATAGTAAGTTATTGGAAAAAACGAGTTGGTCATGACCAACTTAGCCAAAGGGTAGGATGCCGTTGCCGTGTCGCCGATGGCTCAGAATTTTGAATTAAGAATTATGAATTAAGAGAGAGGCGCAGTGCCTATGGTTTAGAGGACGGTAGTAGCATCTTATGTTGATGTTATGTTATAAACCCTAAAAAGCATATCGGGAAGAACGCCGGTAAAGATTACCCGACAAGACATTATGATTAACAAGAAAAAGCATCTGTGAACCGCAAAAAATGGTATGACTATAGATTAAAAATCTATTTTGTTCCCTAATTATTTGCGTATGCCAATTTTTTGTTGTATATTTGTACTCGAATTAGTTATGTACATAGCAATAGCCGGTAATATTGGAGCAGGAAAAACCACATTGACCAAAATGTTGGCGAAGTACTACGGATGGGAACCTCGCTTCGAGAGCGTGGGATTTAATCCGTATTTGGAGGATTATTACAGCGATATCCCCCGCTGGTCGTTTTGTGTGGAAACATATTTCCTCAAAGAGCGTTTCAAAGATATGTTGGCGATTACGCAGGCAGACCATACTATTGTACAGGATCGCAGTATATTTGAGGGCGTGTATGTCTTTGTCCGGAACAATTACCTGCGAGGCGATTTGAGCGAACGCGACTATACCACTTATATGGAGTTGTTTCAGCACTTGAAGTCGATGATGCAACTGCCGGATTTGATGATTTATTTGCGCAAGTCCATTCCCGCCCTGATTGCACAGATACAGAAGCGTGGCAGAGACTATGAACAAGGACTGCAAATAGACTATCTGAAGGACTTGAACGATCAGTACGAAGATTTTATCTTCCATCAGTATGAGGGTAGAGTATTGATTATTGATTCGGACGAAATGGACTTTGAAAACAACCCTGCTGACTTTAGACAAATCATTGATAAAATAGATGCGCAGTTATTCGGACTTTTCTCCGAAGAACATTGGAAAAACTAAACTCGCTCAACCTGCTCAACCCGTTAAACCCGCTAAACTAAAAAATATTATGCATATAGCAATTGCCGGAAATATCGGTTGCGGAAAGACAACCTTGACCAACATGTTGGCAAAACATTATGGCTGGACACCTCGTTTTGAATCGGTGGATTTCAATCCCTATTTGGCTGACTTCTACGAGGATATGTCCCGCTGGTCGTTTAATCTGCAAATCTACTTCCTGAACAAGCGTTTTCAGGACATTGTGGAGATTTCCAAGACGGATGAATATATCATTCAGGATCGCACCATCTACGAGGACGCGCGTATCTTTGCACCTAATCTGCACGACCAGGGATTTATGTCTGACCGGGATTTTGACAACTATTCAGACCTCTTTAATCTGATGATGTCTTTGGTCAAAATGCCGGATTTGATGATTTATATTCGTTCGTCGATACCTAATTTGGTGGCACAAATCCAAAAACGCGGTCGCGAATATGAGTCGTCTATGCGTATCGACTATTTGCAGGGACTGAACGATAAATACGAGGCGTGGATTAAGGATTACAAGGGCAAATTGCTCATCATCCCCGGGGATGAATGTAAGTTTGGTAATAACCCTGAAGACTTCCGTTGGGTAACCGACCGAATTGATGCAGAGTTGTTTGGTCTGTTCCCGTTTGAAGCCGAAACAGGTGTGGGAAAAGAGATTAAATGATTCAGCATTTTTTAGACTATATTGCCATCGAAAAAAAGTATTCGGATAAGACGGTTCGTGCTTATCGTGACGACTTGCGGGATTTCTGCTTGTTCTTCGGTTGGAGTCCGTCTGACTTCGATCCTTCCAAAGTGGACGAGGGAGATGTGCGCCGGTGGCTGGTGTCGATGATGGACGAGCAGGGACATTCGCCTCGTAGCGTGCGCCGTCGGTTGAGCGCCTTGCGCTCTTTCTATCGCTTCCTGTTGCGCACGGGAATCGTCAAAAAAGATGTGACGCTGCTGGTTACTGCCCCTAAAATGGATAAACCCTTGCCGGTGTTCTTCAAACCGTCAGAGATGGCGGAAGAAGCAATATTGGAAAAAGCGGCAGACGACTTCCCTTCCCTTCGTGATAATCTGATTATTCAAATGTTGTATCAGACGGGCATGCGTCAAGCAGAAATGTTGGGGCTGACCGATGAAGATGTGCGCTTGGAAGCCGCGGAAATACGCGTATTCGGTAAACGCAAAAAAGAACGCATCATTCCTATCGGAGAAAAATTAATCGCTATGATTCGCGATTATTTGTCGGCAAGGAGCGAAATAACTGCCGGCTGTGGCACATTTTTTGTGCGGGAAAATCGTGAGAAACAAATCGTGCCGATGAACAAAGATACCTTATACGCTATCGTGCGTTCGCGCATGGGCGAGGTATCGACACTCAAAAAACATTCGCCGCATGTCTTGCGCCATACCTTCGCGACAACCATGTTGGACAACGGAGCAGATATACGGACTATTCAGCAATTGTTGGGACATGCCAGCTTGGCTGCCACACAAATATATACACATACTACTTTTGAGCAGATACAAAAAGCATACAAAGCGGCTCATCCCCGCGCCAAACATAATAATAACTCTTAATTTTAATTACTATGAAACTGACTATCAATGCCGTAAACTTTGAGATGGCTGAGCGACTGAAAAAGTACATTGACAAAAAGACCGCCCGCTACGGTAAATTGCTGACTAACCCCGGTGCAGAAATGGAAATTCGCATGACGGTGGTTAAACCGGAAACCAATCTGAATAAACAGACGCAAATCCGCGTAATTGGTAACGGACCGGAAATGTTTGTCGAAAAAACTTGCGATACTTTTGAGCAAGGCATTGACTTGTGCCTCGAAGCGTTGGATAGACAAATAGAAAAACTCAAAGAACGCTGATAAAATGCTGTTTGCCTAAAAAAATGACGAAAAAATGCATTTTTTTACAAAAATATTTTGTCATATCAAAAAAAAGCAGTATCTTTGCACTCGCTTTTCAGCCGGCGCTCTGTTTGTGGGCGTTTGTTGGTGAGCAACCGCCACTATAGCTCAGTGGTAGAGCAGCGGTTTTGTAAACCGCCGGTCGTTGGTTCAAGTCCGACTAGTGGCTCAAAAGTGAACATTGAAAAGATGAAATCCCTTACGGGGTCCCCAGAGAACTTGTTCGAATGGGGAAAGCGGAGGCACAAGGCGCCCGTTGATTAAGCGTAGCGGTATCAACATTTGCGATCTTGTTGCCGAACGCGACGAGGGTGTGTTCCAGAGTGGCCAAATGGGGCAGACTGTAAATCTGCTGTCT